>URGV01000014.1 GCA_900547455.1 uncultured Oscillospiraceae bacterium
AGGGGGACGCTTCGCTCCCCCTGCAGCACATTGTGCTGCTACCCCCTCAAAAGGGCTTGTGCCACTGACCCAGACGGATTTGCCACTTGAGTTTGTGAGTAAATCGGTCTTGTTTTCTCCCCGGGGGTAGCAGAGGTCACACCTCCTGCTTTCAAACCGTGGCGCGAGGGGGCGAGCCGATGCGGGGCAGGAGCTGTTCCCCGATGAGGGGGATAGGGACAGAAAATGGGGACAAGGGGGAAAAGACTTTTCTCCCTATCCTACCTATTCTCTATAATCTTTATTTATTTTATAGGGGATTCTGTCCCCAAAATGGCAATTATTGGCTTAACTAAGCCATTTTTGATGGGGACAAAATGGGGACAGAGATAGGGACAGGATGGGGACAAAATAGGGACAGGCGGCGTTTTTCTTCGGCTATTTATGAATAATCTGTTGCCAGAATAAGGCCGAATTGGTTTTACAACCACCAAAATACCCTCCGTCCCCACCCCCTTGTCCCCATCTTGTCCCCATCCTCCTCATCAGAAGCGTTCCCCTTCACCTATACCCCGAACCGCCCCCAAAGTTGCATCCAAACGTGCAACCAAAACCCTGCCGAGCCACGGATTAACAGCAGAATATTTCTCTTCGTTAAAGCCAAGGGAGACGGCGCTGCCAATTGCCTGTACCAGCTCAAAGTGGCAAATCCAGCTGCGTCAGTGGCAGAAACCAGCCCGGCGCGAGCCGGAGCGGAGCGCAGCAAGCGCGAAAAGGGCGGAGACTTCGCACCAGCGGGTTCCAAGGGGCGCAGCCCCTGGAGATTCTTTGGTGACTTTCTCATCGGGGAGAAAGTCACCCGGGGTGGAGGGGCGGAGCGCCCCCGCATAGGGGAGTGCAGAGGGGGATTTGCCCCCTCGCATATCGTAGGCCGCAGGGACCTCCGTCCCTGCAAAATTCCCCGGGGCGCGCCATCATGGCGCCAAAAAAAGGCGAGGAAAATTCCTCGCCTTTTGGGGTGCGTCGGGGGCAACGCCCCCGGACTATTTCTTTGTGTATTTGCCCAGCTTTTCAAAGACGGTCTTGTCCTCGGTGGAAACCTTAAACTCGCTCTTGGCGGCAAAGTCCTGCTCGGCCTTGGCGGCCTTCTGGATATTGGTCAGCGTGCCTGCGCCGCCGACGCAGCCGCCCGGGCAGGCCATGCCCTCCAGCAGGTATCCGTTGCGCTTGCCCGCCTTGGCCAGCATCAGCATCTTGCGGCAGGCGTCCAGTCCCTCCGCGTGGTCGGTCGGGATCTCGCCCAGCTCCGGCGCCATCTGACCGATGCAGTCGGTGATCGCCTTGGCCACACCGCCCGCTACGCCGTAGCCTCGTCCGGAGGCGGTGGCGCCGTGGTTGAAGCCGGTGTCGTCCTGCAGGTCGGAGAACTCGATTCCATTGGCCTGGAAGATGCCCATCAGCTCCTCAAAGGTGATGACAAAGTCGACGTCGCTGCGGATGTCGGCGCGCATCGCCTCCAGCTTTTTGGAGGCGCAGGGACCGATAAAGACCACGCGGGCGTTCGGGTGCTTCTCCTTGATGATGCGCGCGGTGGCGACCATCGGGGTCATCGAGTCGGAGATGCAGTGCGCGATCTCCGGGAACATGTTCTGCGCCATCATAATCCAGGAGTAGCAGCAGGAGGTCGCCAGGAACGGCTTTTTGCCGGTGGGCACGTTGGCGATAAATTCCTCCGCCTCCTCCACCGCGCCGATGTCCGCGCCGCGGGCCACCTCATAGATGTGCGCAAAGCCGACCTTGCGCAGTGCGGCGCGCACCTTTTCCGGGGAGGCCAGCGGGCCAAACTGTCCGACAAAGGCCGGAGCCACCTCGGCGATGACCTGGTCGCCGCGCTTGATGGCCTGGATCAGCTGGAAGATCTGGGACTTGTCCGCGATGGCGCTGAACGGGCAGCTGACCAGGCACTGGCCGCAGGAGACGCACTTGTCGTAGTTGATTTTGGCGCGGCCGTACTCGTCGCTTTCGATGGCGTTGACGCCGCAGGCGGCCGCGCAGGGGCGCTCGCTTTTGACGATGGCCGAGTAGGGGCAGGCCTGGGCGCAGCGGCCGCACTTGACGCACTTGGTCTTGTCAATCTGGGAGCGGCCGTTGACGATGCTGACCGCCTTGACCGGGCAGACCACCGTGCAGGGGTGGGCCAGGCAGTTGCGGCACAGGTTGGAGACGGTGTAGCTGGTCTCCTCGCAGGCGTTGCAGGCGAAGGAAATGACGTTGATGAGCGGCGGTTCATAAAACATGTCGGCGATGGCGCTGTCGTTCATTCCCTGCGAAACCGGCGCGTGCTGGTCCACCGGGCGCAGCGGCAATCCGACTGCCAGGCGCAGCCGCTCACCGACGATGGCGCGCTCCTTAAAGACGCTGTCGCGGTAGTTGGCGACCTCTCCGGGAATGATGGTGTACGGCAGCTCCTCGATCCGGGAATAGTCCCCGTCCTCATAGGCCAGACGGGCAATCTCGGTAAAGACCTGTCTTCTGATTTTGGTGACCGGCGTTGTGATCCCTCTCATCGTTCTTTTCCTCCTGTTTTGGTCTCCTGCTTATTTTTTATTCTCTTTGATTTTTGGATTTATTGCTCGTTCTCTCGAACGCAGTCTACAATGTAAGCCATTACCGTCTCGGCATCCGCCTTTTTAAAGACCTTGCCCTCCACCGCGACGACCGGGGAATCTTCCTGGTGCGGCACCCCGCCCAGGCACTTGTTGGTGGTGATCTCCAGCTCGCCCTGCGGCTCGGTCATAAAGCCCTCCTCCATCTGGCCGCGCAGCTCGCGCAGGCTTTCCACCGACTCCATCAGGTCCACCGAACCGTTCATCACGCAGGCGGTGCAGACGCATACTTCTACATGGATTTTTTTCATAAACAACAACTCCTGTTACCGGGCCGCTCCCTGCCGGGAGGGCCATCCTTGATTCTCTTCTCTTCTTTTCCGGGAGTTTTCCCCCATGGTTTTTCTTATTATACCATGCGCACCAGGGGAAATCAAACCGTGACCGTGAAAAATGAACAGGATGTCAAAATTCTTCTTTGTTCTTTGTCTAAAATTGCCGAAGGCAGGAATATCTCCTCCCCTTTTCCCCGAAAACAGGCGGATTCTGGGGAAAAGAAAATTTTCAGATAGGTGTAAAATCAATTGACAGACCGCCCGGCTTACTATATAATGAGGAAGTGGTATCTTAGATGGATGGAGAAAAACAATGTTCCAAACGGATGCAGACAGCTGCGGTGACAAACGCAAAAACTGCTCGGACGAGCAGCTGGCGCAAAAGGCCAAAGGCGGGGACACCGACGCCCTGGCGCAGCTGATCTCCCACTTTTTGCCGGTGATCAAAGCCAAATCCGGCCGCTACAGTCTGGTGGGGCTGGAACAGGACGACTTTATTCAGGAGGGGCTGATCGGCCTTTTTAACGCGGTCAAAAATTATGATCCGGCCCGCGGCGCCTCCTTTGATACCTATGCCCGGCGGTGCATCCACTCCCGGATGGTGGAGTGTCTCTCCGCCTCTTTAGCGCAAAAGCATCTGCCGCTGCGCGACTACCTGCCCATCGATTCCCTTGAACACGCCGCCGGCCCCAACAGCGACGGCGACCCGCTGGAGGTCTACCTGCAGCAGGAGGAGGAGCTTTTGCGCAGGCAGAAAATCAAAACCCTTTTGTCTGGATTAGAACAGGAAACCTTAACATTGTACCTCAGCGGACTTTCCTATGAGGAGATGGCCCAGCGCCTTCACTGCTCGACCAAAGCGGTTGACAATGCCCTGCAACGAGTTAGACGAAAGCTTAGGAACAGCAGCCGCTAGGCTGTGTCCCGTCCCGGTTGATAATCGCGGAAAAGCCGCGGTTGCAAATATGCCCTTGACTCACAGCAGAGCGATACGACTTTAGGCGAATCTTCTCCAGTGTTCCGGTCCATGGGCGAATAGATAAAGCGAGGTATAAAAGCTATGTACGAAGACAAAACATTAGTATGCAAAGAATGCGGAGCCGAGTTCGTTTTCACTGCTGGCGAGCAGGAATTCTACGCTGAAAAGGGATTCCAGAACGAGCCTCAGAGATGCAAAGCCTGCCGCGACGCCCGCAAGGCCGGCAAAAAAGCGGACAGAGAGATGTTCACCGCTGTTTGCGCAAGCTGCGGCAAAGAGGCAAAGGTTCCTTTCCAGCCAAGAGAAGACCGCCCTGTTTATTGCAGCGAGTGCTTTGCTAAGATGAAAGAAGAAAGATAATCTCCTTAAAGGGATTACCAAAAAAGCCCGGAGCCAGATGCTCCGGGCTTTTCTTTATTGTCCGATCTCCCCTGCGCGCAGATGAAGCTCCTGTTCCAGCTGTTCTTTGAGTCCCAGGATGAGGTTTAACTCCTCCTTCATCTCCCCAAGGCGCTGGGCACACTGCTCCTGGGTCGATTCCAGCCGCGCCTGATACTGCTGGCGGCTGAAGCTGTCCGGCTCCTTCTGCAGCATCTGCAGCTCGGTCTCGGCCTTGCGCTGCATCTTTTCCACCGTGTTGATCTGGCTTAACAGGCTGGGAATCTTCTTGAGGTACTCGTTGTAGATTTCCACCTTGCACCATTTTTCTCCGAACATTGTCTCCATCCTTGTTTCCTCCTTTGTGCCGTTCGCTTTTTCTTTATTATACACCCTGCCGCCCGCGGTTTTCAACAGCCGGCCGTGGATTTGGTCCAAAACCTCCCGCGCAAAATCTTCCAGCTCGCCGCTGTCCCAGGCAAGGGCCGCCCCCTGCTCATAGCAGCTCGCTGCCCGCATCAGAAGAGGGCGGTACTGCCCTTGCAGATGCTGCAGCCCCCACTGTGCCCCCTGCACCTTGGAGAGCACCAGCCCCTCCTGCGCCGCGGCCAGCACCCGGCAGAGGTTGAGGGCGGTATCCAGCGGCGTGTGCAGGATGTCCTGTGCGGCGCCGGCGACATCCCGGCAGATGCTGTCGAGATAATCCACAAACGGCACCTGCCCGAACACCTCCCGGATTGGGCTGCCAAACAGCACAATCCCCACCCTGCGGATGACGGTGAAGTGGGCCGCAAGGTCATAGTCCACCCCCTGCATTCTTCGGCAATAGCCGGACAGGTCCCGCTCAAAGGCGCGGCGGTGTATGGGGGAATAGTGCAGCCGGTAGGGCGTGGGGTAGACAAAGTCCCGGCAGTCCCGCAGCAGCACCACGCTCATCTCCAGCCCCTTGGCCGGGGCTTCCCGTTCCAGCTGCAGCAGGGCGACGATCAAATGCTCCTTCTGCTCCTGCGTGGGCGGGCGCTCTGTGACAGCGATAAAATCAAGGTCGCTGCCCTTGCTCATGCTGCCAAAGGCCGCCGATCCGTGCAGATAGATACCGGTTAGATTCTCCCCCAGCTCCTGCCGGAAGGCGGCGGTGATTTTGCCCATCAGGTGCCTCCAGTCAAATGCCATCCTTCTCCCTCCTGCAAAAAAAGAGAAGCCCTGCGGCTTCTCTTTTGCTTCATCTAAGATTAGTCCTGGCGGGAACGGCGGTTTGCGGAGCCGCGTTTGACCTCGCCGCGATACTTTTTCAGGTCGGACATCTTGTCGTCGCTGGTCTGTTTAAACTTGTTGAGCATATCCTCAAAGGAAGCATTCTCGTTGCGGTGCGGATTCCACTCATAGCTGCTGACCTGTTGAGGACTGAACGGGCGTTTGTTTTCATAACGCTTGCCGCCAAAATTCCTGGAATTATTTCTGGGTCCGGCACCGCGTCCCGCCGCCTTGTCCTGCTCCGGGCGCTGCGGGCGGGGCATCGCCTTTTTGATGGACAGGCTGATCTTGCCCTCGTCGGTGATGTTGATGACCTTCACCTTGACCACCTGGTCCTTTTTGAGGTACTGGGAAATGTCCTCAACATAGTCCGTGGACACTTCGGAAATGTGGACCATGCCGGTCTTGCCTTCTCCCAGCTCCACAAATGCTCCGAACTTGGTGATGCCGGTCACCTTTCCTTCCAGAATGTCTCCAATTGCTAACTGCATAATGTTTCCTGCGTCCTCCTCAATCTTTTCGTCAGCCCGTTGCCGGCTGTTTTAGCTTGCCTGGCTGTCAATGTAGATGTGCTCGTCCGGATAGCCATACCCGTACTGCTCATAAGCGGCTTTGCCAACGATCTCGGTCTGGTCGGTCTTTCCCTTTTCCAGCTGGTTTTCCAGCTCCTCGTTGAGCTTCTGCTGCTCCTCGATGCTCTGTTCCAGCTGCTGGAGCTGGTACTGTTTTTCCGAAACCTCCATCTGCGTGCCCACAATTTTAAAAGAGCAAAACGCCACGAACACAATCATGGCTGCCAGCAGCAAGTGGTTTTTACTGTGTTTTTTCCTTTTGGTCACCATGGCGTTCTTCCCCTTTCTGCCGTTTTTTTTGAAATTGACTACTTAGATTATACAACATCATCTGCTTTCGTTTCAAGTTATATTTCTGGGTTTGCATAACTTTTTTTAAAAAAAGTTTCATCGGCCTCGACAAAAGGCCCAGAATTTTTAGTGCGAGCTTCCAAAGGCAATAAAACGGAAAAAGGGCAACGCGCGCCACCGCCAGTACCACCCTGCGCAGCAGCGCAAAAATGCCGGAGGCGATCTTCACCGCAAGCTCCCCCGCGGTCAGGTGCCAGCAGCCCCAGCCCAACAGCTCGCCGATGAGGATGTAGCCGCGGATCTGGCCGCTGTTGTCCTTGAGGGCAAAGCCGAAGGTGACCGCGGCGCAGACAAGGAAATAGAAAAGGTCCTCCAGCGACACCACGATGGGGCGGTGCCGGGTCTGCAGCCGCAGCACGCGCAGCAGGTCGTACAGCAGCGACAGCCCCACCCCCACCACAATCGACAGCAAAAACAGCCTGGTCTCTTTTGCCAGGGTCAGGTCGGTCATCATCTATCGAAACATCCTTGCGAAGAAGCCGCCGCGCGCCGCCGGCTGGTCGGCGTAGCTCAGGGAATCGATCTGCCCCTCCAGGCTCAGCTCCCCGGCCTCGACGTCGATTTTATTGATGTGCAGTCCGCTGCCCCGCACCGTCAGCTCCCCCAGCCCGGTGTATACCACCACCGTCTCCTCATCGAAGCTGTCCACATCCTCCACCCCGGTGATGGTCAGGTTCCCCCGCTCCTCCAGAATCAGGTTGTGCGCGCCGACGCTTCTTTTTTCCTCGTTGTTGTTCATACCCATACCGTCCTTCCTGTTGTTGGTTTCCGGTTTATGTGTATGCGGGGGATGTCCGGGAATAGAACCGGCGCACTTTCAGCAAAAAACAAGAGGGCCTTTTAGCCCTCTTGCAGTCTCAAAGATAGATGGCGCTTATCGGTACCAAACCTGCTCCCCATCCGCGCCGACCGCGACCACGGTGTAGTCAGCGGAGAGGTTCTCCTTCTCCACCGATGCCTGCCAGCCCTGCTCGCCCTCTATCAGGTCAAAGGTTTTCCCCTCCGAAAGCAGGTAGGCATACCGCGTCCCTTCCGGCAGCGAGACGGTCAGGGTGGACAGGCGCTCGCCCTCGGCAATCTGCGGGGCGAGGGATTGTTTGTCCGCCTGCCGGGCCGCATCGTCCAGGGTGAGGACGGGGTTGAGCGAGAAATTTTCCACCCGCTCGGCGTTAAAGTAGCCGCTGTTGACGGTGTACTCGGCCACCTCCACCACCACGCACTCCGGCTGGAAGATGTTAAAGTAGTAGTCGAAGTCCATCAGATTTTCATAGTTATGGACGTAGATGTATTCGCCAAGGCCGGTCTGCAAAAACTTAAAGCCCATCTCGTTCATGTAGCTGCCCTGGAACACCAGCGTTTTCGGCGCGCCCGCCGCCACATTTTCGGGGTTGACAAAGTAGCCGAAGCCCCGGTGCTGGCTGTTGCGCGCGACCTCGGCGTCGTATTCCTCGGTTTTGACTTCCAGTTCGCACAGCCGCCCGAAGGTGGGCTCGTACTCGTGGATGGGGAACTGGGAGGAGAGCAGCGTCTCCTGCAGCGTCTCGGTAACGGCAAAGTCGCTCAGCTCGTTTGGCTGAATCGACGGGAAGAAGCCGGACAGCGATTCCAGGATGTTGTTCACCCCATAAAAGGCGCCCAGGTCGTTCCAGTGGCCGGCGTTGTAGACCTTGTTGAACACCTGCTCGCCCTCGGCGCGCCTGTCCTGCAGCAGCTGGGTGTTGTCGATGTAGTTGACTCCCAGCTCGTCGAGCTTCTGCTCAAACTGCTGCACCCAGCTGCGGTCATAGTGGATGCCGTCCCGCAGCTTGTCGGGATAGACAGCGGCCTTCTCGGGGTTGAGGACAAAGAGGAACGGAACGTCCCGCGCCTGACAGTAATCCTGAATCTCGGCGAGCATCTCGGCAAAGGCGATGTGGTAGTCACCGAACTGCACGTTCTGCTTCTGCTTAAAAAAGACGTAGCCGTCCTTGCCGTACTCGTACAGCGGGTGGATCATCTTGTGGAAGAGCTGGTCGTTGAGCAGGGTGTAGCCCAGGATCATCTCGTCGCGAAAACCGATGCGGTCCTGCACATAGCTCTCCAGCGAAGCGGTCAGGTCCGCGCCCGGCTCGGCGTTGGGACCGAAGGGATTGTTGGTGAGCTGGCGGTTGTCGATCTCGGAGACGACGTTTTCCTCCCAGTTAAAGAAGGCCAGCGGCAGCGCGAGCAGCACAAAAAAGAGGGCGATAAATACAATCTGTAATTTTTTCATCAATTTATCCCCTCCTTAATACTGAAAATAGATGAATGGGCTGTAGGTGGAGTTGACCATGAACATCACCGACAGCACCATGAGCAGCAACAGCGCCAGCTGCGCGACACAAAACAGCGGCGCGCTCGACTGGATTTTGGCGTGAACCTTTTTGGCCCAGCCGCCGTCCAGCGCCAGCGCCCCGACCGTGGCGATCACCATCAGCACCACGATGCGCGCATCGAAGTAGTACTGCCAGGTGAAGTTGACCGAAGTAAACTCCACTGTGCCAAACAGGATGCCGAAAAACTGCGCGATGCCGCTCATGCTCTCCAGCCGGAACACCTGCCAGCTCATCAGCACCACAAACATGGTGAAGGCCCACCTGACCAGGCCCGGAATCTTCTGGTACCAGCCCTTGTCCCGCACGCAGCGTTCCAGCACGATCATGACGCCGTTGATGACGCCCCACAGGATATAGTTGTACCCCGCGCCGTGCCAGATGCCGGTGACGAGAAAGACGGCAAAGAGGTTGAGCAGGGTGCGCCCCCTGCCTTTGCGGTTTCCGCCCAGCGGGATGTAGAGGTATTCCCGGAACCAGGTGCCCAGCGAGATGTGCCACCGCCGCCAGAACTCGGTGATCGAGCGGGAGAGGTAGGGGAAGTTGAAGTTTTCCTTCATGCGAATCCCGAACAGTTCGCTCAGGCCGATGGCGATGTCCGAGTAGGCGGAAAAGTCGTAGTAAATCTGCAGCATATACAAAAAGGCGACGCCCCAGGCGGTGGGCTGGTCCATCCCAACGCTGAGGTTGCCCTCGATCTCGGCGATGAGCGCGCCGAAGATGTCCGCCAGAATCAGCTTTTTGGCAAAGCCGATGACGATGCGGTTGAGTCCCTGCAGAAAGAGCGCGCTGTCAAACCGGCGCTCGTGCTCATTGACAAAGGGGGCAAAGTCCTTCCACTGGGCAATCGGGCCGGAGATGACCTTCGGGAAGAAGGTCAGGTACAGCGCCGTGTCGAGCAGGCTCCCCGGCTTTGCGTCCCCGCGGGAGATGTCCACAAAATAGGACACCGCCGAAAAGGTGATGAACGAGACGCCCAGCGGCGCGACGATGCTGCGGGTGGCGATGGAGAGCGAAAACAGGCGGTTGACCGTCGTGACCGAAAAGTTGTAGTACTTAAAGTAAACCAGCATCAGCACCACAACCAGCACCGAGCACCCCGCCGCCAGCAGCCGCGCCGGCGTCCCCTTGGGCATCCCGGCGATGACGCGCCCGAGCAGAAAGGCCAGCAGCACATACCCCACCAGCCACAGCGCCCCATCAAAGGCCGCCCAGGCGTAAAACACCATGCTTGCGCAGACCAAAAACAGGTCGGGCAGGCGCAGCCGCCGCAGCGCAGCGACGCCGCGCTCCACCCCTGCCGCCAGATAGTAGCCGCCCAGGCACAGCGGGAAAAAGACAAATAAAAAAATCGAGCTGGTAAAAGCCATCTCCTTTGTTCTCCTTTCACAGCCGAAAATGTCAGCTTTTCTTATGATACTATTTTTCTGTCCGGCCGTCAATTTCTTTGTCCATTCTGTAGAATTCTCCAAAGATTTTTCTATAAATCGACTAAAACGTCTCGACATCCCCGGCAAATTTTCTTATAATGACCTTATCGCAACTCGATTTTTTAAAAAAGGAGATGGATTGGATTGAAAAAAGACTTTGCCTTCTACCGCAAACTTTTCTGCTCCACCTTTTATCTGAGCGCCTTCACCTTTGGCGGCGGATATGTCATCATCCCGCTGATGCGCAAAAAGTTTGTGGAACAGTACCACTGGATTGAGGAGGAGGAGATGCTCGACCTGACCGCCATCGCCCAGTCCTCCCCCGGCGCCATCGCGGTCAACGCCTCCATCCTGATCGGCTACCGGCTGGCAGGGCTGTTCGGCGCACTGGTGACGGTGCTGGGCACCGTGCTGCCGCCGCTGATTATCCTTTCGGTCATCTCGGTGGCCTACACCGCCTTCCAGAACAGCCTGATTGTGCAGCTGGTGCTGCGCGCCATGCAGGCCGGTGTGGCGGCGGTCATCGCGGACGTGGTCATCTCGATGGGCTGGGACGTGCTCAAGAAAAAGCTCTGGCTGCCCATCCTCATCATGTTCGGCTCGTTTATCGCCGCCTGCTTCTTTGATGTCAACGTCATCCTCATCATTTTAGTCTGCGCGGTGATCGGCCTTGCCGCCACCCTGCACGACGAGAAAAACGGAAAGGCGGGTGAGTAGCCATGACGGTTCTTCTGCAGCTTTTCTGGAGCTTTTTCCAGATCGGCCTGTTCAGCATCGGCGGCGGCTACGCGGCCATGCCCTTAATCCAGCACCAGGTGGTGGACCTGCACGGATGGCTGACGATGCAGGAATTTGTGGACATCGTCACCATCTCCCAGATGACGCCGGGGCCGATCGCCATCAACTCGGCCACCTTTGTCGGCACCCGCATCGCCGGGCTGCCGGGCGCCATCATCGCCACCATCGGCTGCGTCTTCCCCTCCTGCATCATCGTGCTGACCCTGGCCTGGGTCTACTACCGCTACCGCACCCTGTCGGTGGTGCAGGGCGTGCTGGGCGGACTGCGCCCGGCGGTGGTTGCGATGATTGCCTCGGCGGGCGTTTCCATTTTGGTAACGGCGCTGTGGAACGGTGCGGCGGCCTCGCTCAACCCCGCGGATCTGGACTGGATTGCGGCCCTGCTGTTTGTCGCGGCGCTGTTTGTGCTGCGCAGGTGGAAGCTCAACCCCATCTGGGTCATGGTCGGCACCGGCGTGGTGGGGCTGGGGCTGTATCTCATCATCGGGTATTAAATCTATTTTTTTACGGGCGGACTGCAGGGAATTTTTGCAGTCCGCCCATTTTGCTCTTCCCTTTTCTCATCTTTTATGCTATATTGGTAGTAACATATAGCTCTAAAGGAGGAGTCCTCATGAAATCGTCCCGCCTTCTTTCCCTTTTGCTGGCTGTCTGCCTGCTGTTTTCGCTGAGCTCCTGCTCGGAGCGCGGGGGCTCTGGACAGCAAGACCCCACTCCCGCCGAAACGGAATCGTCCGCCGCGGACACCGCTGCCCCGCAGGAGGACACCGCGACGGACGCACCTGCCGACCAACAAAGCGCCGGCGAACCGGAAAACGCCGGGCAGCAGCAAACCACCCCGGCAGACACCCCCTACCAGGCCGACGACAAACTGGTGCGGGAGGCGGTGCTCAACTTTGGTGCTTCGTCGGCAAACGGCGCGCCGCAGACCAGCGTTGTCAGCCTGTACTACCATGACCGGTGGACCATCGACGACGCCGACGGCACCGACTTCTTCAGCTGGTATGTGGGAATCGGCTCCCAGCTTTATTCCGAAGAGGAGCAGGAGGAGTTGTTCCGCGCCGAAGACGGCAGCTGGGTTTACCCCGCTGAAATCTACGAGGCGGACGTCCGGCGCTACTTCGACGCCACCACCGAGCAGATGCGCGACAACCCTGACCTCTACCACGCCGACACCAACACCTACTACGCGCTGGCAGGCCCCGGCGTCGGGGAGCGGCCATCCCCCGAGATTCAGTCCTTCACGCAGGAGGGGGATCTTGTCCACATCAAGCTATATTTGGAAGGTGAGACAGAGCGGGACCGCTGGATGATGCTCACCATCCGACTGACCGACGACGGCTACCGCTATGTCTCCTACCTGCCGCAGAGCGTTAACCGGGCGATTACCGACCACCTGCTCGAGGAGATCATCCTGAAATTTGGCGCAGAGGCTACCCGTTCCGAGCATGTCTATCACTCTACCGGAACCGGCATGTTCCTTTCTCCCAGTTGGACAGTGGAGGAGATGACTCCCGGAAGTTTTAACGGGTGGTACCTTGACTACTCCAACTACATCTATACTTACGGCGAACGGCTGACGATCTTTGCCAGCCCGCTCGGAGAAAACACCGGTTGGTTCTATCCCGCCGACCTGTACGAAGCGGCCGCAAAAGCCTACTTTGGCCTTTCCGCCGAGGAGCTGCGCGCGGGTGAAAATTACAATGCGGAATACAGCGGCTACTTTTCACCGCATCCAGTCGGCCGGGGCTATACTCCCCTCATCACGCTGGAGGACTACGACCAGCAGTACGACCTGCTGACCTTAAACGTTTCTGTTTCCCAGCTGGAGGCTCCGGATCGCAAGATGGCCCTCACCGTCCGCCTGACCGAGGACGGCTATCAGTATCTCTCCTACCTGCCGCGATAAAGAAAAGGGCGCTCCCCATGGGAACGCCCTTTGTTTTTTATTCTTCCCGCAGATACCGCTGGGTGTAGGGACAGACGGCAAAGCACAGGCCGCACAGGTCGGTCTCGATGCCGGTGGCCTGCTTCATCCGCCTGAGCTGTTCGGGGTAGCAGCGCTTCCAGTCGAACAGCTTTTCCCGCTCGATGCCGGGCGTCCAGGTGGCGCCGGTGAAGGCCTTTGCCGGGCAGCGCTCGACACAGGCGCTGCAGCCCCCGCAGCGGCTTTTTTCGACCGGCGCATCAAACGGCAGCGGCGCGTCGGTCAAAAGGCTGGAGAGCCGCACCGCGCCGCCGTACCACTCGGTGATGAGCAGGCAGTTTTTGCCAATCCACCCCAGCCCCGCGTGGACGGCGACCGTCTTGTGCGGCAGCGGGGAGCGCCAGTTCTCGTCGGTCTTGACCGTGTCGGTGGTGTTGGCAACCGCATGAAAGCCCCTCTCCTGCAACAGGGCAGCCCCTGCGGAGACGATTTGATTGAGCTGCGCGTTGAGCGAATGGTAGGCCTCATAGTAGGCCAGGGTCGGCGCGGTCTGCAAATCCCGCACAATCTCTTTTGGCACCGGGACCGCGACCGAGATGCCGGTGGTCAGCGCCCCGCCGGCAATTCCCTTTAAATCCGCGACCCCCATCAGCCGCGCGCCCTTTGCCTGCAGAAGATCAAACAGCTCGTCCTTTAACCCTTGCATCCTGTTCTCCCCCTCGCTTTATCTTGTCCCTGCCTGTTGGCAGGGCTGCATCCGGTACACCTGATCAAACTGCCGCTCCCGCTCGCCGCTTAAATGGTGGCTGATGAGGATGAGCGTCAGGTCGGGATTCTGCAGCAGGCTCTGCTCGACCAGCTCGGCGTTCTCCCGGTCCAGCGCCGAGGTGCCCTCGTCCACCAGCAGAATCGAGCGGTTGTGAATCAGTGCGCGGGCAATCGCCACCCGCTGCTTCTGCCCGCCGGAAAGGGCGCTGCCGCCCTCCCCCACCACCGTGTCCAAGCCCTGCGGCATGCGGGCAAGGTCGCCGAGCAGCGCGCTGTCGCGCAGCGCCCTGTCCATCTGTTCGGGGGAAAACTCCTCGCCCAGCGTGATGTTTTCCCGGATGGTGGTGTTGAACAAAAAGACATCCTGCTCGATGTAGCTCATCTGCTGCTGCAGCTGCTCGGCGGTACAGTCTCTGGCGTCAATGTTGTCCAGCCAGATTTTGCCCTCATAGCCGGGCAGCCAGCCGAGCAGAATTTTAAACAGGGTGGATTTTCCGCAGCCGCTTGGGCCGGTTAGAGCGTACTTTTTGCCGATCGAAAAGATAAAGTCCTGCCTGCGCAGAATCGGCTTTTCCCCGTAGGCAAAGGAGATTCCCTCCATCCGAATCGCGTCGTGCAGCGGCGGCAGGGAGCGCACCGGCCCTGTCTCTTGCCGCTCTGCTGTGAGCTTTTCAAAGTAAGGCCTGCCCGCTGCCAGCGACATGCGCAGATTCGCAAATTCATGCAGGCCATTGGTCACGCAGGCGATCAGGTTGCTGGCGCCCACCAGGGTGGCCATGCGCACCTTGCCCTGCAGCACCAGCAGGATGACCAAAATGTCGCACAGGATCTGGATGGTCACGCTGACAAAGCCCATCGCGCTGTCAGCCGCGCTTTTGCCGCAGCTGAGCTCGCAGGAGGACTGTTCAATCTGGTCGCTGGCCTGACCGCCCTTGTGCAAAAAGCGACCCTTTTGTCCAAAAAAGCGCAGCACATCCAGGCCGGACAGCAGGTCCTTGAGCGCGCTGACACCCGCCGCCTGCCGCTCGGAGCACAGCCTTCCCAGCTGCTCCAGCTTCTTCTCAAACAGCTTTGGCAGCGCCCACATGATGAGCGCCGACACAAGCGAAGCTGCCATCAGCGACCAGTGCAGGCTCAGCAGCACCACAATGCCCCAAAGTACCTGAGACGCCCTGCCCACGCAGTTAAAAAAGGGGTTCCAGGCCAGCTGTTCGATCTGTTTGACATCGTTGGTCATCCAGGAAAGGTACTCGCCGCTGTCCTGCTTGTGGTAATCCTGGTAGCCCTTTTGCAGCAACTGACAGCACAGATCGTGCCGCAGGTCGTTGTTGAGCGCGCGCACCACCCTTGCCTGGGTGGATTCCCGCAAGTAGCAGACCAGAAAATATCCGCCCCACGCCGCCATATCCACCGCGCTCCAAAACAGAAAGGCTTTCAAATCCAGACTCAGCGCCTTGTCAAAAACCTGCATCAGCAAAAGCTGCACGCCCGCCTGAAATCCCCATTCCACAATCTGCAGCAGGCAGACCAGCGCGCTTTTCTTCCAGTTTTTCCGAAGGTAGCTCCCCACCTTTTCTCTCCCCTTTGTCAAACAATGTGCAGTTTCATCCTACCACATTTTTCTACAAAAAGCAATCTTGCGGGGAGCTACTCCACCACCCAGGCCTGCAGATCCTGCGCCTGGCAGTAGGCGGCAAGGGCGCGGCAGACGTCGTCCAGCGCCTGCTGCAAGCCGCCGGCGCCGCTGAAGGAATAGATGCACAGCAGAATTTCGGTGGTCTTATCGGTAATCATGGCGCGGGTGGAATCGCTGTTGGGGTTGCCGAAGTAGCCGAGCGCATCCCTGAGCACCGGCAGGAACTCTATGTTGACCGCGTCCTTGCCGATGCCCTGATAGTGAACCCCCGCACCGGTGGCTGTCCAGAGGATGTCCCCCTCAAGCTTTTCCACATCGTAGGCGCCCAGCGAGTAGCCGGTTTTGATCGAGATGAGGTTGCCCGTATCGACAACGTTGTTGATCTGGTACAGCCCCTTGCCCTGCAGGATGCGGCGGTGCATCGCCTCAGCGGAGTTGCGGTAGCGCTGCACATCCTTGCCGAGCGCCTTGCAGCAGGCGCGGGTCTGGGCAATCTGCTCCCGGGTCTTGATCTCCTCGATTTTGAGGGTGCTCTGCAGCCAGGACTCCGCCCCGGCAATTTCGGCGAGCAGCTTTTCTCCGCTGGGTTGGGTGACCACCTTGCACTGCACGCAGCCGAGCGTTGCCTTGGGCCAGGCCTGTTTTAAATTTGGGTCGATGGTGATATTGAGCATTGGATTGTTCTCCTTCTTTTTAAAATAAACGGTCCTTTCTGTTATACCCTTTTTCGCCTCTCCCGTCAAGGGCGGGTCGGAAGGTGGAATTTTTTGTGCGAAACGGTTGAGCAATCGGGAAAGCTGTGGTAAACTGAAAGAAGAAGGTTCCCCATCACAGGACCAAACAGGAAAGGATGTTATGCAGATGATTTCTCCAGCAAAGAAAGAATTTATCGAATTTATGATGAGCGCCGACGTGCTGCGCTTTGGCGAGTTCACCACCAAGAGCGGCCGTCTCTCCCCTTACTTTGTCAACACCGGCAACTA
Organism: uncultured Oscillospiraceae bacterium; assembly: GCA_900547455.1. Classification (GTDB taxonomy): domain Bacteria; phylum Bacillota; class Clostridia; order Oscillospirales; family Ruminococcaceae; genus Negativibacillus; species Negativibacillus faecipullorum. Next base: position 16,348 of record URGV01000014.1, read on the forward strand.
CAGAACCGGCGCGCAGATTGCGACCCTCGGCAAGTTCTATGCTCAGTGCATCATGGACAACTGCGGGGACAACTTTGACGCGATGTTCGGCCCGGCCTACAAGGGCATCCCGCTGGTCACCACCGCAGCAGGGTCGCTCTCCCGCGACTTTAACATCGACAAGCCCTACTTCTTCAACCGCAAGGAGGCCAAGGACCACGGCGAAGGCGGCTCCTTGGTCGGCTACAAGCCGCAGGACGGTGACCGCATCATCATCATCGAGGACGTCATCACCGCCGGCACCGCTGTGCGCGAGACCGTTCCGGTCCTGCAGGCCGCTGCCAAGGTGAGCATCCCGGATATGTTCATCTCGGTCAACCGCTGCGAGGTCGGCCAGCATGCCGGCAAGACCGCCGTCATGGAGGTCAAGGAGGAGTTCGGCATCAACGTCCACGCCATCATCACCGTGGCGGACATCCACGAATACCTCAAAGAGAAGCCGGAGTACGCTTCGGTGCTCTCCCTGATGGAGCAGTACATGGACAAATACTGCATCCTGTAAAGCCGACACAAAACGCCTTCCCAATAAGGGAAGGCGTTTTTTCTTTTCTCTCCTGGCAGCTAGCTGCGGTACTCCATGATGTAGCGGGAGTTTGGAATCTCCTGCACCACCGCAAAGCCCAGCCGGCGGTAAAGGCGCACCGCGCCCTCGTTGCGGATAAAGACGTAGAGGTAAGGGGTCTTGTTCTCCTGCATGGCCTGTGCGACCATCTGGCGAAGCACTGCCGTGCCGGTGCCCTTTCCCTGAAAGGCCGGGGCCAGATACAGGTCATCGATCTCCAGCCTGTCCCCCTCGTCGTGGGCGGCGACATAGCCCGCGTGGCAACCGTCGCAGAAGATTTTCCGGTAGTCGGCCATCTGCTGCTCAATTTTTCTGCGGCTCCAGGCAAGAACCTTTTCGCAGTCGATCTGCCCCAGATCTTCATAGCGCAGAATGAGCTCCTTGAGGTAAGCAAAGATCTTTTCCACATCCTGCTGCTCAATTGGTTGATAGGTAATTTCCATCGCTGCCGCCTCCTTTTCTTTCTCTGATTGTAGCCTTTCTTCATCGTTTTTGTCAAGACGGCACAGTTATTGCGCTCGTCACCTTTCCGATGTATAATAAATTTAAGAAAAACCGGCAGGCCCACACCCTTTACAGATTCGGAGCAAGTGCTCCTTTCCGGATGGGGCTGTCCTGCCAAGGAGTTGTTGAACGTTGATCTGCAAAACCGTCAATATCAAAAGAAATATGCCGCTGGTCTCCCAGGCGATGACCCAGCTGGGAAACGAAATCTGGATGGCGAAGTACGCCCGCTGCCACGCGCTCAAGGTCATCCACGGCTACGGCTCGTCCGGCCAGGGCGGCGCCATCAAAGCGGCCTGTCTGAAGCTGTGCGCCGACCGCAAAAAGAGCGGCGTCATCCGCCACTATGTGCGCGGGGAGGACTTTAACCCCTTCACCGCGGATGGCAGAAAGGCGATTGAACTCTGCCCGCAGCTTAAAAACGACGTCGACTATGGCCGGCAGAACGACGGCATCACGGTGATTTTATTTTAGCGCAGCCAGCAAAGGCGTTCGGGGAAAAATTTCCCGAACGCCTTGTGTTTTTCCCTTATTCCATCAGCGACGGCTTGCAGAGGATTTCGTTGACCTTTGTCTCGAGCAGGCAGGCGGTGTAGGCTGGGGTGATGATGCAGGCGGTGTCCGCTCCGCCCGCGGTGCCGCCAACCACAACCACCGGCTTTTTAAAGGCGATGCTGCCGTTGTCCGCCGCCATCAGCGCGACCTCCACACAGACCTTGGTGCCCTGTCCAAACATCCGCAGGGTGGCAGCCATAATCTCGACCGGGTAAACCCCGCCAAAGACCTTGCTGATTCCGCGCTCTGCGCCGCTGAGGGCATGGGCCGCGGTCACAACCTTGACACCCTGGTCCTGTAGCAGGATGCGTGTCTCCTCCGAGACGCCGTTTTCATTCGGTCCGCGGTGGCCGTAGGCGCAGGTGACTGCCACCAGTTGGCGCTCAAATCCCATCTCCTTGCACAGCTCGGCTGCGCGGCAGGCGGTGTTGCCCTTGCTGGTCGCCACCACCAGGTCCATTCCCCGCTCCTGCGCAGTCTGGATAGCCAGCTTTAAGGTATCTTCGGTGTTGATCGCTCCCGGTTTTTCGAATGTAATCATCTTATTTTCCTCCTGTCGTCAAATCTATCTTGTTATTTTGCTTGCGTCTTTTTTGCAGAACGGGCGCGAAGGCTGTCCCCGATCTTTCTGCCGATGGGGCTGACCCCGATGAGGAAGCCGACAAAGGCCGGGATCAGCCAGCCGACCCCCAGCGAAGCCAGCGGGAACCGCATCATCTGTTCGGTCAGGCCGCCCAGCGAGATGCCCGCCTCCTTGCATCCGTCAAAGATGGAAAAGCACAGCGCGAAGGCCATGCTGAAGGCATAGACCTCGGTGCGGCCGCGCCAGAAACGATCGAAGTAGGAGAGGATGACCAGCACCGTCACCAGCGGATAGAGCACCACCAGCACCGGAAGGACGGTATCAATGAGGGTGTCCAGGCCCACATTGGAGACAAGCCAGGTAAACAGGATGACGACGGTGATGATTTTGCGGTAGGACCAGTTGGGAAGCACCTTGGCAAAGTAGTCGCCGAAGGCGGTGGTCAGACCGATCGAGGTGGTCAGGCAGGCCAGCACGACGGCGACGCCCAGAATCAGGTTGCCCCAGCGCCCAAACAGCGCATAGACCGCGTAGTTGAGGATTACGCCGCCGTTGGAGAAGGCCGTCATCCCCGACGTCTGCGCACCCACAAAGCACAGAGCGCCATAGACCAGACAGAGCAGCGCCACCGCGACGACACCGACGATGACGGTGTAGTGTACCACCTGTTTGTGCTCGGTGACCCCCTGGTCCTTGAAGGTATTGATCATGATGATGGCAAAAATCAGCGCCGCGAAGCCATCCAGCGCAAGGTAGCCCTGCAGCAGGCCCTCGATGAATGGGCCGTTCTGGTAGACAATCGAGGTCTCCTCGATTGGGCCCAGGGGATTGAGCCAGGCCGCGATAAAAATAATGAAAATCGAGAGAAGCAGCAGCGGGGTCATAAACTTGCCGACAATGTCGATGACCTTAGAGGGCTTGAGCGAGAAAAAGTAGGTGAGCGAAAAAAAGACCGCTGTGTACACCAGCATCGGCACAAACTGGGAGCTGCCCTCCTCCAAAAAGGGGACAACACCGATCTCAAAGGAGACCGCCCCGGTACGCGGCAGCGCAAACAGCGGACCAAGCAGCAGATAGACTGCCGCCGTCAAAACAAGTCCAATCTTTTTTCCAGCCTTTCCGACCAGGCTGTCCATGCTGTTTCCGGCGATCACCACCGCGATGATGCCCAGCACTGCAAGCCCCGCGTCGGTGATGATGAAGCCCAGCAGCGCTGTGGGCGCCTGAGTGCCCGCCTGCTGACCCAGCAGGGGCGGAAAGATCATGTTGCCGGCTCCAAAAAAGATGGAGAACAGCATGAAGGACGCATAGATTACCTGGGAGACTGTCAATTTTTGTTTCATCTTGACTCACGTTCCTCTCAAAAGGTTTTCTGTGTTTATCTTAGTATATTCTATGCAATCTGTCAAGAATCACATCTGAAATTCTGTATTTTTTAGATATACAGACAAAAAGCAGCGTGTTCTTTTGAACAAAATCCTTTTTTATCCCTTCCCGGTATTGGTTGCGGAGAGCACATTCGCTTCCAAATATCAAGCTCTTTTTTTATGTCATTTGACATAAAATGTGTGCTGATTCTTCTCGTTTTCCTTCTGTTTAACCGCTGTGTATGAACATTTCTTACAGTTCTCGCCGGCTTTTTTATACAGATTCCTTAAACTTTTTCCCGGCGGAGACGGGCGGACGGCAGCAGAGGTCCCGGCGGGAGAACTTGCACTCTCCCGCCGGTTGTGTTATACTATCCTCGAAATATAAAAGTGTTTACATTACTTTTTATGCAAACCTTTAATACAAAACACGCAATTGAAATTCAAAGGGAGGTTATATACAATGGAATCTTTAAAATTAATCGAAGCTCTGTCCAACGCATACGGCGCATGCGGCTTTGAGGACGAGGTTGTTGCCATCGCTGAAAAGTACGCTCACGACGAGGATCTGGGCGCAGTCAGACACGACTGCAACCTGAACGTCTACATCGACGCGCACAAAAACACCGGCAAAAAACCGGTTGTCATGGTGGATGCACACAGCGATGAGGTCAGCTTCATCGTACAGGCAATCAAGCCAAACGGCACCCTGCACTTCCTTCCTCTGGGCGGCTGGTCCAACTACACCGTTCCGGCCCACAAGGTAAAGGTACAGACCTATGACGGCAAGTGGGTATCCGGCATCGTTGCCAGCACTCCGGTTCACTTCCTGTCCGCGGCGCAGAAAAACGCCTGCCCGACCATCGCTGACATGGTCATCGACATCGGCGCCACCTCCAAGGAAGAGGTTGAGAAGGTATTCAACATCCACATCGGCGCGCCGGTTGTCCCGGATGTCACCTTCGAGTACAATGAGGAAACCGACGTCATGCTGGGCAAGGCCTTCGACAACCGCGTCGGCTGTGCGGCAGTTCTGGAAACCATGAAGGACCTGAAGGGCAGCGATCTGGACGTTGACGTGGTCGGCGTTCTGTCCTCCCAGGAGGAGATCGGCGAGCGCGGCGCCTTTGTCACCCGCGACGTTGTCAAACCGGACATCGCCATCTGCTTTGAGGGCTGCCCGGCGGACGACACCTTCACCCCGGACTACTTCATCCAGACCGCGATGAAGAAAGGCCCGATGCTGCGCCACTTCGACCGTTCGATGGTCACCAATCCGCGTTTCCAGCGCTTCTCGCTTGAGCTGGGACGCGAGCTTGGCATTCCGGTTCAGGAATCGGTTCGTTCCGGCGGCGGCACCAACGGCGGCCCGATCCACACCTCCAACGGCGGTGTACCGGTCATCGTCATCGGCGTTCCGGTTCGTTACATCCACTCCCACCACGGCTTTGCTTCGCTGACCGACTACAAGAACAGCGTCAAGCTGGCGGTCGAGATCATCAAGCATCTCAACGACGAAACCATCAAATCTTTTTAAGCTGGCGGGCTGAACCCGCAGCAGGCTGAGCCTGCACCCAATCCACGAATTGGTGGGGTACAAGATCTTGCCTTCTACCTCGCGGGACCGAGTTCCTGCAATCTTATTTCTCTGGTAAGCTGAGCCCGCGTCCAATTCACGGATTGGTTGGGTGCGAAGCCTTGTCTTCTACCTCGCGGGACCAAGTTTTTATAGGAAAATTTTGTCGCGTTCCGTTTGTGTTGTGGGCAATTCCAAATCGTAAAATGATGCTATGAAAAAACACCGAGACGGTTTGTCTCGGTGTTTTTCTTTATGGATGAATCTTAGAAAGTGGATTTCGGGTAAGTCATCTCGACTTTTTAGTTTGCCGCTGCCGAGGAGACGACAGCGCTGTCCCAATAGTATCCTGCATCCGAAAGCTGTGCCTTCATCTCAATCAGGGCCGTTTCCTGGCTTCTTATCGTTTCCTCATAGGCATTGATGATGCCGTTATACTGCTCCTGGCTGATATCGCCGCGGTTATAGTTTCTCTGCGCGTCGAGAACCAGCGCCTCCACGCTGTCGTAAGAAGTGACCTGCGCCGCCACTTCCTCCATCAATGGAAGCAGATCCTCCCTGCCCGCATAGATCACCTGGTTTTTGCGTGCGTCGAAAATCATACCGTCCAGATTCTGCAGGGCCTTCAGGTAATCGGAGACCGACTCCTCCCGCTGATAGGTGCGGAACTCATCCTTGCGTTTGAGCTTGACTTCTTCCAATTGCAATACCTCCGCGGGAGTAACCAGGCGAGCGCTTTCTTCTGTCGTCGTTTCCGCATCGCTGGCTTCCTCAGAAGCCTCCTCGGTGGTTGTCTCCGACCGTTCACTCCAATCCTCGGTGGGGTTCTCTCCCCAGTAGGAGTCCCATGAATCATAATATCGTTCCAATGTATTCTGCAGAGCAGTATTTTCTTCCTGCAGATTTCCAACAATGTCTTGCAGATCAAGCAGATTGCCCTGCGCTTCTTCGTAGCGCTGCTTCCAGGTTTCATTGTCGGATGGAACGTAGCCATAGTCGCGGATGATGTCGGCGTTGACAAACTCGACCCCGCCCATCACGCCGAAATGGACGCCATCGGTGCCAGAGTTGGTGATGGTGACGTCGGTGGGCACCTCCAGAATCAGGCTGCCGTCAAACTCCATCTCAGAGCGCAGCAGCTCGACCAGCCCCGCTCTGGAGAGGGTGATCAGCTGTCGCTCCAGCTCCTTTTCGGTCAGGTCAATCTGTGCGCTCTGTCCCTCGGTGCTGACCTGGGCATCATAGCTGCCGGTCAGACGGTTTTCATAGGTGTAGAGATGGATCAGATTATCCGCCGACTGGCGCACCTCGACATAAATCTGCCCCCGCTTGTCGCGGTTGACCAGCCGCAGACTGGTCACGCCCGCCGGGAGGTCCAGCTGGCTGTACGGATTTTCCGCCGAGGCCGCCGCATCGTTATAGATATCCAGCGCGTCCTGCGCTGCCATCGGCAGGCTGACCGCTAGTCCGGCAACGCCCGCCACCAGGCAGGCCGCTGTAAAGATCATTGCTTTTTTCATTCTAACATCCCTCCTCCTGGTCGTTCTGTGGCTGCTGTGCCTCTACCGTTGCCGGCATCGAAGGCGGCAGCATCTCCACCTCTACCCGCTTTGGCTTTGGCTCCTCGGGCTCTTTTTCCCGCTTCTCTTTTGTCTCTGGGATGCCCAGCCACGCGCCCAGACGGTCGAGCATCCGCTCCCAGGCGTTCAGTGCATAGCGGACAACCTGCTTGCACACGCCCCAGCAGAAGCGCAGGCAGCGGACCAACAGCATCTCCAGCAAAACGGTGAGGGCAAGGCAGGCCACCGAGGCGGAGACAATCGCGACGCCGCTCCAGCTACCGAGAATGGCAAAACCAAATCCGGAAAGGATGATGCCCAGCAGGCCCAGCAAAAAGCCAAGGCCACAGAAGACAATCACGCACAGAAGTGCGCCCAACACGCCTCCTGCCGTCAAAGCGAGCAGGCCGCTGATTCCCAGCGCCAACAGCATCAGCCAGAAGCAGACAAACAGGATGGCGCACCATCTGCACGCCCTTGCCAACACCTTCAGCGAGCGGACAAGCACACCGTCACCGCTAAGTTTTTCGCGGCGAGGTTTGGGTTCTTTCTTCGGAACCGTCTGCTTTTCCATTTCCTCCTGCTCCAGATTTTCCGGTTCGTCCTGTTCCGCTTTCTCTGCTGTGTCTTCCTCCTGCTGTGCTGTGTGTTTAGCCTCCCCATGATCCCAGTCATGGAATTTCTGTTTGGCCTTTTTCCAATACTCCCCGACATACTCGCCGAGCTTTTTCTCCTTTCCTTTTCCGGGAACCTTATATTCGACCTGCTGCTCCTGGCTTTCCTCGATGAGCTGCTCGGCCACCAGTTCTGGGTCACCGAGCTTGGCAGCGATCTCCGAATCCTGCTTGCTTTGCCGACGTCCCTCCTCAAAGTACTCCGCGTAGTCGCGCATGATATCCTCGATTTCTTCCTTGGACAATTTATGTTTCAGACACGCCTGCAGGCGCTCCAGATATTCCTGTTTATTCAATTTCCTCACCTCTCAAAATATCGTTGACCATCTTTGAAAAATCGTCCCAATCCGCCTTGAGCGAACCGAGGTAGCCCTTTCCCTTTTCGGTGATGTGGTAATATTTGCGGGCGGGTCCAACGGTGCTCTCCTTCAGGTAGGTCACAAAATATTCCTCCTGGGTCAGCCGCCGCAGGATGGGGTAGACCGTCCCCTCATTGATCTCGGTGTAGAAGGCGATGCTCTGGACAATTTCGTAGCCATACATGTCCTTGCGGTCAATCAGTGCCAGGACGCACATTTCGATGACTCCTTTGCGAAATTGTGTGTTCATTCTCTTCCCTCCCTACCTGTATTATAGCACAGTACCTTGTATTACACAATACCTGTCACCACTTAATACATTACAAATTTCAGTAGCTATTTTTGTTCTTTTTGGTAAAAATAAGACGAAAAAAGGCTGTGTGGAAATTTTCCACACAGCCTTGTTGCATCGTTATGTTGTAAAATTTCATTCTGTCATCAGGATGGGAGAAACGATATAGTAGCCCAACGACTCGACCGTAAAGCAAACCTGGCCGTTTTCCTCATCCACCTGCGCCTGCACCGGAGTCAGCTCCCCGTCCACCATCTCATAAACATAGGTGTCAGACCACTTCATCGGCAGACAGAGCTTGGCTGGCTGCACAAAGCTGTCCTCATCGCCGCGGAAGTTGTAGCACTGGATGTCGAAGGAATGATATTGATTGGCGATCTCGGAATCAAAGCTGGTGTCTAGATTGAGGTAGATGGTCTCCCCCTGCTCCAGCACCGCCTCTTTTAGGTAAACCCCATCTCCGAAGGAAAGGGTGACAGCCTCGCCGTTATAGATTTCGCCCGCGTACAGGTTCATCGGGGAGGAAATCTGGTTGACACTGTGTGGCAGGACTTCCCTGGTCACATTGCCAAAGCTACCTTCTACCAGCAGTGGCTCCAGCTCATACCCACTTTGCGTATCGCGCAAGGTAATCGAACCGGCAAGCTCGATCGGTTCCGACTGGGAGAGAACTGAAGCAAAGTCAATTGCGATGGTCAATGCGCCATTCTCATTTGCCCAGCGAACCTCCTCCACTGCCCTTGGGTCAAATCCGCTCGCGACAAACTCCCAGTTAGAGGGGCAGCTCTTCTCCGTGTAGAGCTCCTGGCCGCCCGCCTCCTGCAACGGAATATACAGAGTGTCTCCAGGGTAAAAGTGCGGCTGCTCCTGCTGCTCCAGAGCCTCATTCTGTGGCAGCGAGAGCAGAGATGTTGTCCTGCTTGTATGTTTGACCACTGCCTGCTCCAAAGCCAGCTGGTAGCCCTGCTGTCCGCTGAGAGTGACCGGGGCCGCCGATCCAATCATCAGATGAAACGGGAACTGCGCATAAGAGACGGCACTCATCCCCACTGTCATTGCCAGCATCAAGCACAATGATGCTACCTGTTTTTTCCATTTCATTCCGTGCCGCCTCCTTTCTGTCAGTCTATGTTTTTGCGACGGAAGAAATTCATTTTTTAAAAACTTATCTACTGTTTAGTATACAATATAAATTACAAATTATCAAGAGATTTTTTTAAATTTTGTAATCCAGTTGTCATTTTTGGCGCAGCTGATTTGTTTTTTTGTAAACATATTCCAAATCCAAAGCTGCCGTCCAGGAGACTTTCCCTCGCAAGACAGAAAAAAAGGAGTACAGCATAAGCTGTACTCCTTTTGGAAAAGTTCTGTTGAAAGAACCAAAATTACTCAGCAATCTTGGTAACAACTCCGGAACCTACGGTTCTGCCACCTTCACGGATAGCGAAACGCAGACCTTCCTCAATCGCGATTGGGGTGATCAGCTCAACGTCCATCTCAACGTTGTCGCCTGGCATGCACATCTCAACGCCTTCTGGCAGTTTGATGATACCGGTAACGTCGGTGGTTCTGAAGAAGAACTGTGGTCTGTAGTTGTTGAAGAACGGAGTATGACGGCCGCCCTCATCCTTTTTCAGAACGTAAACCTGGCCATGGAATCTGGTGTGCGGATGGATGGAACCTGGTTTGCACAGTACCTGACCACGTTTGATGTCGGTTCTCTGAACACCACGGAGCAGAGCGCCGATGTTGTCGCCAGCCTCAGCGAAGTCCAGCAGTTTTCTGAACATCTCGATACCGGTTACAACGGTCTTCATCTTCTCTTCCTGCAGGCCAACAATCTCAACCTCTTCGGAGAGTTTCAGAACGCCTCTCTCAACTCTACCGGTAGCAACAGTACCACGACCGGTGATGGTGAAGATGTCCTCGATTGGCATCAGGAATGGCAGGTTTTCGTTTCTCTCTGGGGTTGGGATGTACTCGTCAACTGCATCCATCAGCTCATAGATTGGAGCGTAAGCCGGGTTGGACGGATCATCTGGAGCTTCCAGAGCCTGCAGAGCGGAACCTTTGATGATTGGGGTATCATCGCCTGGGAAGTCATACTCATTGAGCAGGTCACGGATTTCCATCTCTACCAGCTCGAGCAGCTCTGGGTCGTCAACCTGGTCAACTTTGTTCATGAATACAACGATGTAAGGAACGCCTACCTGACGAGCCAGCAGGATGTGCTCACGGGTCTGTGGCATCGGGCCGTCTGCAGCGGATACAACCAGGATAGCACCGTCCATCTGAGCAGCACCAGTGATCATGTTCTTAACATAGTCAGCATGTCCTGGGCAGTCAACGTGAGCGTAGTGTCTCTTGTCGGTCTCGTACTCAACGTGAGCGGTGTTGATGGTGATACCACGTTCTCTTTCCTCTGGAGCCTTATCGATGTTTGCATAATCCTCAAACTTAGCCTGGCCTTTCAGGGACAGAGCTTTGGTGATAGCAGCGGTCAGAGTGGTTTTGCCGTGGTCAACGTGGCCGATAGTACCAATGTTAACATGTGGCTTGGTTCTTTCGAATTTCGCTTTTGCCATTGTTGTTTCCTCCCTTTAATACGGGAGTGTTCTCCCGTAATCGTATTTGTGTATGTTACAATTCGTATTGTATCAAGGAATCGCTTAAAAATCAAGGGCCAAGCTGTAAAAAAGCTTAATTATTCGCATAAAAAAGCTTTTTGTTGGCCTCATCGCCACCCAAAAGGCGATTATTCGCCTTTTGTTCTGGAGGAGATGATCTTCTCCGCGATGCTCTTCGGAACCTCTACATAGTGAGAAGGCTCCATGGTGTACTGGCCGCGGCCCTGGGTCTTGGAACGCAGGTCGGTGGCGTAACCGAACATCTCAGACAGCGGAACAAATGCGTTGACCTGCTGAACGCCGTGTCTTGCATCCATGCCCTGGATCTGACCACGGCGGGAGTTCAGGTCGCCGATAACGTCGCCCAGATAATCGTCTGGAGTGATGACGCTTACCTTCATGATTGGCTCGAGCAGGACCGGATCTCCCTTCTTCATAGCCTCTTTGAACGCCATAGAACCAGCGATCTTGAAGGCCATTTCGGAGGAGTCGACCTCATGGTAAGAACCGTCGTACAGCTCTACCTTGACGTCAACAACCGGGTAAGCGGCGAGTACACCTGCCTGCATTGCGCCCTGGATACCAGCATCAACAGCCGGGATGTATTCCTTCGGAATCGCACCACCGACAACGTTGTTGATGAACTCGTAGCCCTTGCCGGACTCGTTCGGAGTAACCTTGATCTTAACGTGACCGTACTGACCTTTACCACCGGACTGACGAGCATACTTCATGTCGACGTCTGCCGGCTTGCGGATGGTCTCTTTGTAAGCTACCTGCGGCTTACCAACGTTAGCCTCTACCTTGAATTCACGCAGCAGACGGTCAACGATGATTTCCAGATGCAGCTCACCCATACCAGCGATGATGGTCTGGCCGGTCTCTTCATCAGTGTAGGTCTTGAAGGTCGGGTCCTCTTCTGCCAGCTTCGCCAGCGCGATACCCATCTTCTCCTGACCAGCTTTGGTCTTTGGCTCGATCGCAACGCGGATAACCGGTTCCGGGAACTCCATGGTTTCCAGAATGATCGGGTATTTAGGATCGCACAGAGTGTCGCCGGTGGTGACCTTCTTCAGGCCTACTGCGGCAGCGATATCACCTGCGTAGCAGGCTTCGATATCTTTTCTGTGGTTCGCGTGCATCTGCAGGATACGGCCAATTCTTTCGGTATGACCCTTGGTTGCGTTGAGGACGGTGTCGCCGGTGTTGACAATACCGGAATATGCGCGGAAGAAGCAGAGCTTACCAACATACGGGTCGGTCGCAATCTTGAATGCAAGAGCTGCGAACGGAGCGTCGTCGGAAGAAGGTCTTTCCTCCTCCTCGTCGCTGTCCAGGCTGACGCCTTTGATGTGCGGGATGTCGGTTGGAGCCGGCATGTAGTCGACAATCGCATCGAGCAGCTTCTGGACACCTTTATTTTTATAGGAAGTACCGCAGCAGATCGGAACCATTCTGTTGGCGATGGTGTCAACACGGATTGCGTGTTTGATCTCCTCGATGGTCAGTTCCTCACCGTTGAGGTATTTTTCCATCAGTTCCTCGTCCTGTTCGCAGATGGACTCGATCATCTTGGTGCGGTATTCTTCCGCCTGATCTTTCATGTTTTCCGGGATATCAACAACCGAGATATCCTTGCCCATGTCATCGTTGTAAATGTAAGCCTTCATCTCTACCAGGTCGATCAGGCCCTCGAAGAACGCTTCGGCACCGATTGGCAGCTGGATCGGAACAGCATTACATTTCAGACGGTCATGGATCATGTTCAGAACATTGTAGAAGTCTGCACCCATGATGTCCATTTTATTGACATAGATCATTCTCGGAACATGGTACTTATCAGCCTGGCGCCATACAGTCTCGGACTGTGGCTCAACGCCGCCCTTAGCACACATTACTGTTACAGAGCCGTCGAGGACGCGCAGGGAACGCTCTACCTCTACTGTAAAGTCAACGTGTCCAGGAGTATCGATGATGTTGATACGGTGGCCCTTCCAGTAGCAGGTGGTCGCAGCGGAGGTAATGGTAATACCTCTTTCCTGCTCCTGCACCATCCAGTCCATCGTCGCGCTGCCATCATGAGTCTCACCGATCTTGTGGTTGATACCGGTGTAGTACAGAATACGCTCAGTGGTGGTAGTCTTACCAGCATCGATGTGCGCCATTATGCCGATATTGCGAGTCATTTCCAATGATACGTCTCTTGGCATATTGTCCTCCTTCGCAATATTTCACAATTCATATTCGGGTAGTAAAAAACCAGAATCAGCCAGAATAGCAGGCCCGAAGCAATCTGTCCGGGCGCTGCCGTTCTGCAACTGTCCTGATTAGAATCTGTAGTGTGCGAAAGCTTTGTTCGCTTCTGCCATCTTGTGAGTATCCTCACGTTTCTTGACGGCACCGCCGGTTCCATTGATTGCATCAATGATCTCGCCGGCCAGACGCTCTTTCATGGTTTTCTCGGAACGAGCTCTGGAGTAGTTGGTCAGCCATCTCAGACCCAGGGTCTGTCTTCTTGCTGGACGAACCTCCATTGGTACCTGGTAGGTAGCACCGCCGATACGGCGAGCCTTTACCTCCAGAACCGGCATGATGTTTTCCAGAGCTTCCTTGAAAGCTTCCAGAGCATCTTTGCCGGTCTTCTCGGTTACGATTTCGAATGCACCGTAGACGATCTTCTGGGCAACGCCCTTCTTACCGTCGTACATGATATTGTTGATCAAACGTGTTACCAGCTTGGAATTGTACATTGGATCTGGCAATACATCACGTTTAGCGATTTGACCTCTTCTTGGCACTTCGCTTCCCTCCTTCACAGTCTGAATTCATCGGTACTCGAAAGTGACAAAACTCCCGTTTGCCAATGTGAAGTCTTCTATGACGCCAATGGCAGGTGCTCCCTGCTTTTGGCTATATAAAAGCCCACATGAGCGGTTGTTTTCAAAATTGTTCGGAGTTTTATTACTTCTTCTTTGGACGTTTTGCGCCGTACTTGGAACGGCTCTGCATTCTGTTGGCTACACCCTGTGCATCGAGTGTACCGCGGATGATGTGGTAACGAACACCAGGGAGGTCCCTAACACGGCCGCCACGGATCAGAACAACAGAGTGCTCCTGAAGGTTGTGGCCGATACCCGGAATGTAAGCGGTAGCTTCGATTCCATTGGAAAGACGTACTCTTGCAACTTTACGCAGCGCGGAGTTTGGTTTCTTTGGTGTCTGGGTTCTGATTGCAGTACATACACCACGTTTCTGTGGAGAATTCTGGTTGATCGCTTCTCTCTTCAGGGAGTTCCATCCTTTCAGAAGAGCTGGAGCGGTAGACTTTTTCTCTACAGACTCTCTGCCTTTACGAACTAACTGGTTAAAGGTTGGCATATTGCACCTCCTTACTAAAATAAAAAATTTTGTTTTTCCGGCTGGGGACAGCTTATCCGCAGGCCCCGCCAATTAAATATTCTATCATCCCCAGCCGTTTCTGTCAACAAATTTTTGATCGACGTTTGCACCAATTTTGCGCGCCTTTACGCCCTTTTCCTTATACAATTCGAAGCATTTCCTGCTACAGGATGCCCCAAGGGGAGCCATTTTATACCTGTCCGGGAAAAAAGAGGGCGTTCCCGCCCCCTTTTCTGCTTTCCTTTCGATAAATTATAATCCTGCGCCCTCCAGCAGCGGCTTTCTGCCCTCCAGCACCACCAGCATCGGTTGGTAGCTGCTGTTTGCAAGCCAGCTTTCCAGCGCCTCTGAGCGGCCGTAGGGGCAGTACAGCTCAAGGTATCCACCGTTTACCCGCACCGAATAGGCACCGCCGTCCTGCTTGGCGATGTCGGCAAGCTCCTTGTCCACTGCCGCTTTGGCTTCTTCCAGTTGCTGGCAGGAATAGCGGCAGAGCAGATAGTCGACAGGAGAAAGCTCCTCCTGCTCCTCAAAGGTCTGCCGCAGTACCTCAATCTTTTCGATGCTCTCCACCGACGGCACCCCAATAGTGATTCGGCTGCCCGCCACTGTGATGCTGGTATAGCCCTCTTTGCCCAGCTGCTTTTTCACCTGCTCTGCAAAGGCATTGTTGTTGTCGGTCGGTTGCTCCGCCAGCGGCAGTTCGGCACTCTCGTAACCTTCTACAACAGTGATTTTTGAGTCGATGCCATATTCCTTTTCCAGTTCCCGGAGCTTTTTCTGCAGCCCTGCCGAAGCCTGTCCGACCACGTCCAGCCCGAGCACCATCTTCTTTTGGTCAATGTGGGATGCGCTCACCTCCGGGTAATCGAACAGGGCGTACTGCTCCTCCTTTAATGCCTCAAGCTGCTTAGCGGTCAGCTTCTTGACCGTTGCGACCTGCTTTGCCTGCGCAGCGGAGGCAAGGCTCATCTTCGGCTGCACACCAATAGCCGCCGCTCCCAGCGAGCTTGCCGCCAGCAGCATCGCCGCCAGACCAATTGCAAAAATCTTCTGTTTCATTTTTCTGTATCTCCCTTCTTACTTTTTTATTCTGGAAATGGTTTGCCCCTACTCACTGTCAAAAAATCCTGATAGTCATTTTCTTTTAACCAGCTATTTAAGCCTAAAGGCTCCCTGTCGACGCAGTACAGGTTCAAGTGGTCCCCTTCATTTACAATAGTATACTCTCTGTCCCCCATTAGCTCTGCTAATTCCTTATCGTTTTCGAGCTTCTCTTGTGCGCTTTTCAGTTCCTTATAAGTATAGCGGCAAACAACGTAAAATTGAATAACTCCTTCACCACATTCCTCCTGAAGACGTTCAATTTTCTCCTTATACTTGAGGGAAGGAACACCAATTTCCAGATTATTCCAGTCGTTTATTCGAATGAAAGTGTACTGACTATCAAACAAATTTTCTTCAAGATAGTTTTTTAGCCGCTTTGCACTTTGCTCTCTTTTTGCATGCATTTCGAGACTTTCATTTTCAAATTTGAAATTTATTTCAGACCAGATAAACGCCCGCTCCTCCTCACTGAGCGAATCGTAAAGCTCCTGCAGGCGTTCGTTCTCCACCTCCTGCTTTTTCAACGCCTCCCAATCCGGTTCTCCCAGCGGTTCCGGCTGGGGCTTGAAAGGCTCCTCAGACTTGACCTCCGGCTTTGGCGCGCTCTCTTTTTTCCCGTCAGCAAAGGCCACCTGCGAACCTGTCACAACCAGCAGAACTGTCAAAACAACTGCCAAAATCTTTTGTTTCATTGTTTCTCTCCTCCCTCTTTTTCCTGCCACCTTATAGTCCCGGCCCGTCGGGCAAAGGCTTGGTCCCGTCGCTGATTCGAAGCATATCCTGATAGCTACTCTGTTCAAACCAGCTGCTCAGCCCCAGCGGCTTGCCATATGGGCAATGCAGCACCAGATGATCCCCCTCATTTTCGACATAGTAGGTCTCGTCGCCCATCAGCTTGGCAAGGTCCTTGTCATTTTGGATTGCCTTTTGTGCGCTCGCCAGCTCCTTGTACGAATAACGGCACAGCCGCATTTCGACCGCAACATCTTCTTCTCCATATTCTCGGCAGAGCTTTTCCACCTTGTCAAATTGTTTAGCGGACGGCACTCCAATTGTCAGCCGGCTGCTTCCTGCGGTGATGAAGGTGTACTGGCTCTCGAACAAATTTTCTTCAAGATACGCTTTAAGCCCTTCGGCCTTTTTGAAATCTGCTCGTACCTCATCTCTCTTTTGCTCCTCAATCTTCTGCCAGATAAACCCCCGTTCCTCCTCACTGAGCGAATCGTAAAACTCCTGCAGACGCTCATTCTCCTCCTGCTGTTTTTTCAGCGCCTCCAAGTCCGGCTCTCCGGGCGGCTCCACAAGTATCTCCTGCGGCTCCTTCCCCAGCGATCCGCTCGGCGTCAAAATATCTGGGCTTTCCTCAAGCGACTCCCTGTCCGGTGTAAGAATCCTTGGCTCATCCTCCGGGACAGCCGACTCCCCAGCCTCAACCTTCGGCCTTGGTACGCTCTCTTTCCCTTCATCGGCAAAGACCAGCTGCGAACCCGCCACCGCCAACATCGCCGCCGCCAACACGATCGCTAATCTTTTCTTCACTATACCACCCCTTTATGCTAGTGCCAGTATAATATGATTACATGTATTTGTCAATTGATTTTATTTGTTTTATACAATTTTAACTTGTAAAAAACGAACGAACTGCAATCTGCAATTCGTTCGTAAAATAAAAATTTATGCTTTTGTCACTTCAATGGTAGCATCTACTTCAATATCATATCCGTTATATGCATTGATCACATAAAATTTATAACCTGCAGGATATTCCGAAGTGAGAACTATGCCACCATCTGAAGTAACATATTCTGCGGGTGTCTCGAAAGGATGACTACCAGAAGCACCCGCTATCAAGTAAGCACTTTTAGAAGGCATAACTCTATATGTTACTTTTTCTCCATTGCTAACAGTAAATGCACGTCCCCCCCGATTGTGAAAAAGTTAACTTATAACCATCTCGAACAAGCTCATCCTTAAAAGTCCATCTTCCTGTATAACGCGCTTCTTGATCTGGTGTTGTTTCAGTTTCGCCGACATAGTCTCTGCCTTTCATCGAGGATACCGGAGTTACTTCATCTCTTGCCACTACCATCTCTAAGTTATCCTCAGTCATTACTTCCGTATACTGATCTTCGGATAATTCGTACATTGCTCCTTCACGATCAACATAATAGTAAACCGTGTTGTCAGATGAAGTAGACTCAGCCGCCGAAACAGCGGGTACCATACTTACAGCAATAAGGCTTGCTTCTAGAAAAGCAAAAAGTTTTTTCATTGTTCATTCTCCTTTTCGTTCTGTCTTTTGTTTTTTTAGTGAAGGCCTTCACTTTAGCTTTACTCTATACTTTTACATTGATGATGTCAATATGTTTTTATTTTTTTTTGTAAGAACAAACAATATTTAAATTCTAATATTATGCATTTTTTATTGTCGTGTTAGAATGATATGATATATTCTCATTTGTACTCTGTTATCTACAAATATAAGTGGCAGATTTTCGGCCACAAAAAAGGCCCGCCACAGATTGCTCTGTGACGGGCCTTTCGGCTTTTTTATTCGATTGATTAAACGGCTGCAGGCTCTGCGTCGTCCTCCTGCGGAGCTTCCACAATGCCGTCGCTGTGCGCGCTGGTTGTCTCCTCGGTCGGCTGCTCCTCCTGCTCCGGCTCGATGTACTCGATGATGCCGGTGCCGGCTGGGATCAGCTTACCAATGATGACGTTTTCCTTCAGGCCGCTGAGCGGGTCAACCTTGCCCTTGATGGCCGCTTCGGTCAGGACGCGGGTAGTCTCCTGGAAGGAAGCCGCCGACATGAACGAGTCGGTCGCCAGCGAAGCCTTGGTGATACCCATCAGCACCGCGTGGGCAGTTGCCGGTTTGCGGTGGATGCCGTCCTGAGCCTCCTGCTCCAGCAGCTGCTCGTTTGCCTCACGCAGCTCCGCCTTGTCCACCAGCGAACCGGTGATCAGGTGGGTGTCGCCGCCGTCGTCGATGCGGACCTTGCGCATCATCTGGCGGACAATGACCTCAATGTGCTTGTCGTTGATGTCAACGCCCTGGGTACGGTATACGCGCTGTACCTCTTTGATCAGGTAATCCTGAACTGCCAGCTCGCCGCTGACTGCCAGAACCTCGCCCGGCTCCACAGCACCCTCGGTAATCAGCTGACCCTTCTCGACATACTGTCCTTCCTCGACGATAATCTTATAGTCGAACGGAACAATCTTGGTAAACACCTCGCCGTCTGCGCTGGTGACGTTGACGGTGTTGGCGCCCTTGTGGTCGAGACGGAAGTTTGCAATACCGGACAGGTGGCTGATGATGGCCGCGTTCTTCGGCTTTCTTGCCTCGAACAGCTCCTCAACCCTCGGAAGACCCTGGGTAATATCGCTGGCGGAAGCAACGCCGCCGGTATGGAAGGTACGCATGGTCAGCTGGGTACCTGGCTCACCGATCGACTGCGCCGAGATGACGCCGACCGCCTCGCCGATGCCGACCGGCTGACCGTTGGCCAGGTTTGCGCCGTAGCACTTGGCGCAGACGCCCTTCTTGGCCTGGCAGTTGAGGATGGAGCGGATCTTGACCTGGGTGATGCCAGCATCCACAATCTTCTGCGCGGTCTTCTCGTCGATCATCTTTTCTCTGGTTGCCAGCACCTCGCCGGTCTTTGGATCGACAAGGTCGTCTGCCAGGTAGCGTCCGGTCAGACGCTCGGCCAGGCTCTCGATGACGCGGCCGCTGTCTGTAATGTCATAAACCATGATGCCCTCATGGGTGCCGCAGTCGTCGCTGCGGACGATAACATCCTGCGAAACGTCTACCAGACGGCGGGTCAGGTAACCGGAGTCCGCTGTACGCAGCGCGGTATCGGCCAGACCTTTACGCGCGCCTCGGGAGGACTGGAAGTACTCCAAGATGTTCAGGCCTTCACGGTAGTTGGATTTAATCGGAATTTCGATCGCCTTACCGGAGGTGTTGGCGATCAGTCCGCGCATGCCGGCCAGCTGACGGATCTGCTCCATCGAGCCTCGCGCACCGGAATCGGCGAACATGTAAATCGGATTGCGCTCACCGAAGGTGGCGTTCAGCTCCTTCTTGACCGCCTCGGTGGTGTCGTTCCAGACTTTGATAACACGGTCGTAACGAACGTCGTCCGAAATCAGGCCGCGGTCGTACTGGCGCTTGATCTGTGCAACCTTCTCGTCGGCCTGCGCGATCAGTTCCTGCTTGTTCTCTGGGATCAGCGCGTCGCTTACCGCGACGGTCAGGCCGCTCTTGGTGGAATATTTAAAGCCCTGGTTTTTGATGCGGTCCAGAATTTCAGAGGTGCGCACGGTACCGCAGTTGCGGATGCAGCGGTCGATGATCTGGCCCAGCTGTTTCTTTCTAACCAGGAAGGTGACCTCCAGGTCAAACTGCTTTTCCGAATCGGTTCTGTCCACAAAGCCCAGATCCTGCGGGATCGGGTCGTTGAAGATGATCTGTCCGACGGTGGCGTTAATCAGGCGGCTGATAGTCTTGCCCTCCACCTCGCGGGAGACGCGGACCTTGATCGGCGCATGCAGGCCGACCACGCCGGTGTCGTATGCCATCTTGGCCTCGTCGAAGTTGCGGAACACCTTGCCGGCGCCCGGCTCGTCGTCGCGAACCATGGTCAGATAGTAGGAACCGAGGATCATGTCCTGGGTCGGGATGGTGACCGGACGTCCGTCGGATGGTTTCAGCAGGTTGCCCGCCGCCAGCATCAGGAAGCGCGCTTCAGCCTGTGCCTCGGCGGAAAGCGGCAGATGAATCGCCATCTGGTCGCCGTCGAAGTCGGCGTTGAACGCGGTACATACCAGCGGGTGCAGGCGGATGGCGCGGCCCTCCACCAGGATCGGCTCAAAGGCCTGGATGCCCAGACGGTGCAGGGTAGGCGCACGGTTTAAGAGAACCGGGTGGTTCTTGATGACAACCTCCAGCGCGTCCCACACTTCCTTCATCGAAGCGCGGTCCACCATCTTGCGGGCGTTTTTGATGTTGGTGGCGATCTCCTGATCGACCAGCCGCTTCATGACAAACGGCTTAAACAGCTCCAGCGCCATCTCCTTCGGCAGGCCGCACTGGTACATTTTCAGGTCTGGGCCGACAACGATAACCGAACGGCCGGAGTAGTCGACACGTTTACCCAGCAGGTTCTGACGGAAACGTCCCTGTTTACCTTTGAGCATGTCGGACAGCGACTTGAGCGGACGGTTGTTCGGTCCGGTGACCGGGCGGCCGTGGCGGCCGTTGTCGATCAGCGCGTCAACCGACTCCTGCAGCATGCGCTTTTCGTTGCGGACGATGATGTCCGGCGCGCCCAGCTCGATCAGCTTTTTCAGACGGTTGTTGCGGTTGATGACCCGGCGGTACAGGTCGTTCAAATCGCTGGTGGCAAAGCGTCCGCCGTCCAGCTGAACCATCGGGCGGATGTCCGGTGGGATAACCGGAACAACATCCAGAATCATCCAGGATGGCTGGTTGCCGCTCAGGCGGAACGCCTCGACAACCTCCAGCCGCTTTAAGATTCTGGCGCGCTTCTGTCCTACCGGCAATGTCTCCAGCTCATCCTTAAGCTCGCGGGAGAGCTGCTCCAGATCAATGTCCTCCAGCAGCTTTTTGATTGCCTCCGCGCCCATCATGGCCTCGAACTCGTCCTCATAGGCCTCGCGCATATCGCGGTATTCCTTCTCGGAAAGAAGGGTATATTTTTTCAGGTTGGTGGTTCCCGGATCGGTCACGATGTAGGACGCAAAGTACAGCACCTTCTCCAGCAGTCTTGGAGAGAGGTTCAGCAGCAGACCCATTCTGGAGGAGGTTCCCTTAAAGTACCAGATATGGGAAACCGGCGCCGCCAGTTCGATGTGACCCATACGCTCGCGGCGGACCTTGGATTTGGTGACCTCAACGCCGCAGCGCTCACAGATTTTACCCTTATAGCGCAGACGCTTATACTTGCCGCAGTAGCACTCCCAGTCCTTGGTTGGACCAAAGATGCGCTCGCAGAACAGGCCGTCGCGTTCTGGTTTCAGGGTTCTATAGTTGATGGTCTCCGGCTTTTTTACCTCGCCATAGGACCATTCCCTGATCTTTTCCGGAGAAGCCAAGCCGATTTTAATAGATTCGAACACATTAAATTCCATTGTTGCGACCCCTTCTTCCTCAATTACATATTGTCATCACTGTCATCATCCAGCCCAAAGTCGGAGAACTCATCCAGCAGGCCGCCGAAATCGTCGTCATCGTCCTGCAGATCCGGATGCTCCACAGCAAAGCTGTCCTCAATCTCAGAATCCACCGCGACGTTCTCGCTTTCAAAGGTGGTTCCGTCGTCCTCCTGATAGTGCTCGTTGCCGCCAAAGCCCATGTCGTCGTCCAGATCCTGCTTGAGGTCAATTTCCTCGTTGTTCTTATCCAGGACCTTAACATCCAGCGACAGCGACTGCAGCTCCTTGATGAGAACCTTGAAGGATTCCGGAATGCCCGGCTTCGGAACATTTTTGCCCTTGACAATCGCCTCGAAGGTCTTGACACGGCCGATGACATCGTCCGATTTGACCGTCAGGATCTCCTGCAGGGTGTAGGCTGCGCCGTAAGCTTCCAGCGCCCAAACCTCCATC
Source organism: uncultured Oscillospiraceae bacterium (assembly GCA_900547455.1). Lineage (GTDB taxonomy): Bacteria > Bacillota > Clostridia > Oscillospirales > Ruminococcaceae > Negativibacillus > Negativibacillus faecipullorum. The sequence continues at coordinate 38,190 of URGV01000014.1, forward strand.
TCACCGAAACGCTGGCCGCCGAACTGCGCTTTACCACCCAGAGGCTGCTGGGTAACCAGCGAGTATGGACCGGTGGAGCGGGCGTGAATCTTATCGTCTACCAGGTGGTGCAGCTTGAGGTAGTACATGTAGCCGACGGTGACCGGGTTGTCGAACGGCTCGCCGGTGCGTCCGTCATAGACGGTGGTCTTGCCGTCGCCGCGCAGGCCCGCCATCTCCAGGCACTCGCGGATGTCGTTCTCGTTTGCGCCGTCAAAGACAGGCGTCATAATCTTCCAGCCAAGCTCGGCGGCCGCACGTCCCAGGTGGACCTCCAATACCTGACCGATATTCATACGGGAAGGTACGCCCAGAGGATTGAGCACGATGTCCAGCGGACGTCCGTCTGCCAGGAACGGCATATCCTCCTGCGGCAGGATTCTGGAAACAACACCCTTGTTGCCGTGGCGTCCCGCCATCTTGTCGCCGACCGAGATCTTTCTCTTCTGCGCGATGTAGCAGCGGACGACCATGTTGACGCCCGGGGAAAGCTCGTCGGAATTTTCTCTTGTAAATACCTTGACATCGACGATGATGCCGTACTCGCCGTGCGGTACGCGCAGCGAGGTGTCGCGGACCTCTCTGGCCTTTTCGCCAAAGATGGCGCGCAGCAGGCGCTCCTCGGCATTGAGCTCGGTCTCGCCCTTCGGCGTTACCTTGCCGACCAGGATATCGCCCGAGTGAACCTCAGCACCGATGCGGATGATACCGCGCTCGTCCAGCTCTTTGAGGGCGTCCTCGCCGACGTTCGGGATGTCGCGGGTGATTTCCTCTGGGCCGAGCTTGGTGTCGCGGGCCTCAATCTCGTGCTCCTCGATGTGGATCGAGGTGTATACGTCGTCGCGGACCATGCGCTCGTTGAGCAGGACCGCGTCCTCGTAGTTGTAGCCTTCCCAGGTCATAAAGCCGATCAGCGCGTTTTTGCCCAGCGAGATCTCGCCGTTGCTGGTGGCCGGGCCGTCCGCCAGTACCTGGCCGACAGTAACCCGCTCACCTGCGGAGACGATTGGGCGCTGATTGAAGCAGGTGCCCTGGTTGGAGCGCATAAATTTGATGACGTTGAAGGTTTTCAGCTCACCCTCGTCGGTGCGGACCACGATCTTGGTCGCATCCACGCGGTCAACCACGCCGTTGACATCGGAGACAACGCAGACGCCCGAGTCGACCGCAGCCTTATACTCCATGCCGGTGCCGACGATCGGGTTTTCCGTTTTCAGAAGCGGCACTGCCTGGCGCTGCATGTTCGCACCCATCAGCGCGCGGTTGGTGTCGTCGTTCTCGAGGAACGGGATCATTGCAGTCGCAACCGAGACAACCATCTTCGGCGAAACGTCCATGTAGTCGACCAGCTCGCGCTCGACAACGCGGACGGTGTCACGATGGCGCACCGAAACCAGCTTGTTGGCAAAGGTGCCTTCCTCGGTCAGCGGCTCGTTGGCCTGCGCGACGATGAATTCATCCTCGCGGTCGGCGGTCATGTATTCTACCTCATCCAGCACCTTGCCGGTCTCTTTGTCGACGCGGCGGTACGGCGCCTCGATGAAGCCGTATTTGTTGATTCTTGCAAAGGTTGCAAGGTAGGAGATCAGACCGATGTTCGGACCTTCCGGGGTCTCTACCGGGCACATTCTGCCGTAGTGGCTGTAGTGTACGTCTCGAACCTCGAATCCGGCGCGGTCACGCGACAGACCGCCAGGACCCAGCGCGGACAGACGGCGCTTGTGAGTCAGCTCGTCCAAAGGGTTGTTCTGGACCATGAACTGGGACAGCGGGGAGGAACCGAAGAACTCCTTGATCGCCGCCACAACCGGACGGATGTTGATCAGCGCCTGTGGGGTGATGACCTCCATGTCCTGCGCCTGGGTGGTCATGCGCTCGCGGATGACGCGCTCCATGCGGGAGAAGCCGATGCGGAACTGGTTCTGCAGCAGCTCTCCAACCGAGCGGATCCTTCTGTTGCCCAGATGGTCAATGTCGTCGACCGAGCCGACGCCGTTGCCCAGGCAGCACAGGTAGTTGATGGTGGCGAAGATGTCGTCCTTGATGATGTGCTTTGGAACCAGATCCTCTGCGCGCTCCTTGATCATCTGGCGCAGCTCCTCATCGGCGTTGCAGCTGTCCAGAATCTCGCACAGAACCGAGAAGCGAACCTTCTCGTTGACGCCGATCTCCTCCAGCTCCTCCTGGGTGTAGCAGGAGATGTAGTCGAGGATGTCGACCATGCCGTTGGAGATGACCTTGACGGTACGGTCGCCAACCTTGAGGAAGACGGTATCGACGCCGGCGCGCTCGATCTCCTCCGCCTTGGCGCGGGTGAGCACCTCGTCCGGCTCCGCCATCACCTCGCCGGTGCGGCTGTTGATGATAGGCTCAGCAACCACATGGCCGGTGATGCGGGAGGCGATGCCCAGTTTCTTGTTGTATTTATAGCGTCCTACGCGGGACATATCGTATCTTCTTGCATCAAAGAACAGGCCGTTCAGATGGCTCTGGGCGCTGTCCACTGTCGGCGGCTCGCCCGGACGCAGCTTGCGGTAAACCTCCAGCAGCGCCTCCTCGGTGTTGTTGGTGCTGTCCTTTTCGATGGTTGCCACAATGCGCGGGTCGTCGCCGAAAAATTCCAGGATCTGTCCGTCGCTGGACAGGCCCAGCGCGCGGATGAAGGTGGTTACCGGCAGCTTTCTGTTTTTATCGATGCGGACATAGAAGACGTCGTTGGAGTCGGTTTCATATTCCAGCCAGGCGCCGCGGTTCGGGATAACGGTGGTGGCATACAGTTCCTTACCGGCTTTGTCGCGGGAGATGCTGTAGTAAACGCCCGGGGAACGCACCAACTGGGAAACGATAACGCGCTCCGCACCGTTGATGATGAAGGTGCCGCTGGGGGTCATGACCGGGAAATCTCCCATGAAGATATCCTGCTCCTTGACCTCGCCCGTCTCCTTGTTCAGAAGGCTTGCGCGCACACGCAGAGGTGCTGCGTAGGTAGCGTCGCGCTCCTTGCACTCCTCAATGCTGTATTTAGGCGTTTCGTCAAGACGGTAGTCGATAAAGTCAAGCACCAGATTGCCCTGATAGTCCGAAATCTCAGAAATATCTTTAAATACTTCCTTTAACCCCTCCTCAAGAAACCATTTGTAGGAGTTTTTCTGGACCTCAATCAGATTTGGCATTTCCAGAACCTCATTGATCCGAGAAAAGCTCATTCGAACATTCTTACCCAGATGTACCGGCTTAACATTCACCATAGGCTGATCCACTCCAATCCGCATATTTTAACAATTGTCCATTGTGTACAACTTTTTTCCCATTTTATTCAATATCCTGCAAGAAGGTATTGAATTCTTTTTTCTTCTATGCTACAATATATTTAGGAAAATACACACGTAGCCATTTTGATACATTATAATATTATATTGCATTTTCGCCATAAAGTCAATCTTTTTGGCTCTTTGCGCAGCACGAAAAACTCCGATTTTTTCATCGGAGTTTTGTTTATATATGCTAAAATTCTCCTTTTTCCCTCCCCGGGGCCCCGCCGATACGGAACTTTCTCGAAGGACGGCTTTCACCCCCTCGGGAGCACAGCCTCCTCACGTCGGCTCAGAAAAAACAAACGCCCCTGCAAAAACAAGAAATCCCCCGGAGAGCTTGTGCCCTCCGGGGGAACATTTTTTTAAGTTTTTTCAAAAACTTAGTCCAGCTCCGCTACCAGGAACGCATAGAAACCACGGTAGGTCTCGTACAGGTCAACCTTGGAGATAATCTCCATCGGTGCGTGCATGCACAGAACCGGTACGCCGATGTCGATGGTGTCGACATCCAGCTCGGAGATGAATTTTGCAACGGTGCCGCCGCCGCCCTGGTCAACTTTGCCCAGCTCGCCGAACTGCCATACAACATCCGCCTTGTCCAGAATCGCGCAGACCTGGCTGGTGAAGCGGGCATTGCAGTCGTTGGTGCCGCCCTTGCCGCCGGAACCGGTGTATTTGACAACGCATACGCCGTAGTTCAGGAAGGAAGAGTTCTGCTTCTCATACGCATCCGCAAAGGATGGGTCGTATGCTGCGCTGACATCTGCGGACAGGCACTTGGAGTTGCTCAGCACCCGTCTTACCGGTACGCCAAACGGCTCTGCCAGATCAGCCAGGAAGTATTCCAGGAATCTGGAGTGCATGCCGGTGTTGCCGTCGGAACCAACTTCCTCTTTGTCCGCGAAGATAACAACCGAGGTCCATTCCGGGTTCTGGTTGTCGATCTCAGCCATCATCTCGGTGTAGGCGCAGACGCGGTCGTCGTGGCCGTAAGCACCGATCATGCTTCTGTCAAGACCCAGGTCGCGGGCTTTGAGAGCCGGTACGCAGCTGAGCTCAGCGCCCAAAAAGTCGCGCTCGGTGATGCCGTACTTCTCGTTGAGGATTCTCATCAGATTGAGTTTTACCTTCTCGGAAGCCTTGTCGTCCTTAAACTGTCTGGAGCCGATCAGGATGTTCAGGCTCTCGCCCTTGAAAGCCTCTGCCAGGGTCTGCTGACGCTGGGTAGAGGAAAGGTGCGGCAGCAGGTCGGTGACGCAGAAGATCGGGTCGTTCTCGTCCTCACCGATGGTGATGGAGACAACCGAACCGTCCTTTTTGTAGACGTCGCCGTGCAGTGCCAGCGGAATGGTCGGCCACTGATATTTCTTGATGCCGCCGTAGTAGTGTGGTCTCAAGTAGCCCAGCTCGCAGTTTTCAAACAGCGGGCTTGGTTTGATATCCAGTCTTGGAGAATCGACGTGCGCCGCCAGAATCTTGACGCCTTTTTCGATCGGGCGTTTGCCCATGGTGCCGAAGATCAGCGATTTGCCGCGGTTGTTGTAGTAGAACCGCTCGCCCGGCTGATACTTTTTCCCTCTCTCAAACGGATGATAGCCATTCTTTTCCAGCAGAGCGATCGCCTCTTTGACAGCTTCGATCTCAATTTTGGCAGCGTCCATAAATTTCTTATAGCCTACCGAAAAATCCTCCGCTTTGTCCAGAGCCTCGTCAGACAGACGGCTGGTGCCGTTGACCGGCTTCATCATCAGCTCTTCCTGGAGCAGTTCGCCTTTGGTTTTGTCCATATCGTTCATCCTCCCGATAATAATATTTATCTGTGCCGCCCTCCCAAAAGAGAGCAGGCAAGAAAGCATTTTTTAAGAATAAAGCTCGCGGTAAATTTCCTTTGCCTCGGAGACTTTATTATAATACCATTCTGTATCAGAATAGGGTATTTTGTCAAGTGTTTTTCCGTCTTTCGAATAGTTTTCCTGTTCAAGCCAGGCGCTGACGTTGCCCATCCCCGCGTGGTAGGAGCAGATGGCCAGCATTTCGTCGCCGGTTTCGGTAAGCAGCAGGTGCAGCATATAGGTTCCGTACTTGATGGCGACCTCCGGGTCAAAGATGTCCGCGTAGGTCACGCCGCTCTGGTCCCCCATGCGGTACTGCACCCACTCGAAGGCATCCTCGGTCATCTGCATCAGCCCCCGGGCGTCAGCGCTGGAGACAGCGTTGGGGTCAAAGTTGCTCTCCACCTTCGCCACCGCATAGACTAAATTTTCGTCCACATCGTATTCCCGGCTGTACTGCTCGACATAGCTGCGGTAGCTGCGGGGATACAGCTGATGATAGATGGTTCGGGTGGCCGGTTCCAGCGCGGCAAATCCCGCCGCCACCAGCACCGCTACCAGTGCAACCCACAGCAGGGCCGACTTCACACTCCATCTTTTTGCAACTTTTTTTCTGGCTGCCACGCTTTTCCTCCGTTTCTGTCTAAAGGATGTCCTCCTTGTCCGGTGCGGAAGCCGACTGCTCCATCATACCCTCCAGCGTTGCCAGCAGGGCGCTGACCTCGTTTTTGAGGGAGTCGGCGCTGCCGTTATTCTCCAGCACCCGCCAGGAGCGGCTTTTGTAGTAGTCCTCGTCGTGCTGGGCGGCGATGCGCTCGCGCGCCTCCTCCTGGCTCAGGCCGTCGCGGGCGATGATCCGCCTCTCGCGCTCGGGCGCCGCAGCGGTGACCGAGACGACATAATCGCACTCCTTGTCCGCGCCGCTCTCAAACAACGTCGGCGCGTCCAGCACAATCAGCCCGCCCTGCTCCTCTTTGAGCCGTGCAAGCTCTCCGCGGATCTCCTCAATGATGTAGGGGAACATCAGGGAATTTAATTTCTTTAACTTTGCCTTGTCTCCAAAGACGGTCCGCGCCATCTTTCTGCGGTTGAGGGTGCCGTCCATGTTGATATATTCACAGCCAAACTCCAGGGCGATGTCGGCGATGCAGGCGCTGCCCTGCTCCACCACCCGGCGGGCCACCTGGTCGGCATCGATGACGGTGACGCCGTTCTCCCGCAGATAGTCCGAGACGGTGGTCTTGCCCGCTCCGGTCTGGCCTGTCAGTCCTATAACCATATTGTTCATCTTCTTCCTGTCAACCTTGCCTTTTTCTCTGCGCCTATTCCTGCTCCACCGGCAGCTCGTGATAGGCCGCGGCGCGGATCAGACGGTTGTACACTGCCAGTCCCACGCCCTCCTTGTCCGGGCAGCGGGCATACACTTCCTTCGCTCCCAGCTCATCCAGCTGCCGCAGCGCCGCAAACAGGTGCCGTGCCTGGTCGGCCTCATCTGCCCCCAGGCTGACATAGGGCACCTGCAGCCCCGCCACATCCTCGGCAAAGCACAGGGCAAACAGCCCCGGCCGCTTGTGCGCGTTGACATAGGCGACAAACTGTGCGCTGTCCGCGTCCAGGATAGTGATCTGCGCCTTGGGCGCATAGTGCTTGTACTTCATGCCCGGCGAGGAGGCCTTGACGCCGGCCTGCAGCTTTTCGGTCACCGCCTGGTGAATCTGCAGATCGGGCAGAAGCTCCCGCAGCATCTGCGGGGTCACCGCGCCGGGACGCAGCAAAACCGGTTTTTCCCCCGCCAGCGAGATGACCGTCGATTCCAGCCCCACGCCACAGGCTCCGCCGTCGACGATGGCGTCCACCCTGCCCCACAGGTCATGGACGCAGTGCTGAGCGGTTGTGGGGCTGGGCGAACCGGAGAGGTTGGCCGAAGGCGCAGCCACCGGCACCCCGGCCAGGCGGATGATCTCCCGCGCCACCGGGTGGGAGGGGATGCGCACCGCCACCGTGTCAAGCCCGCCGGAGGTCTCCATCGGGATGCAGTCCCGTTTTGGCAGAATGACAGTCAGCGGCCCGGGCGAAAAGCGCTCGCACAGCGCGTAGTAAACCGGCGGGATATTTTTTGCATATTGCTGTGTCTGGCTGGGATCGTACAGGTGGATGATGAGGGGATTGTCCTGTGGCCTGCCCTTGGCTGCAAAGATGCCCTTCACCGCCTGCGGGTCCAGCGCGTTTGCCCCCAGACCATAGACCGTCTCGGTCGGGAAGGCCACCAGCCCACCCCGCCGGATAATCGCTGCGGCCTGGCTTAATTTGTCCGCGTCGGACACAACGTCGTTTATCGTGAGCAGCAGCGTTTTTTTCTGCTGCGAATCCTGTTGCTGTTTCAAAAACAAAACGCCCTCTTTTTCTTACTTGTCGCCGCCGGGCACACCGGAGCTCTCCTTGAGCTTCTCGGCCTGGTCAAAGGTGTTGAGCGCGTCGAACAGCTCATCGAGGTCGCCGTTGAGAACCTGCTCGAGCTTGTACAGGGTCAGGCCGATGCGGTGGTCGGTGACGCGTCCCTGCGGGTAGTTGTAGGTGCGGATGCGCTCGGCGCGGTCGCCCGCTCCTACCTGCAGCTTGCGCTCGCTGGCGATCTTCTCCTCCTGCTCGCGCTGCATCTTCTCATAGATGCGGGAGCGCAGAATCTTCATGGCCTTGTCCTTGTTCTTGTACTGGCTGCGCTCGTCCTGGCACTCGACAACGGTGCCGGTCGGGATGTGGGTGATGCGGATAGCCGACTCTGTCTTGTTGACGTGCTGGCCGCCTGCGCCGCCGGAACGGTAGGTGTCGATCTGCAGGTCCTTGGGGTTAATCTCCACCTCGACCTCGTCCGCCTCCGGCAGCACCGCTACAGTGACAGTGGAGGTGTGGATACGGCCCTGGGTCTCGGTCTCGGGCACGCGCTGAACGCGGTGTACGCCCGACTCAAATTTAAATTTGGAGTAAGCTCCATCGCCGTTGATCGAGAAGCTGACCTCCTTGTAGCCGCCAAGCTCGGTGGGGTTGGAGTTTAAAACCTCAATCTTCCAGCCCTTGCTCTCGGCGTACATCGAGTACATGCGGAACAGGCTGTTGGCAAACAGGGCTGCCTCGTCGCCGCCCGCGCCGCCGCGGATCTCGACGATGACGTTCTTGTCGTCGTTGGGGTCCTTTGGAATCAGCAGGATTTTGAGCTCCTCCGCGATGGTCTCGATCTGCTTTTTGCTGGTCTCGTACTGTTCCTCAATCAGCTCGCGGAAATCCTTCTCCAGGCCGCTTTCCTCCAGCATCATCTTGGCCTCGTCCATATCCTCCTGAGCCTTTTTGTATTCGCGGTACTTCTCCACGATGGGGGTCAGATTTTTATATTCCTTCATCAGCTGCGCGTACTGCTTTGGGTCGCTGACAACGTTGGGGTCCATCAGCTGGTCGTTGATGGCCTGATAGCGCTCTTCTGCGCCGCCTAATTGTTCAAACATATTCTCTCGTTCTCCTTATCCAAAAAAATAAAAAATTAACCTTGTTGCATTTGCTCCGGCTCTGCACCGGGGCGCTGAATCTGTCGGATATTTTTTTCCGCTTTGGAGCGGGCAATCATCACTTCCCGGCCGCAGCGGGTGCAGCGAAGCTTAAAATCCATGCCGCTTCGCAGAACCAGAAATTTATTTTCCCCGCAGGGATGATTCTTTTTCATCACCAGGATATCCCCTACACGCACATCCATCCTTACCCGGCCTCCTCGCCGTTGCCTCCTCGCCGTTGCCTCCTTGCCGCTGCTTTCTCTGCCGGCGGCTCCTTTGCTTAACGGCTTTCCCTTTTCCAGGCAAAAACAGCTTCTTTTTTGCAGCTGCCCTGCATACAGATTCTATTATAGCAAAGATAACCACACCAGCGCAAGATTTTCCTCTGCTTTTCTTTTTGAAAAGATGAGGTTTTCGCCCACCGGCGAGGACGGGGGGCTTCTTTGCAGCGGGGCCTGCGGCCCCCGGGGGCAAGCTGCTAAACTTGGCTTCTGCTCCCACCAGGAGGGCGCAGAAGGAGCATGGCTCCCTCACATATCCCCCACACCGGTGGGCAAAAAAGAAGGAGGTAAAAGAAATGACTACTTTTTCGCCGGAAGGCCGGCTGATTCATACCGAACAAAACAAAGCCCTCTGCAGGAGCCCTGCGGGCCTCTGGGAGGCGCTGAAGAACGGAGCCATCCTCGAGGCCCGCGCCTTCCTCTGCACCCAGCAGCATGACCTGCTGGTCGATTTCGGCTTCTGTCAGGGCATCATTCCCCGGCAGGAGGGGGCGCTGGGCGTCGCGGACGGCTCGGTGCGGGACATCGCCCTGCTCTCCCGGGTGGGCAAACCGGTCTGCTTTGTGGTGCAGTCGATCCAGCAGCAGCCGGACGGCAGCATCGCCCCCGTCCTCTCCCGCCGGGCCGCCCAGCAGCGCTGCTGGCAGCAGTACCTTTCCTCCCTGCTTCCCGGCCAGGTCATCCCCGCCCGGGTCACCCATCTGGAGCCGTTCGGCGCCTTTGTCGATATCGGCTGCGGCGTGCCGTCGCTGATCCCCATCGACTGCATCTCGGTCTCGCGCATCTCCCACCCCTCCGACCGCTTCTATCCCGGGCAGGACATCCACGCCATCGTCACCGGGGTGGATCCGGCGGGCAGGATCTCTTTGAGCCACAAGGAGCTGCTGGGAACCTGGGAGGAAAACGCCGCCCTCTTTTCCCCCGGGGAGACGGTTTCCGCCACGGTGCGCTCGGTGGAAAGCTACGGCATCTTCGTGGAGCTGACGCCCAATCTGGCGGGCCTTGCCGAACCGAAGGCCGGCGTTCGCGCCGGGCAGCAGGCCAGCGTCTACATCAAGAGTTTGATTCCGGAAAAGATGAAGGTCAAGCTCATCCTCATCGACGCCTTTGACGAAGCGCCGCGAACAAAGGCGCTGCGCTACTTTATCGAGTCCGGCCGCCTCGACCGCTGGGTTTATTCCCCCGCTGGGTGCCTGAGGCGAGTGGAGAGTGTTTTTTCTTAAAAGTCCTTTTGCCGTCAGACTTGGCTCCTGCACCCACCAGGAGGGCGCTCCGCCCCTCCGACCCCGGGGAGATTTATGCGGGGACGGCAGTCCCTACACCCACCAATGCAGGCGCTCCGCCCTGCACCCGGGTGACTTTCTTGCGAAAAGAAAGTCACCAAAGATTCGCCAGGAACCTCCT
>URGV01000015.1 GCA_900547455.1 uncultured Oscillospiraceae bacterium
CACTCAACTCGCAAGTGCCTTATTATTATATCAGGCCGCTCGAAAAAAGTCAAGCTTTTTTTGCAGGTTAGGCCCTCCTCTGTTAAAAGAAGCCGCCGTCCCCCCTCAAGGCAGCTTGCCAGAGGGGAGCGGCGGCAGGAACTTTTATTTGCTGTAACGCTTTTTGGCTGCGGAGTATACCGGCAGGCCGATCAGCGTGACAACGATGCTGCCGATGGACAGCAGGGTGTTGCCCAAGCCAGACAGGGCCAGCTGGCTGATGATGACGTACACACCGCTGATGATGGCCAGAATCGGCACCACCGGATAGCCTGGTACCTTGTATTTGCGCTCCAGTTCGGGGTGCGTGTGGCGCAGCCGGATGACGCAGATGAAGGTCAGGGTGTAGAAAATCCAGCAGGAGAAAACCGCCAGGTTGGTCAGCATATCAAACTGCTCACTGATGGAGTACAGGCAGGCCAGTACGCCGACCAGGATAACCGAATTGGAAGGAACGCTGTTGGCGTTGAGGCGGCTGAGTGCGGGACTGCACGGCATAGATTTCTGTTCGCCAAGCTGGTAGGCCACGCGCGAGCCGGACATCAAGAAGCCGTTGGCCGCGCCGATAACCGAAATGATGATGCCTATCTCGATGAGCAGTCCTCCGGTTGGGCCAAAAATCTGCATGGCCACAGCCGCCGCAGGCGATTCGAGATTCATCATCTCATCCGCAGGCAGCACCCACAGGTACGCCATATTGATGACAAAATAGACCAGCATGATGATGGACACGCCGCCTACAATGGCGCGCGGCAGGTCTCGACCAGGGTTCTTCATCTCTCCGGCAATGGCGCCGACGTTGGTCCAGCCCTCAAACGCAAAGAGCACGGCAAGCAGCGTCGAGCCCAGAACCGCCGGTGCGCTCTTGCCTTCGGCAACCAGCGGGGTGAAGATCGGGTTGTCGCCGCTGCCCAGGACAAAGCCGAAAATCATCAGAAGCACCAGTGGAACCAGCTTGCAGACCGTCGAGACGACCTGGATGCGGCCTGTCGTCTTGTTTCCCAGCGTGTTGAGCGCCACCATGATCAGAATAACCGCCATCGCGATGGGCAATTCGAACTGCGCGCCGATATACTTGCTCAGTTCTTCGCCCACCTTGACGCCATAGCCGGCCAAAAATGCCGGATAAAAGATGACGACCTGCATCCATCCGGCCAGGAAGCCGATCCGCTCTCCGAAAACCTCGCCCAAATAGGCGACCATACCGCCCGTTTTGGGAATCAGTACCGCCACTTCCGCAAAGGTCAACGCCGCAAAAATGCTGGCCAGACCCCCGATGATCCATGCCAGCATTCCCATGCCCGGCGCACCTCCGGTTGCCTGATAGATTGCGTAGGGCTTAAAGAATACTCCCGCGCCAATGACGCAGCCCACAACAACCGAGGTAGCCGAAAACACACCAAGCTCTTTTTTCAGTTTTCGCTTTTCTGCCATTGCTCTCATCTCCTTTGATTGATTATAAAGTAAAATATCTTTTTCTAGATTAACACATGGTTATTCCCTTGTCAACCATTCCCTGTACGTTTATTTTTTGCAGGCTTTTTTGTCCCACCTTGACGCACTGGGTAAAAAGCAACAAAAAAAGAGAGCCTGACCGACTCTCTTTCCACGTTTTTGGATACAGTCCTATTGTTCCTGTTCCCGGTGCAGGTTGCTCTGGCGAAAGCTCTCGAACACACCCATCACAATTCCCGTCTTGCCGGTGGTGTAGTAGCGCCGCATCGGAATCCAGAACAGCACCGCCCCTGCCATGCAGACAATCATGTCCCACATGGTGTCGTTCACGCCGGTGTCCAACACATGCTGCGGGTCGTTGTGCAGCACCAGGTCGATGCAGTACTCCACAATCTCCCAGCCGATGGCGATCATCGCCGCCATCCCCGCCGCAAAGAGGGCCGCCTGCCAGAACTCGCCCTTCTCCACCTTCATCCCGCCCTGCTCCTTGGGCTTGAGCAGATAAAAGACAATCAGCCCACACAGGCCAAACACCACGCCGGTGATGGTGTGCATCACCTTGTCGTAACCGGGGATGCGGTCATAGCCGTTGAAGATCATCCCGATCCCGTACACGAACAGGATGTACAGATGGGACGCCAGATGCAGCAGGTAGTCGGCGTGCAGCCGCAGCACCAGCTCCACCAGGCGCGGGACAAAGACAATCAGCAGACCCAGCAGCGAAAGAAAGACGTAGTACGGCGTCGAGAAAAAGAAATTATAGACCGCCATCGCCGCGCAGAACACGGCCAGCGCCCCCTCCAGCAGCCTGCTGGACCTCTGATAACGATTTGAGATAGAGCTCATGCAAACCCCTCCTGCTTGTTTTTAACAGCCCACAGAAAAGGGCGCGCAGCACACTTGCGCGTCCTTTTGGGGAAAGTTTTTATTCGTAGCGCAGCGCCTCGATTGGGTCGAGCTTGGCTGCCTTATTGGCCGGATAGTATCCGAAGAAAACGCCGATCATCATTGAGAAGCTGACCGCGATGGCGATGGCCTGCACCGACGGCGTCGCCGGGAAGCCCAGCAGTGTCGCACCCACATAGCCCAGCAGCAGACCGACCAGAACGCCGATCACGCCACCGATCAGGCAGATGATGACCGACTCGACGATAAACTGCAGGCGGATGGCGCTGTTGCGCGCCCCCAGCGCCTTGCGGGTACCGATCTCCCGGGTGCGCTCGGTGACGCTGACCAGCATGATGTTCATGACGCCGATGCCGCCGACCAGCAGTGAAATCGCCGCGATGACCACAATCGCAATCTGGATGGTGCTCATCATGGTCATCGACTGGTCGATGATCGAGTCCAGACTGATGGCCGTGATCTGAAAGTCGCGGTTGCGGGTGTAAAACCGGTTGAAGTAATCCTCAAACTCACCCGCGAGATTGCGGGCATCGGCGCCCTCGCGGGTCAGTACGGTGATGTAGGAATAACCCTCCACCGCGCCGGAGAGCTTCCACTCGGTGGTGATGGGGATATACAGATCGGTGGTGATGTCCCTGTCGGAGGACATGCCCATCATCGACATCATCGAGGCGGTGATGGCATCCTGCTCATACTGATAGACCCCGATGATGGTGAAGGTATAGATCTCGTCGCCCAGATGTGCCTTGATCTCCTGCCCCAATGGGTCCTCCCCATTTGGGAACATATTGCTGACCAGTTTGTCCGAGACAACCGCCACATTCTTTTCTCCCTTGATGTCCTTTTCGCCGATAAAGCGGCCGTCCATCATGGTCAGGTGGTTGGCGTCCTGGTAGCCTCCATTGACGCCGCTGACCGAAACGTTTGCGTACAGGTGTCCATCCTGGACCTGGCCGCTTCCCATGCTCTCGCTGCCGCTGACCGCCTCGATCATCTCGCCGTAATCGGTCTCAAACTGGTCGATCATCTCGTTGCTGATAAAGTCCTCCTCGTCCATGGTGACCGCTGAGTAGCCGCCGTTGTCCGAGGGGCGCTGCTGGATGCTGATCTCGATGTTGTTCGCACCCATATCCTGCAGGGTGGAGGTCAGCATGTTGGTCATCGAGTCGCCGACCATGACAATGCCGATGACCGCGCCGATACCGATGATGATGCCCAGCATGGTCAGCAAAGCGCGCATCTTGTTGGCGCGCAGGCCGGAGACGGCAAGGGATATATTTTCCAAAAGCTGTGTCATGATACAATTCCTCCCGCCTGCAGGCTCTGTGTGTCAGGACGCGGCAGAGGGTTCCTGCGCCCCTCCTGGTAAAGGCTGTCCGGCGGCAGGACCCCGCTGCCGGGGCGCACATCCACCACCTGGCCGTCCCGGATGGTGACGACCCGCTGGGTCTCCTCGGCCAGCTCCCGGTTGTGGGTGATGAGCACGATGGTCTTGCCCTGCTCGCGGTGCAGCTTGTGGAACAGGTCCATCACCAGCCGTCCGGTGGAGGAATCGAGCGCGCCGGTCGGCTCGTCGGCCAGGATGATGGCCGGGTCGTTGGCCATTGCCCGGGCGATGGCCACGCGCTGCTTTTGTCCGCCGGAAAGCTCGTTTGGCATGTGGCTCATGCGCTCATCCATCTGCACCATCCTGAGCAGCTCCTTGGCCCGGGCGGTGCGCTTGGAGCGCGGCACGCTTGCATAGAGCATCGGCAGCTCGACATTTTTGAGCGCCGAGGTGCGGGGGATCAGGTTGAAGGTCTGAAAGACAAAGCCGATCTTCTCGTTGCGGATGGCCGAGAGCTGGGTGTCGTTGGCCTGGCTGATGTCTACCCCATCCAGGTGGTAGCTGCCCGAGGTGGGGCGGTCGAGCGCCCCGATGATGTTCATCAGCGTCGACTTGCCCGAGCCGGACTGGCCGACGATCGAGACAAACTCCCCCTCCTCCACCACAAGGTCGATGCCCTTGAGGATGGTCAGCTCGTTGGGCTGGCCGATGTAGAACTTTTTGACGATGCCCTTCATGTCAATGATTGTCTTTGCCATGGCTCTATTCCGCCCCGCTCTCCGAAGAAAGTCCGACGACCGGTTCACTGGAAAGGCCGGTGGTGACTGGGGTGGTGCCGGTGGCGACAAAGTCCGGGGTGACCTCCATGCCCGGAGCGACGCTCTGCGGATCGCTGACGATGGAGAGCCCGTCGGTGATGCCGTCGCCGGAAACCTCGATATAGAAGTCGGTCTCCAGACCGGTGGTGACCGGAACCTCGGTGACGACGTAGCTGCCTTCCTTCTCGCTGCTAGGCTCTACCGCGTAGACCACCTCGCTGCCGTCGGCCTTCTCGACCACCGAGTCATACGGCACGCCGTAGACATCGCTGCGCTCCTCGAGCAGGACGGTCAGGCGGGTGTTCATGCCGATGCGCAGGCCGCTGTCCGCGTCGTTGACCTGTACCTCGGCCTCAAACTCGACGGTGGAATCGTCGGCGGTCAGAGTGTTGCCGTTCTCGGTCTTGTTGGCAGCCGGCGCGATGTAGGTGACGGTGCCGGAGATTTCCTTGTCGCCGGTGGCGTCCGAACGGATGACAACCGGCATGCCGACCTCGATGTTGCCGACGTCGTACTCACGGATGTTGGTGGTGATCTTCAGCGCGTCGGTGTCCTCGATGACAAAGAGCAGGCCGTTGCCGGGCTGTCCTTCCTCGGCATAGACGGCGGTGACCACGCCGGAAACCGGAGCGGTGATGGTGGCATCAGCCAAGGTGTCCTGCAGCGACTGGATGGCGATTTCCTGGGATTTGGTGGACTGCGCGGCGATCTGGCTGCCGATCAGGTTGTCCTTGAGGGTGTCAATCTGCTGCGCAATCGAGTTTTCGGTGGCCGCCTGCTGCTGTTTGGCGGTATCGGCGGACTGCTGGGCAGCGGACTGCTGGGCTTTTGCGATGTCCTCCTGCAGCTCGGCGCTGTCCACGCTGCGGCGGGCGGTGTCGATGCCCTGTTCCAGCTGGGTCAGGGTGGAGCCGTTGCGCGCGTCCCTGGCCGCATCCAGCTGCGCCTCGGCGCTGGCGACACCGGTCTGGGCAGAAGCGACACCGCTTTGGGCGGCGGATACCTGTGCCGAAGCAGATGTTCCTGCATTCGCAAGCTGATTTTCAAGAGTTGCCTTTTGCTGGTTATAACTGTACTCGATGGCCTGGTATTTTTCCTTTTCGGTCAGGTGCTCCTGCTCAAGCGCTGCCAAGTTTTTTTCTGCTGTATCAAACGCATTTTTTGCATCATCATAACCTTGGTCGCCCTCTGTCAGTCCATCAAGTACATCTTTTGCATCATCTCTTTTTGCTTTAAGATCTTGATAGTCCTGCACATAGGTAGAATCCAAATGTTCCCATTGCTCGCGAGCAGTCGAATAATTGCTTTCTAACTCTTGCATAGACTGTTTAATCTGTGCAATCTCCGCTGCTGTCTGTGACTCTGCGTTCGCTACCGCCTCATTGTAAGCCGCTTCCGCTTCCGCCAGCGCGTCCTCGGCCTCGTCCAGCGCCTCGCGGGCATCATCGACGTTGCCGTTGAGCTGGTCGCGGGTGATGTAGTAGTTTTCCCGCGCGTCGCGCACAGCGGCCTCCGCAGCGTCCACCTGCAGCTGGGCGCTGTCCACGCCGTATTCGGCCTGGGTCAGGCTGCTTTCCGCCTGGTTGACCCCCGACTCCGCCGAGATGGCGTTGGAGTCCAAACCGTTCTCATAGTTTTCCACCGCGTTTTCATACGCCTTGCGGTTGACCTCAATCTGATGCGCCGACTGGCTGTTGCTGGCGTCCACCGCCGCCTGCTGCTGGGCGATGTCCATCTCCAGCTGCTCGGTGTCCAGCTGGGCCAGCACGTCGCCCGCCTGCACCACATCGCCCACCTGCACGTTGACCGACTCCACCAGATAGGACAGGGTGGAATAAACCTTTCTGTCCGTCTCGCTCTCCACAACGCCGGTCAGGCTGACGGTGTTCTGCAAATCCATCTGCTGCAGCGTCTCGGTGGAAACCATCACGGCCGCCCCGCTGTTCTGATTGAGCAGCAGGTATCCTCCTACAACCGCGACGGCCACAACGCCGCAGACCACTCCGATGATTTTCTTTTTCTTTGACATAACAAAGTCTCCTTTTTGGATTCCCTATTGTATTATTGACTTAATACAATAATACCAACTTTCTCTGAGAAAGTCAAGTGCCCTTTTTTATTTAAGTATATTAACTATATCACACTTGCTTTTCTGTTACTATTCTCAAAAGGGACGATTTTTTAAGCGGGTGTTTTCGTGAAATTGTGCTAAATTCACTCCTGTTCATACTCTGTACATGGTGTATCCATAAATCGGGAAAGGTTTTATCTTCTTCTTCAAATTTCCCTTTATAAAACGAAGGGGAGGCTTTGCTTTTCTTCAAGCTGAAAAATTTTTTTTAAAAAAAGGCTGCCGGAAAATTCCGACAGCCTTCTGAAAAAATGCGGTTAGATTTTGGTGATGTCCACCAGGTCCACATCGTTGAGGGTGCGCTTGCTCATCAGCGAATTTGCCAGAGCGTTGGCGGTGTCCAGCGCGGTCATGGTGACAATCGAGCGCTCGACAGCGCGGCGGCGCATCTGTACCGAGTGGCGCTGCGGCTTTCTGCCCTTCTTGGAGGTGGTGATGATGTAGTCGATCTTGTTCTGATCGAACAGGGTGAGGATGTTCGGCTCCTCCTCCTCGATCTTGCGGACGGTGTTTGCCGCGATCATGTTCTGGTTCAGGGTCAGTGCGGTGCCCGCGGTGGCGTAGATGTTGAAGCCCATCTTCTCGAACTTCTCAACAATCGGAACGACCTCCTGCTTGTCGGTGTCGCGGACGGTGACCAGAACGCCGCCCTCGTGCTTCATCTTGTAGCCGGCCGCTACCAGGCCCTTGTACAGCGCCTCCTCGAAGGTCTTGGCGATGCCCAGGACCTCGCCGGTGGACTTCATCTCCGGGCCGAGCAGGGTGTCCACGTCGTGCAGCTTCTCAAAGCTGAAGACCGGAACCTTGACCGCGACGTACTCCGCTTCCGGATACAGGCCAATGCCGTAGCCCTGGTCGCGCAGCTTTTCGCCGAACATCATGCGGGTTGCAATCTCGACCATCGGCACGCCGGTGACCTTGCTGATATACGGGATGGTTCTGGAGGAGCGGGGGTTGACCTCGATGACATAGACCTCATCGTTGTAGATGACGTACTGGATGTTGACCAGGCCCACAACCTTCAGCGCCCGCGCCAGACGGCCGGTGTAGTCGATGATGGTGCGCTTGATGCGCTGGGACAGGGTCTGTGCCGGGTAGACCGAGATCGAGTCGCCGGAGTGGATGCCCGCGCGCTCGATGTGCTCCATGATGCCCGGAATCAGGTAGTCCTCGCCGTCGCAGATGGCGTCTACCTCGACCTCTTTGCCCATCATGTATTTGTCGATCAGCACCAGGTTGTCCTTCATGTGGCTGGTGATGATGTCCATATACTCCTCAACCTCGGAGGTCTCGTGCGCGATAATCATGTTCTGTCCGCCCAGAACGTAGGAAGGACGCAGCAGGACCGGGAAGCCCAGACGGTTGGCGGCAGCAACAGCCTCCTCCTTGGTCAGGACGGTCTCGCCCTTTGGACGCGGGATGTCCAGCTTCGCAAGCAGCTCGTCAAAGCGCTCGCGGTCCTCGGCCTCGTCGATCGAATCAGCGGAGGTGCCCAGGATGCGCACGCCCTTGCTGGCCAGATACTTGGTCAGCTTGATGGCGGTCTGGCCGCCGAACTGGACAACGACGCCCCACGGCTTCTCGCTGGCCAGGACGTTGTCGACATCCTCCGGGGTCAGCGGGTCAAAGTACAGGCGGTCGGAGGTATCAAAGTCGGTGGAGACGGTCTCCGGGTTGTTGTTGGCGATGGAAGCCTCATAGCCCAGCTTCTTCAGCGCCCAGACACAGTGTACCGAGCAGTAGTCGAACTCGATGCCCTGACCGATACGGATTGGGCCGGAGCCGAATACCAGAATCTTCTTCTTGCCGGAGTCGTGCTCCTCGATGAACTCCTCGGCCTCGTTCTCCTCGTCATAGGTGGAGTAGAAGTATGGGGTCTGTGCCTTGTACTCGGCAGCGCAGGTATCGACCATCTTGTAGACGCCTTTTCTGTGATGCTCCACCTTCTTGCCGGAGATGCGCTCGATGGTGCTGTCCAGATAGCCGTACTTTTTGGCACGCAGATAGAGCTCCTCGGTCAGCTCGTCGCAGTTGGCCAGAGCCTGTTCCATCTTGCGCAGGTTGTCCAGCTTGTCGATGAACCAGTTGTCGATCATGGTGATCTCGTGGATCTTCTGGGTTGGGATGCCCTTCTTGAGCGCCTCAAAGACGCAGAACATGCGCTCGTCGTCGCAGTTGTGCAGCAGCTCAAGCAGCTCTTCCTTGGTCTTGTCGGCAAATTTCGGGAGGTTGAAGGTGTCCAGTCCCAGCTCAACCGAGCGGACCGCCTTCATCATCGCGTTCTCGAAGGAGGTGCCGATGGACATAACCTCGCCGGTCGCCATCATCTGGGTGCCCAGGGTGCGCTTTGCATAGACGAATTTATCAAATGGCCATTTCGGGAATTTGACGACCAGGTAGTCGACCGATGGCTCAAAGCAGGCATAGGTGGTGCCGGTGACGGCGTTAACGATCTCGTCCAGGGTGTAGCCGATTGCGATCTTGGTGGTAACCTTTGCAATCGGGTAGCCGGTCGCTTTGGAAGCCAGCGCGGAGGAACGGGATACACGCGGGTTAACCTCGATGACCGCATACTCGCTGGTCTCCGGGTGCAGGGCAAACTGGCAGTTGCAGCCGCCCTCTACGCCCAGCTCCTCGACGATGTTCAGCGCGGCCTTGCGCAGCATCGCAAATTCCTGCGGAGCCAGGGTGACTGCCGGCGCTACAACGATCGAGTCGCCGGTGTGTACGCCGACCGGGTCGACGTTTTCCATCGAGCAGACGGTGATGATGTTGCCCTTGGAGTCGCGGATGACCTCGAACTCGATCTCCTTCCAGCCGGAGATGCACTTCTCAACCAGGATCTGGGTGATTGGGGACAGGCGCAGGCCGTTGCCGGCAATCTCGCGGAACTCCTCCTCGTCGTGAGCAATGCCGCCGCCGGTACCGCCCATGGTGAACGCCGGGCGGATGATGACCGGATACTTGATCTGCTCAATGAAGGCAAGACCGTCCTCGACGGTGTTGACAACCTTGGAAGGGATGCAGGGCTCGCCGATCTTTTCCATGGTGTCCTTGAACATCTGACGGTCCTCCGCCTTGTCGATGGTGGAAGGTTTGGCGCCCAGGAGTTTGATGTTGTGGGAATCCAGGAAGCCTTCCTTTGCCAGCTGCATCGAGAAGGTAAGACCGGTCTGTCCACCCAGGTTGGAGAGGACGCTGTCCGGTTTTTCGATTTCGATGATTCTCTTGACGACATCCAGATTCAGCGGCTCGATATAGACGTGGTCGGCCATCGCCTTATCGGTCATGATGGTGGCAGGGTTGGAGTTTACCAGTACAACCTCCAGGCCCTCCTCTTTCAGGGCGCGGCAGGCCTGTGTGCCCGCATAGTCAAACTCCGCTGCCTGTCCGATGATGATCGGGCCGGAGCCGATTACCAGTACCTTTTTAATATCCTGTCTTAACGGCATATTTGATCAACCTTTCTTGCGCTTTTATGTTGCGGGTGTTTTATCCAATCAGTCCGAGGAATCTTTCGTAGATACCGTCGAAGTTTTTCTGTCCGATCTCCGCTTCCGGAATAAACTGCACCGACATCGCCTTCATCTGCGGATATTCCAGACCCTCGCAGCTCTTGTCATTGATGTTCAGATGGCTGACGGTCGCGCAGGAAGGGATCTCCTTGACGATATAGCCGTGATTCTGGGAGGTGATGAAGGTTCTGCCGCTCGCGGTCTCGGTGACCGGGCAGTTTGCGCCGCGGTGGCCGCAGTGCATCTTCTCGACCGAGCCGCCCATCGCCAGCGCCATCACCTGATGGCCAAGGTCGATGCCCATAACCGGCTTGTCCGATTTCATCAGTTCCGCTACCGTTTCCTTCCAGGCCGGGTTCTGCTCGAAGGCCTCAAGGCCCGCGCCGCCGCACAGGACGATGGCGTCAGGATTGGTGTCCAGCACCTGCAGTGCAGTGCAGGTGGCCGGAACGATGGTGATGCGGCAGCCGCGCTCCATCAGCGCCTTGACGATGTCGTTGCGGATGCCGTAGTTGAGCATGGTGATGCTGTATTTTGCATCCAACTTGTCGTAGTTGATCTTTTCGTCATAGTTGACCCATGCGGAAGCCGGCGCTTTCCAGGACTTGATCTGCTCCATCAGCTCCTGCTCATGGCCGGCAGGATTCTTTCTGGTAATCAGGCCGCGCTGCACGCCCTCGTCGCGCAGCTTTCTGGTGATGGCGCGGGTGTCCAGATCGAAGATGGCGCTGATCTTTTTGCGCTCAAGGAACTCGTCGATTCTGCCCTCGCTGCGGAAATTGGAAGGCTGCGCGCACCATTCGCGTACGACCCAACCCCTTGCTGTGATGCTGTCGTGCAGATCGTTCTCGCTGGTCACGCCGTAGTTGCCCACCAGCGGGAAGGTCTCGACAATGATGTTGTTTGCGTTGGCCGGATCGGTCAGGATCTCCTGAAAGCCGACTACGCCGGTATTAAAGACCAGCTCCCCGATCGCGTCCTCGCTGCAGCCCAGCCCGTATCCTTCATAGATGGTGCCGTCCTCCAGCAGGAGCCATGCCTTTTGCGCGTTGTTAAAAATGTCCATACGCTTAACCTCCGTTTTCCTTGTGTTGATCTCTCTATTTTTATCTTTTATTTAACAATGACTTACAGTGTGATCTTGCCGACCACGCCCATGATGTCCTCCTTCATGGTCAGGGCCGCCTTTCTTGCCTGCTGGGCAAAGTCCTTGCCGTCGGTGCCGGCCTTCTTCCACGCGGTCAGAATCGCGCGGGAGGAGTTGACGATCGCGCCCAGGCCGTTTTTGTCAAACGCACCGGCGACATCGTTTGCGCCGCCGCCCTGCGCGCCGTAGCCCGGCACCAGGAAGAAGGTGTGCGGCATCTTCTGGCGCATTTCGCTCAGCTGCTGCGGATAGGTTGCACCGACAACCGCGCCCACTCTGGAATAGCCGTAGCTGTTCTGGGTCTTTTCGCCCCACTGCTCGCACATCGCGCCCATCGTCTCATAGATGCTCTTGTCGCCGATCTTCTGATCCTGCAGCTCGCCGGAGGAAGGATTGGAGGTCTTGACCAGGACGAAGATTCCCTTATCCTTCTCGTCGCAGATCGGCAGCAGCGGCTCGATGCCGTCCGAACCGAGGTAGCCGTTGACGGTCAGCATGTCCGAACCAAAGGCGGAAAGTTCCTTGCCGTTGACCTCGCTGACGCCCAGATGCGCCTTGGCGTAGGCCTGCATGGTGGAGCCGATGTCGTTGCGCTTGCCGTCCATGATGACGATCATTCCCTTTTCCTGCGCGTATTTTATCGTCTCGCACAGCGCCCACATGCCCTGCCAGCTGTACATCTCATAGTAAGCTGCCTGCGGCTTGACCGCCGGGACGATATCGCAGATGGCGTCGATAATCTCCTTGTTGTATGCCAGGATTGCCTGCGCTGCCGCATCGAAGGTGTCGCCGTACTGTGCGAACTTTTCCTCCTTGATGTGCTGCGGAATGTAGTCGAGCAGCGAGTCCAGGCCAACAACGCTTGGGTTCTGCAGCTGCGCGATTCTTTCAATCAGTCTTTTCATCTCTGGTTCCTCCCCATTCTGCTGTATTGTATATTACAGTTCATAGACAACCTTGCCGCCAAGGATGGTGCGAACCACCCGTCCGGTCAATTTCATCTTATCAAACGGTGTGTTTTTGCTCTTGCTGTGCAGCTGGTCCGCCTCGACCGTCCAGGTCAGGTTCGGGTCAAACAGCACGATATCCGCCAGCGAGCCCTCCCGCAGGGTTCCGCCCGGCAGGCGCATGATGTTGGCGGGGTTGGTGGTCATCAGCCTGACAAGCTCCATCAGGCCCATGCCCTGCTGATGCACCAGCACAGTGCAGGCCGCCGCAAAGCTGGTTTCCAGACCGACGATACCGTTTGGCGCCCGCAGGAAATCTTCCTTCTCCTCCGGAGCATGCGGCGCGTGGTCGGTGACGATGGCGTCGATGGTGCCGTCAAAGATGCCCTCGATGATCGCCTCGCAGTCCTCCTCCTCGCGCAGCGGCGGGTTCATGCGGAAGTTGGCATCGCGGCCTCGCAGCAGCTCGTCGGTCATCATCATGTAGTGCGGCGCTGTCTCGCAGGTGACCTTGACCCCTCTGGCCTTGGCCTCACGGATCAGCTGAACCGACCCTTTGGTGCTGACGTGCGCGATGTGGATGGCGGTGTCGGAACTTTCCGCCAGCACAATCTCCCGCACGGTGATGCTGTCCTCGCTGGCACGGTCCATGCCGCGGACGCCCAGCTCCTCGGAAACCTTGCCCTTGTTGATGATGCCGCCGTCGATGATGCTCAGATCCTCACAGTGGCTGACCACCGGCACACCCGCGCGATAAGCCTTCTTTAACGCTTCGAGCATCATGCCGGCGTTTTCTACCGGGCGGCCGTCGTCGCTGACCGCCGCCGCGCCGCAGGCGTGCAGCATGGCAAAGTCGTTTAACTCCTCGCCATGCATTCCCTTTGTGATTGAAGCAATTGGGTACACTCTGGCGTCGGCATCCTTGGCTTTATTCAAAATATAGGAAAGGACTTCCTCGCTGTCGGTGACAGGCTTGGTGTTCGGCATGCAGCAGACGCTGGTCACGCCGCCCGCCGCGGCCGCTTGGCAGCCGGTGAGGATATCCTCCTTGTGGGTAAATCCCGGGTCACGCAGATGGACGTGGATGTCGATGAATCCCGGCGCGGCGCACAGGCCGGCAGCGTCGATCACCTTGGCGTCCTTTGCAATCTCCATCCGGGAAAGTTCCGCGCCCACCTTCACGATGCGCTCCCCTTCCACCAAAATGTCGCCCACAAAATCAAGCGGCGGCTGGCAGGATGGGTCCAAAATCCTCGCGTTTGTAATCAGCAGCTTGTCCAATCAAATCCCTTCCTTTCGTTTTCTGATTGATATATGATAGAACATTACTCGTCCTGCTTTTCCACACAGATGACCACCTGGTCCTCGCCGTCCCGCTCGGCCACCATCACCTTGACAAACTCGTCACGGGAGGTGGGCAGGTTTTTGCCGACATAGTCCGCCCGGATCGGCAGCTCGCGGTGTCCGCGGTCGATCAAAGCTGCCAGCTGGATGCTGCGGGCCCGCCCCCGCTGCAGGATGGCGTCCATCGCCGCGCGGACGGTGCGCCCGGTATAGATGACGTCGTCCACCAGGATAATCTGCTTGCCCTCGATGGGAAACGGCAGGTCGGTCTTGTCCTCCCCGGACGTTCCGCTGCGCTTGTCGTCCCGGTAGGCGGTCACATCCAGATAGCCCACCTGCACCGAGCTTCTTTCCAGCTCCGAAATCTTTTTGGCGACCCGCTGGGCAAGCTCCGCCCCACGGGTCATGATGCCGATGATATAGAGGTTGCCCGCGCCCTTGTTGCGCTCGATGATCTCAAACGAAATTCTCGTGATCGCCCTGGACATGGCCTTTTGATCCATAATCTGGGTTTTCTCGACCAGCATCTTCTTTCCTCCTGTCCAAAGTCAGGTTCTCTGTCCGCTCAATTCTCCCGCTGTCCTTTTTTACAAAGGACATACAAAAAAAGCTGCCTGCGCCCTTTTGGCTGCAGACAGCTGATCGTCACCAGAATTTCCCGGAAAACTTTTCCGGCACCCCAAAGCAGAAAACGCCTTGGAATATGGTACCCCATCAAACCACCTTGCCAGCCTCACAGGACCGTCTTAAAGGATTGCTTTCAGGATTCAATATCTGTGGATGTTTTCTTTAAAGATAAGTATACTCAATTCCCTGCAAAATGTCTAGTGCTGATCCGTCAAACCTCGCTGAAATATTTTCTTTTTTTTATCTATTCTGCTTAAACCAGGCTTTTCGCCCGCCAAATATTCCAGCCCAAACCAGCTTAAATGCCAAACAGATCCTCATCTTCCTCCACCGGTTTTACCGCAGCCGGTCTTTTTGCGGTTTTATTTTCGCGCAGGTAGAGGGTCAGCGCTTTGTCCAGCTTAAACAAAACCGAGACCGACTTTGCACAGACCACTGCTGTCATTGCCACAACGCTTGCCGTCATTACCATCGCTGCCAAAAATTTCCAATCCTGAAACCGTTTCATCTCCATCCTCCTTTTGATTTTAAAAAATAAGCTCTGCCCTTATTATATCCCCTTTGCTGCCCTCAATCAAGCCCGAACCGACCTTCCTTTTTGGCTTTTTTGTTAACGACCCTGTTCACAAAGCCCTCCCACGCAGAAAATCTTTCATAAAGTGTTTCAAATTCATAAATTCTGTGGTAAAATAAATGGGTTATCATGTAACTGTTTATGACCACATTTATTTTTCAGGAGTAGGAGTCTTTCTATGAATAAGAAAATTTCTCTTGGAGCGGCGCTTGCCCTCATGCTCATCATCACCGCAGTGACCTTCTCGGTCACCATGATCTTCTCGCGGCAGATGTTTTCCACCACCATCACCAACATCTCGGAAAAGCAGGCGATGTACGACAAGCTCTCGGAAATCGACAGCTATGTCCGGCAAAATTATTACGGCACCATCGATGAAACCAACCTCAACGACTACATCTCGACGGGCTATATCGCCGGCCTGTCCGACCGCTACGCCGCCTACTATTCCGCTTCCGACTACGCCACCCTGCAGCAGGAAAACGCGGGTCAGCTGGTCGGCATCGGCATCCGCGCCACCAAAAATGAGAGCGGCTTTATCCAGGTCACCGAGGTTTACCCCGATTCCCCTGCGCTGGAAGCAGGCATCCAGGCCGGAGACCTGATCGTCAAGGTCAACGACATCGACGTTACCAACGATACCTACGAAAGCGCCATCACCGAAATCGGCGGTCAGGCAGGCACCAAACTCAGCCTGACCGTGCGCCGTGACAATGAGGATATCGAAATTGCGGAAATTACCCGCCGCGTCGTCGTCACCCCAACCATCTATTCCCGCATGATCAACAACGCCGGCTACATCAAAATCACCGACTTCAACGAAAATACCTACGACCAGTTTAAAGAAGCGGTCGAGGATCTGGTCGGCAACCAGAACGCCCAGTCGCTCATCTTTGACGTGCGCAACAACACTGGCGGCCTGGTCGACCCGGCCATCAAGATGCTGGATATGCTGCTGCCGGAAGGCACCATTGCCACCGCCACCTACCGGGACGGCTCCACCGAAGTGCTGGGCACCTCCGACGCCAGCTGTGTGGAGCTCCCGATGGTCGTCCTGACCAATGAAAACACCGCCAGCGCGGCTGAGCTCTTCACCCAGGCCCTGCGCGATTACGGCGTCGCCCAATCGGTCGGCACTACCACCTACGGCAAAGGCGTCATGCAGGTCACCCACTCGCTCAAGGACGGCTCCGCCATCCGCATCACCGTCGCGCAATACAATCCGCCGACAAGCGGCAACTATGACGGCGTGGGCCTCACCCCCGACTATGAGGTCACCCTTACCGAGGAACAACAGCAGGCCTTCGACACCCTCGACGAGACCACCGATCCACAGCTGAAAAAGGCGCTGGAGGTTCTCAACGCCACCGGAGCCACCACCTCGACCGGCACCGAGCAAGCTACCCAGCCGGACGACACCACTTCCTCGACCGAAACCACAACCGACACTACTGGCACCACCGAGGACACTGCCGATGAGCAGACAGACACCTCCTCTGAGGAACCAACCACCGAGGAAACGGCAACTGAGGAAAGCACCACCGATGAGACTTCGCAGCAAAGCGCAGAGTGATAATGCTGCTTTTCAAAAAAAGACCGAACCCACAATGTTGGGTTCGGTCTTTTTTCTATCTTGCTCTGCGCACATTGACCCCTACGCTCCCAAAAATGCAGCCGCACAGCAGCATTGAAAGCAGCTTAATCAGTCCCCACAGGTCCGGCCTTTCCCCGATGGCCACTGCGCACAGCAGACATACCGCATACAAAATCGTTGCGCACAGCAGCCCCAGAAAGAATCCGTCCTGGCGGGAAAAGCGGGCGCAGCAAAAGGCAGCAACCGCCGCCATCACGCAGCCCACCACCAGGCCAATTCCCTTGATTGCCCAGATCGGGACCTTGCCGCCCGCCATCAGGATGGAAAGCAGGCAAAGTAAAATTCCGCCCACCGCCACCGCGATCAGGCACCCCCAGCCCACTGCCTTCATCCTTGCGTTAAAAACTGGTCGCGCCTTATCCGCCTCCCGGACATTCCCTTTCCCTCGCCAATTCTTTGGCGGAGAAGCTTTCTTCTTGTTTTGATGCATAAAAAAATCACCCCGTGTCCTGCTGTCCAACGATGTTTTCTATGGAACAGGATATTCGGGGTGAGCTTTTCTTATTCATTCTGGAAGGCAAATTTTCCCAGCTGCTGAGAAAACTTTATTTCTCTTCCTTCTTCGCCTGCTGCTCCTGGGCAGCTCTCTCGGTGGCAGTGATGTTCTGCTGGATGGACCAGCGCGCCATGCGGATCTTGCTGTGGTCGCTCGCTGTCTCGATAACAACGGTGTCGTCTTTAGTGCTGACGACTCTGCCGATAATGCCGCCGATGGTGACGATCTCGTCTGCGATCTCAATGTTCTCGCGCATCTTCTGAACTTCTTTGTCTCTCTTCTTCTGCGGACGAATCAGCAGGAAATAGAAGATGACGATCATCAGAATCAGCGGGATAAAGGTGGCGAGCATCGACACAGAATCGGTTGTCGTTGCTGTCAGGTAAAGGTTTGTCATGGGTTTTAGCACCTCCGTAAATTTGACCAAAATTGCTGTCCCTTTTTCTTCCTGCAATTTTGTATACAAGCAATATTATACCTTTTGGACCCTGCTTTTGCAAGTATTTTTTGGCAATTTGCGTTTAAAGGGGAAAAAGCCCTGGCAGAAAAGGCCTCTTTGCTAAATTCTTCTGCCCAGCAGCGGGATCATCTGCGCCCGGAACTGCTCATAGCGGCCCTCGTCCAGCGCCGCACGAATCTTCTCCATGAGGGTGTTGTAAAAGTAGAGGTTGTGCATGACCGCCAAACGCATTCCAAGCATCTCGCCCGCCTTGAGCAGGTGGCGGATATAGGCGCGGCTGTGGCGCTGGCAGACCGGGCAGTCGCATTCCGCGTCGATTGGGGAATTGTCCAGCTCATATTTTGCGTTGTTGATGTTGATGATGCCCTGCCAGGTGAACAGGTGGCCGTGGCGCGCATTGCGGCTGGGCATGACACAATCGAACAGGTCGACGCCGCGGTAGACCGCCTCGATGATGTTGACCGGTGTGCCGACCCCCATGAGGTAGCGCGGCTTGTCCTTGGGCATATAGGGTTCAACCTGCTCGATGATGTGGTACATCACCGGCGCCGGCTCACCCACCGCCAGGCCGCCGATGGCGTAGCCGTCGCAGTCGACCTCTGCAATCTGCTTCATGTGCTCGATGCGCAGATCGTCGAAGGTGGAGCCCTGGTTGATGCCGAACAGCATCTGGTGCGGGTTGACGGTGTCCGGCAGCGAATTCAGCCGGGTCATCTCCGCCCGGCAGCGCCTGAGCCAGCGCACGGTGCGGTCAATCGACTTGCGGGTGTACTCCCGGGTGGAGGGGTTGGCGATGCACTCGTCAAAGGCCATCGCGATGGTCGAACCGAGGTTGGACTGGATGCGCATGCTCTCCTCCGGTCCCATGAAGATTCTTCTGCCGTCGATGTGCGACTGGAAGCGCACGCCCAGCTCGCTGATGGTGCGCAGCTGCGCCAGCGAAAAGACCTGGAAGCCGCCCGAGTCGGTGAGAATCGGACCGTCCCAGCCCATGAATTTGTGCAGGCCTCCCAGCGCCTTGATCTTCTCGTCGCCCGGGCGCAGGTGCAGGTGGTAGGTGTTGCACAGCTCGACCTGGCACTTTAAATCCTTCAGGTCATAGGACGAAATGCCGCCCTTGATGGCCGCCGAGGTGCCGACATTCATAAAGGCCGGCGTCTGCACCGTGCCATGCACCGTCTGAAACTGACCGCGTCGGGCGCGGCCCTCCTGTTTTAGCAATGTATACATAAAATCCTCCGAATCATAATCACTTTTCCAGTGCGTGTAAAGCTGTGCAAACCAGCTCCTTTGCCGTCTGCATGGCATCGATCATGCGCTGCAGCTGCCGGTAATACCGCGTGCCCGGCTCCCATTTTTTCTGCGCGGTTGCGCACTTATGGATGATGGAATCAAGCGGGGCAACAGAACGCTCCAGCTCTTCCCTTGTGAAAGAAGGAACTGTCTCCCCGCTTAAGTTTGCCTCCAGCAGCAACTGCGCCACCCCCATAGCGTGAAGCCTGTTTTTGAGCAGGCTGTCCTGAGAGGAGCCCTGCGGAAATTTGCCCTTCATCTTTTCACAGCGCCACACAATCGACCGTACCTCCCACAGGGCATCCTGCAGGGATTGCTGCCGCTCCGCAGCCGTTTCTCTATTGCTTGTTTGCATCGTTGACAATCAGCATCGCGTCGCCAAACGAGAAGAACCGATACTTCTCCCTGACTGCCAGGTCGTAGGCGGCCATGGTGTGCTCGTAGCCGGCGAAGGCGCTGACCAGCATAATCAGGGTGCTCTCCGGCAGATGGAAGTTGGTGATCAGTCCGTCCAGTACCTTAAACTGGTAGCCCGGATAGATAAAGATGTCGGTGTAGCCCTCCTCCTCGTGCAGCGGCAAGCCCTGTTTGGTGCCCAGCGTCTCGAGGGTGCGGCAGCTGGTGGTGCCCACCGCGATAACCCGCTTGCCGTTTGCCTTGGTTTGGTTAATCAAATCGGCTGTCTCCTGCGGCAGATAGTAGTGCTCGGAGTGCATCTTGTGTTCGGTGATCTCGTCCTCCTTGACCGGTCGGAAGGTGCCAAGGCCAACGTGCAGCGTCACCGTCGCGACGTTGACCCCCTTTGCGCGGATCTTGTCCAGCAGTTCGTTGGTGAAGTGCAGCCCCGCGGTCGGTGCCGCCGCCGAGCCCAGCTCGTGCGAATAGACGGTCTGGTAACGCTCGTTGTCCTCAAGCTTCGCGGTGATGTAGGGCGGCAGCGGCATGTTGCCGATCTGCTCGAGCACCGGGTAGATGCTTTCCCCCTCGTAGGAAAAGCGGATCAGGCGGTTGCCGCCCTCCACCGTCTCCAGCACCTCGCCGGTCATCAGCCCATCGCCAAAGGTGAGCTTGACCCCCGGCTTTGCCTTTTTACCGGGTTTGACCAGCGCTTCCCAGACGTCCTTCTCCTTCTGTTCCAGCAGCAGCACCTCGATGTGCCCGCCGGTGTCGGACTTGATGCCGTACAGGCGCGCCGGGATAACGCGGGAGTCGTTGACCACCAGCAGGTCGCCTGGATTCAGATAGTCGATGATGTCATAAAAGTGATGGTGGCTGCACGCGCCGCTCTGGCGGTCCATCACCAGCAGACGCGAGTGGTCCCGCGGCTCAATCGGCGTCTGTGCGATCTGCTCCTGGGGCAGATCAAACCAAAATTCTGATTTTTTCACGTTCATTCCTCCACAGAACAGGTGTAGAATTGATGCGTTTTTTCCTGCAAAAACGCCGGAGAGATGAGCAGGTTCTCATTCCCCTTATCTTTTGTGTCAGCATTTATTGTACGGTTTTGCGCCGGTGGTGTCAACCGTTATTTGCCTTTTCCCGCCCGCTTTGGTTAGAAATTCTCCTTTTTTCACGATTTTAAGCCTAAAAAGTACAAAAGCGCCTTGACAGCAGCCCCGCTCGATGCTAAGATATATCCAAACACTTACAACTTCATACATTTTCACGATAGAGGCGCACCTTTCATCAGTAGCGCAGGATAGGCTGCCAGAGCCGCTTGATTCCTGTGCCAAAGGGAACGGTGCCGAAGGGGGTACAGCCGGCATGTGCCACCCTGGGTGTGTCCTGAACAAGGGCACAACTGTCATCGCTTTTGCGGCGATGAAGCGCTATCAGATTTTTCCTTTCACCCTTGGTTTCCGCAGGACAAAGGGAAAATGCCCCTATCAACAAATTCGCCGGTTTTTTCAAAACCGGCTTTTTTTATCCCCAGGCGCTGGGTTTCCTTTTTGGGAAAAGCATCTTTTCCCGTTCCGAAGCATACAGTGTTTTATCCTCAAATTCTGAAAGGATGTATCGCAAATGAAACAGTATCATGTAGCCGTCATCGGCGCGACCGGCATGGTCGGCCAGCGATTTGTCACCCTGCTGCAAAACCATCCCTGGTTTCAGGTAACCACCCTTGCCGCCTCTTCCCACTCTGCGGGCAAGACCTACGAGCAGGCGGTGGGCAGCCGCTGGATGATGAGCACCCCCATCCCGGAGCAGGTGCGCTCCATCGTTGTCAAGGACGCTGTGGCGGACGCTGAGGAGATTGCCCGCAGTGTGGACTTTGCTTTCTGCGCAGTGGACATGAAAAAGGAGGAAATCCGCGCACTGGAGGAGCGGTACGCCAAGCTGGAATGCCCAATTATGTCCAACAACTCCGCGCACCGCTTCACCCCCGACGTGCCGATGATGATTCCGGAAATCAACGACGACCACGCCGAAATCATCGCCGCGCAGAGAAAGCGCCTGGGTACCAAACGCGGCTTCATCGCCGTCAAATCCAACTGCTCGCTGCAGAGCTATGTTCCTGCGCTGCATCCGCTGCGCTCCTTCGGCATCACCAAGGTGCTTGCCTGCACCTATCAGGCCATTTCCGGCGCGGGCAAAAACTTTGAGACCTGGCCGGAGATGGTGGACAACGTCATCCCGTTCATCGGCGGCGAGGAGGAAAAGAGCGAGCGCGAGCCGCTGAAAATCTGGGGCACACTGACCGACACCGAGATTGTGCCGGCCACTGCGCCCTCCATCACCACCCAGTGCATCCGCGTGCCGGTGACCGACGGCCATCTTGCCGCTGTTTTTGTATCCTTTGAGAAAAAACCGACCATTGAGGAAATCAAGAATGCCTGGCAGTCCTATGCCGGCTACCCGCAGCAGCACCAGCTGCCCTCCGCCCCCGCACAGTTTTTGACCTATTTTGAAGAGGAAAACCGCCCGCAGACCAAACTCGACCGCGACCTGGAAAAAG
Source organism: uncultured Oscillospiraceae bacterium (assembly GCA_900547455.1). GTDB lineage: Bacteria > Bacillota > Clostridia > Oscillospirales > Ruminococcaceae > Negativibacillus > Negativibacillus faecipullorum. Next base: position 21,690 of record URGV01000015.1, read on the forward strand.
GAATGGGCGTTTCGATCGGCCGTCTGCGCGAGGACAGCCAGTACGACTACAAATTTGTCTGCCTGTCTCACAACACCGTTCGCGGCGCTGCAGGCGGCGCCGTGCTGATGGCGGAGACGCTGGCAAGCAAAGGGTATCTTGATTAACGAAGGGATTTTTGCCTATGAAAAAAACTATCTTTACCGGAGCCGGTGTGGCGATTGTGACCCCGATGAATCCGGACGAATCGATCAACTTTGAGGAGCTGGGCCGCCTGATCGACCACCAGATCGAAAACGGTACCGACGCTATCGTCATCTGCGGCACCACCGGTGAAAGCTCCACCATGACCGACCAGGAACATGTGGACTGCATCGCCTACGCCGTGGAGCGCACCGCCGGCCGGGTACCGGTCATCGCGGGCGCGGGCAGCAACCACACCTCCTATGCCGTCTGGATGTCCCAGGAGGCCAAAAAGGCGGGCGCCGACGCGCTGCTGCACGTCACCCCCTACTACAACAAGACCTCCCAGGCTGGCTTGATCCGCCACTTCAACACCATCGCAGACGCCACCGACCTGCCGGTCATCCTGTACAACGTCCCCTCCCGCACCGGCGTCAATATCGCCCCCGCCACCTACCGGGAGCTTGCCAAACACCCGAACATCGTAGCAATCAAAGAGGCATGCGGCAACATCTCACAGATCGCGCAGACCATGCAGCTGTGCGGCGACGAGCTTGACCTCTATTCCGGCAACGATGACCAGATTGTCCCGCTGCTCTCACTGGGCGGCAAGGGCGTCATCTCGGTTCTCTCCAACGTGGCGCCGCGTCAGACCCACGAAATCTGCCAGCTTTTCTTTGACGGCAAGGTCGCTGAGAGCCGCCAGCTCCAGCTGCAGCTGCTGCCGCTGATCAACGCCCTGTTCTCGGACGTCAACCCCATCCCGGTCAAGGAAGCGATGAACCTGCTGGGCTGGCACTGCGGCGAATGCCGTCTGCCGCTCACCACCATGCAGCCACAGGCCAGGGAGCAGCTGGCACAGTGCCTGCGGCAGGCGGGGCTGATCGCTTAAATCTTCTTTTCCCGCGACAAAGCAACTCTCCTTTTGTGGAGCGGCTCACCCCATACCTTTCAAATACAGGCGCTCCGCCTCTCATTTTAGTGTGCAGGGCGGAGCGCCTTCTCTTTTAAAACAGAAATTCTTTTTTGACGTGGGGCCAAAACTCCCACCGGATCACTTTATCAAAAAGGATGTTGAAAATTATGATTCAGATTCTTCTTTCCGGCGCTGGCGGAAAGATGGGACAGGTCATCTCCCGCTCGGTCAGCGAGCGCGATGACTGCCGCATTGCCGCCGGCATCGACCGGCAGTCCGCCGCCGTCGATTACCCTATCTTCGAAAAACCCAGTGACTGCGACGTTTGCTGCGATGTCATCATCGACTTCTCTCACCCCTCCCTGCTGGAGCCGCTGCTGGACTACGCTGTCTCCCACAAAATCCCAGCCGTCGTCTGCACCACCGGCCTCTCACCGGAGCAGGTGGACAAGCTCAAGCAAGCCGCTGATAAAATCCCCGTCTTTTTCTCGGCCAATATGTCGCTGGGCGTTTCGCTGCTCTGCGAGCTGGCAAAAAAAGCAGCAAAGGTGCTGGGCAGCGACTTTGACATCGAGATCATCGAAAAGCACCACAACCGCAAGCTGGACGCCCCCAGCGGCACCGCTCTGATGCTGGCCGACGCCATCTCCGGCGAGCTGCAGACGCCGCCGCAGTACGTCTATGACCGCCACAGCCGCCGTGCAGCCCGCTCCAAAGAGGAGATCGGCATCCATTCGGTTCGCGGCGGAACCATCGTCGGCGAGCATGAAATCCTGTTTGCCGGACATGACGAGACCCTTTCGCTGACCCACACCGCCATGAGCAAGGAAATCTTTGCCACCGGCGCCATCAATGCCGCCATTTTTCTGGCAAAACAGCAGCCGGGTCTTTACAATATGGGCGATTTGGTTTAAGATAGTTTCATCGGAACTTTTCCGAAATCATCGCCTGCAGGGGGAAAAATTGTATGAACGGCGTCAGCAAAATCACTGTGACCGAGGACATTTCTCTGGTCAACTTTAAAAATATTTCCCGCGATCTGTCGGTTGCCTCCCGCATCATGACCGAATTTTCCGAACAGGGCATCAACATCGACATGATCTCCCAATCTGCGCCCACCGGCGAGACCGCCGATGTCTCCTTCACCATCGATTCCAAGGACCTGGTTCGCACTCTGTCGATTGTGCAGCGTTTCCGCGTGCAGTTCCCAAACGTGCGTCCCAGCGTCTCCAGCGGCTGCTGCAAGATTCAGCTCTACGGCGAGGAGATGCGCACCCTCCCAGGCGTGGCTGCCCAGGCTTTCCGCCTGGTCAGTGAGCAGACCGGCGACATCCGGCTGATCACCACCTCCGAGGTGGACATCTCCATCCTGATTGCCGAGCATGACCTGCCCGCTGTGCTGGAAAACCTGCGCGCCTTCTTCCAGGTATAGCAATGAAAGCGCGCTGCATCGACTGCCGCCACTGTTGGAAGGACGACCGGCAGAGTGTCTACCGCCGGCCTCCGCTTTATTTTTGCCGCCGGAAAGGCTCCTTTTTCAGCCGCAACTATCGGGTTGGGGAAGGCACACGCATCGCCCCGGATCAGCCTTCCTGCCCGCTCTTTGAACCCATCAGCAAATAAGCAGAAAACAGCTCCGTCTTTGGTATCCTGTGATGCCGGACGGAGCTGTTTTGTTATTGTTCGTCTGTTTTCTTTTTTCTTTTTGGGGAAGCTGGTTTTTTGGCAATCGGTGCAGATTCTCTCTGCTTGATCGACGAGGGCTCCTTGTGCTTTATAGCCGACGGTTCCTTATGCTTGATGGCGGTCGGATCCGGCTTTTTGATGGCGGAAGGTTCCTTGTGCTTGATAGCCGATGGCTCCTTCTTTTTGAGCGCGGTGGACCCTTTGGACTTTTCCTTTTCCACTACCTCCAAAGTCCAAAGCTGGTTCTCACCCGCCTTTTCCCAGATCTGCACATGGACGTTGTCCTGCAGGGCAACGTCCAGATATTTGTTGCTGGAAACCGAGCGCAGCCGCATCCGATCCCCTTCGATTTCCGCGGTCCACAGCTGGCTTGCCGCCTCTACCTCATCCCACAGATGAACCCAAGCGCCGTTGACGGTGCCGCCTGCGATGATGTCCAGCATCTTCTGGTGCTGCAGGTTGCAGATGCGGTAAGCGCCGTCGGTGGGAATAAATTTCCACCGCTGTGCCTTCTGGCTGTCCTGTTCCTCCACCGTGACTGTGCCGTCCTCGGCAGCGGTCAGCAGCTTGCCGGAAACCGAAGCGATGCGGTACTCTTTGGTCTTAAAGATTCTCACAACAGACCTCTCCTTTCTAAAACAAAAAAAGCAGGGGAAAGCAGCATGATCTCAGCCCTTTCCCCTACCCTTTTCTATTATAGCCAGCTATCACAAAAATGTCAAACGATTTCCAGCAAACGCAGCGCTTTCGGATATAGCGAATCCAAATCGCACCCGCAGGTTCCGCAAATCTGCTGTGCCCGCTGCAGTGCCCGCACAAGCTCTTCACGATTCTCCTGCCCATCCAGCCAGCGGCGGGACGGCAGTGCGATCAATTCCCAGCCAGAGCCGGCAAAGCGTTCCAGAATTCCTTGCAGCTCCTCCATTGTCCTCCCCCCTCTATGACCTTTTCATCATAACACATTTTCTTTGCTTCGGGCAAGCCCCATCAGCAGGCTTTTTTCTTCGCTCCCCGCTTCAGACTCTGATGGTGGCTGGCGTCGGGGCGGGAAGCGGTATGCTCCTCCTCACACCAACGCTCGATCAGCATTCCGCAGACCGCAAAAAAGATCATACCGCCAAACAACACAAAAGCTAACGATAAAACTGCCGCCATACCTGTTCCTCCCCTTTTACAATTGCACTGTGCAAACATTTTCCCTGAAAAAAGCGCCGCATCTGCTGTCGATTTTGGCAGTTTTATCGGGTAAAACACGCCTTTCTCCCCGCATATCCGCTGCGGACGCCCTTTCTTTTTTCCTTTCCATTTCTATTTTAGCACTATGCAAACCGCAAGTCAATAGCACTGCGCAATTTTTTTGAAAAGTGGTTGCGTCCCGCAAAAGAAAGTGCTATAATAAAAGAAAAGGAGGGGAAGCCGTGGAAAAAAACATTCAGACCGGCAAGCGCATCCAGATCAGACGAGAGGAACTGCGGATGAATCTGGGCGACGTTGCCAAGGAGGTCGGCGTTGCCGTCTCAACCATCCAGCGCTACGAAAAGGGAAAAATTGAAAAGATCAAGCTGCCCGTCATCGAAGCCATCGCCAAGGCGCTGCGGGTCAATCCCGCCTGGCTGCTGGGAGAAACCGACCAGATGCAGCTCCCCGATCCCGCTACAATCGACAACCTCATTCCGCTCCCCAAAACCTATCAGATTCCCCTGCTGGGCGACATCGCCTGCGGCAGCCCTATTCTGGCGGAAGAGAATGTGGAAGCCATCCTGGAGGTGCCGGTCCATATCAAGGCGGATTTTGCCCTGCGCTGCCACGGAGACAGCATGACCGGCGCACACATCCACGACGGCGACATCGTCTATATCCGTCAGCAGCCGGACGTGGACAACGGCTCAATCGCCGCGGTCTGCATCGAAAATTCGGCCACCCTCAAGCGGGTGTACAAGTATCCGGACAAGCTGGTCCTCTCCCCGGACAACCCGCAGTACGAGCCGTTTGTCTACACCGGCGAGGAGCTTTCCCAGGTGCGCATCCTTGGAAAAGCGGTGGGCTTCACCAGCCTTCTTGATTAAGAGAAAAACCTTCTGTCCTGCATGGACAGAAGGTTTTCTTTTTGTTTTATTCCGCGCTCAGGTACAGCTCGACCTCAAAGGTGTAGTGGTGCGGCTCATAGAACATTTCCATGTACTCGATCAATCTGCCGTCCTTGGAATAGGCGCAGCGCTGCACCTCCAGCACTGGGCTCTTGGGAGAAACCTGCAGCTTTTCGGCACTGCGCTTGCCCGCCGCAGCCGCCAGAATCTTCTGGCGGCCCTTGCCCAACTCCACCTTCAATTTATTTTTATAAATCTGGTAGATGTTGGCGTTCTCCACGTCCGAGCGGGTAATCTGCTCTCCAAAAGCAATCGGCAGATAGATGTCCGCGTAGGCGACCGGCTTTTCCTCCACCGTATGAACCCTTTCGATATGCAGGCAGCGGTCCCCCATCGCTTCTCGAATGCTTTCATCAAAACGTTTTGGCACAGGAATCACCTCGAAGGTCTTGACCTGCTGCCGGGCCGGGATGTTCTGTGAACTCAGGACATTCTGGATGCCGGTCAGGCTGCGCAGAGAATCCTGCGGAACGCTGTCCCGCACAAAGGTTCCTTTGCCCTGTTTGATGTCCACAAGTCCTTCCTCCGCGAGCAGCTGCATCGCTTTGCGGATAGTGATCATGCTGACGCCAAACCGCTCTGCCAACTCCTTATGGGTTCCCAAATTGCCGCTGGCGTGATATTTCCCGCGCAATATTTCAGAGCGCAATGTATCCACAATCTGCTGGTACATCGGTATGCTGGAATTTTTATCGATCATCTTGCTGTTCACAACCTTTACCTGGCGTCCGATTTCCGGCCGGCGCTGCTTCCCTTCCGGGCGGCTTTTCCTCTGCTGGAAAATAATGTATAAAATATTATAAGACAAGATTCACACAAAAGTCAATAATACAACAATAAAATGTTCATCTTGCCCAAAAGGCGGGCTCAGAGACTCTCCTTCAGCGCGTCGGTAAACAATTTTGCCTGCTCCACAGTCAGGCACAGCGGCGGTTTGAGAACAATGCTGCTGTCGCTGCCGCCAAACAAAAAGCGCTTTTCCTGCATCCTCTGTCGAACCTGCCGGCCAACCTGAGGGGAGGCAAACTCAATCGCCGCCGAGCTTCCGTAAACCCGAACATAACTTACCTTTCCCTGTCGCTGCAGCTCCTCCAATTCCTGCTGCAAAAGCTGCGAGCAGTCGCGCACCCGCTGCAGCGTCTGCGGCTGGGTGACCTCCTCCATCACCGCACAGGCCGCCGCGCAGGCGATGCAGTCGTCCCCCGCACCGCCGGTGACCGCGTGCAGATACTCTTCCTGAGGAATCTGTTTGGTGAGCAGCGCGCTGATGTGCAGGCCGTTGCCGAGTCCTTTTCCCAGCAACAGCATATCCGGCTCCACCCCTTCCTTTTGGTAGCAGTAGAGACTACCGCTTCTGCCAAGGCCGGCCTGGATCTCGTCGAAGATCAGCAGGATGCCGTTTTCCTGCGTCCACTGGCGCAGGCGTTTGAGATACCCCTGCGGCGGATAGGCGATGTCCGCCCCCTGATACGGCTCGATAATCACCGCCGCGATGTCCTGCGCCGATTCATAGCGGATTTTCTGCTGCAAAAAATCCAGGCAGAAATAGCCGCAGCTTTCCTGCTTCTTCTCAAACGGACAGTGCTGGCAGTTGGGATAGGGGTTAAACACAATGCCGGGAGCGATCGGTCCGTAATGTTCCTTGCGCTTGGGCAGTCCGGACATTGAGGCGCTCAGCAAGGTGCGGCCGTGGATGCTGTTCCAGAAGGAAATCACCTCAGTCCTTTCGGTAATTTTCTGGGCCAGGCGCACCGCCCACTCGGTCGTCTCCGAGCCGGAGGCGGTGTAGTGCACCGCTTTGAAAATGTGATTGGTACTTTCCATCAGATAATCGGTCAGCTGCTCCTTATAGCGGACTGCGCTTGACCTGCCGTTGGTGACGCCGTTGAGCGCCTCGGTGACCTTGTCAATAAAGCGCCGGTTGCCCTGACCCAAAAAGACGCACATCTCATTTAGGTCCAGATAACGATTTCCTGCGCGGTCAAACAGCCAGGCTCCTTCGCCCTTCACAAAGTCATGCTGTCTCGGATGAAAAACAGGCTCCAGCAAATCCATTTTTCCCATCTTTCCTTCCCCCTTTTTTTATTTTTCCGGGCTCCAGCGGATAAACCCCTCGGTGAATAGGACCAGCCGCTCCACCATGCTCTTCAGGATCAATTCGCCCTTCTCTCTGGTCGCCAGCTTGCTGTTGCCGTTGACGCCGTGCGGGGTATTCATCGCCATGCTGATATGTGCGACGGCCCGCCCATTCTGAATCTGATTCTCCACCGGCATTTCTCGGTATTCCTCTACTGCACATTCCATCTTCACAAGCTCCGGCCGGATGGCCAACAGAACCGATGTCTCCTCCTCATCCCCATGACCGCCCGCTTTTTGCTGACAGACCTGGTCCGCTGCCTCCCCGCTGAGGCCATTGTAGTTGGTAACCGCTACCGTGGCGCCATATTTGTTGCGCATGGTGTGGGAGAGAATTTGCAGCGGAATGTGGGTAGAGATGCCGCCATCGATAATGATAAACTTTTTGACGCCAAACCGCACAAAGCTGTACAGGATATCCTCCACATAGTGCATAAAGTTTTCCGCCTCGATGTGTACCGAACCCTTCCAACCGACAAACGCCGGGAAGTAGGCAAAGGGCAGGGTCGGCAGGGTGACAACCTCGCAGCGGCGGGTCAGCTCGGCGGCAAGGTAGTCGGTCACGTAGTAGTCGGTGCCCATCGGCAGATGGCTGCCGTGCTCCTTGCTGCCGCCGCCGATTGGCAGAACGATAACCGTGTTTTCATTGATCTGTTCACAGCACTCCGGATAGGTGATCTCCTTGATAAAGGTGCCTTTCATCCTTCCATCATTCCTTTCTTAAAAGCATCTCCTGACAAAAATGGCAGGCCACAAAATGTCCCGGCTCTATCTCTTCCAATTGCGGGGGCTGCTCCTGACAGATTTGTTTTGCCCACATGCAGCGGGTGCAGAACTTGCAGCCCTTGGGGGCGTTGATCGGATTGGGGATTTCCCCCTCTAGTTTAATCCTTCTGGAAGACCAACCCGCGTCGTCGATCTGCGGCACCGCGGAAAAGAGCGCCCTGGTGTAGGGGTGAACCGGATTTTCATCGATCTGCTGCGCATCGGCCAGTTCCACCACCGAGCCCAGATACATGATGCAGATGCGGTCGGAGATGTGTCGCACCATCGACAGGTCGTGGGAAATGAACAGGTAGGTCAATCCCAGCTCCTTCTGCAGGTCCATCAGCAGATTGATGACCTGCGCCTGAATCGAGCTGTCCAGCGCCGCGATCGGCTCGTCGCAGACGATGAATTCCGGCTCGGTGGCAAGCGCCCGCGCGATGCCGATTCTCTGCCGCTGCCCGCCGGACAGCTCGTGCGGAAAGCGGGAAACCATCTCTCTCGGGAGACCAACCCGCTCCAGCAGCTCCTGGCATCGCTTCTGCCTCTGGGAGGAGCTCATCGAAAAGTGAACCTTCATCCCCTCCTCAATGATGCTGCCGATCGACATTCTGGGGTCCAGGCAGGAGTAGGGGTCCTGGAAAATCATCTGGTTGTCCTTCTGAAACTGCTTCTTTTGCTGGGCGCTCGCCTTTTCCCGGTCCTGTCCCTGATACAAAATCTCCCCGGAGGTTTTGGGGTAAACGCCGAGGATGGTGCGGCCCAGCGTGGTCTTGCCACAGCCGGACTCTCCTACCAGGCTCAGGGTCTCACCTTTATAGATGTTCAGCGTAACCCGGTCCACCGCCTTCACCGAGCGTTTGTGGGAAGCGGGGAAATATTTGCACAGATCCTTTACCTCAAACAGCACTTGCTTTTCCACTATCTGCTCCCTCCTTCACGAACATGCTGCGGCGCCATGGGATGGTTGAGCCAGCAGGACGCCTGGTGCGTCGGCGAAAAAACGGTTGGCTGTGGCGCGCACTTTCTGCAGACCGGCATGCAGTAACGGCATCTGGCCGCAAACGGGCAGCCCTCTATCGGCAGGCTGAGGTTTGGCGGCGTGCCCTTGAGCGAGTACAGCCGGCTCTTTCTGGGCAGGCTGCGGCTGGGGATCGAGTCGAGCAGCGCCCAGGTGTAGGGATGCTTGGGGCTGCGGAAGATCTCCTCCTTGGTGCCCCGCTCCACCACCCGGCCGGCATACATGACCTGGATGCGGTCTGCAAAGTCCGCCACGACACCCAGATCGTGGGTGACCAGGATAATCGACATGCCGAACTTTTCCCGCAAGCCCTTGAGCAGGTCCAGCAGCTGCGCCTGGATGGTGACGTCCAGCGCGGTGGTCGGCTCGTCGGCAATCAGAATCTTGGGGTTGCAGGAAAGCGCCATGGCGATCATCACCCTCTGCCGCATGCCGCCGGACATCTGGTGCGGATAATTTTTTAATCTTTCCTCGGGGTTGGGGATCTCCACCAGCCGCAGCAGCTCACAGGCGCGCTGCATGGCCTCCTGGCGGGAGACTCGATTGTGCAGACGGATGCACTCGGCAATCTGTTTGCCGACCCGCATGGTCGGATTGAGCGAGGTCATCGAGTCCTGAAAGATCATGCTGATCCCAGCCCCGCGCAGATCGCTGAGCTCATTTTTATCCATCTTTAAAATATCCTTGCCCTCAAACAGAATCTGCGACCCGTCCGCGATGGTGCCAGTGGTGCGGCCAAACAGGCGCAGAATCGACTTGGCCGTCACCGTCTTTCCGCAGCCGGATTCACCAACCATCGCCAGCGTTTCCTTCTGGTCCAGCACAAAATCGACACCCTGCACCGCCCTGACCGTTCCCAGATAACTTTTGAAGGAAACGTTTAGATTTTTGACTTCCAAAATATGCTCCATCTTTTTTACCTCCGAAGTTTGGGGTCAAGCGCGTCTCTGAGTCCGTCTCCGATCAGCGTAAAGCACAGCATGGTCAACGCAATCAGACCTGCCGGCGCCACCAGCTGGTACGGGTAGAACAGGAAGTTGAGCGATGCCGCCGAGCACAGTGCGCCCCAGCTGGTAGCCGGTGGCTGTACGCCCAGGCCGACATAGCTCAAAAAGGCTTCGCTGAAGATAAATCCCGGGATGCGGAAGGTGATGTTGACGATGATGACGCTTAAAGTGTTCGGAATGAAGTGGGTGACAACGCTGGTCAAGGGTTTGACGCCCATCACCTTTGCCGCCATGACATACTCCGAGCTGCTAATCTGCAGCATCTGGGAGCGCACCAGGCGGGCAATGGGGCACCAGCCGGTCACGCACATGGCGAACAGCAGGGTCGGCACGCTACTGCTGTCCAGGATGACCGACAGCAGGATGATGACCAGCATGTTTGGCACGCTGCTCAAGATTTCCACAATGCGCATCAGGATGTTGTCCACCCAGCCGCCAAAGTAGGCCGCAATGCCGCCGTAGATGCAGCCGATGACCGAAACGATCAGCGAGCCAAAAAGGCCGATGATGATCGAAACCCGTCCGCCCTCCCAGACGCGGGAAAACAGATCGCGTCCCAGCTGGTCGGTACCAAACCAATACGCTAAACATGGACGAATGTTGCGGTGCTCCAGATTGACCGCTTCCATATCATATGGCACCAGGTGCGGACCAATAATTGTCATGAGAACGATAAGCAGCAAAACTACCGTCGCTGCCAGAGCCACCTTATTCTCCATAAAACGCTTAAAGGAAAGTTGCCAATAGGTCAGAGACACCGCCGGCATCTGCTCTGCAGCAGCGTCGTCGCAGCCTTCAATCACAAAATCTTCCGGTTTTGGGGTGTAGGTCAATTCTTTTTCCATCTGGCTCCCTCCTTACTTTTTCTCTGCCAGGCGAATCCTCGGGTCCAGGATGCCCAGCAGGATGTCGGTCACCAGCACCGACAGGATATAAATTCCGGTGAAGATGATGTTGAGTCCCAAAATCATCGAATAGTCGCGGTCGTTGATCGCGCTGATGAAGTAGGTGCCCAGGCCCGGCAGGGCGAAGATGCTCTCCACGATGAACGAGCCGGAGAAGATCGAGGCCACGCTGGTGCACAGCACGGTCAGGCAGGGCAAAAACGAGTTGCGGAAGATGTGCAGCAGCACGATGCGCGGCGTCTTTGCACCCTTTGCCTCCGCGGTCAGGATGTAGTCCTGGCTGGTGGTGTCCAGCACACTGGAACGCATGTAGCGCGCATAGGTCGCGATGGGACCAACGCACAGGCAGATGACCGGCAGCACCATGTGCTTGGCTGTGCCCCAGCCGGTGGTTGGGAAGATCGGCCAGACAACGCTGAACACATACTGCAAAAAGGACGCGGTGACAAAGGTCGGGATCGTGGTGCCCAGCAGTGCCAGCACCATGATCGTCCTGTCCGAAAAGCGGTTGCGGTTGAGCGCCGCGATGATTCCCAGAATGGTGCCCACCACAAATCCAATTGCCAGCGCGATGCCGCCCACCTGCGCGGAAACCGGCGCAAAGGAGGCCGCAATTTCCGCAACCGTTCTGCCCGGGTAACGCAGAGAGGAACCCAAATCCCCCGAGAAAAGCTGCTTCATAAAGCGGACATACTGCACAATCAGCGGCTGGTCAAAGCCGTACTTTTCCATGTACAGCACCCTTGTCTCCTCCGGCAGATCCTGAATCATGGCGCTGAACGGGTCGCCCGGAATGCTGTGCACCAGAAAGAAGGTGAGCGTTGTGACAATCAGCATGACCAGCACCATGTACAGGACGCGCTTTAAGATATATCGAGCCATTTTTCCACCTCACTGTTCTTCTATAATACCTATTCTCTGAAAAGGAAGGCCCGCGGAAAAGATTCCGCAGGCCCTTTTCTCCTACTGATTTCTTCCGATTGTGTACAGCTTCTGCATACCTACAGTATCAAATGGGTTGTTGTCCAAGCCGTGAACATAGGGGTAAGAGAAGAGCAGCGAGCCGTTATAGCAGATCGGGGCAATAGCCGCTTCGGTGATCAGCAGGTTTTCCGCCTGCGCGTAAAGCTCCAGCCTTGCCTGGTCATCGACTGTGGAGGAGGCTTCATTGACCAGCTGCTGATACTCCTCGTTGACCCACTTAGACTGGCCGCCGCTTTCGGACGACCATCTGGAAAGCTGGAAGAGCGGCTCTACGTTGGCACCCCAGCTGGTCAAACCCATCTGGAAATTGCCGGAGTTCATATTTGACATATGGGTCGCGGAATCATTGAATTCCAGCTCAATGACAACGCCTAAGGCGCTCTGCCACATCTGCTGATAAAATTCACCGATCGACTTTGTCTTTGCGTTGGTGCCGCCCATGCTCAGCGTGACGGTCAGCGCAGACGGATCATCGCCGACTCCCAGCTCCTGCATGCCTTCAATCAACAGCGCCTTTGGATCGGGGTTGGCTTCCTGCAGGGCAAGCAGCGGTTCGGGAGCATAGTCATGGTAGTGAAGCTGTCCTACCGAACTCTCCTCCGGAATGAGGCCGTAAGCCGGAGTAGTCAGTCCGTTCTGGAGAATTTCCGAATAGGATTCCCTGTCAATCGACAAAGAAAAAGCCTGACGGATCTTCTGGTTCTGGAAAATTTCGTCCTGACAGTTAAACACAAGCATGACGGTACGGGCTGCGGAGTAAGGCTCCTCCACCAGTTTTCCTCCCTCGCGGAATTTGTCGATGTAATCGGCGTCCGAGACATTCAGGTAATCCAGCGAGCCGTTTTCCAGAGAAGAAAGCTGGGCGGTCGTGTCATTCATAATCAAATAATGGAAGCTTTGCAGTTTCACATTTTCTGCGTCCCAATACTGATCATTTTTTTCAAAGGTAAGCTGGCTGTTGTGTACCCAATCCGTCAGGATAAATGGGCCGCAGCTAATGACGCTTTCCGCATTTGCGCCCAATGTGTCGCCATACTCGTCGACATAATCCTGCCGCTGTGGGAAGAAATCGACGGTGGAGAGCAGCGATGGGGACGGCTGAGAAAGGGTAATCTCCAGCGTGCTGTCATCAATCGCCTTCACGCCAATTTCAGACGGATCAACTTCTCCCGCTACTGCCTGCGAGAAATTCACAATCGCAGAATAGTCGCTGGAGAAAGCAAAGGTGTTGGCCGGAGTGGCCTGACGGATCAGAGCGCCGGCGTAATCTTCGGCAGTAACCGGCTGGCCGTCGCTCCAGTAATTCTCCCTCAGGTGGAAGGTGTAAACCAGGCCATCATCCGAGACGTCCCAACTCTCCGCACCAGCCGGGGTAACGATGCCATCCTCAATGCGCGTCAGCGGTTCCAGAACGTTATAGAATACATTTCTGTCCTGAATCATACTAAATCTTGCCACATCAAGGACGGTCGGCTCATCGGCAAGCAATACATTCAGATATTGATTCTCATCCAGTTCCCCATCCTCATCCGTGCGCCCGACGGTGCTAGCTGCACTGGTCTGCTCTGTCGTATCGGATGGTTCCGTCGTGCTGGTACTGGGGGTGCTGCTTTCTGGTACCGGTGCGCCCTGGCATCCTGTCGCTGTCACCGCCAAGGCAAGCGCCAGCAGCAACGCTGCAATCTTCTTTTTCATCTTGAGTCCTCCTTAAACTTATTTTAATTACACCGCCGGAATCGGGTGAGCCCGAAACCACGCGATAACGTCTGAAAAATAGCTGGTCCCTTTGAGCGAGTGGTCCGCCCTTCCAAAAAATTCCAGCTTGTACTCCTTGCCGTACTTTTGCAGCTGCTCGCCCATCCTGCGCGCCTGAGAAATATCGACGCGCCAGTCATCGTCGCCCTGACAGATGAGGATCGGCGGCTTGATCTTGTCCGCCCAGCAGACTGCCGAGCGTTTGCGGTACTCCTCCGGGAGCTGCTCCGGCGTGCCGCCTACTAGCTCCAGAAACACCTGCTTCATGCTGTCCTCCCGCCGGTTGTACATATCGACGCAGTCCGCAACGCCGGCGCCAATCGAGGCCGCTACGATGCGGTCATCCAGCGCACAGCAGCGATAGGTCATCATGCCGCCGCGGGAATGCCCCGCCATATAGACGCCGCCCTTGAGCGTTTCCGGCAGCTCCAGGGCAATGTCGATCAGGCGAAGCACATCGTTGACATCTGCTCCGCCAAATTCCTCCTGTCCAGTGCCGCCGCAGTTGCCACGGTATTGGCTGCCCAAAACAACAAAGCCCTGGCTGGCATATTTGCAGATCACCTGCGGGCGCAGCGCCGAAAACGCTCGATTGCCTCCTCGATTAAAAATGACCGCCGGCAGCGGACCTTTTTCCTCTCTGGGCACACCCACATAGCCGCGCACCTCACAGTCGTCCGAACGATAACAGATGCTGACCAGCTGCACCTGAGGATATTCCTCCGCTGGTTCCTCCTCTTCTGCCCAGATGATCCACCGGTTCTGCCGCAGCTGCCCCAAAATATCCATCCACTTCCACCATCCTTTCTCGATTTATATAATATAAGTTAATATAACTTTATATAATGTTATGTCTTTATTGCTATCATAACACCCTCGTCATTTTTTGTCAATCATTTCTTTAAAATTTCCTGATCAAAAAATATTTTTGTTTATAATTTATAAAACGCAAGCTTTTAAAGAAGCAAAACAGCCATTGCCTGATTCTTTTGCATACACAAAAAGGCCCCGCGATCGCTTGATCGCAGGGCCTTTTGTGTCCCTTTTATTTTTGTGATGCGGAAACTCTTCTCACCATCTCCGGAATCAGCCCTCCCACCATGTTGCCAGCTGTCATGACCAGCAGGTAGAGGACGGTGCGCAGGCTCCACATATTGGCAACCGAGAAGTAAAACATATTTGCCACGCAGTGCTCAAAGCCTGCCAGGATAAAGACCATGACGCCCAGGAAAATCGCCAGGTATTTTCCCAGTGTATGCGGGTTGCTCTTAAAATTTTCCACTGCAATGTAGATCATCAGGTTGCAGAACACCGCCAGAATAAAGATGCTCAGCAGCGAATCGGACAGTTTTGTCTCACACAATCCCTGCGCCTTTTCCGCCAGGGCACTCCCTGCGCGGGTCAGGCGAATCAGGTAGCCGGTCGCCGCCGCTCCAACCAGATTGCCCACCCATATCTGCAGCAGCCACAGCAGGTATTTTCCCTTCTGTTCGCTGCCTGGTAGATAGCAAGCCTTTCCGGTAAAGAGGTTATACCCCAAGGTGCAGATGGTAAACAGTCCGCTGGCAAACAGCGCCGCACCCACCATCTTGTTGTCCAAACTGAGGTAAACAATTCCCCCAACCCCGATGCAGATGCCTGCCATGATGGATTTCAGCCACGATTCTTTGGTAATCAATCCAAATTCCTCCCTTTTCTCTTCCCACTTTTTCACTCTTCCTATTTTTGTACAACACAAAATGGATTGCCATCCGGGTCGTGCAGCACCACATAATCTGCGTCGGCGGGATAAAACCACTCTGCCCGAGTCGCCCCCAACGCCAAAAGCCGCTGCACCTCCTGCTGCTGGCTGTCTGTAAAAAGGTCCATGTGGTGGCGCTTTGCCTTGTCGGAGGTCACCTTGCTTAAAGAAAGCTGGATGCCGTCGCCCTCTATCGGGACCAGCACAGCCCAGTCCTCCGACGCCGGTTCCCGCAGGCGATAGTGCAGGGCTTCGCTCCAAAAGCGCACCGCCCTGTCAATATCCTTGACGCCCCAGACAATCGACCCAATCTTCATCCTCTATCCTCCTTCTTCATCTTTCCTTTTTCGACAAACGCATTTTTCTTATGATAACAAAATCCTGTTGTATGTGCAAGCCCTCTTGTTCCTTTTAATACCGGTTTTCACCACCCGGCTCCTCAAAATATCCCTTTAATTTTTCCAGCGCCTTCTTTTCAATGCGGGAAACGTAGGATCTGGAAATGTTCAACTTTTTGGCCACCTCCCGCTGCGGCATAGGGCGCAGATTGTAAAGGCCGTAGCGGTAGGCCAAGATTTTCTGCTCGCGGGGCTCCAGATTGTGCTCGATGAAGTGGTAGAGTTTCTGCGACTGAATGCTCAGGTCGATGCTGTCCAGAATGTTCTCATCCCCCTGCACAATATCCATCAGGGTGATCGAGTTGCCGTCCTTGTCCACGTCGATCGGGTCGCTGATCGAGACGTCCTGCATCGACTTTTTCTTTTGACGGAAATACATGAGGATCTCATTCTCAATGCACCGGCTGGCGTAGGTGGCAAACTTGGTCCCCTTGCCGCTGTTAAAGCTGGAAGCCGCCTTGATCAAGCCGATAGTGCCGATCGAAATCAAATCCTCCTGGTCGCGGTAGCTGGCATAATATTTTTTGATGATGTGGGCCACCAGGCGCAGGTTGTGTTCAATCAATTTGTTCTTTGCCTCCACATCGCCCTGCTCAATCCTGGCAAGGCACTCCTCCTCCTCTTCCCGGCTCAGGGGCTTTGGAAAGGAGCTGCTCCCCGTCACATGCAGCGCCAGATAAATCATCCTGCACAGCGCCGCCAGAACCATCGTTGTATACATCTGCATCCCTCCTGAATCTTTTTGCGCAACAGCGCCTCTGTTCAGGATATGCTTTTCCCAGCACAATTTTGTTTGTCCGGTCCTCTGTTCCTCTGAAAAACTCCCCATGACTCTCAGAAAAAAGCGGCTGGCAGAAACCTGGCTGCCAGCCGCTTTTCTTTCTTTTACAGGCTTTCCTCCCACTGCCGCAGCTCCTGTTCGGAGGGGTTGCCGTTGAGCATCCTGCCTTCCCGGATCGTCGCGTTCGGGCAGCTGGGAGATAACTCCTCGACCGACTTGCCGAAGCCGCTGCCGCCGGAGGTCGCGAAGAGGATGATGCTCTTGCCGGAAAAATCATAGCTTTCCAAAAAAGTATTGATGATGGTCGGCGCCATGTACCACCAGATCGGATAGCCCAGCAAAATCCGGTCATACTGCTCGATCTTCGCATCGGTGTCCGCCAGCTGCGGACGGATGGCAAGATTCTGCATCTCCACCGAACTGCGGGAACTCTTGTCCCTCCAGTTCAGGTCAGCCTGTGTGTATGGGACAGCGGGCTTAATCTCATACAGGTCCGCCTGCGCTGCCGCCGCCAGTTTTTGAGCGACCTGCCGGGTCACGCCGCTGGCCGAAAAGAATGCAACCAATGTTTTACTCATTCTGAAAACCTCCTTTGGAGCCCGCCCCTTTTTCGGGCGCGCTGCTGAATCCTTCCTTCCTATTATAAACCTTCTGTGCGCAAAAGTCTAATGTATCCTTTCTGCTCAGTTTGGTTTTCTGATAGATCGCCTAAACTTTTTTATCTTTGCGCTCGGAGATCTGGAAATCGCGCCGGAAAGGTGATATTCTAAAGGCAAGGGAAAAATTTCTTTCCTGTCTGAACGGATTTGGCCTTGTCAATCGTATTTTAGGTGAAAGCCCCTTGCGGGACAACTAAAAAGCGGGAGGAATCTTTTATGAAAAAAACAATCACTGCGATCGCGGCAGCTCTGTTGCTCGTGGCTTTCGGCGGCACCACCGCCTTCGCCGGCCATCACCATGGCCACATGAATCTGCCAAGCTGCCATCTGGGCGCGTCCCACAGCTGCGTCGATACGGACGGTGACGGCATCTGCGACCACTATGCCGAGTGCTTCACCGACCTGGACGGCGACGGCGTCTGTGATTACCATGAGGCCAACCGGAACGCCTTCTGCGATGCAAACGGCGACAGCATCTGCGACCACTATGCCGGACAATTTACCGACACGGACGGCGACGGCGTCTGCGATTACCTTGGCGCAGCGGCTTCCCATCATACGGGCCATCACGGCCGCGGGCATGGCGCGGGGCGCTGCAGGGGATAATCTACAACAAACAGAGGATGGGGAGATATGCTCAGTGAGCAACAAGCCAACAGAGCCATCGAGCTTTATGCGGACACGGTACGGCGCATCTGCATGGTGCATCTGAAAAATCAGGCCGACAGCGAGGACATCTTTCAGACAGTCTTTCTGAAATATCTGCTGCGCGACCAGCCCTTTGAAAA
The DNA here is from genome assembly GCA_900547455.1 of uncultured Oscillospiraceae bacterium. GTDB lineage: Bacteria > Bacillota > Clostridia > Oscillospirales > Ruminococcaceae > Negativibacillus > Negativibacillus faecipullorum. The sequence continues at coordinate 39,541 of URGV01000015.1, forward strand.
CGAGCAGCATGAAAAAGCCTGGATGATTCGTGTCACCATCAATGCCTGCAAGGACCTGCTCAGGAGCTTCTTTCGTTCCCGCACCGTTCCTCTGGAACAGCTGGTTGAGGTACCGCAGCCCTTTGAGCCGGACGAGCGTGATCTGCTGGAGGCGGTTTTGGCGCTGCCTGCCCAGTACAAGGACGTGGTATACCTGTACTACTACGAACAATATACGGCGCTTGAGATTGCACAGATTCTTCACAAAAACGTGAACACCGTTTACACCCTTCTGCGAAGGACGAGGGAGCGGCTGCGGAAGGATCTGGAGGGGGTGATGGAAGTTGAATAGCGTATGGAAAACCGCCCTCGACCGCATTCACGCCGAGGAGCAGCTTAAGGAGCGCACCCGAACCTATCTGGCGCAGCAGCTTGTCCAGCAGCAGACGCGCCGCCGCACCCACTGGCGTCCGGCATTGGCGTCGCTGTGCCTGTTGTTAATGCTGACACTGGGCAGCTACTGGCTGTTCCTGGTTCCGACCGCCTTCATCAGCATCGACCTCAATCCGTCGCTGGAGCTGAGCATCAACCGCTTCGATCGGGTCATCGCGGTGCAGGGATATAACGATGAGGGGCAGGCCATCGCCGATTCGCTCCAGCTGCAGTATCTGGACTACCGCCAGGCGCTGCAGGAGCTGCTGGACTCGCAGGAGATCGGCTCCTACCTTGAGCAGGACGCCGTTTTGTCGATGACCGTCTCCGGGCAGGACAGCAAACAGTGCGGCAGCATCCTGCGGGAGGTAGAGGGATGCGCCGCCACCCATCAGAACATCCACTGCCATGCCGGGGACATCGAGCTGGTCAGCCAGGCGCACGCTGCCGGTATGTCTTTGGGGAAGTATCAGGCTTTCCTGATCCTGCAGCAGTATGACCCTTCCGTCACCGAGGAACAGGTGCAGGGACTCTCGATGCGTCAGATCCGTCAGCTCATCGATTCTTATACCGAGCAGAACGCCCCTTCTGATGCCGGGCAGGACGACTCTCCCACTCAGACAGAGGGAACCGGCTCCCACCACCAGGAGGAACACGGCCATCAGCACCGCGGCAGGCGCTCTGTGAACGATTGATGGTGAACTTTACCGGCAGGTCAACGGTGGCCTGCCGGTTTTTACTGTTATAAAAGCAGCCCTCTTTTTGTTCATCTTGTTTGTTTTCCAAAAGATTTTTGGCTCTCGCTTGAAAAAGAGGATGATTTTTTTGTAGAAAGGTGTTATAGTAGAGGTACCACTTCATTCTGATTCCAAAGAGGTATCAAAAATATGTTTGTGTATAACGGGAAAAGCAATAAATTTTTCAAACGCCCTCCTGTCCCCAAAAAGGGACAGCCGAAGGGACTGCGCATCATCATCGTGGGCTGCGGCAAAGTGGGCGCCACCCTGGTCGAACAGCTCAGCCGGGAGGGCCATGACCTCACCATCATCGACAAGTCCCCCCAGCGCATCCAGAGCATCACCGGGCTGTTTGACGTCATGGGCATTGTGGGCAACGGCGCCAGCTACAGCGTTCAGATGGAGGCCGGCATCGAGGACGCCGACCTCATCATCGCCGTCACCAACTCCGACGAGCTCAATCTGCTGTGCTGCACAGTTGCAAAAAGGGTGGGCGGCTGCGCCGCCATTGCCAGGGTGCGCACACCGGACTACAGCACCGAGGTCGGCTACCTGCGGGAAAAGCTGGGACTGGCCATGATTATCAACCCGGAGCTGGAGGCCGCCAAGGAGGCGGCGCGCATCCTCTACCTCCCCACCGCACTGGAAGTAAACTCCTTTGCGCACGGACAAGCCGAACTGATTAAGTTCAAGGTCCCGGAGGGCAACATGCTGGACGGCATGACCATCGCCTTTTTGGGCAAGACCATCGCACACAACATCCTGATCTGCGCGGTGGAGCGCGGCAAGGAAATTTTCATTCCTTCCGGTGACTTTCAGATGAAGAAGGGAGACATCATCTCCTTCGTTTCTTCCCGACGGTCAGCCAAGGATTTTCTGGAAACCATTGGCTTTAAGACCAACCGGGTCAAGAGCACCATGATTATCGGCGGCGGCAAAGCCGCCTACTACCTGGCCAAGCAATTGCTGCACATGGGCATCTCGGTCAAGATCATCGAAATTGACAAGGCCCGCTGCGAGGAGCTGAGCATCCTGTTGCCCAAGGCGGTCATCATCAACGGCGACGGCACCAACGAGGATCTGCTCAAGGAGGAAGGCATCGAGTATACCGAATCCTTTGTCGCGCTGACCGGTATCGACGAGGAGAACATCCTGCTCACCCTGTACGCGCGGCAGGTCTCTGATGCAAAGGTCATCACCAAGATCAACCGCATCACCTTCAAGGACGTCATCAGCAACCTGGATCTGGGCAGCGTCATCTATCCCCGCTACATCACCTCCGAAACCATCATCGCCTATGTCCGCGCCAAAAAGAACTCGATGGGCAGCGACATCGAAACGCTGTACCACATGTTCGACCACCGCGCCGAAGCGATTGAATTCCGCGTGCGGGAAAAATCCGCCGTCACCAACATCTCGCTGGCGGAGCTGCCGCTCAAGAAAAATCTGCTGCTTTCCTGCATCAACCGAAATGGCAAGATCATCATCCCCAGCGGTCAGGACTGCATCCGCGTGGGCGACACGGTCATGATCGTCACCACCCACACCGGCTTCAACGATATTTTGGACATTTTGGAAACTTCGAGGTAAAATGCGATGAACAAAGCAATGATCCGATACATCCTGGGCTATGTCCTCTCCATACTGGCGCTGCTGTTGCTGCTGCCCTGTCTGGTCGCGCTGATCTATCAGGAAATGGAGGGCTTTCACTACCTGGCGGTGGCCGCCTTCGGCGCCCTGTTGGGATATCTGATGATCCGAAAAAAGCCCGAGGACACTGTCTTTCACCTCAAGGAGGGCTGCATTGCCACCGCTTTAAGCTGGATTGTGATGAGCTTGTACGGCTGCCTGCCCTTCTGGATCAGCGGGGAAATTCCCTCCTTTACCGACGCGCTGTTCGAGACCATCTCCGGATTCACCACCACCGGCTCCAGCATCCTAAGCGACGTGGAGGCGCTGTCCCACTGCGCACTGTTCTGGCGCAGCTTCACCCACTGGATCGGCGGCATGGGCGTTCTGGTTTTTCTGCTGGCAGTCATCCCGTTAAGCGGCGGCTCCAACATGAACCTGATGCGCGCCGAGAGCCCCGGCCCTTCGGTGGGCAAGCTGGTGCCGAAGGTCAAGCACACTGCCCGCATCCTGTATTTGATTTATCTGGGCATGACCATCCTGCAGGTGCTGTTTCTGCTGGCCGGTAAGCTGCCACTGTTCGACGCGCTGACAACCACCTTTGGTACCGCAGGCACCGGCGGCTTTGCCATCAAAAACGACAGCATGATGAGCTATACCGCCTATCAGCAATGGGTCTACACCATCTTCATGGCGTTGTTTGGCGTCAACTTCAACGCCTACTACCTGATCCTGTTCGGCAAATTCAAAAAGGCCTTTGCCATGGAGGAAGTTCGCTGGTACTTTATCATCATTTTCTGTTCGACCGCTTTTATCTTTTTCCAGATTATGGATAGCTACTCCACCGCCTTTGAAGCCCTGACCCATGCAGCTTTTCAGGTTTCCACCATCATCACAACCACCGGATTTGCCACCACCGACTTTAACCTCTGGCCCGCCGCCAGCAGGACTGTACTGGTTTTGCTCATGTTCATCGGCGCCTGCGCAGGCAGCACCGGTGGCGGCATCAAGGTATCGCGCTGTGTCGTCATGGTCAAGAGCGTTGTCAAGGAGATGGGGTCCTACCTTCATCCGAACAGCGTGAAAAAAATCAAGCTGGACGGCAAACCAGTCGACCACGAGGTGCTGCGCTCCATCAACGTCTTTTTTATCACCTACATGATCATCTTCGCCGCCTCGGTCTTTCTGGTCTCGCTGGAAGGGCGCGACATGGTGACCAACTTCACCGCCGTTGCCGCCACCTTCAACAACATCGGTCCCGGCCTGGAAGGGGTCGGCCCAACACAGAATTTCGGTGCGCTTTCCATTCTCTCCAAATACACCCTGATGTTTGATATGCTGGCCGGCAGGCTGGAGCTGTTCCCGCTGCTGCTGCTGTTCCATCCGGGCGTTTGGAAGGAAACATTTGCCCAAAAGATAAAGAAAACCTCTGCACAGTATCACTAAATGCAATCTCGAGGACGAAGGCAGCGCACAAGCGCTGCCTTCGTCTTTTTGCTGTGAAAGCACCCCCTTTCTCCGATGATCTTTTACTACTTTGGTGATTGACAATCAAACAAAGGCATGTTAGCATGTCTATGCTCGGAGGGCAAATCATTCAAAGAGAAATGATAAGCCGGATAAGGCACGGGTTGAAAAGTCCGTTCCTTATCCGGCTTTATTTATATTGAAAGGAGGCTGACGGAATGGTCCTCTCAAAGGGTGAACTTCACTATCTTTTCCAGCGCTGGGATGCCACCTTCGGCAGCACCTGGAAGCCTGCGCTTTATTTCATCTCCATCAGAGAATAGCTGACGGAGTTCATCAAACAAAATATTGATTTAGTCATCGGAGGACCGGCCATCGCAATGGCCGGCCGGGGAATTTTCCCGGCCATGGTCGATAAGATGTCGGGTGCGCCCGGTTATTTTTACAATAACCGGGCGCACTTTTTTTAAGAAAGGAGATTGCTTTATGAAACTGATCCTGCAGTTTCTAAAACCACATTGGAAACTTACCGTTTTGACGGTTTTGCTCGCCGTCATCGATGTCGGCGGCTCGCTGTTCATTCCGACACTGGCCGCACACCTGCTCAACCAGGGCACCTCGGGCGTCGCCTTTGAGGAGCTGCTGACAACCGGCCTGCAGATGGGCGCAGTCTCGCTGTTCTCCAGCATCTGCGCCATCCTGGGCGGCTACGCCTGCGCCACCCTTGCCGCCCGCATCGGCAAGGACATGCGCGTCGCGCTCTATGAAAAATCGCTCAAGCTTTCGGTCTACGATTTTCGTCAGTTCGGAACCGCTTCGATCACAACCCGAACCGTTTCGGACATCACCACCATCCAGTTTGCGCTCACCAGCTTCATCCAGATGGTGCTGCCGGTACCGCTGGTCTGCATCATCGCCCTGGCGCTGTCCTTCCAGCTGAACACCACTCTGGGCACCATCCTGCTGATTTTGACCGCGCTGGTCTTTATCCTGGCCCTGGGAATCATGCGCAGCGCCTCTCCCCTGTTTAAAAAGCTGCAGAAGCTGCTGGACCGCATGACCACCATCCTGCTGGAAAACATCACCGGCGTGCGTGTTGTGCGCGCCTTCAACAATGAGGAGCGGGAACAAAACCGCATGAGCGACGCCTTTTCCAACTATACGGAAACTTCCATCAAGGAAGAAATGTCATCAAGGCATTCAACCACGAGCAGGAAAGCCTGGAGCAGGTCGCCGCTTCGGCTGAACGGAACCGCATCGCCAGCCAGAAGGCGGACTTTCTGGTCAACTGCGTCAACCCGCTGATCCGTCTGCTGACCCGTATGGCCTACGTTGTCATCGCCATCATCTCCGGCCACGCGATGCTAAACGGCACCATGACCGTCGGCGTCGTTCAGGCCTTCTTCCAGTACATCAACCAGACGGCGGAGCCGCTGACCGAGGCATCCTACATGATCAACTCCCTGCAGGCGGCGCTGGCTTCGGCCAACCGAACCTTCGAGCTGCTGGACGAGACCGAGGAAATTCCCGACCCAGCGCAGCCGGAAGTTCTGGAGCGCGCCAAAGGCAACATCTCCTTTGAACATGTCAGCTTTGGCTATGACCCCAAGAAGATCCTGATGAAGGACATCAGCTTTTCGGCAAAGCCGGGCCAGAAGATCGCGGTCGTGGGCAGCACCGGCGCCGGCAAAACCACGCTGGTCAATCTGCTGATGCGCTTCTATGAGATCAACGGCGGCAAAATTTCCATCGACGGGGTCGATACCTCCAAGATGACCCGAAAGGGCCTGCGCCAGAACTTCGGCATGGTGCTGCAGGACACCTGGCTGTTCGGCGGAAGCATCGCCGAAAATATCGCTTACAGCAAGCCGGATGCAACCCGTGAAGAGATTGTGGCCGCGGCTAAGGCGGCGAAGGTCGACTACTTTATCCGCACCATGCCGCAGGGATACGACACCATGCTGGACAACGACGCAGCAAATCTTTCCGCTGGACAGCGTCAGCTGCTGACCATCGCCCGCGTCTTTTTGTGCAACCCGCCGATCCTGATTCTGGACGAAGCGACCTCCAGCGTCGACACCCGCACCGAGGTGGAGATCGGCAAGGCAATGAAGGCGCTGATGAGTGGCCGAACCAGCTTCGTCATCGCGCACCGGCTGTCGACCATTCGCGACGCGGATATGATTTTGTACATGGAACATGGCAACATCATCGAACAGGCAAACCACCAGGAACTGCTGGCCAAGAAGGGCGCTTACGCTTCCCTTTACTACAGCCAGTTCGAATAGACAGGAAAAGGGAGCGCATGCGCTCCCTTTTTTATTCTCCCAGACCCATCCTTTCAAAAAACGCCCCTGAAAGGGCGGCGATATTGTCCAGCGGGATCGACCGACCGCCTTCTAAAATCAGCAGGCGCTGATACTCGTCCAGCTTTTTGACGCGGGCTGTGATCGTCTGGTAGCTGCCGCCTTCCTTGCGCGCATCCGGCTCAAAATAGGTAATCGTCACCTCGGGCCGCTGGGCAAGATGTTCCAGCAAAAAATGCTGGCGCAGGTCCAGCAGGGCCTGCGTTTCCTCGTCCAGCTCGAGCTTGCGGTCGGTCAGGCGGGCGGTTTCCTTGATCGCTGCCCCATATCCGGTCAGGGCCGCAAAGGGCGAAAACTGCGCTGCGCGCTCGATCATCGACATGCGCGGATGGGTTTTGGAAACCGGATGCGGCAGATGGATGATATCGTCGTATGGGCCTTTCATGCTTTGTGCCCTCCAATCTTGTCGTTGCGGTCGCGGGCGGTCGCCCCTTCCTCCAGGTTCATCCCCTTTAGGATCGCGTTTTTGCCAAATTTTTTCTTGATGGAAAGCACCGCCTGCTGCCTGCGCCGCTCCCGCTGCAGCTGCTGTTCCTCCTCCTTTTGGACTCCGTAATCGGTAAAGAAGTCAAGCTGCTCGCAGACCTGCTGCTCCGGCGCCTGTGCCTCGTCGACCACATGGTTGGCGGTCAGGTTGAGACGGCGCACCGTGAGCTTTGCATCCGCCACCTGGTCAAACAACTCGAGCGCCGCCTCGACAATTTTGCGGGCGGAGGAGGTGTAGTCCAGATGGACGGTGCCGGTGGTGTGCTTGGGGATGGCGCGGCCATAGCGGTCTGCGCTCACCTGCCCATGATACTGCCTGCGGCGCTGCGGGTCTTTGAGGTTCTCGATGTCGTAGCCGATGGTCAGCACCAGCTGATCGGTGACAAGATGCTGGTCCACCAGCTCCAGCGCCAGCGAATCGGCCATCTCGTGCACCACCAGGCGGGCCATCTGGCAGGAATAGGGGCAGGAGAGCACCTGCCCGGAGCCGACGCTGTTCGATTCAGGCTTGTAGGCCTTGATGTCGGCGATGGTACAGGGCTCCCATCCCCAGGCGTGGTCGATCAGCAGCTCGGCGTTGACACCGAACATCTTGTATAAAAAATCTTCATTGTAATAATCGGACGGTTTTCCGATTGAGCAGCGGGCAATATCCCCCATAGTGCACATCCCGTGGGCCTCCAACTTGCGGGCATAGCCTCTGCCCACCCGCCAGAAATCGGTCAGCGGGCGGTGGGTCCAGAGGGTGCGGCGGTAGCTCATTTCATCAAGGCAGGCGATGCGCACCCCATTTTCATCGGGCTGAATGTGCTTGGCCCCGATGTCCAACGCCACCTTGGCCAGATAGAGATTAGGTCCAATCCCGGCAGTGGCGGTGATTCCAGTGGTGCGCACCACTTCCAAAATCATCTTCATCGCCAGGTCATAGGCTGACAGGCGGTAGGTTTGCAGGTAACCGGTGACGTCGATCAGCACCTCGTCGATCGAGTAGACATGGATATCTTCCGGCGCGATATATTTTAGATAGATGTCGTAAATTTGGGTGCTCACCTGCATATAGTGGGCCATGCGCGGCGGCGCGATGATAAAATCCAGCCCAAGCTCCGGCGAAATTTTGAGCTGTTCGTTATCGCTGGAGCTGCCTGTCAACCTGTGTCCGGGTGCGCGCTGGGCGCGGCGGAGGTTGATCTCCTTCACCTTCTGCAGCACCTCAAACAGGCGCGGGCGGCCGGGAATGCCGTAGGATTTTAAGGAGGGAGAAACCGCCAGACAGATGGTCTTTTCGGTGCGGCTGGCGTCCGCGACGACCAGATTAGTGGTCATAGGGTTGAGCCCCCGCTCGATACACTCGACCGAAGCGTAGAAGGATTTTAAATCGATAGCAAGATAGGTACGTTCCGGCACCTCTGTCAGCTCCTTTCCTGTAAATCTATTGTAGCATCGATTTTGCATTTTTGCAAGCATTTTTGTGTTGTGCAAAAAGTGGAGTTTCGAGGAGATTTTTGTGAATATTTTGATAATATTTTTTGACATTTCTTCCGGAAATATACTTTACATTCCTAATTTTTTGTGCTATCCTATAAGCAATTAAGGGATTTGCCCTTAAAATTTAGACAAAAGAATAGGAGAAATTGTTATGAGCAAAAAACTCAAGCGATCCGCAGTCGCTCTGGTTCTTGCCGCAACAATGGTCTTCAGTTCTCAAGGCGTTCTCACGGCCTTCGCGGTTGGTGGAGATATCGAAACCGAGGCCTCGGTTTCGTCGGCTCTAGAGCCGACGAAAC
>URGV01000016.1 GCA_900547455.1 uncultured Oscillospiraceae bacterium
GTTCCTTTCGTCGTGAAACGAAAGGAACCCCGGGTGTGGGCCGGGTAGGCCCACCTAAGGGTGGAGCGCAGAGGAGGGCGACAGCCCTCCTCGCAAAAGGCCCCGGGTGCCCCACCCACCCTTCGGTAGAAAATAAAGGGGGAGCGCAGAGGGGGAGACGCCCCCCGCAACTATTCCGGCAGCGCATCCGCCAGCAGGGCGGCAAACTCCTGTGCATCCATCGGCACAATCTCCGCCTTGCCGGCCTGGCGGACCAGAATCAGGCGGATTTTGCTCCCCGCCCGCTTTTTGTCGTGCAGGCAGGCGCCGGCAAGCTCCGGCACGCTGCCGCCGTAGACGGTGGGGAGGTGGTAGCGGGTGAGCAGCGCTGTCAGGCGCTGCAGCAGGGCGCGGTCGCAAAGGCCGAGTTTGATGCCCACCCGGGTGATCAGCACCATCCCCATCGCCACGCCGTGGCCGTGGGTGACGGCGTGGTTGGTCACCTTCTCGATGGCGTGGCCAAGGGTGTGGCCGTAGTTTAAAATCATGCGCAGGGCGGTGTCGTGTTCGTCCTGCTCCACCACCTGCCGCTTGATGTCCACGCAGTAGGCCGCGATCTCCTCGATCTTCTCGTGGATGTCGCAGCTTTCCAGCAACTTTAAAAAATCCTCGCTCCAGATCATCGCGTATTTGATCATCTCCGCGCAGCCGTCGGCGAAGGTTTCCTCCGGCAGGGTTTTGAAGGTGTCGGGGTCGCAGATGACCAAGGATGGCTGGTGGAAGGCGCCGACAAGATTTTTGCCCGCCGGGATGTTCACCGCCGTCTTGCCGCCCACCGAGGAATCGATGGCGGCCAGAAAGGTGGTGGGAATCTGCACAAAGGGGATGCCGCGCAGGTAGGTGGCGGCGGCAAAGCCGGCCAGGTCCCCCACCACGCCGCCGCCCAGGGCAACCACAAAGTCGGAGCGGGTGATGTTATTTTGAATCAGAAAATCATATACTTGCAGCAGCACCTCGTGGGATTTGGAGTCCTCCCCGTGGGGGACGTCCATCGAGCAGATGCGAAAGCCCGCGGCCTTGAGCGATTCGACGACCGGACGCAGGTACAGCCCGGCCACTGTGTCGTCGGTGATGATGGCGGCGGTGCTCCGGCTGGGGTCAAAGACGTTGGCGGTCAGCTCCCCGGTGCGGGAGAGCAGGCCCTTTTCGATCAGCACCTCATAGCGGGTGCTGGCGTTGACAGTGACGGTTTGCACAGTGAACAGCTCCTTTCTGCGCGGTTAAAAGGCTTAGTCCATTGTCTTGCCGAAGAAGGTGACGGCGCGCTTGACGTCCTGCATCACCTCGTCGAACTGTGCCGGGGTCAGCGACTGAGCGCCGTCGCACAGCGCCTTTTCGGGGTTGTTGTGCACCTCGATAATCAGGCCGTCCGCGCCGACTGCGATGGCAGCCATCGAAAGCGGGTGAACCATCCAGCGAATGCCGGCGGCGTGGCTGGGGTCGATGATGACCGGCAGGTGGGACTGCTTTTTGATGATCGGGATGGCCGAGATGTCCAGGGTGTTGCGGGTGGCGGTCTCAAAGGTGCGGATGCCGCGCTCGCAGAGGATGACCTGTTTGTTGCCGCCGGCCATGATGTATTCGGCGCTCATCAGAAGTTCCTCGATGGTGTTGGCAAGGCCGCGCTTTAAGAGGATGGGCTTGTTGACCTTGCCCAGCTCCTTGAGCAGCTCAAAGTTCTGCATGTTGCGCGCGCCCACCTGGATGATGTCGACATTCTCGAACAGCGGCAGGTGGTCGATGCTCATGATCTCGGTGACAATCGGCAGGCCGGAAGCTTTCTTGGCCTCCAGCAGGTACTCCAGTCCCTGCTCGCGCAGGCCCTGGAAGGAGTAGGGGGAGGTGCGGGGCTTGAAGGCGCCGCCGCGCATTAAGCCTGCGCCCGAAGCCTTGACGGCCTTTGCAACCTCCACCATCTGCTCGCGGCTCTCCACCGAGCAGGGGCCTGCGATGACCTGGAAGTGCCCGCCGCCGATCTTTCTGCCGCAGACATCGATGACGGTGTCGTCCGGATGGAACTTGCGGTTGGCGTTTTTGTATGGTTCCTGGATGCGCTTGACCTCCGCGACCGAATCCATCGACTTGATGTCCTCGGTGTCCAGCCGGGAGGTGTCGCCGATGAGGCCGAGGATGGTTTCGTGCACGCCGCGGATCTCCTGCACCTGGAAGTTCATCTGCTCAAAGTGGCTGACCATCTCATTGACTTTTTGCGGGGCGGTACCTTTTTTTAAAATAATAATCATACGAACAAATCCTTTCTTTTTTCTCTTTCTCTGCTGCGGCAAAGCGGCAAGATGAATCGGGTATACAGACAGAAAAAGCCGGCGCTTTTTCTGTCAAAAGCGCCGGCTGATTTTGAAAAACCGGAAATTGTTCCCACAACGGAAACAATCTTTGGGGCGGGTGTCAGCTTATCCCAACACCGCCGCAGATCTGCTGCTTTTGGCATCCGTATTTTCTTTTTTTGCACGGCAAAATCGCTCTGCGCTAAAATAGCCAAAGCAAAAGACGGATGCAAAAGAAACGGATGTCATCAGCTTGCGGTTCATACAGATCCTCCCTGTTTTGAGTCTGCTCAAAACGGTAAAAAGTTGTTCGCCCTTTTTTCGGAGCGTCCGAAGAGGAGCGATGTAAAAACGATACACCTATTTTGAAAATCTGTCAAGTGCTTTTGCCTGCTACAGCAAAAAATTGACTTTTTTCACACAAATTTCCTGGCGGAGGTGGGCAGATTGCAGGAAGAACAGGGGAAACGGAAGGTTGGACAAGGCGAAAAAAGACAGTAAATCTGAACAGAACATGAATTTCAATTTGTGCTAATTGACACTTTTTTAAGGAAGCCTTATAATGTATTGTACACTGAATTTCGGTGTGCCCTAATAAATAGGAAAAGAATGTCAAAATAAAACCGCAATGTCCGTGGGCAAAAGCTGCCCGGCGGGGAAATAGGCAAAGATGGACCGGGTGATATGCAAAGCAGCACAGCGGCCATTTCGTAGGGAGAAAAGTAATGAAAAATGTAGGAATTGATATCGGCTCCACAACTGTCAAGGTTGTGGTAATGGAGGGGGAAAAGATCCTCTACAGGATCTACCAGCGCCACCTGTCCCAGGTGCGTCAGGCAACCCTCAAAGCGCTGGAAGGGGCAAAACAGTTTTTAAACGACACCTTCCAGGTGGCCATCTCCGGATCGGCAGGCTTAGGGCTTGCCGAAGATGCGGGGGTGGATTTTGTACAGGAGGTCTTTGCCACCTACAAAACGGTGATGGAGTATGAGCCCGACACCGACGCCGTCATCGAGCTGGGCGGCGAGGACGCAAAGATCATCTTCTTGAGCGGCGGACTGGAGGAGCGCATGAATGGCAGCTGCGCGGGCGGCACCGGCGCCTTCATCGACCAGATGGCGACGCTGTTAAACGTCACCACCGAGGAGCTGGACGAGTTGAGCTTAAAGCACGAGCGCATCTATCCCATCGCCTCGCGCTGCGGCGTCTTTGCCAAGACCGACATCCAGCCGCTGTTAAACCAGGGCGCCCACAAGGAGGACGTGGCCGCCAGCATCTTCCAGGCGGTGGTCGACCAGACCGTCACCGGCCTGAGCCAGGGCCGCCGCATCGAGGGCAAGGTGCTGTTTTTGGGCGGGCCGCTGTTCTTCTTTAAGGGCCTGCAGCAGCGCTTTCAGGAGACCTTAAAGCTCGGCGAGGGCAAGGCGGTGTTCCCATCCTGGGCGCAGTATTCGGTCGCCATCGGCGCGGCCATCTACACCAGGGGCCTGGAGAAGAGCTACACCTATGAGGAGTTTACAGGCAAGCTTGAGAACGCCAGCTCCCGCTCCAAATCCACCCACTACTTAAATCCGCTCTTTGCAAACCAGCAGGAGCACGACGAATTCATCGAGCGCCACAGCAAGGCCACCGTGCCGTGGAAGGACCTGGCTGAATACAGCGGCGACGCCTATCTCGGCATCGACTGCGGCTCCACCACCACCAAGCTGGTGCTGATGAGCGACAACTACGAGACGCTCTACCGCTACTACAGCTCCAACCAGGGCAACCCGGTGCAGGTGGTGCGCGAGCAGCTCTTAAAGCTCTATGAGGCCTGCGGCGACCGGGTCAACATCCGCTATGCCGTCTCCACCGGCTACGGCGAGGAGCTGATCCAGCACGCTTTCCATCTGGACGACGGCATCGTCGAGACCATCGCCCATTTCAAGGCCGCCCAGCACTTTGACCCGCAGGTAGAGTTCATCCTCGACATCGGCGGCCAGGACATCAAGTGCTTCAAGATTAAAAACGACGCCATCGACTCGATCATGCTCAACGAGGCATGCTCCTCCGGCTGCGGCTCCTTTATCGAGACCTTTGCCAAGTCGATGGGCTACACCGCAGAGGAATTTGCCCGCCTGGGACTGTTTTCCAAGTACCCGGTGGACCTGGGCTCCCGCTGCACCGTCTTTATGAATTCCTCGGTCAAGCAGGCGCAGAAGGACGGCGCCAGCGTCGAGGATATCTCGGCCGGCCTTTCGATGAGCGTTGTCAAAAACGTGCTCTATAAGGTCATCCGCGCCAGAAGCGCCGACGAGCTGGGCGAGCACATCGTGGTGCAGGGTGGCACCTTCCTAAACGACGCGGTGCTGCGCAGCTTTGAGCAGGAGATCGGCCACAACGTCACCCGCCCGAATATCGCTGGGCTGATGGGCGCTTACGGCGCCGCCATCTACGCCAAGGGCATCTGCCAGAACCAGCGGGAGCACACCCGCTCCTCGATGCTTTCCCGGGACGAGCTGGAAAACTTCCAGCACGAGTCCCGCCCGGTGGTCTGCAAGGGCTGCACCAACCACTGCAACCTCACCGTCAACACCTTTGCCGGCGGCGAACGCTACATCTCCGGCAACCGCTGTGAAAAGCCGCTGGGTCTGGGCAAGGACAGGGAGCTGCCGGACATGTACCGCTACAAGCTCGACCAGATCCGCGCCCTCAGCGAGCAGTGCGCTGCGGACGCCGCCGCCCACAAGCGCCATCGCGGGGTGATCGGCCTGCCGCTGGGACTGAATATGTACGAAAACCTGTTCTTCTGGGTGGCGTTTTTCCACAGCCTCGACTTTGATCTTGTCATCTCGGACATCTCGTCGCGGCAGCTGTACGCCAAGGGGCAGTATTCGGTGCCGTCCGACACCGCCTGCTATCCGGCGAAGCTGATGCACGGCCACATCGAAAACCTGCTGGACAAGGGTGTGGACACTATCTTCTACCCGTGCATGAGCTACAACTTCAACGAAGAAAAGGGCGACAACCACTTTAACTGCCCGGTGGTCGCCTATTACCCGGAGCTTCTGGCCTCCAACGTCGAGAAGCTCAAAAATATCCGCTACCTCTATCCATACTTAAACCTTGCCGAGCGCAAAACCTTCCCCAAGAAGGTCTGGGAGGCGCTGCACGAGCAGTACCCGGACATCACCCTCAAAGAGGTCAAGCGCGCCTCCGACGAGGCCTATGAGGCCTATCAGGCGCAGCGCAGGGACATCAGGGAGAAGGGCGCCCAGATGCTGACCCAGGCGCGGGCGCGCGGGGTCAAGACCATCATCCTCAGCGGACGGCCCTACCATGTGGACCCGGAGATCAACCATGGCATCAACCAGCTGATCACCTCTCTGGGGCTGGCAGTCATCAGCGAGGACTGTGTCTCCGACCTGGTGACGCCGGTGCGCCCGGACGTGCTCAACCAGTGGACCTACCACACCCGCCTGTACAACGCCGCCAAATATGTCACCGAGCACGACGACTGCGAGCTGGTGCAGCTGGTATCCTTTGGCTGCGGCATCGACGCCATCACCACCGACGAGGTTTCGGCCATCCTCTCCCGCGGCGGCAGGCTGTACACCCAGCTGAAGATCGACGAAATCAACAACCTGGGCGCGGTCAAGATCCGAATCCGCTCGCTGATCGGCGCGGTCAAGGAGCGTGACGCCCAGAAGGAAACCGAAAAGCGCGCATAACCTTTGCGCTGCAAAACGCATCCGTGCGAAAACGGACGAATCCTGTTTTTAAGGAGGATATGATCCAACGATGGAACCAATCAAAAAGGTGCCTTTTACCAAGGAAATGAAAAAGACCCACACCATCCTGATTCCCACCATGCTGCCCATCCACTTCCGCATTTTGGGCAACGTGCTGGAAAACTACGGGTACAAGGTAAAGGTGCTGGACAACTGCGGTCCCGGCGTCATCGAGCAGGGACTGAAAAACGTACATAACGACACCTGCTACCCGGCGCAGCTGGTCATCGGCCAGATGATCGACGCACTGGAGCACAGCGACCTGCCGCTGGACAAGGTGGCGCTGCTGATTACCCAGACCGGCGGCGGCTGCCGTGCTTCCAACTACATCTATCTGCTGCGCAAGGCGCTCAACAAGTGCGGCTACGGCGACATCCCGGTCATCTCCGCCAGTTTTATGAAGAGCGAGCAGTCCGGCGGATTCTCGCTGCCGGTGACGATGCTGCTGCAGGCGCTGTACGGCGTGCTGTGCGGGGATCTGATCATGACGCTCTATAACCAGTGCATCCCCTATGAAATCCATAAGGGCGACAGCCAGAAGGCGGTGGACGACAGCGTTGCCATGGCCGAGAAGCTGTTCTGCAAAAAGCTGCTGCGCTGGAAGGCTGTCTCCGAGCTGATGGTCAACATCATCAAGCGCTTTATGCAGGTGGAGCGCAGCGGGGAAAAGAAGATCAAGGTCGGCATCGTCGGCGAGATCTATGTCAAATATTCGCCGCTGGGCAACAACAACCTCGAGGAGTTCCTGCTCTCGGAAGGGTGCGAGGTGGTCTGCCCGGGCCTGTACGACTTTTTGCTTTACTGCACCCACAACGTCGTCTTTGACAACGACCTGTACGGCGTGGGCAAACCGGTTGCGGCGGTGCTGCGCCGGGTCAACAAATTCCTGCGCGGCAGAAAGAGCGACATGATCCGCTTAATCGAGCAGTACAGCGACTTTCAGCCGCCCTGCCACTTTGAGAGCACCATCGAGTCGGCCAAAGGTTACATCGGTCAGGGCGTCAAGATGGGTGAGGGCTGGCTGCTGACCGCCGAGATGGTCGAGCTGATCCAGCACTACAAGGTCAACAACATCGTCTGCACCCAGCCGTTCGGCTGCCTGCCAAACCACATCTGCGGCAAGGGCGTCATGCGGGTCATCAAGGAGAAGAACCCGCAGGCAAACATTGTGGCGGTGGACTACGACTCCAGCGCCTCCAAGGTCAACCAGCAGAACCGCATCAAGCTGATGCTGGCCAACGCCCGTCTGATCGAACAGAACAGCCAGCAGCCAAAGCAGGACAACACCTCCGCAGCTCCACAGCAGGAGACGGTTGTCGCTGCCCCGCAGCGCCGGGAGCAGGTGGCGCAAAACTAAGATTTTGATTTGGGAGCTGGGGCATGCTGCGTCCCAGCCTCCTTTTTTCTCTGCCTGCAGGGCATGAACAAAAAAGAAGAGAAAGGAAGGGAATCCCTTGCGTGTCTTTTTGCTTTTTTTGTGCTACAGCTTTCTTGGCTGGGCC
The DNA here is from genome assembly GCA_900547455.1 of uncultured Oscillospiraceae bacterium. Lineage (GTDB taxonomy): Bacteria > Bacillota > Clostridia > Oscillospirales > Ruminococcaceae > Negativibacillus > Negativibacillus faecipullorum. The sequence continues at coordinate 7,597 of URGV01000016.1, forward strand.
TGCGAGACGGTCTACTGCTCGATTGGCAAAAGAAAGTTTGTCAACCGCGGCTTCCTCAACGGACCGCTCTGCCCAGTCTATGGCTTTGGAGCGCTGGCGGTGCTGTATTTTCTGCGGCCGGTCAGCGACAATATCCCGCTGCTCTTTGTCAGCGGCATGCTGCTGACCAGCGTCATCGAGTACATCACCGGCTATCTGTTGGAAAAGCTGTTTGCAACTAAGTGGTGGGATTATTCCTCCCGCCGCTTTAACATCCACGGCAGGGTTTGCCTGCGCAATTCGCTGATGTTCGGCGCGCTGTCGGTGGTGGCGGTGCGGGTGATCGACCCGGTTATCCGCGGCGGCATCTACGCGCTGCCGGCTACTGTCTGCGCGGTGCTGAGCATTGTGTTCGGCGTGATGATGGCGGCGGACCTGGTGGTCACTGTCCGCACCATCCTGGACATCAACAGCGCCCTCAAACAGCTGCAGCAGATGGTGGAACAGGCGCGGCTGGACACCCAGGAATATCTGCGCCAGAACCAGGAGGAGCTGCAGCAGAAAATGGAAAAGGCAAAGGCGCAGACCGAGGAACGCCTGCGCCAGAACCAGCTGGAGCTGCAGCAGAAGATGGAGCAGAGCCGCCTGGACCTCGAGCTTGCCCGCATGGAGCTGCGAGACTTTTTGGAACAGCTGCACTCGGAGCGCCTGGAGCGCAGAGAGCAGCGGCGCAGGGAGTTTTTGTCCCGCCTCACCCCCGAGCAGCAGCAGGCCATCCAGAAGCTGGAGGAACGCATGGAGGCCCTTTCCAGACGCAACGCCATTCTGCGCCGCAGGCTGTTCAGAGCCTTCCCGGAGATGCGCTCCACCCGCTACGAGCTGGCGCTGGAGCGGATGCGCGAGGCGCTGCGCAAAAAGAAAAAATAAATTGGATCTTCCCCTTCTTGCCGGCAAGAGGGGGAATTTTTTTGCACGGAGCGGCAAATCCGGTTGCCTTTTTATGGCGAATAGTTTATAATGGTTCTACAAATAGCGTGAAGTTTTCCCGCAAACAGGGGAAGCTTTTTCTGGAATTTTTAAAATGGGTGCAATAAAACGGCGCCCGTTGGACACTGAATTTATGATGGGTGGTGTAGAGGTGAAATTGGACACAGCGATTGTGCTGGACGCCCAGAGCGGGAGCAGGGAAGGATTTACCCGGCTGTATGAAGCGGTGGCTCCCGCGTTATACCGGACGGCATTGTACACCCTGGGCAACAGCCACGACGCAGAGGACGTTGTTTCCGAAACCTTTATCGAGGCCTACCGTGGCCTTGCCGGCCTGCGCGACCCGCAGGCGTTTATGACATGGATTTACCGCATCCTTTCGGCGCGGTGCAACCGCAAAATCCGCGAGTATGTCCGCGCGCGCAACGAAGAGGTGGACCTCGAGGAGATGGTGCAGCAGCCGGGGGATCAGGGAGCCTTTTCGGAGACGGTGCTCAGCCGCGCGGACCTTGTGCGCGCGCTGGAAAGTTTGAGTGCGGCGGAGCGGCAGATCGTCGTGCTGTCGGTGATCGAAGGGTATACCACAAGGGAGATTGCCGCCATCGTGGGTTCCCCGCAGGGAACCATCAGCTCGAAGCTGTTTCGAGCATTTAAGAAAATGAGAACTTATTTGGAAGGAGGGAAGCAGCGTTGACAGAGAAAAAGGATTTGGGCCACGGCCCAGTGGAAGAACAACCCCTTACCGCACAGCAGCAACAGGAGCTGTACGAGCAGGAACAGTATTTCCGGCAGGCGTTTTGCTCCGTTTCCTGCCCACCGCTTCCCGAAAGTTTGAGCGCGGACGCGATGTGGGAAAAGATCTGCTCCGGCGCAGGTGACCACCAGGTAACGGTGGACCCGGCCTCGATGCAGGAGGAGCTCCGGCAGGAGACAGAAGCCGCTCCGCAAAAGGGAAAGGTTATCCCCTTCCCGCAGCGCACCGGGAAAAAGGAGCGTGCGCGCCGCCGGCGCACTCTGGCGGTAGCCTGTACCCTGGTGCTGGTGGTTGGACTGTCGGTGGCTTACTGGCAGCTGCGGGGGCCGCTTGGACAGGTACAGGGAATCGTGTCCGGCAATTCGCAGGCCTCCACCGCAGAGTCAGCCGAGTCCTCGGCAGCAGAAGCGACCGCAGCGGACGCGGATACGCAGACGGAGGAATCGGCTGAAGCGGTCGAGGAGGCTGCGGCGCCGATGATGGCAGCTCCGCCGGAGGAAGAAACTGCTTCGGATGAGACGGTGTCCGGCGGTGCCGGGCAGACCGAACAGCGCTCCGCCGAGACGCAGGACGCAGCCATTGCGCCGCAGAGTGCTCAGCCGCAGCAGGAGCAGGCGACTGTCCATCCAAAGATGCAGCAGGAACAGAACGAAACCGATTCTCAGCGGGAGGAGCTGCGCCAGCGGATTTTGGCTTCGATCGACGCAGGGCAGCAGGAGCAGTCCACAGAGGGAAATCCGGACACCGGCGGCAGCAGCCAGCAGCAGGCAAACCAGCTGACAGCGCAGAGCGCCGAGGCCACCGCGGAGGAGCCGGTGGAAGAATCAGTGGAGGAATCGGTCGAAGCGGTTGTGCCGGAGCAGGCAGAAACAACCGACGACACACAGCAAAGCGACAGCGTCTCGATCCTCAAAAACATGATGGAGAACGCCAAGGAAAACCAGCCGCAGAGCTTTCAGCTCAAAAACGGCAGCGTCAACTATGATCCGGCCAGCGGCGAGGTCACGGTGATGGATCTCAATCAGCAGCAGACGGCGACCCTCACGCTGCCGGCGGGGGCGCAGGTCTTTGCATCAGATGTTACCCTTGCGGCAATCGTACCGGATGAGCAGGCCCAGACGGTCACCCTGACCCTGTACAGCGTGGAGGACCTGCAGAACCCGCAGGCGGTCAGCACAGTGACCCACCAGGGAGAGCTGTTTGACGCCTATCAGTCGGTCTCGGACAGCTACACGCTGGTCACCAGCGTCTGGTTCGACCGGGAACAGGTGGAGGGCGGCAACTTTTTGCCGCAGGTCAACGGGGTGGAACTTTCCCCCGATCAGATCAACATTATCGAGGGGTATGAGCAGGGGGATCAGGTCAACTACCTGATTACCACAACCATCACGCCGGACTCGGTCAAGACCAGAGCAGACCTGTATTTAAACTGACACAGAAGAAGGGGAAAACAATGTCATTAGAACTTGTGCGCCTGACAGACAGGCCACAGCTAAAGGAGCAGGCGGCGCAGTGGTTCCACCAAAAGTGGGGCGTACCGCTGGCAGCCTATCAGGAGAGCATGGAGCAGTGCCTGTCGGCGCGCAGCCCGGTGCCGCAGTGGTACCTGGCGATGGAAGGGGAGCGGATTGTCGGCGGCATGGGGGTTATCGAAAACGACTTCCATGACCGCAAGGACCTTTCCCCCAACGTCTGCGCAGTCTACACCGAACCGGACTGCCGGGGACAGGGCATCGCGCGAAAGCTGCTCGACCTCGTCTGCGCGGACATGAAGGAGAAGGGGATAGACACCCTCTACCTTCTGACCGACCACACCTCCCTCTATGAGCGATACGGCTGGGAGTTTTTCTGCATGGCGCAGGGGGACGGGGAGGAGAAGCCGTCCAGAATTTACAGGCATCAAGCATAATCAGATGAAAAAGGAACCCGACGAGGGTTCCTTTTTTTACACCTGCATAAAAGCGGGGAGAAAACTTTGCAGCCAGTGCGCGATGTGCTATAATGGAGATCAAATGGGACAAAACCTTGTGGGGACAGGGAGGAAGAGGATGGAGTACAAAATTGCAATCTGCGACGACGAGCAGAAGGACCGGGATTTTGTCGCCGCGCTCAGCCGCCGGTGGGCCGAACAGCGGGGGAACACGGTGGAGCTGACCGAGTTTTCCTCGGCGGAACAGTTTCTGTTTGGTTATGAGGAGAAGAGCGACTACGACATTCTGCTGCTGGACATCGAGATGGGGCAGATGGACGGGGTGCAGCTGGCAAAACAGCTGCGCCAGAAAAACGAGACGATTCAGATTGTCTTTGTCACCGGCTACTCCGACTACATCTCGGAGGGGTACGAGGTGGCGGCGCTGCACTACCTGATGAAGCCGGTGCGGGAGGAAAAGTTCTTTTCGGTGCTGGACCGCGCGGCCGATAAGCTGCGCAAAAACGAGCGCACCCTCACGCTGGAGTGCGCCGGAGAGGTGGTTCGGGTGCCGCTCTATCAGATCCGCTATGTCGACGTGCAGCACAACTACGCCACCGTCCACGCCAAGGCCGACTACACGGTGAAAAAGACGCTGGCCGAGATCGAAAAAAGTCTGGACGACCGCTTTTACCGGGTGGGGCGCTCGGCCATCGTCAACCTCAGCTGCATTGCCAGGGTGACCCGGTCGGACATTTTCCTCAACGAGGGCGACCGCATCCCGCTGCCCCGCGGGGCTTATGAAGGGGTCAACCGCGCCATTATCCAGAGGGGATAGGAGAGAACGATGGGAATTTTTGCAAACTTACTTTCCAAAAAGATGAACCGCCAGGTCGAGACCTACCAGCAGGAGCTGGTGCAGACCCACTATCAGGAGGTGGAAAACATGTACCGCCAGATGCGCGGCTGGCGGCACGACTGGCGCAATCACCTGCAGGCGCTCAAAATCTACGCGGCAAAGGGCGACCTGCCGGGCATCCAGCGGTATCTGGACGAGCTGGACACCAGCCTTTCGGCGCTGGACATGGTCATCAAGACCGGCAACCCGATGACCGACGCCATCCTCAATTCCAAGATTTCGCTGGCAAAGAACCGGGGGATTCCGGTGATGGCCGACGCGCACATCCCGGTCAAGCTCAGAATCCCGGAGATTGACCTCTGCTGCATTTTAGGCAACCTTTTTGACAACGCCATCGAGGCAAGCGCCAAGCTGCCGCCGGAGGAGCGATTGATCCGCGTCTACATGGACATGAAGGGCAGCCAGCTGTACATCTCGTTCACCAACTTCACCGCCGGCAAAAAGATGGTCAAACGCGAGGGCCGCTTTGCCACCACCAAGGGTGCGGGGTATGGACTGGGCCTGATGCGCATCGACAGCATTGTGGAGCGGCTGGACGGGTATGTCAACCGCAACTCGGAGGACGGGGCCTTCACCACCGAGATCCTGCTGCCGCAGCAGGAGGAGCCATCCTCCGGTGAGGCAGCGGCTACTCAACTATAGAAAAAATGCAATTCGTCCCCCGGAAACGACAATTCGTCCCCAAAATGTGCCGGGGGCGAATTTTTGTGTTATGCTGATACCAGAAAGCGAGGGAACAGAAGATGAAACAAACAAGCAAACAGCATTACAATGTTTTCCAAAACGTCGGCTGGATGATCGGCAACGCCTGGCGCTCCTGCAAAAGCGTGCTTTGGATGTGCGTGCTGGCCGCGACTTTGACCGTCGGGGTCAATCTGGTGCAGCTTTTTATCGCGCCGCAGATTCTCTCCAGGGTCGAGCAGCAGGCGCCGCTGCCGGAGCTGCTCGGCACCATCGGCGTCTTTTCGCTGGCGCTGTTTCTGGTGCTGGGGCTGCAGGCCTATGTCGACCAGAACACCATCTTCGGGCGCATCGAGGTGCGCACCGGAATTCTTAACCAGATCGGCTACAAGACCAACACCACCTCCTTCTCCAACACGCTGGACACCGCTGTGCTGGACCTGCGCGACAAGGCCAACCGTGCGGTGCAGCAGAACAGCATGGCGGGCGAGCACATCTGGACGACGCTGACCAATTTGCTGGCAAACGTCGCGGGCTTTGTCCTTTACCTGCTGCTGATGCAGAACCTCGACCCTGTGCTGCTGGCGGTGGTGCTGGCGACCACCCTGGTCAGCTTCCTGGTGACCAAGCGCACCAACGAGTGGCGCTACCAGCACCGCGACGAGGAGGCCAAATTTTTCCACCAGCTGCGGTACCTCAAGGACAAATCCGAGTCGGTGGAGCTGGCCAAGGACATCCGCATCTTCGGCCTGCAGCCGTGGCTGCAGGGCATCTATGACAGCGTGCTCAAGCTCGAGGAGGCCTTTGTCTACCGCTATACCAAAATCCAGCTGCTGGGCAACGCGGTGGACGTGCTGCTCAGCGTTGCGCGCAACGGCATCGCCTACCTCTACCTCATCAACATGGCGCTGGAGGGCGGCATGAGCGCCTCGCAGTTCCTGCTTTACTTTACCGCCGTCAGCGGCTTCACCAACTGGATCACCGGCATCCTCAACGAGAGCATGACGCTGCACCGCGAGAGCCTTGACCTCTCCAGCGTGCGCGAGTATCTCAACCTCGAGGAGCCGTTCCGGTTTGAGGGCGGCAAGGAGATCCCGGCCCCCGGCAAGGACGGGTATGAGCTGCGGCTGCAAAACGTCTCCTTCCGCTACCCAAAGGCCGAGAAGGACACCATCCACGACCTGAACCTCACCGTCCGCCCCGGCGAAAAGCTGGCGATTGTGGGCCTCAACGGCGCGGGCAAAACCACGCTGGTCAAGCTCCTGTGCGGCCTGCTGGACCCGACCGAGGGCGCGGTGCTGCTGGACGGGCAGGACATCCGCCAATTTAATCGCAGAGACTACTATGCGCTCTTCTCCGCCGTTTTTCAGGAATTTTCGGTATTGGCTGCGACGGTAGCCGAAAACGTCTCTCAGGAAGTCGGAGGCGGCGATCAGGAAAAGGTGCGCGCCTGCCTGGACAAGGCGGGCCTGACCGAGAAGATCGACTCGCTGCCCAAGGGCATCGACACCCAGGTGGGCCGGGAGGTCTATGAGGACGGCGTGCTGTTCTCCGGCGGCCAGACCCAGCGGCTGATGCTGGCCCGCGCTTTGTATAAGGATGGGCCGGTGCTGCTGCTCGACGAGCCGACGGCGGCGCTCGACCCGATTGCAGAGAACGACATCTACCTCAAATACAACGAGATGAGCGCGGGCAAGACCTCGCTGTTCATCTCCCACCGCCTGGCCTCCACCCGCTTCTGCGACCGCATCATCTTTGTGGCGGGCGGCGACATCGCCGAGGAGGGCACCCACGACGAGCTGATGCAGAAGGGCGGCGGCTACGCCAAGCTCTTTGAGGTGCAGAGCCGCTATTACCGGGAAGGGAGAGAGTTTTAATGAAAGAGCAAAACACCAATCAGATGAGCACCCGTCAGGTCATCGCGATTCACCGCAGGGCGATTGGGGACATGCAGAAGATGTGTCCCTATCTGCTCCCCTCCACCGCGCTCTACGCCGTCGTCTCGGGCATCGTCCCCTATGTCACCGTTTTCTTTTCGGCCCGCATCCTGAACGAGCTGGCCGGCCAGCGCAGGCCGGAGGAGCTGTGGCGCTGGGTGATTTTATCGGTAGCGGTGGGCGGCGTGCTGGCGCTGCTGAACGCGGTGCTGCTGCGGGTGAAAAGCGCGCAGCGGGATTTGTTCTATGACAGCAAGGAGCGGATGTACACCGCCAAGATGTTCTCGTTGGACTACACCGACGTCGACAACCAGGAGGCGCGCGGCCTGCTCTCCATCGCCCGCCAGAACGAAAACTGGGCCGGGTGGGGATTTATCCGCCTGATCGAGATTGTCGAGGAGATGTCCAAGGCGGCGGTGGGCGTCCTCAGCGCCATCGTGCTGTCGGTCAGCCTGTTCACCCAGCCGGTGCCGGCGTCGGCGGGCTGGTACACCGTCCTCAACAATCCCCTGTTCATCCTGCTGCTGCTCGGCGTGATGGTGGGCATCAGCCTGCTTTCCGGCTTCTGCAATGGCAAGGCCTTTGCAATCTGGAGCACATGCAGCGAGGGCGCAAATTTATCCAACCGGAGTTTTAACTTCTGGGTAGATCTGGGACTCCAGCGTTCCCGCACAATGGACGTCCGCATGTATAATCAGCAGAATTTATTCCTGTACTATAACCGGGATGTGGGGGTGTTCAGCACCATCGGCGAGATGGCCCAAAAGTTCCGCGGCCCGATCGGGGTGCTGCACGGCTTTGCCGCCGCCATTTCGGCGGTGTTCACCGGCTTTGTTTATATCTTTACCTGCCTGAAGGCGATGGGCGGCGCGTTTGGGGTCGGCTCCATCACCCAGTATGTGGGTGCAATCACCGCCCTGTCGCAGAACCTTTCCTCCCTCTTTGAAAACTGGGGCGTCTTAAAGACCAACGCCGATTTTCTGAAGCCTGCCTACCAGTTCCTGGACCTCCCCAACCGGATGTACCAGGGGTCGCTGACCACCGAAAAGCGCGCCGACCGCAAGTACGAGGTGGAGTTCCGCGACGTCTCCTTCCGCTATCCCGGCGCCGAAACATGGGCGCTGCGGCACGTCAACGTCAGGTTCCGGGTCGGTGAGCGGATGGCGGTGGTCGGCGAGAACGGCTCGGGCAAGACCACCTTTATCAAGCTCCTCTGCCGCCTCTATGACCCGCAGGAGGGAGAGATTCTCTTAAACGGCATCGACATCCGCAAATACAACTACCGCGAGTACATGAACATCTTCTCGGTGGTGTTCCAGGACTTCCAGCTGCTCTCCCAGCCGCTGGGCCAGAACGTGGCGGGCGCGGCCGACTATGACCGCGAGCGGGTGGAAAAGGCGCTGATTGACGCTGGCTTTGGCGAGCGGTTGGAGCGGCTGCCCAAGGGGCTGGACACCCAGCTCTACAAGGACTTTTCCGACGAGGGCGTGGAGGTTTCCGGCGGCGAGGCGCAGAAGATTGCCATCGCCCGGGCGCTGTACAAAAACGCGCCGTTCATCATCCTCGACGAGCCGACAGCCGCTCTCGACCCGATTGCCGAGGCGGAGATCTACGCCCAGTTTAACCAGATTGCGGGCGACAAGACCGCCATCTACATCAGCCACCGCCTGTCCTCCTGCCGCTTCTGCGACGAGATCATGGTTTTTGACCGCGGACAGATTGTGCAGAAGGGCAGCCACGACGCCTTAATCAGCGACGAGCAGGGCAAATACGCCACCCTCTGGCACGCGCAGGCGCAGTACTACACCGAGGAAGAAGCAGCTTGCATTTAATTGGTTCCTTCGTTGCCGGAGAGAAACACCCCTTCGGCGATAAAAAACAAGCAAGGCCGGTCCGTGATGGACCGGCCTTGCTTTGCCTTGGCGTTTAATCCTGTTCAAAGTTGAGAATCTCCCCGGTGAAGGCTTCGACCTCGCACTCATATTCGTGCTGACCGGAGCTGAATTCCAGCTCGTAGGAGAAGCGGCCGTCGTCCTCGTCCAGCTCGCACTTTTCCCAGCGGACCTGATCCTCGGTGAGCCCGGCGCGCTGCAGGGCGGCTGCTTTTGCGGCATCCTCGCCGATGTAGCTGCCGGTGGCAGTACCCTGCTGCTGCGGGATAGAGAAATTTTCGACGTCGTTGTCATAGGAGAGGATGTCGCCGGTGGCGGCGTCGATCTCATAGTCGTACTCGGTGGAGCCGCTGTAGAACTCGACGTCGTAGACCCGCCGCCCGTCGTCCTCCTCGAGCGAAACGCTGTGGAAGGTAAGGTCGGCAACGGCCACACCGGCGTGGTTGGCGGCGATCTCTTTGGCCTGCTCCTCGGTGATGGAGGCGGACTGCTGCGGCTGCTGTTCGCCGGTTTGCCCGGTAATGGGCTGTTCAGTGGTTTGGTCGGTGGCTGGCTGTTCGGTTGTCTGTTCAGCCGACGGCTGCTCAGTGACCGGTTGTTCGGTAGCGGGCTGCTCAACTGTCTGCTGTTCAGCCGGCTGCTGTGTATCCGGCTGGGCAGTGGCCGATTCCCCGACCTGGGTCACCGCGTCGGGGGCAAGGTGCGCCAAATCCTCGGTGATCTCGTCGTAGAGCTCGCGGTTAAAGTCGTCGTCGCTGCCGTCCACAAAGACGCTAATCTGCGCCTGGTCGTCCAGATAGCCCTTGCGGCTCATTGCGCCCATCAGGGCGTCCAGCGCGGTGCTGAGCTTTAAGTTTTTGAGAGAGAGGTCGTCGAGCACCTCGGCGCCGTCGGTGTTGCCTGCCTGGGTGTCGATGACGTATTCAAAGCGGTTGAGCGAGAGGGCGACCGAAGGGTTGACGTCGATCGAGACCACCGCCTTGGTGGAAAACCACAGCCAGGAGAAAATGCCTCCCGCGCACAGCACCAGCAGCACGCAGGCCGCAGCCAGCCGTTGCCAGTGCAGTCTTTGTCTGGGGAACTGACGGGGGACAATCTCGTCCACCACCGTCAGCGGGGTGATGGGGGCGGAGGAGGCCTGCTGATAGATGTCCGGCACCTGCTGCACCACCGCCTTGGCCAGCATATATTCGACCTCCTGGTCGGTGAGCTTTCTGTTCGGTTTGCGTTCAGCCATCTTTACTGCACCTCCTTTTGGGGGAAGTTATCTTCCTCCAGAGCTTTTTTGAGCTTTTTGAGCGAACGGGCGTATTTGGAGAGCACCGTCGCCAGCGGCATCCCCAGCATCTCGGCGATCTCCCGGTGCTTGAGCCCGGTCACCGCGTGCAAAATCAGAATCTGCCGCTCCTGGTCGCCCAGCACCTTCATGGCCTGCTCCAGGGCGACCGCCTCCTCGCTGTCCCGGTCAAAGGAGGGGGTGGTCTCCTCCAGGTCGTCCAGTGGGATCTGCCTGCCCGCGGAGCGCAGCTTTGTGCGGGCAATATTTTTGGTGATGGTCAAAATCCAGGCCATCGGTTTGCCCATCGGCATATACAGATGGGCGGCGCAGCGGATTTTGAGATAGGTGTCCATCATGACGTCCTGCGCCTCGTGGTGGTTTCTCATCAGGGACAGTGCGTAGCCGTAGATGGCGCTGTCGGTTGCGCGGTAAAGTTCCTCAAAAGCCTGCTGGCTGCCCAGGGCAATCTGCCGCAGCAGCTCCTCCAGATCGTGTGGATCCATCACAGGCCGCAGAGGTTTAAAGTGGTTTTCTACCAGCATCATGGTCATGAGCATACTCTTTTGTTCCCTCCTGCCCAAAAGCAGAGGTCCCGCCGGTGTGGGACAAAAAAGTTCAGGCAGTTTATTTAAGACTGCCTGAACCGCTCTTGCTTTTAAGGTTTATGGAAAATCACGCAGATTAAAATGGTGAGCGTTCAGGTGAGTTTCCAGTTAAATTCAGTATACCAGCGCCGGGGAAGAAATGCAACCGGTTTTTGCAGCCTTAGTCCCGCTCCGCTTCCAGGATGGTGCCGGAGGCGGCGTCGATGGTGTACTCGTACTCGCGGAAGTTGTGGTGGAACTCGATCTCATACTCGGCGCGGCCGTCGTCATGGTCGAACTCGGCCTTGACAAAGTTGACCCCCGAGGAGCTCAGGCCTGCGTGCTGCAGGGCAATCTCCTTGGCGCGCTCCACACCGATGTAGCCGGAGGAACTGCTGGAGGTGGAGGAGGGAATGCGGTAGCCTTCGATGTCGGCGTCGTAGGAGAGGATGGTGCCGTCGGCGGCAAGAATCTCGTAGTCATACTCCTTGTTGCCGGCGTAGAAGTCGACGTCGTAGGTCAGTCTGCCGTCGTCGTATTCGCGCTCCGCCTTGACAAAGACAGCGTTGGAAGCGGAGACACCCGCGTGCTGCAGAGCGATTTCTTTCGCCTTCTCCGCGCCGATGTCGGTCGAGAAGGTGCTGGTGGAGGTGGCAGCAGCTTTCTTGGTGAGGCTGACGCTGTCGTCGTCGGAGGTGGCGTTGTAGCCGACCGCGCTGGCCAGCTGCTCTGCTGGCAAATAGGTGTTGCCGTCATAGGTCAGCGGGTAGAGGGAATCGCCGTCGTCGTCCTTCATGGTGAGGGCGGTGCCGTCCACCTTGACGGTCATGGCGGTGTTCTGGCGGGCGGTGATATTTTTATAAACGGAGGCAGCTCCGACAGAGGCGGTGGTGACGACCATCAGGCCGGCGAGGGTGAGAGCGGTGAGGTGGAATTTAGAGAATTTTTTCATCGTGTACATCCTTTCTGTGTCGGTCGTGATTGATTGTGGTTTGGTATTGTGAAAACGTTTTCGGTTGCTGGAAGGAACTTTTTTGCCCTTCTGCCTAATTAACTTTCGGGAAAGTTGTTTTATTGCAGGTCGGGAAAAAATTTTTTGATTTTTTCTTTTTGCCCTTCTGCTTGAATAACTTCCGGGGAAGCTGTTTTATTGCAGGTCGGGAAATTTTTTTTGATTTTTTCTTTTTGCCCCTTCTGCCTAAATAACTTCCGGGGAAGCAGTTTTATTGCAGAGGGAAGAAAATTTTTTAGCTTTTCCTTTTTTTGCCCCTTCTGCCTAAATAACTTCCGGGGCGGCCGTTTTATTGCAGAGGGCAACAAAAAAGCTGCCCTCTTTTTGGAGAGCAGCTTGCACAAAGGCTTATTTGATTCCGACAATCTCTAACAGTTCCTGCGGGGTTTGGGGCTTGTACTGCGCGGGGATCTGGTCGGGGAAGAAGCAGCCCCAGGTCGCCAGCGCAAAGTCGCAGCCGGCGTTCTGCGCGCAGCCGGCGTCAAACTCGCTGTCCCCCACAAACAGCACCTGCGCGGGCGCAAGGCCGGTCTGCTCGCAGTAGTAGAGCATCGAGTCGGGGGCAGGCTTAGGGTTGCTTACCTTGTCGCAGGTGACGATGACCGAACACAGCTCCAGAAACGGCTCGCGGATGTAGTGGTGCAGGTCGCCCAGCTCGTCGTCGCGGCGGGAGGTGTTGATTCCCAGCTGGATGCCGGCCTCGTGCATCCGGCACATGGTCGGGTAGATGCCGTCAAAGAGGGTGGCGTGCTTGGCCAGCCGCATGATGTGTTCCAGCCAGCGCTTTCCAAAAAACTCCAGCTGGTCCTCCGGCACCCCCAGGTAGCGCATGGCGTTGACGGCGGTCATGCCGTAGGTGATCTTGAGCTCCTCGTCGGTCGCTTCCCGGTCGAGCAGCTCGATGCAGGTCATCTGCAGGGCATCAATGTTGTAGTGGGAGTTGACCGCGGTGCCGTCCAGGTCAAAGACCACCGCTTTGTACTTTCCAGTTTGCATAAAATCCTCCTCATATTACACAGTGGATAAAATCTTATCCATCCCAGCGGCCGGTCACAACCCGGTCGTTGCCGTTGTAGTCGGCGATCAGCCGAATATCGGAATAGCCGTTTTGCTGCAGCAGCGCCGAAACGGCCTCACCCTGCCGGTAGCCAATCTCAAAGACCAGCCACCCGCCGGGCCTTAAAAAGGAGCGGCAGCGGTCGGACAGGACGCGGTAGAAGGCAAGCCCCTCCTCCGGGGCCAGCAGCGCCATCTGCGGCTCGCACCGAACCTCCGGCTGCAGCGATTCCATCTCCTGCCGGGAGATGTAGGGGGGGTTGGCGGTGATGAGGTCGAACTGCCGGTCCGGCTGCCAGGTCAGCACATCGGCCTGCACGACGGTGAGGTTGTCGCAGCGGTGGCGCTCCTTGTTGCGGTACAGATAGGAGAGGGCCTGCTCGGACAGCTCCACCGCGGTGAGGCTTGCCTGCGACGGCAGGTTTTTGCTCAGGGCGATGGGGATGCAGCCGGTGCCGGAACAGAGGTCGCAGATGACCGGGGAGAACATCCCGTCACACAGCTCCAGTGCAGTCTCCACCAGCACCTCGGTGTCGGCGCGGGGAATCAGCACCCCTTCCCCCACATAGAAGGGAAGGCCGAAAAATTCCCACTCCCCCAGAAGGTACTGCAGCGGATAGCCCGCAAGCCGGCGGGCAGCCATCTGCTCGAAAGAAGAAATCTTTTGCTCGTCGCAGTCCTCGTCCATGTGAATCAGCAGGGAGGTGCGGGAGAGGGAAAACAGGTGCTCCAAAAGTGTGAGCGCCTCATGCGCCTCCATTCCCTGCTGGCATGCTCCAGTTAACAGTTCCCGATAGGTCATAAGGGTCTCCTTTTGTGTTTTACAGTTTGGATAAACAGCTTGCTTTATAACAAAACGTCGCTTCTAGTACAGCGCCTCGTTTGGATCGTCCGGGATGACCCGCTTCATCGAGGCGATGGCCACCTCGATCATGCTGTCGTCCGGCTCCTTGGTGGTCAGGCGCTGGGTCCACAGGCCCGGCGCGGAGAGGATGCGGGTGAGCAGGTTGTCGTGCCGGCCGGCATACTTGATGCACTCATAGGAGAGCGACATGATGATGGGCAGGCAGAGAATCTTGAGTCCGACGCGCATCCAGATATTGTCCCAGGTGACCAGGGAGGACACCAGGATGGAGAGCAGCAGCACGATGACCAGAAAGCTGGTGCCGCAGCGCGGGTGGAAGCGGGTGTATTTGCGCACGTTCTCCACCGTCAGCTCCTCGCCGTGCTCGTAGCAGAAGATGGTCTTGTGCTCGGCGCCGTGGTACATAAAGACGCGGCGGATGTCGCTCATCTGGGAGACGGCGGCAAGGTAGCCGATCAGGATAACCATCTTGATGACGCCCTCCAGCGCGGAAAGCGCCAGCGGGTGCTCGAAGAAGCCGCGGAAGAAATTGACGATGGTGGTCGGCAGGAAGGTGAAGAAAAAGATGGCGATGATAAGAGAAACCACCAGGATGCACCCTTCCAGAAAGGGCATGAACTTGTCGCCCAGGGCATTACGCAGCTTCTGCTCGAAGGGGGAGGCTTCCTCCTCCTCGTCGTCCAGGCCGGCCTTTTCAGCGGCCTTCATCAGGCTCTTGTAGCCGGTGGTCAGCGAATCGACAAAGTTAAAGATGCCGCGGACAAAGGGGGTGCGCTTGTACCAGGCGCTCATGCTGGGGGTGGGCCACTCCTCGGTGGAGATGGTGTTGTCCGGCAGGCGCACCGACAGTGCGGTGACCTTTGGCCCGCGCATCATGACGCCCTCGATGACCGCCTGTCCGCCGATGGAAGTTTTGATGGTTTTCTGCGAATCTTGTTTTGACATGGGATAGACTGCTCCTTTTATCGAAATTGAGGGGAATACGATTTTTGACAAAAACAGTATAGCATGAATTTGTGAATAAAGATAGTCCTTTTTTGTATCAGGGGGGAATCTTTCGACAGCGGAGGGGGGATTGTGCAGGGGCGAGGGCCCTGCGTACCCACGATTTGTGGGCGCTCTGCTCCACGCCCCGGAGTTTGTGCGGGGCTGGTAGCCCCTGCACCCACTATGCGGGCGCTCCGCCCCGCTGCACTCCCCTAGCGAGGAGGGCATCAGCCCTCCTCTGCGCTCCACCCAAGTGGGGGCTGGAGGCCCCCACACCCCCATGAGGGGGCGCTCCGCCCCTCCACCCCGGGTGACTTTCGTTTCACGACGAAAGTCACCAAAGGCGTGCCGGGGCTGCGCCCCTGGACCCCCGGTGCGGAGTTACCGCCCTTTTCGCGCTCGCTGCGCTCCGCTCCGGCTCGCGCCGGGCTGCTTTCTGCCACAAAAATAGACCGATTTGCCACTTTGAGGTTGTGGGAGAATCGGTCTTGTTTTTTTCTTTGGTTTTACGGAGAAAAGATTTTGTGCTGTTAATCCGTGGCGCGGGGGGTTGGGTTGCACGTTTGGGTGCAACTTTGGGGCTAAATGGGGTATAGGTGAAGGGGTGTTGCGGCGGCGGGCGGGAGTTCTGTGCAGTTCTGTGCCGGTTTTGTGCAGGTTCTGTGCAGCAACAAATGGCTTGATTACGCCATTTATCAGCCAACTGCAACGAAAGCACAGTATTTTTATAAAAAGATATTTTAAAATAGTATATAGAAAGAGAGTTAGGAAAGTTCTGTGCTTTCGTTGCTTTCGTTGCAGCTGCCCACTAATCGGCCCGCGCTGCCGCGCCACGGTTTGATAGCAGAAGGTGTGACTCCTGCCCATCTCAGGGAGAAAAAAAGACCGATTCGACCACAAACTTAAAGTGGCAAATCGGTCTGGGTTAGTGTCACAAACCCTTTTGAGGGGGTAGCAGCACGATGTGCTGCAGGGGGAGCGAAGCGTCCCCCTAGGGGAGTACCCAGAGGGGACACCCCTCTGGGAGATTCTTTGGTGACTTTCTCATCGGGGAGAAAGTCACCCGGGGCATGGGGCGGAGCGCCCATACAAGGGGAGTGCAGAGGGGGCAGCGCCCCACCCGGCATTGATAAAACCCGGTGCCGCGAGGTAGAAAGTGGGGCCTCCCGCTACATCAATTCGCGAATTGGCCGCGGCATCATGCCGCTATTCGTCCTCGAGCCTCTCCTCGTGCTGTGGGTCAAACTGCCGTGTGGTGGCGATGTCCTCCGGGTAATCCTCCGGCGTCTCCTCCGGAGAGGACGCCACTACCAGGCTGTTCGCGCGCTTGTCCTGTTCCATCAAAAACCGCGCGTACAGCAGCGAGCTCATCGAATAGTAGGGCGAAACGTACAGCAGCGGCAGCACCAGAATCGAGGCGATGCCCCACGGTAAAAAGGAGAGCTTAAATGCAAAGATCTCGTCGCAGATGCCCTTGCTGGCGTGGATGGAGGCACGGATGGCCTTGCGCACCGAGGTCTCCTGGTCCAGCAGGTAGTACTGCGCCAGAAAGTATCGCTGCAGCCGAATCAGCAAAAAGCACAGCAGCAGAACAAACAGCGCAATCGAAAAGACCAGCGTCATGCTGCCGACAAAGGCCCCGCTGGAAAGCGGGCTGTTGAGCAGCCGGACCGAAAAGAGGATGCCGGCGGTGGGAAGAATCAGATAGAGCACCGCGTACAAAATCGCCCGCACACCGGTGTTGATCGAGAGCCACAGCGACCGAAAGAACATTTTGCGGTTGGCAAAAAAACCGAAGATGGACAGGATGTCGTCCGAAATGCCCTCTGAGAGCGAATGGTACCAGGTGGTGATGCCCAGATGCAGCGGCACCAGCAGGATGAAGGAGCCGATTGCCATCAGGACGGTCAGCAGATAGGACAGCATCCACGCGCTGGAAAGCTCCTGCGCGGAGGCGGAAGAGGCCGGCAGCTGCAGCAGGAGGTTGGCAATCATCTCGATGATGACAAACAGCAGATAGATAGCGCTGGTCAGCAGGACAATCGAGACGGCTTTGCCCCAGTTGTTGCACAGGCAGCGCTTGGCGTTGAGTTTGATTTGTTTTCGCAGTTTCATTTTTGTTCAGACGCTCCTTTGTGTAGAAGTGATGCGGGAAGGCGCTTATTCGAAGAACATCTCTTCCCCGTCCTCATAGTATTTCTTGGTGCTCCAGTGGTCCTCCCAGTCCTCCGGGCTCATCGGGATGCGGTTGAGCACCTCGAACACCTTGTCCCGGGTCCACAGCTCCGGGGTCATCACGATGGTGTAGCCCGCGCCGGCATCGCACTCCCATTCCCCCATCGGGTGGCGGGGAAAGCCCATCAGCGCCAGCATCGACATAATCATCCCGCCGGGGATGACCAGCGCGGCGCTGTGCAGCTCGTTTGCCATCATGTCCTGAAAGACGTCGTCCAGCCCGTGGATGACCCGGCGGATGAAGGCCACGCCGTCCTCGCCCTCCGGCGGGGCGTTGTGCATGCTGTCCCGGCTCCAGGCGATGAAGCTCTCGTCGTTCTGCAGCTCGTCCAGCGTCTTGCCCTCATAGGTGCCGAAGTCCATCTCCATCAGCTGCGGCACATCGAAGGTCTTGTAGCCGGGATAGAGGATGTGCGCGGTCTCGCGGCAGCGGCGCAGCGGGGAGGTGTAGATCTTCTCCACCGGGGGATAGTCCTTGTCCTTGACATACTCCTTGAGCGCGTCGATGCCCTCCTGGCAGAGCGGGTAGTCGCTGAGCCCCACATAGCGGCCCTCCAGGTTGGCGCGGGTGATTCCGTGGCGGAACAGGTGAATCTTGTAGGTTAACATGACAGACGTCCTTTCTGTATCGTGGTGTCAAAAGAGAAACCGGAAGATGTCCGACAGATGAAAAGTCAATCGGTAAAAAAGCAAAAGAAGCGTTTGCCTTTTTGTCTTTTCGACCAAAAACCGGATTTATCTGCAAAAAGTGCTTTACAAAGTGTTTTGGATGTAATATAATTTACAATACGTAGATCGAGGTGTGATCGTTTGGACTGCGGCATTTGGATGTTACAGCCTATTTTTATCGGGTCCGATGGCCCAAAGTAAGGAGGATGTGCGTATGAACGCCGAGTTCCCACGGCTTATTACGCTTTTGAGAAAGGAAAAGGGGATCAGCCAGAAGCAGGCGGCGGCGGAGCTTGGCATCTCGCAGGCGCTGCTCTCCCACTATGAAAAGGGAGTGCGGGAATGCGGCCTGGACTTTTTGATCCGCTGCTCGCGCTTTTACCATGTTTCCTGCGATTATCTGTTGGGGCTCTCCCCCGAGCGCAGCGGCCGGCAGCTGACCGTGGAGGAGATTCCCGAACCGGAAAATACCAAGGACACGGTGTTCCGCGGCAACATCATGCCGGTGCTCAACAAAAAGCTGATCACCAATTCGCTGGGCATCATCTATGACCTGATCGGCAAAAGCGAATCCAAGCAGCTCAACAATGAGATCTCCAACTATCTGATGCTGGCGGTGTACCGGGCGTTCCGCGTGCTCTATTCGGTCAACCCCAAAAACGAGGACAGCATGTTCTCGGTGCCGCAGGAGATGCTCAGCGGCTACTGCTCGGCGCTGATGATGATGAGCGAGGCCAGGGCGCAGCAGCTGGCGCAGGGCCAGAACAAGGGCGAGGACAGGGTGCGCAACATCGACGAGATCAAAATCACCACCGAGTACCTGATGCAAAATTACCCCAAACAGTCGCAGGCGCTGCTCAACTTGATCCAGAATGTGGAGGCCAAAATCAGCGGCCTGGACCGCGAATAGAACAAAATTATTGTAACACCCGGCCAACAAAAAATAAAGCAGAAATTATGAATAGATTGTTGCTTTGCGCAGGGCCAGAGCAAAAGAAGGGACCTTCCCGCAGGAGGGTCCTTTTTTTGCTGGGCTTTTTGTCAGCGCGCCGGTCAGCAGGCCAGCGGCAGCGAGATGGTGACGGTGGTGCCTTCCCCTTCCTGGCTGTCCAGCGAGAGGTTGCCGCCGTGCATCGAGACAATCTCGTCGGCGACCGCAAGCCCGATGCCCGAGCCGCGCCGGGTGGCGTTGGCCTTGTAAAAGCGGGTCTTGACCTTGGGCAGGTCCTCCGAGGCGATGCCGATGCCGGTGTCGCGGATGGTGATGATGGCGTTGTTTTCGCTGTGCTGCACCGTGACGGTGACGCTGTCGCCCGCGTCGGAATACTTTAAGGCGTTGTCCAGAATGTTGACAAACACCTGGCGCAGCCGGTTAGAGTCGCCCATGATGGGCAGGATGTCCATCGGCTCGTCGTAGTTTAGGGCGATGCCCTCCTGCCGGGCGCGCTCGGTGAACATCAGCACCGCGTCGCTGAGCTCCGCCACCAGGTCGATCTTGGTTAAGCTCAGCTTCAGGCGGCCGCTCTGCAGGCGGCTGAAGTCAAGCAGCTCCTCCACCATGCCGGAGAGGCGGTCGCTCTCCTTGATGATGACGCCGATGCCCTTTTTGGTGGTCTCGCGGTCTACCGAGTCGTCCATCAGCGTCTCGGCCCAGCCCTTGATGGCGGTCAAGGGGGTGCGCAGCTCGTGGGAGACCGAGGAGATAAAGTCGTTTTTCATCTTCTCGTTTTCCTGCAGCTCCAGGGCCATGGCGTTGATGGCGTCGCACAGCTCGCCGATCTCGTCGTCGCTGGTCTTTTTCAGGTGGGTGGAAAAGTCGCCCTTGGAGATCTGCAGCGCGATTTTGCGCACCTCGTCGATCGGGTTGATGACCGAGTTGATGAAGTAGGAATTGGAGAGAATGACAAAGAAGATGATGGCGGCCCCCACCACGCCGGCGGCGGCGATGAGCATGTAGATCTGCCGCTTGACCGCCGTCAGCGAGACGACATACCGCAGCGCGGAGACGTTGGAGTCGTCCACGCTGGGCGCAAGCAAGGTGTAGGCCAGCACGCTCTCCCCGTTGAGGGTGTCGTAGGAGTAGGCGTCGCGGGTCGAGCTGGAAAGCGCCGCCTCATAGTCGGGCATCTCCAGATCCCCGGAGGGGGAGAAGCCGCTGGAGGTGATGATGACCGTCCCGTTTTTGTCGATGGCCATCAGCTCCATCCGGTCCTTGTCGGCAAAGTTTTCCACCAGGGTGCGCACCGAGGCGGAAAAGTCGACGGTGTTGTCCTCCGAGTAGTTGACCAGGCTGGCGTTCTGGACGCTGGCGGTGTTGCGCACCACGGTCAGCACGCTGTTGTAGTAGTAGCTGCGGATCGCCAGCGAGAAGGCGATGATGATTAGGGAAAGAAAGATCAGGATGACCAGAAAGCTGTTGTAGAGCCAGCGCCTGGTGATTTTTTTGGTGGGCAAGCCCTTTACCCCCTGTTACAGTGAAATCAAAGTGTAGGTTATTCCGGCACGCTCCATTTGTAGCCGAAGCCCCAGACGGTGGTCAGGTACTTTGGATTGGAGGGTTCGTCCTCAATCTTCATGCGCAGCCGCCGGATGTTGACGTCCACAATCTTGACGTCGCCGAAGTAGTTTTCTCCCCACACCTTGGAGAGGATGCTGTTGCGCTCCAGGGCGACGTTGGGGTTTTTCATAAAGCACTCCATGATCTGAAATTCCACCTGGGTCAGGTCGATGTTTTTGCCGTTTTTGGTCAGCGTCCGGCTGCGCTCGTTGAGCACAAAGGGGCCGGAGCGGACCTCGTCCGGGTTTTCCATCGGCTTTGCGGAAAACATGGTGACCCTGCGGTGCAGCGCGTCCACACGCGCCACCAGCTCCGCCGGGCCAAAGGGCTTGGTGATGTAGTCGTCCGCGCCGAACATCAGGGCCCCGACCTTGTCCATCTCCTGGCTTTTGGCCGAGAGCATGATGATGCCCACCGTGGCCGATCGTTTGCGGATCTCCTTGCAGACGGTGAAGCCGTCCTTGCCGGGCATCATGATGTCCAGCAGGCAGATGTCAAAATCGCCGCCGTTCTCATCAAAGACGCGCAGCGCCTCGTCGCCGTTGGGCACATCCACCACCTCATAGCCGGAGCGGCGCAGGTTGATTACAACAAAATCGCGGATTACGTCCTCGTCTTCCGCAACCAGAATTCTTTTCATAAAAACCGTCCTTTCATCTTGGGATAAACGCTGGGGCAGGGCTAGTCCAGGAAGAAGAACATCTCCCCGGTCAGCTCCTGCTGGGTAATGGCAAGCTCGCTCTGGGAGGGCAGGACATAGGCGTAGTATTCAAACAATCCCTTCTGCCCGATGAGCTGGAAATAATCTCCGTCAAATTTATCGTGGTAATCTTTGGCCGAGTAGACCCGGATGCGCAGCAGCGTCTGCGAGGTGTCCTGGAGGTCCCCGTTGTAGACAAAGAAGGTCCACTCGCCGTTTTCCGGCTGCACCACCGCGCTGACCTGGCCGATCCAGCGCTGCGGAAAGCGCAGCATGTAGCGGTGCTGGGTGTTGATGACGCCGCTCTGCTTGGGCGAAAGCTGCTCGTTGGGGAGCAGCTGGTTGTAGGTGGTCAGAAAGGGAATGTCCTCGCTGAGCAGGTCCTCATAGCCCGGCAGGGTGGAGACAGTGGGGATCTCGATCAGCCCGTCGCCGTCGATATCCCGGCAGTAGATGTTCTGCGCCGGGCGCAGGGTGCTCTCGGATAGGGAGAGCAGCTCGTTGTCCAGCAGGTTTACAAGCTTTGGCGTGCCGTCCTCCTCGGCCTGAGCGCTGATGACGTCGGTGACTTGGAAGGCGGTCTCGTACACCTCGACGGTACTGTCCAGAAACAGCGCGCTGCTGCCGGTGGAGGTGGCGCCGGTGAGGACGCTGTCAAAGCTGAGGATGCTGCGCGGCAGGGTGAGCGAGTCGACCGTCTCAAAGCCGTTTTCGGTCTCGCAGGCCAGAAAGACCAGGGTGGACTGCGCCTGCGGGGTGAACAGCACAAGGTCGGTGGTGCCGCTGCCGTCCAGGTCCGCGATGGCAATTTCGGTGTATTCGCGCTCAAAGATGGGCAGCAGCCGGCCGCTCTGGTAGTGGTAGGCGATGGCGGTCTTGCTGCTGCGCAGGTCCTCCCAGCCGATGACGATGCTGATCTCTCCGTCGCCGGTCAGCTGCTCAAAGGAGACAAAGTCGATGTTGGCGGTGCTGTCCGGCGCGGGCGTCTCGCAGACCGAGACCCACTCGCCGTTTTGCTGGTCGAGGATGTTGATCCAGGTGGCCTCCCCCTTGGAGGCGCTTTGATAAAAGACCATCGCCTCCTCCACGCCGTCGGCGTCGATGTCGTAAAAGATATAGGAAGAACGGTATTCGCCGTTCTGCGGATAGCGGTATTTGATCTCGCCGTCCCCCGAAACGCGGGCCAGCGCGTCGCGGATCTGCGCCTGCTCCTCGGTGAGCACCGGCGGGCTCATCAGATCCTCGATGGAGGTCTGCACCCGCGAGCAGCCACCCGCCAAAAGGGAAAGCATCATCGCCGCGCCGATGGTCAGCAGCCTGGATGCCAGCCGGCAGGCCCTGTGAGAAACCCAACGGGAAGCCGATTGGGTCGGAAGAAACGTATCCAAAAAGGCCAAAGCCTCTCCTCCTTCCATGCTCTGTAAAAAAAGATACACCTTCATTATACCGGTTTGTGGGAAGATTGTAAACCGCTGTGGGAAAAGAGATTGTAAAAAAAGTCCTCTGTGCAAAAAAAGAAACAGCCATGCAGCGCGCTTGCGCAGGCGGCATGGCTGTGGTGGGTGTGGAGGCTATCGGATGTCCGCAAGGTCGCTCAGCAGCGCCTGCGGCGAGCAGTCGGACGGGATGGGGCAGCGGGACAGGCAGACCTCGGTGATGTCGGCGCTGTCCGGGGTGCAGCTGCGCTTAAACTGTCCGGCAAAGAAGCGGTTCAGGAAAACCTTGAGCTTTTCCAGAATGTAGCTGGCGGAAAACTGCCCGGAGAAGGCGACGCAGGCGTAGTAGTAGAGCTTGCGCGGCGGGAAGGAGCAGCGCAGCAGGTAGTAGAGGAAGAAGTCGTGCAGCTCGTAGCTGCCCAGGATGTCCTCGGTCTTCTGCTGGATCTTGCCGCTCTCGTCCGGCGGCAGCAGCTCAGGGCTGACCGGCGTGTCCACAATGTCGCGCAGGATGCTGCCGACCTCGTCGTCAAAGCGGGAGCACAGGAAGGTGACCATCCTGCGGATCATCGTCTTGGTCAGGCAGACGTTGACGTTGTAGTTGGCCAGATGGTCGCCGCCAAAGGTGCACCAGCCCAGCGCGTCCTCGGACATGTCGCCGGTGCCGACCACGATGCCGCGGCAGCTGTTGGCAACGTCCATCAGAATCTGGGTGCGCTCGCGCGCCTGGGCGTTTTCATAGGTGACGTCCCGCAGCGACGGGTCGTGGCCGATGTCCTCAAAGTGCTGCAGGACGCTGGCTTTGATCGAGATGTCGCGGTTCTGCGCCCCCAGGGCGGAGATGAGGCTTAAAGCGTTGTAGTAGGTGCGGTCGCTGGTGCCAAAGCCCGGCATGGTAATGGCAATCAGATTTTTGGACGGCAGGTCCAGCTGCTTTAACGCCTCGTGGCAGACCAGGAGCGCCAGGGTGGAGTCCAGCCCGCCGGAGACGCCCAGCACCAGATGATGCAGGCCGGTGTTGGCCACGCGGGAGACCAGGCTCTGCACCTGCAGCTCGAACAGCGTCTGCAGGTAGTGGTTGGCTTGCGCCTCGTCCAGCGGCAGGAACGGGTCCTTGCGGATTTCGCGCAGCAGGCCCTTCTTGCCGGAGGATTCCCGGAAGGTGATTTCGGGCTGGCAGTCGGAAGAAAAGCGCTGGCAGGCGCGCAGGATGTCGCAGTCCAGGTCGCGGGCAAAGGAAAAGCTCTCCAGCGCAAAGGTGTGCTGGCCAAAGCTCTCGCCGGTGTACTGGGCCAGCATCTCACCGCACTCGCAGATGGCGGCGTGCCCCTGAAAGGCCACCGGATGGGAGGTGTCCCCCTGGCCGCCGCGCACAAAGGCGATGGCGATGCCAAAGCTCTCGGAGAGGGCGCGAACCAGCCGCAGCTCCTTCTCGGCGCTCTCGGCCGTGGCGGGCTCATAGCAGGAGACCAGCACTGCCTGACAGCCGGTCTTGACAAGGCGCGGCAGGTGCAGCGGCAGGTCGCTTACTGGGCAGGGGCAGACGCAGAAGCGCAGCTCCCCGCAGCCAAACAGGGTGTCCCAGCCGCGCAGGGGGGAGCCGGGGCGCTCCTGCTCGCGGTAGTACCCCGTCACCGGGTCGGCTGACTGCAGCCGTCCATAGCCGGCGGCGGGCAGATAAGCGGCGACCTCGCCGTTTTGCAGCACCGCGATGACGTCCACCGGCTTGCCGCCAAAGCGCTTGACAAGGCCGATGATGATGCAGCTTTCATTTTTGGCGGAGGCCACCCGCACCTGGTCGAGCGCGTCCTCACACTGGGCGCAGACCGCAGGATTGAGCAGCAGCGCGTCCGAGGAGGGCGGGCAGAGCGCCAGGCGGGGGAACAGGGAGATGTCGGCGGATTGCTGTCCGCTCTCCTCCAGCAGGTCGGTGACCGACTCGCAGCAGAACTGCGGGTTGCCGCTGATGACGCGGTTGACACAGCAGGAGAGTCGAATACAAAAGTTCATATACAACACCCTTTCGTTTTTGGTTTTGAAGAAAAGTTGATGCGTTGTCAGATTGCATTTATAAAAAGAGCTTGCAAAGCTCGGCTAGGTTGTCCACCTGATAGTCGGGCCTTTCCGCTTCGTTTGTGATTTTCCAATATTGCCCAAAGCCCTGCCGGACCCAGACGGTGTGCATCCCCAGCTGCCTGGCGGGGAGGATGTCGTTGTCGATCCGGTCCCCAATCATCACAGCCTGATCGGAGGCACAGCCGCTTTTCTGCAGCGCGGTCTCGAAGATGCGCCGGTCCGGTTTGGACAGACCTTCTTCCGCGGAAGCAACGATCAGGTCAAAGAATTGCAGAATGCCGTGGCTGCGCAGCCGTTCGCGGGTCCCCGGCGGCTGATTGGCGATGATTCCGAGGAAATAGCGCTGATGCAGCTTGTTTAAGCACGGTCGGGCGTCAGGGTACATCCGCTCCATTTCCGTGTGCCAGGCAGGCATTTTGACGCCGAATCGCTCCGCGGCCCGCGCGTCTCCCTTTTGATTTTGCCGGTAAAACTGCATGGCGGTCTCCCAAATCAGTTCATACGGAAGATTGGCCAAAGAGGCGATTTCCTGCAGCCGAAGCGCATAGCAAAGCTGTTCGTCCACCAGGGTGGAACCAACGTCGAAAAACAGCCATTTGACAGTCGGGAACATACTGCCGCCTCCTGATCTAGTGGATGAAAACGAATGTCATACCTGCCCCGCAGAACGGTAAGCCCCCTGCGCCACCGGACGGCACAGAAAAGCGCCTTCCAGCGACGGGTGGTTTTGCAGGGCGTGCAGGGCGGTGCGGGCGGTATCCTCCTCCTCAAACAGGCCAAACAGTGCGCTGCCGCTGCCCGAGAGCAGGACGCCTGCGGCCCGATGCTGCTGCAGCAGCTCCCGCGCCGCGGCAAGCTGCCGGCCCTCCTCCTCGGAGCAGAGCTCCTCAAAGACGTTTTGCAGCGCGCCGGCAATTTGCGCGACGCTTCCTGTTTGCAGGGCTTGTATCATTTTCTCCACCTCGGCGTGGCGGTAGGGCTGGCTGTCACAGCGGGCAAAGGCCGCGCCGGTGCTGATGCCAAAGCGGGGCTTGATGATAAGGATGGGGCAGTCCGGCATCGGCGGCAGCAGGGAAAACTGCTCCCCAATCCCTCGGGCGCGCAGCGTGCCGCCCCGCAGGCAGAAGGGGATGTCCGCCCCGCAGGGCAGCGCGATTTTTTCAAGCTGCTCGAGTGGCAGGTTTGCGCCGGTCAGCAGGTTGAGCCCGCTCAGCACGGCGGCCCCGTCGGCACTGCCGCCCCCAAGTCCCGCCATCATCGGAATGCGCTTGACAAGCTGGATGGAAAGGTCGTGCCCCGGAAGCGGACAGCCGCTCTCCCGGAAGAAGGCGCGGGCGCAGCGGACGGCGATGTTGTCCTCTCCGCAGGAGAGATCTTCGCAGGAGAGAGGGACTCCGTTATCCGGCTCAAAACGGCAGCTCATCTGAATCTGGCCGCTGCCCGGCTGTAGCTGAAGGGAAATGGTGTCGCACAGGCTGACCGTCTGCATCACCATGTCCATCTCATGGTAGCCGTTTGGCAGTTTCCCCACAATGTCCAGCGAGAGGTTGACCTTGCAGGGGGCGTCGATCTGGATGCGGTTCATCAAATCCCTCCTTTTAAACCCGGCCGCGGATGTGGATGGCCTTCACCGGGCACATCTCGTGGCAGCAGTAGCAGCGGATGCAGTGCTTGTAGCGGATGCGGGCCTTGCCCTGCTCGATGCGGATGACCTGGGACGGGCAGCTCTCGGAGCACCGGCCGCAGCCGATGCACTGCTGCGGGTCCACCACCGGCTTGGGGGAAAGCGCGCGCGCAGCCTGACGGACCAGCGGTCGCAGAAAGCCGGGCACGTTGCCGGAAAAATCCACCGTCTTGGACTGCGGGTGCCGGAAGTCCGGGATGCGGGTGGGCAGGCTGTCGGGGTTAATCAGCACCAGCTCCTCAGCAAGGGAGGGGCACAGCCCCCGGGCGATGCTCTGCTGGACGGTGGGGACCTGGCTGTGCTTCATGGCAATCAGGTCGCACAAAAACAGGTCCAGACAAAACGGGTCGGTGCAGGCGATCAGGCAGCCGGTGTGCCGGATGGTGCCGCCGGAAGGACCGTCGCCCTCCATCGATTCCACCGCGTCCATCACGGTCAGCACCGGCGCCACCGTCTGCGCCAGGTCCACCAGCATCGAGCAGAAGTCGTCGCGGTTCTGGTAGCGGTAGTGCAGCTGTGGCTTTTGCAGGCCGGGGATGCACCCAAACAGATTCTTCACACCGCCCGAGAGCCCGGTCATGCAGTGGGTTTTCAGCTTGCCCACCGAGACGATGACGTCCGCCTGCCGCACCGGGTCAATCAGATTAAATTCCGTGCACATTTTCGGGTCACGGGCGGAAACGTGGGCGCTGCCCGTTTCCAGATTGAGCAGGGCTCCGGTCTCCTCGGCCACCTGCTGCATCCCGCAGGCGCTGTAGATCGAGCGCAGCTGCGAGGGGGTGTACAGCCCGCCGGGGGAGTCGGCGATGACGACCTGCTTTGCCCCCATCTCCTGCAGGCGGAGGATGACTGCCCGCATCACCTGCGGGTGGGTGGTGGTGGCCTCCTCGGGGCGGCGGCGCATCAGCAGGTTGGGCTTGACCAGGACATTTTTGTCCCGGAACAGCTCCGGAGAAATTTCCAGCTCGGCGAAGACGCGCCGAACCGCCCGCTCGATGGTTTGCTGAGAGTAGTCGTCCGCCTGCACCATGGCGACATTGGGGTAGGAAGGTGCTGTCAAATGGGTTTGCATCAATAAGCCTCCAAACAGATTGGATAATTTTGTTACAGTAAGCGCAGCATGCGCGGTTCATGCTTTTTGTAAAAGGCAAAGTAGGAGAAGCCGGCCTCCTTGGCCATGTCGATGGCGGTCTCCAACCCTGCGCCCAGATCCTGCGCGCAGTGCGCGTCCGAGCCGAAGGTCAGGATTTCTCCGCCCAGCTCGCGGAAGAGCTTGACATATTCCAGCGTCGGGGAGGTCTGGCCGATCTCCCGGCGCAGGCCGGCGGTGTTGATCTCCAGCCCCAGATGCTTCTGGGCCAGGGTGGAGAGGATCTCGCGGATGACCTCGCTGTAGCGGCTCATCTCCACCGGCTGCTGATATTTGCCGACGATGTACCGCAGCGGGTAGGTCATGTGCGCCAGCGAGTCAAAGCCGCCCCACTGGCACAGCTCCAGCAGCTCGTCAAAGTACCGCTCGAGGATGACCTCGGCGTTGAGCCCCGAAAAATCGACGTAGGCAAAGTCGTCCATCCCGCGGATGGCGTGCAGCGAGCCGAGCACAAAGTCGAAGCGGTATTTGCGCAGCACCTCCTCGGCCTTATCCAGGTTTTGGGTGGCCTGCCCCATCTCGATGCCGTTCATCACCAGCAGCCGGTAGTCGAAGGCCTGCCGGGCTTTGCCGGTCTCGATGAAGGAATTGCGCAGGCACAGGTCGGCCTGCTCGGTGTTTAAATCCAGCTCGTAGTGGTCGGTGATGCACAGGCCCATCAGGTTTTTCTGCACGGCGTTTTCGCACAGAAAGGTGATAGAGTGTTCCCCATCGTGGGAATTGTCCGAGTGGACATGGCTGTCAAACAGGTTCATATACATGCAGATTCACTCCTCCGGGTTACAAAACGATCGTCCGCATCCGCCCCAAGGGACTTGCGCGGGACGGGCGCATTTTTTTCAATCAGGATACAAGGGTATTATATCATATTATACCAGTCTTGTGTGAACTTGTCCTGCCTTTTTTGCAGGGTGGCCTTTCTTTTTTGCAATTTCTTCCAGCTTTGGCGCATAGAGTCGGAAAATTTTGGCAACCTTAAAGGCATCAAAACCGACAGCGGAGGGAACAACGATGAAAAATCCATCTTTACCATTCGATCAGGGACGGGCGCTGGCCCGGCTGCAGCAATTCTGGCACCGCAATTTTGGCGCTTTGGTGTGCGCGCTGGCGCTGGCGGGGCTGACTGCCTTTGCCTTAGGCGATACCCTGACCTTTGCGCGGGGGTGCGGGCAGCTGTATGACGGGGTGCTGCGGCTGCACATCCTGGCAAACTCGGACAGTGAGGAGGACCAGGCGCTCAAGCTCAAGGTGCGCGATCGGGTGCTTCAGACAGCGCGCGAGCTGGGATTGGGGGACGGCTGCGCGGACATCGACAGCCTGGAAGCCCAGGCGCAGCGGATGCTGCCCGAACTGCTGGACGCCGCGCAGGAGGAGCTTGCGCGAAACGGCAGCGACGACGCCGTCACCGCCTGCATCACCACCATGTACTTTGACACGCGGGAGTATGAGGGCTTCACCATGCCGGCGGGGGAGTACCGCGCGGTGCGCTTTGTGATTGGAGAGGGCAGGGGGCACAACTGGTGGTGCGTGCTGTTCCCGCAGATGTGCCTGCCGGTTGCTTTCGAGGAGGGGCTGGGGGACCTCGGCTTCACCACCCAGGAGCTGCGGGTGCTCACCGCACGCCCGCAGTATGAGCCGCGGTTTGCGCTGCTGGAATGGTTTTATGAGGCGACGGGACAAAATGACCGCGCCTAAAGCGAACGCGGGGCTTGACAATCGGGGGCGGGGAGGCTATAATTTGAAGCGTAAAGGCAGGGAAAAGATCAATCCTGACACCCGCAGCACCCACAGAGAGGAACCCCTTGGCTGAAAGGTTCCGCCGCAAAGGGATCAGGAGAGCCGTCTTGGAGCCGGCGGTGAAGAGCCGCACGCATTTCCAGCGTTAAAGGAAGTCAAAGCGGCAGGGCAGCTGTCCTGCAATTTGGGTGGTACCACGGGAGTTTTTTTAGCCCTCGTCCCAATCGGGACGGGGGCTTTTTTGTTTTTCCAAAGTCCCCGCTTTGACCCGACAGCTTTTCCCGAACAGATTATCCATCATCAATGAAAAAAGGAGAATGATACCCGATGAAATGGACAGGACTTAACGACCTGCGCGAGCAGTTCCTATCCTTCTTTGAGAGCAAGGGCCACACCCGCCTGCCAAGCGCTTCGCTGGTGCCAAAAAACGACAAGAGCCTGCTGCTCATCAACTCCGGCATGGCGCCGCTGAAAAAATACTTCCTGGGTCTGGAGACCCCGCCCAACCACCGCGTCACCACCTGCCAGAAGTGCATCCGCACCCCGGACATCGACAGCGTTGGACACGACGACCGCCACGGCACCTACTTTGAGATGCTGGGCAACTTTTCCTTCGGCGACTACTTCAAGGTAGAGGCCACCGCCTGGGCGTGGGAGTTTTTGACTAAAGTGTTGGAAATCCCGGCGGACAAGCTGTGGATTTCGGTCTATGAGGAGGACGACGAGGCGGCCCAGATCTGGACCGAGAAGGTCGGCATCCCGCCCGAGCGCGTCGTCCGCTTCGGCAAGGAGGACAACTTCTGGGAGCACGGCTCCGGTCCCTGCGGCCCCTGCTCGGAGATCTACTTTGACCGTGGCCCCGAGTGCGGCTGCGGACGCCCCGAGTGCAAGGTCGGCTGCGACTGCGACCGCTATATGGAGATCTGGAACCTGGTCTTCTCCCAGTTTGATTCGGACGGCAACGGCCACTACACCCGCATGCCAAAGCCGAACATCGACACCGGCATGGGCCTGGAGCGCCTGGCCTGCGTCATGCAGAACGTCGGCAACCTCTTTGAGGTGGACACCGTGCAGAACATCATGAAGCACATCTGCCGCATCGCGGGCGTCGAGTACAAAAAGGACGAAAAGACCGACATCTCGCTGCGCGTCATTACCGACCACATCCGCTCCACCACCTTCATGATCGGCGACGGCATCCTGCCCTCCAACGAGGGCCGCGGCTATGTCCTGAGAAGGCTGCTGCGCCGCGCTGCCCGTCATGGCAGATTGCTCGGTATCCAGGGCGCTTTCCTGTATGAGGTGGCCCGCACCGTCATCAATGAAAACGAGTGCGCTTATCCGGAGCTGCGCGAGAACGAGGACTACATCGTCAAGGTCATCAAGGCCGAGGAGGAGCGCTTCCAGAAGACCATCGACCAGGGCATGGAGCAGCTTCAGGAGATGATCGCTTCCTTCGGCGGCAAGGGCGGACAGCTCTCCGGCGAGGACGCCTTCCGTCTCTATGACACCTTTGGTTTCCCGATCGACCTGACCCGCGAGATCCTCTCCGAACAGAACATCACCATCGACGAGGAGGAGTTCACCCGCCTGATGAACGAGCAGCGCGTCCGCGCCAGAGAGGCCAGAAAGGATGTCAGCGGCTGGAGCACCGACAGCATTGACCTGACCGCGCTGGCGCCGACCGAGTTCACCGGCTACCAGACGCTGGAGCAGGAGGCCTCTGTCCTGGCCATCGTGCGCGACGGCAGCTTTGCCGACAGCATCGAGGAAGGCCAGCAGGCGACCCTCATCCTCAACAAGACCTCCTTCTACGGCGAGTCCGGCGGCCAGGTGGGCGACACCGGCGTCATCGTCAGCGGCGAGAATGTCTTTGCCGTTCAGGACACCAAGAAGGACCACGAGGGCCACTTCATGCACATCGGCGTTGTGCAGAAGGGCAGCTTTAACTCCGGCGACGCCGTCACCGCCAGGGTCGACGAGCTGCGCCGCCGCCGCATCATGTCCAACCACTCGGTCTGCCACCTGTTGCAGCTGGCGCTGCGCGAGGTGCTGGGCACCCACGTCCATCAGGCCGGTTCCTACTACGACGAGCACCGCTGCCGCTTCGACTTCAGCCACTTCTCCGCGATGACCAAGGAGGAGATCCAGCAGGTGCAGGATAAGGTCAACCGGATGATTCTGGAGGGCCATCCGGTCCAGATCGAGGAGCTGCCGATTGCCGAGGCCAAGAACAAGGGCGCGATGGCGCTGTTCGGCGAGAAGTACGGCGACATCGTCCGCGTCTGCACCATGGGCGACTCGGTCGAGTTCTGCGGCGGCACCCACGTCGCCAACACTGCCCAGATCGGCGTGGTCAAGATCATCTCCGAGTCCTCGGTAGCGGCCGGTGTCAGAAGAATCGAAGCGGCCACCGGCATGGGCGTGCTGGAGCTGCTGGACAACGCCGAGGGCATCATCAACGCGGTTGCCTCCGAGTTTAAGGCTGCCGGTCAGGCGGAGGTTGTCGCCAAGGCGCAGGCGGTTGCCAAGGAGCTCAAGGCCCAGTCCCGCGAGATCGAGTCGCTGCAGGCGCAGATTGCCAACAGCAAGACCAAGGAGCTGTTTGAGCACGCCGTTTCGGTCAAGGGCCTGCGCTACATCCATGCGGTCCTCAAGGACACCGCTGCGGACAGCCTGCGCACCTTGGGCGACCAGGTGAAGGCCGATGCGCCGGATGTGGTCGCGGTCTTTGCGGCTTCCAACGAGGGCAAATCCAGCGTGCTGGCGGTCTGCGGCGCCGATGCGGTCAAGGCCGGCGCGCATGCTGGCAAGCTGATTAAAGAGATCACCGCCCAGCTCGGTGGCAAGGGCGGCGGTCGTCCGGACAGCGCGATGGGCGGCATTGCCGGCACTGACAAGGCCGAAGAGGTGCTCTCCGGCGTTCCCGCTATGCTCGAAGGCATGCTCAAATAAGCTTTCCACAACCGAGATTGAGATTGAAAAGGTCGCCGCTTTGCAGCGGGCCAATATCCTTACAGAGCGTTTATTACAAGGACTAAGGACCCATCGAAGGGTGGATACCGATATATCACACATCAAAAGGAGGTCGTAACATGTCCGATTGTCTGTTTTGCAAAATCATTGCCGGAGAAATCCCGTCCAACAAGCTGTATGAGGACGACAAGATCCTGGCGTTTTACGACATTGCGCCGATTGCGCCGGTGCATTTTCTGGTGATCCCCAAGGAGCACATCCAGAGCGTCGATGCAGTCAATGCCCAAAACAGCGAGATTGTCGCCTACATCTTCTCGAAGATCGGCGAACTGGCCAAAAAGGCAGGCATTGAAAACGGCTACCGCGTCGTATCCAACTGCGGCCACGACGCCGGCCAGACGGTGCCGCACCTGCACTTCCATGTGCTGGGCGGCAAAGAGATGAACTGGGAAGTATAGCCCCAAACCATTTGTGAGTTTTTGGAAAGGAAGAGGAAGAATGGAAACATACCATCTGAAGGTAGCGGGCTTGGAGCGCGACCTGCCGGTCTGCCCGTTGGGCAACGGCGTCTCCATCGCGGGATTTGTCATGTTCTCCGATGTGGAGCTGACCATCGCCTGCGCCACCGAGCTGCTCAAAAAGGTTCCGGACTGCGACGTCTTTTTGACCGCGGAGTCCAAGGGCATCCCGCTGGCCTATGAGATGTCCCGTCAGAGCGGCAAACGCTACATCCTGGCCAGAAAGAGCAAAAAGCTCTACATGAAAAACGCGGTGGAGGTGGACGTGCGTTCCATCACCACAGCAGGGATGCAGAAGCTGTACCTCTCCGGCGACGACATGGCCTACTTAAAGGGCAAGCGGGTGCTGCTGGTGGACGACGTCATCAGTACCGGCGAGTCGCTGCACGCGTTGGAGATACTGACCGAGAAGGCCGGCGGCACCATCGTCGGCAAATCGGCGGTGCTGGCCGAGGGCGATGCAGCCAATCGCGACGACATCATTTTCCTGGCGCCGCTGCCGCTGCTCAAAACCGAAGAATAAGCGCTTGATACAAAAAGAGGGACCTCCCAGGGAGGCCCCTCTTTTTTTGCAGCAGAAAAGCCGCCCTGTCCCCGTTTGGGGAGAAAGGCGGCTTGCTGAAAGATTATTCTTTTGGCAGCGCATCAAGGATTTCCCGAAGCAGCGACAGACAGGTGGAAAGTCCGCTGCCGTCGGTGTCGTGCAGGGGGCTGTACTCCACAAAGTCCGCCGAGCAGACGCGCGGGTCGCCAAAGAGGGTACGGATGACCTGATGGGCCTCCTCGACCGAAGGACCGTCAGGAATCGGCAGGCCGGTGGCCCAGAATTCGCCCGCATCCAGAAAGTCGACGTCGAAGCTCAGGTGGATGTATGGGGTCTTGACAGCGTCCAGCAGCTCGCGGGCGCAGAGCTCGATGCCCTTCTCCCGAATCTCCGGCATGCGGACGGTGCGGATGTTGTGGGCAGCGAGGATTTCCTCCTCGCCCGGGTCGACGCTGCGGGTGCCGATGTAAAAGAGATTCTCCGGCAGCAGGAACGGAACCTGCGCGCCCATATTTTCGTACAGGCGGCTGTCCCCAAGTCCCAGCGCGGCGGCCAGCGGCATGCCGTGGATGTTGTGGGAGGGGGAGGTGAGGTTGGTGTTGATGTCGGTGTGGGCGTCGATCCAGATGACGCTGAGCTGGTCGGCGGGGATGGAGCGCGCCAGGCCAGCAATCGAGCCGAGCCCCAGCGCGTGGTCGCCGCCGATGACAAGCGGGAACTGTCCGTTGTGCCGCCCGCTGTGAACGCAGTCGGCCAGCTGGCGGCAGGTGTAGGTGACCTCGTTGAGGTATTTCATGGTCGGTTCCGCGTCCTTGTCGGTCGGATTTTGCGGGGTAGGAACAATCGAGAGGCGGTCCAGCTGGTGGCCGCGCTCTTCGATCAAAGAGGCAATTTGATTTTTGGAAAAGGTCATGGGGGCCAGGTGGGTGCCGGGATTGTCGCACCCGTAGTACAGCGGTACGTCGATCAGTTTGATGTGCATCAGAAAAAGCCTTCTTTCCTAAATGATTCTCTCATAAGCAGTCCCAAAACTGCATTTATTCTAGCACATTTTTGTAAAAAGGAAAAGGGCAAAGCGGAGAATGAACCTTTATTTTTTTGTAAAAATAGCTGTCTCCCAGCGGATGGATAAAAAGGGAAAGAGCGCCCCATACTAATTTAAAATTATTTGCTGGGGAGGAACCAAGATGGATCAGACAAACAAGGCGCGCTGGCGGGTGGTCTGGCTTTTTTGCGGGATGCTGGCGGTGTGCACCGTGCTGATGCTGCGGCTGTACCGGCTGAGCATGGACAGCGGCCTGCTGCAGGCCGCACAGAGCCAGGGCTCCTACACACTGGAGGTCACGACCACCCGCGGCAGAATCTATGACCGAAGCCTGCTGCCGCTGACCGACACCGAGCAGAACCGGGTGCTGGCGGTGCTGCCGACGCTCGAGGCGGGGCAGGCCTGCGCCGAACAGATTGAGGGCCCACAGCGTCGCACCGCGCTGGATTTGATTGCGCAGGGCAGCCCCTTTTTGATCGATGTCGGCAGCGGGGGGACGGTCTACAGCAGCGACGTGGAAAATTTCATCGTTTCCTCCCGCCTGCCGCACGACACCTCCGAGCAGCTTGCCGTCCACCTGATCGGCTACCTGGACGGGGAAGGCAAGGGGGTCACCGGGCTGGAACAAGCCTATGAGGAGCCGCTTTCGGCGGCGGGGCAGCAGGTCAGCGTCCGCTGCCAGATGGACGCGCTGGGACAGCCGATGAACAGCGAGGGGATGCAGGTCACCGGCGACTCCACCCCGCCGCAGGAGGGCGTTGTGCTGACGCTGGACCGCCGGATGCAGCGGGTGGTGCAGCGGGTGGGCCAGCAGATTGAACAGGGGGCCATCGTGGTGATGGACATGCAGACCGGAGAGCTTGCCGCCTGCGCCAGCTTTCCGCAGTACGACCCGTACAACCTGGAGGCGGCGCTCAACGACCCCGACAAGCCGCTGCTCAACCGCGCGCTGATGAGCTACAATGTCGGGTCCAGCTTTAAGCTGGCGGTAGCGGCCGCGGCGCTGGAGGAGGGCATCTCCCCGGCCTTTTCGGTCAACTGCGTGGGCGGCATCACGGTGGCGGGCAGGATTTTCTACTGCCACAACCGCGCGGGCCATCAGGAGACCGACCTGCGGCGCGCCATCGAGCAGTCCTGCAACCCCTATTTTGTCAAGTTGGGGCAGGCTGCCGGCGGCGAGCAGATTTTGGGGATGGCAAAGGCCCTCGGCTTTGGCCGCTCGACCGAGCTGGCCCCGGGACTGACCGCGGCTGCGGGGACACTGCCGACCGAAAGCGACCTGCAGAACCTGCATGAGCTGGCAAACTTTTCCTTTGGACAGGGCAAGCTGACCGCCACGCCGGTGCAGATAGCGGCGATGGTGAGCGCGGTGGCAAACGGCGGCATGGCCGTCACCCCCAAGCTGGTGCTGGGTACGACCGCCGACGGGCAGACGGTGGATTACCAGCAGCAGCCGGCGGCGGTGCGGGTCTTTTCCGAGCAGACCGCTGCCATTTTGCGGGAGGACATGATCGGCGTGGTGGAGGAGGGCAGCGCCCCGCTGGCAAAGCCGAAGGAAGGGGGAGCGGGCGGCAAGACTGCTTCCGCCCAGACCGGACAGTACGACGAGGAGGGTGAGGAGATTGTCCACGCCTGGTTTTCCGGTTTCTTTCCGGCCCAGCAGCCAAAGTACGCGGTGGTCATCCTCATTGAGGGCGGCGAATTTGGCGGGCAGGTTGCCTCCCCGCTCTTTCAGCAGATCGCCGACACCTATGGCCCGGTGGGAGAATAGGAAAATTTAACAGCTATTTTTCTCAAATGTAAAAAGAAAATCTCTTCCCTTTTTTGCAAATCGTGCTATAATAAAAATAGAAGCAGGCAGGACTCTCGCCCCAAAAAGGCGGGTTTCTTCGTCTGTGTTCCGATGGTTTATGGTTTGTCGATACCGTTAAAAAGGAGAATGATGCCAATGGCATTTTCAGCGGCCCAGGCGGACGAGATCAAGGTGGTCTCCTTCAACCTCCGCCGGGATTTTGGCCCCCAGCGCAAAAACCGTTGGGAGACGCGCAAGGAGCTTGCCGCGCGCCTGATCGAAGAATCCAACGCCTCGATCATCGGGGTGCAGGAGTTTTTGCCGCAGATGCGCCGGGATTTAAAGGGGCTGCTCGACGGCTACAGCATATTTGGCCGGGGAAGGCTCAGCGGAAAAAAGCCGCAGAGCGACGAGCACGCCGACATCATCATCAAAAACAAGGAGGTGGAGGTCGCGCGCTGCCGCACCTTCTGGCTCTCCAAAAATCCGGACATTCCCAGCCGGGCGCTGTTTGCGGTCTATCCGCGCATCTGCACGGTGGCGGAGGTTCGATTAAAAAAGAGCGGGCGGCGGCTGCGGGTGTTCAATACCCACTTTGACCACGTCTCCCCACTGGCGCGCTCGCTGGGCGCAAGGCTGATTCTGGAGCAGATCCACCGCTTTAACCAGACCGACCCGCTGCCCACCATCGTGATGGGCGACTTTAACGCCAAGCCAAACAGCAAGGCGGTGCGCATCATGCGGGAAAACCTGCCGGGCTACCAGAATGTGCAGCTGCAGGACGTCTATGACTTTCTGGACAGCGTGATCGGCAACACCTACCACGGGTTTAAGGGGAAGATCAAGCAGAAGTTTAAGCCGATCGACTACATCTTTGTCTCGGACGATTTTGAGATCGTGCGGGCCTCGGTGGATACCACCTGCTACGACGGTGCCTACCCCTCCGACCACTATCCGGTCAGCGCGACGCTGCGCCTAAAATCCTAGAAGAAAAAACAGGGCTTTGCGGCCCTGTTTTTTTTGTGCAGTTGGCGCCGAAGACGGCGCTGAAGGCGTTTTGGACCTTTGAGCAGCTCTGTGAGCTGTACGACGAGT
>URGV01000017.1 GCA_900547455.1 uncultured Oscillospiraceae bacterium
CCTACTTTCTCTACGCGAGAAAGTAGGCCGGGGCGCGGGGCGGAGCGCCCGCATCAGGAGGAGCAGGGGCCCACGTCCCTGCAAAATTTCCCCGGGGGCCGAAGCGCCCCCCTTTTACAAAAATCCCGCATCTAAACAAAACACAAGATGCGGGATTGAAAAAACTATAAACCCTCCGTCCGGCTCCGGACAGAGCAGCGAAAAAATTAATACGCTTTGCCCCAGATGACCATGCTCTTGGCTGGCTTGCCGCAGCAGACGCAGGTGTCGGAGAGCTGCTCCTGGTCAAACGGCATGCAGCGGGAGGAAACGCCGGCAACCTCCTTGAGCTTCTCCTCGCAGGCGGCGTCGCCGCACCACATGGCCTTGATAAAGCCGCTGTGCTCGTTGGAAACCTGCACCATCTCGTCGAGGGTGCGCGCAACAAAGGTGCGTCTCTCGCGGTTTTCCAGCGCACGCTGATACATGCCGTCGCGCACCGCCTGCAGCAGCTCGGCTACCTTCACCTCCAGCTCATCCAGCGAGACAAAGGTCTTTTCGCGGTTGTCGCGGCGGACCAGCACGCACTGGTTCTGCTCGATGTCCTTCGGGCCGATCTCCAGGCGCAGCGGAACGCCCTTCATCTCGTACTGGGCAAACTTCCAGCCAGGGGAGTTGTCGGAGATGTCGATGTCGGTGCGGAACTGCTTGG
The DNA here is from genome assembly GCA_900547455.1 of uncultured Oscillospiraceae bacterium. GTDB lineage: Bacteria > Bacillota > Clostridia > Oscillospirales > Ruminococcaceae > Negativibacillus > Negativibacillus faecipullorum. Next base: position 692 of record URGV01000017.1, read on the forward strand.
ACAGGCGCTCCTTGACCTCCTGTGCCTTTTCGATGACGCCCTCCTTGTGCTGGGCGACCGGGATGACGATGACCTGGATGGGGGCGATGGCCGGCGGCAGAACAAGGCCGTTGTCGTCGCCGTGGGTCATGATGATGCCGCCGATTAAGCGGGTGGAGACGCCCCAGGAGGTCTGGTGCGGGTTCTGCGGCTTGTTCTCGCGGTTCTGAAACTCGATCTCAAAGGCCTTGGCAAAGTTGTCGCCAAAGTAGTGGGAGGTGCCCGCCTGCAGGCTCTTGCCGTCGTGCATCATGGCCTCGATGGTGTAGGTGGATTCCGCGCCGGCAAATTTTTCCGAGTCGGTCTTTTTGCCGCGGACCACCGGCATGGCCAGGTCCTTCTCGCAGAAGTCGGCGTAGATGTTCAGGATGCGCTCGGTCTCCTCGATGGCGTCCTGCGCGGTCTCGTGCATGGTGTGGCCTTCCTGCCACAAAAATTCGCGGGTGCGCAGGAAGGGGCGGGTGGTCTTTTCCCAGCGGACCACGCTGCACCACTGGTTATACAGCTTTGGCAGGTCGCGGTAGGATTTGATGATGTTTTTATAGTGATCGCAGAACAGCGTCTCGGAGGTCGGGCGCACGCACAGGCGCTCCTCCAGCTCCTCAGAGCCGCCGTGGGTGACCCAGGCTACCTCCGGGGCAAAGCCCTCGACGTGGTCCTTCTCCTTCTGCAGAAGGCTTTCCGGGATGAACAGCGGCATGGCGACGTTCTGGTGACCGGTCTTTTTAAACTCGGCGTCGAGGATATGCTGGATATTTTCCCAGATCGCATAGCCGTACGGGCGCACGATCATGCAGCCCTTGACCGAGGAATAGTCGCACAGCTCCGCCTTTTTGACGATGTCGGTGTACCACTTGGCGAAGTCAACCTCCATCGAGGTGATGTCTTCCACCATCTTTTTGTTGTTTGCCATTATTTTGTGATCCTCCTTAACTTGATACAAACAGCACCTCGCGCGGTGCCCGCAAAGAAAGGGCGCCTGCGCCCAAAAGCATAAAGCGCGCTTTTCTGTTTTATTATATTCCCTTCCCGCGGTAAATTCAATAAAAAGTTTTGAATTTGTGGGAAGAAAGCGGCCAAACAAAAAGCAGGAGAAAAGCGGATGTCCGCTTCCCTCCTGCTCTTTGAAAAAGAGAACTCGCATTATGCCGCGTGGTCCTCGATATATTTGACGATGTCGCCGACGGTTTTGAGGTTTTCGATGTCCTCGTCCGGAATCTCGGTGTCGAATTCTTCCTCCAGAGTCATCACCAGGTCAACAATATCAAGGGAGTCAGCACCCAGATCCTCGATGACCTCCGCTTCCTCGGTCACCTGTTCTTCCTCCAGGTCGAGCTGGTCGCAGAGAATCTTCTTTACCTTTTCGAAAACGTCCATTCTTCTCCCTCCTTTCTTTTTCCAGTACAAGGCGCCCGGTCCTGCCAGAGGCCGAACGCTCCCATTGCTTATTTTTTATAGCATATTCCTTCCGGGGATGTCAATATCTAAATCCCGATAAATCCAACTTTTTAAAAAACTCTTACAAGAAAAGGGCCCGCTTTTGGTTCTTTCGTCCGAAAATCTTGTCATGTCCGCCCGGATATGCTAAACTGTTTTCAGTATACCCGCGAACAGATGGGAAGGAGGAACTTTTCGAATGAAACAGTTTGCCATTTTGGGCTACCCGCTTGGACACACCCTCTCGCCGCAGCTGCACCGGCTGCTGGCCCGGGAGCTGGGGGAACAGATCGACTATCAGATCTGCCAGATTGCGCCCGAGCAGCTGGAACAAAGATTGCCGGAGCTCTTTGCGCTGGACGGCTTTAACATCACCATCCCCTACAAGGTGCGGATCATCGACAGCCTGGACCGGCTGGACCGGACTGCCCGCAACCACGGCGCGGTCAATGTGGTGGGCTTTTCCGCCGCAGGGGAGCGGGTCGGCTACAACACCGACTGCGTCGGCTTTGTGCGCACCATGCAGACCCACGGCGTCGAGATCAAGGGCGATGTCTGCGTGCTGGGCGCGGGGGGTGTGGGCCGGATGTTTGCCACCGAGTGCGCCCTGCGCGGCTGCAGGGTCACCATGGCGGTGCGCCGCGACAGCATGGAGAAGGCAGAACCTGTGCGGGCGCACATCCGCTCCATCGACCCGCAGGCGCAGGTGGAGATTGCCGACATAGCCTCCTTAAACGCCGGGGAGCAGACCTTTGACCTGATGATCAACGCCACCCCCGTCGGGATGTTCCCAAAGGTAGAGGCAAGCCCGGTGGAGGCTTCGGCGCTGAAAAGGGTTAAGACGTTGTTCGACTGCATCTACAATCCCCGCCAGACCCGCCTGATGCAGGACGGGGAGGCGGCGGGCTGCCAGGTGATCGGCGGGCTGGACATGCTGGTCTGGCAGGCGGTGGCGGCGCAGGAAATCTGGTTTGGCCGCCAGTTTAAAAACGAGCAGGTCGAACGGGTGATCGCGCAGCTGCAGGAGCAGCTGTAAGGAAAGGACAGGAGGAACAAGAGATGGAAGGAGGCGGCAGCATGACGGCAAGGCGCGCTGTGCAGCAGATTCTGCTGTGCGGATTTATGGGCTGCGGCAAGACCAGCGTGGGGCAGGCTCTGGCCTTTCGGCTGCGCTGGGATTTTCTGGACACCGACGCCCTGATCGAGAAGCGGACTGGAATGTCCATTCCGGAAATTTTTGCCAAGCAGGGGGAACAGAGCTTCCGCAAGATGGAGCAGCAGGCGGCGGCGATGCTGGGGAAGCGCCGGCACACCGTCGTCTCCACCGGGGGCGGATTTTTGACGCGGGAGCAGACGGTGCAGGCGCTGCGGCAGAACGGCGGCTTTGAGGCGGTGGTCTTTCTGGACTGCTCCTTTGAGACCTGCTACCAGCGCATCAAGGACAGCGACCGCCCGCTGGTGCGCGCCAACAGCCGGGAGGGGCTGGAGCAGATCTTTCTGCAGCGCCAGCAGCGATACCGGGAGGTGGCCGACCTGATTGTGCCCAACGAATCGCTGGTGAGTTTGACGGTGGAGCAGATTTTGCGGGAGCTGCCCATCCTCTAACGAAACAAAAGGACCGGAACAGAGTTTCCAGCTCTGCTCAGGTCCTTTTCCTTTTTTAAATCAGCTGTTTTGCGCCTTGTAGCCCTCGCCCCAGTCCCACATGGCGTCCAGAATCGGCTTGAGGCTGCGGCCCAGGTCGGTCAGGCTGTACTCCACCCGCGGCGGCACCTCGGCGTAAACCTTTCGGTTGACCAGCCCCTTCTCCTCCATGTCCCGCAGCTGGGCGGTGAGCACCTTCTGCGACACGCTGCCGATCGATTTTTTCAGCTCGCCAAACCGCTTGGTGCCGGGCATCAGGTCGCGCAGAATCAGCACCTTCCACTTGTCGCCGATCAGCATCAGCGTCGTCTCCACCGGGCAGGCCGGCAGCTCGTCGATCTTTTTCTTTTCACTCATCTTGTTCGCCTCGCATCCGTTTTGCAGTTTTCTTGTATCTTTATTATAGCGGCTGGCCGGACGGAAATCAATCCGCAGGGGGAAAACAGCAAAAATGTGGCGGATGTCGCCGCCGGTTGACAGATTGCCAACCTTGGTTGGTTGCGCTCTGTGGCGGAATCTGCAATACTGGTTTTGTCCAAAACAGTTTTGGCACAGAAAGGAGAAGCGGTATGAACTTTAACGAAAAGCTGATCAGCCTGCGCAAATCCAAAGGGCTGTCGCAGGAGGAGCTGGGGGCGCAGCTGAAGGTCTCCCGGCAGACCATTTCAAAATGGGAGTCGGCGCAGTCCTACCCCGACTTTCAGCGGCTGGTGCTGCTGAGCGACTACTTTGGCCTGACGCTCGACGAGCTGGTGAAGGATGTCGACGTGCAGGAGGTGCGGGAGAAAAACGCGAGCAGCGAGAAGATCGACGCGATCTATCAGGACGTCCGCACAGCAAAACGCTTTGTCAAGTGGTATTTGGTGGCCGGGGGAATTGCCGCAGGTGTTGTCCTGGCGCTGCTCCTCTATTTTGCAGTCAACGCCGTCTTTGTCTGGTGAAGGGCGGCGGAAAGAAAGCAGGAGGCGATCGCTTTCCTGCTTTTTCTTTGTCCCAAATTAAAAAATTACCTCCTTTTTCCGCATAAACACGCAATAGTTTCTTTTTAGTAACTACAAAACAAAAAAGTGCTTACTTTACAGCAGAAACTTTGCTGCTTATAATAAAGGCAAGAGAGAAAGAACCGGCCGGTTCAGGACTCCAGCAGCAATCAAAAAGGGGGGATCGGAAAAATCTACTTAGAAAAAGCGCCGCGGCCGCTTGGCCAGACAGGGCGAGAGGCCGGCGGAGAAGGAGTACAGTTTCCTTCCGGTAACTAGGGCACAATATTGTGCGTACTTTACAAGTGACAAAATTGACATTATGATGAATTTATCAGGTGGGCACCATCCACACAGAAGATACAGGAGTCATTTGTTATGAACGAAGTAGTTAAATTCTTGCAGGAAAACCCGGTACAGTATCTGGCCACCATCGGCCGCGACGGCAAGGCCAAGTGCCGCCCCTTCATGTTTGCGGGCGAGCTGGACGGCAAGCTCTGGTTCTGCACCAACAACCAGAAGGACGTCTACAAGGACATGCAGCACAACCCGAACATCGAGATTTCGGTCTCCAGCCCGTCCTACGCCTGGATCTGCTTGAACGGCGAGGCGGTTTTTGAGAACAACATGGCTGCCAAGGAGATGTGCATCCAGAACCCGATCGTCAAGGGCCAGTACGGCGAAGCGACCAACCCCATCTTCGAGGTGTTCTACCTCAAGGGTGCGCATGCGGTGATCGCCGACTTCTCCGGCAACCCGCCAAAGGAGTATACCCTGTAAGCTGAAACAAAAAAGAGAATATCTTCGGGGCAAGGTGAAATTCCTGACCGGCAGTGAAAGTCTGCGAACTGCACGATGCAGCCGAGACGGTGCGATTCCGTTACCGACAGTACAGTCTGGATGAGAGAGGATATGACAAGGGTAAGCCCCGCAGGCGCCGATCCTGTGGGGCTTATTCTAATATGAAAGCATATCCGGATAGGAGAACTTATGAAAAACAACACCACAGCCGTTTCCCCAAAATCGGTTCCCAATGTACGTATGCTCACCGTGACGGCGGTGCTTTCCGCCATCGCGTTTTTGCTGGCCTTTATCGAATTTCCGGTTCCACTCTCCCCGTCCTTTGCGCGGATGGACCTGTCGGACCTGCCCGCCTTAATCGGCGCCTTTGCCTGCGGGCCGATGGTGGGCGTGATGATTGAATTTGTCAAAAATCTCCTGCAGCTGCTGACCACCTCGACCGGCGGGGTGGGGGAGCTGGCCAACTTTTTGATGGGCGGCAGCTTCGCGCTGATTGCAGGATTGCTCTATAAACAAAACAGGACCAGAAGGATGGCCTGGATAGCCTGCGTGGCTGCAAGCCTTGGCATGGGGATTGTCGCGGCGGCGGCAAACTACTTTCTGCTGCTGCCGCTGTTCGAGAGCTTTATGCCGCTCGACCAGCTCATCGCTTCCTTTGGGGAGTTCATCCCCTTCATCCAGACCAAGCTCGATGTGGTGCTCTATAACGCCCTGCCCTTTAATTTTCTCAAGGGACTGGTTGTCAGCGCCGTCACCATGCTGCTCGATCAGCGGCTGCCGCCGGTGCTCAAAGGAACAAAGTAAGGAGGCATTTTTTATGCAGGCAATCGATTATCTGCGCTATATCGTGGAGCAGATTCACTCCACTGTCTTTGCCACCGTCGACGCGCAGGGCCGCCCGGTCACCTGTGCGATCGACATGATGGACTGCGACGAGGACGGCCTTTACTTTTTGACCGCGAAGGGAAAGAGCTTTTACCGGCGGCTTCAGGAGAACGAGAACGTCGCCTTCACCGCTATGAAGGGGGAGAATACCCTCTCCTGCGTGGCGGTCTCGGTGCAGGGAAAGGCGCGGGAGCTGGGACCGCAGAAGATTCCGGAGCTGTTTTCCAAAAACCCCTACATGGAAAAGATCTACCCCGACCCGGCCTCCCGCAGCGCGCTGACCGTCTTTCGCATCGAGGAGGGGACGGGGGAGTGGTTTGACCTCTCCAAGCTCCCCATCGAGCGCGCCTCCTTCTCCTTTGGGGGCGGGCGGCAGGAGGCGGGCGGCTACTTTGTGACCGACCGCTGCATCGGCTGCAAGCTCTGCTACTCCAAATGCCCGCAGAAGTGCATCGACATCAGCCGCAAGCCGGTCGTCATCCGGCAGGAGCACTGCCTGCACTGCGGCAACTGCATGGAGGTCTGCCCGGCAAGGGCGGTGGAACGGAGGGAATCGATTTGACACAGGAGGAGCGCCTTACCTTTTTACTGGATTACCTGCTGCGGGAGCGGCAGGAGAAGTTTGACGTCCCGGCGGACCCGCAGGGCAGGCGGCAGCTGCTGCGCGCGCTGATGAACGTGCGGATGCCGGCGCCGGTGAGCGACGAATTTTTAGGGGTGCAGGACGCCTACCTGCAGGAGGAGACCCGCCGCAAAGGCATCACCGACCTGCAGGAGCTGGAACCGGTGGAGCCGGGGATCTATCTCTGGCAGGGGGACATCACCACCCTGCGCTGCGACGCCATCGTCAACGCGGCCAACAGCCAGATGCTCGGCTGCTTTGTGCCCTGCCACGGCTGCATCGACAACGCCATCCACTCCTTCGCGGGCGTGCAGCTGCGGCTGGCCTGCCAGCAGCTGATGCAGCGCCAGGGCCACGAGGAAGGGACGGGCGAGGCCAAAATCACCCCCGCCTACAACCTTCCCTGCCGCTATGTGCTGCATACGGTGGGGCCGATCATCACCGGCCGGGTCACCGGGCGGGACTGCCAGCTGCTGGCAAGCTGCTACCGCTCCTGTCTGGAGCTGGCCGAACGCAGCGGCTGCAGGAGCGTGGCCTTCTGCTGCATTTCCACCGGAGAGTTTCATTTTCCAAACCGGCTGGCGGCGCAGATTGCCGTCGGGACGGTGCGGGCCTACAGACAAGAACAGACAAACCCCATGGAGGTGATCTTCAATGTTTTTCAGGACCAGGACCATGCCATCTACAGACAGCTACTGGGATAAGCTCGACCGATTGAGCGAGGCATTTGCCGCCGCGGACGCCGTACTGATCGGCGGAGGGGCGGGGCTTTCCACCTCGGCGGGCTTTGTGTACAGCGGCGAGCGGTTTGAGCGGTATTTCTCCGAATTTGAGAAGGCCTACGGCTTCCACGATATGTACTCTGGCGGCTTTTACCCCTACGATTCGCTGGAGCAGTACTGGGCCTTCTGGAGCCGCAACATCCTGGTCAACCGCTATGTGGATCCGCCCCGTCCGGTCTACCGGCAGCTGCTGGAGCTGGTGCAGGACAGGGACTACTTTGTGCTGACCACCAACGCCGACCATTGCTTCCAGAAGGCGGGGTTCCAGAAGGAGCGCCTGTTTTACACCCAGGGGGATTACGGCCTGTGGCAGTGCTCCCGCGCCTGCCACCAAAAGACCTATGACAACGAGGAGCAGGTGCGCCGGATGGTGGAGCAGCAGCAACATCTGCGCATCCCACCGGAGCTGGTGCCGCATTGCCCGGTGTGCGGCGCGCCGATGACGATGAACCTGCGCATCGACGACAGCTTTGTGCAGGACGACGGCTGGTACTGCGCGATGAACCGTTACCGGGAATTTCTGGAGCGAAATGGATCGAGCCGCATCCTCTACCTCGAGCTGGGGGTCGGGTTTAACACCCCCGGCATCATCAAGTATCCGTTCTGGCGCATGACCACCCAGAATCCCAAGGCCACCTATGTCTGTGTCAACAAAGGGCAGGTGTACGCGCCCAAAAAGATTGCGGAGCGCAGCCTTTGCCTGGACGCGGATATCGGCAATTTTTTGCGGGACCTCAAAGCCGTATCCTCCGCAGATGAGCAGGGCGGATGCTGATTTTTTTGTTTCAAAGGGAGCTTCCTTACGTTTAGAAGGGGCTCCCTTTGTTGCTTTTTGGGCATGGATTTGGTATGATAGAGGAAGAAAAAAATCACTGCCAGGTGGGGAGGAACCGGAATGGAAATACGGGTTTTGCGATATTTTTTGACGGTGGTGCGGGAGGAGAGCATCACGCGGGCAGCCGAGGTGCTGCACATCACCCAGCCCACGCTCAGCCGTCAGATTGCCCAGATGGAGGAGGAGATGGGGGTCAGGCTGTTCGACCGGGGAAGCAGAAAGATTGCGCTGACCAGCGAAGGGATGCTGCTGCGCCGGCGCGCCGAGGAAATTCTGGAGCTGGTGGACAAGACCGAAAAGGAGCTGACCGAGCAGGACGAGATGGTCGAGGGGACGGTGTCCATCGGGTTTGGGGATCTGGCCGCCGTGCGGATGCTGCCGGAGATTTTCCGCAGCTTTCATGAGCGCTATCCGGGCGTCACCTTTGACCTGTACACGGCGATTGCCGACCATGTCAAGGACCGGATGGACCGTGGACTGACCGACATCGGCCTGCTGATGGAGCCGGTGAACATCGAAAAGTACGAGTATATCCGCCTCAAACAGCGGGAGCAGTGGCAGGTTGCCATGCACCCGGATTCGCCGCTGGCTCAGAAGGAGCACATTACGCCAAAAGATTTAAAGGACCTGCCGCTTATCCTGCCGCACCGGCAAAATGTCCGCAGCGAGCTGGCAGGCTGGTTCGGCGAGGATTTTGAAAAGCTCAACGTCCTGTTCACCTCAAACCTTCCCTCCAACAGCGCGATCATGGTCCACAATAAGCTGGCTTATGCCATTTTGGTACAGGGCTCCCTTGCCTTTTGGGACCCGGAAAAGATCGTGTGCCGACCACTCTATCCGCCGCTGACGGCAACCTGTGTCCTGGCCTGGAAGCGGGGGCAGCCGTTTGGGGCGGCAGCGGAGAAGTTTATCCAGTATCTCAAAGAGACGCTGCAGGCGGAAGCCTAAAAAAGCATGCTCAAAAGATATAAAAGAGCATGAAAAATAAGTATTAGACATGGAAAAACCCTTGCACTATAATGAAAGCGTAGCAGAGAAAGCATTTCTGCTGCGCTTTACTTTTTGTGTGAAAACGGAGGAGTGCAATGACCTTACAGGAGGCGAGCAGCTGCTTTCACCTCGATGTTAAGATGCTGCAGCTGTATGAGGAGAGCGGTTTCATCAGGACAGAAAAGACGGAAAGCGGGGAGACGGACTACCCGGAGGCGGAGCTGCGAAAGGCGGCTCAGCTGTGTGCGCTGCAGCGGGCGGGAATGGAGCTGGAGGAGCTCAAAAAGCTTTGCGACCTGCAGCGCAGCGGCTGCTGCGAAGCGAAGATCCGCCTGCTGCGCAAATGCCGCTGCAGGCTGCTGGAACAGATCCACCAAAAGCAGCAGGCGCTGGACCGGCTGGACTACCTCATTTATCAGATGAAAAATCCGAAGGAATAAAAAGGAGGCAGGATGTTGATGAAACGATTAGCAGCGCTGTTGCTGGCGGCGATAGTTGCCCTCTCGTCGTCGGCTTGCCAGAATCAGACCGGGCAGCAGACAACCGCTTCTGCCCAGACGCAGGAGCAGCAGCCGGAAGCGCAGAAACCGGCAACCGAACCGGAAGAGCCGGCGGAGGAAGCGGAGCAGCCAGAACAGCCGGAGCAAGCAGAGCAAGCAGAACAGGCAGAGCAGTCTGATACCCAGCGAGCAGAACAGCCGAAACAGGCTCAGACCCAGCAAGCAGAAAATATCCTGATTGCCTATTTCTCGCTGGGGCAGAACGCGGACTATCCGGAGGATGTCGACGCCACCGCCTCGGCAAGTTTGGTCCCGGGCCAGGACGAGCGGGTGGGAACCACCGAATGGATCGCGCGCCTGATCCAGCAGAATGTGGGAGGACAGCTGCACGCGATCCGGACAGCGCAGTCTTACCCCACCGATTTTGACGCGGTGGTGGACCAAAACCACGCCGAGATGGAGGCGGGGACGCTACCGGAGCTTGTGCAGTCCGACCTGGATGTGTCGGAATACGACACGGTGTTCGTCGGCTATCCGGTCTGGGCGACCAATGCGCCGCAGGCAATCTTCTCCTTTTTGTCCCAATATGACCTTGCGGGAAAGACGGTGATTCCCTTCTGCACCCACGACGGCTACGGCGCGGGCAGCAGCTACAGCGACATCGCGCAGTTTATCGAAGGGGAAGCGGCGGTGCTGGACGGCCTGGCCGTGGAGGCGCCGGATGTCCCGGATGCAGCGGACACGGTGGCACAGTGGCTGCAGGGAATCGGGTTTACCTCCCAGGAGGCGCAGCTGCCCCCTCTCACCATCACGGTGGGCGGCACGGTGCTGGACGGCGTTCTGTACGACACAGCCCTGGCACAGGAAATCCAGTCGTATTTCCCGCTGACCGTTTCGATGGTGGGATTTGGCGGCCGGGAATATTACGGCGGGGTGGACTTTTATCCGACCAATCTGGAGGGTGGCCAGACCACCTTTGAAAACGGGGAGATCACCTACTGCGAGCCGCACCACAACATGGCAATCTTTTATGCGCAGACCGACGACCCCATCCTTTCGGTGGAGGTCATCCCCATCGGCAGGGTGACGTCCGACCTGTCGGTCTTTGAGCAGCTGCCGGGCAATGTGGAGGTCACCTTCGCCCTGGCAGAATGATAGAGAAGTAGAGTGAACAAGATTTGGAGACAGGAGGCACACGACAATGAAAAGATGGATGAGTTTATTGCTGGCGGCAGTTTTGGCCCTTTCGCTGGCAGGCTGCTCGGAGGAACAGAGCGAACCGGAGCAGACCAGCGCCCAGACAGAACAGCAGCAGACCGAAGAAACCGAGGAGACCCAGCAGGCATCTGAAACCGAGCCGACAGAAGAAACCGAGCAGCCGGAAGAACAACCCGCAGAGGAACCGGCAGCGGACGAAGAACAGCCGGCCGAAGAGCCGGTAGCGGGCGAAGAACAGCCGGCCGAGGAATCGACAGAGACAGAAACCGAACAATCGACCGAGGGGACAGCAGAAGCGGAATCGTCGGAGGCAGGCGCGCAGAGCAGCCTCCTGGTGGCCTACTTCAGCTACGCCGAGAACGCCGCCCTGCCGGATGATGTGGACGCCTCCGCGTCGGCCAGCATCCAGCCCTGGAACGGCGCGCACACCGGCAACACCGGTGTGGTGGCGGACATGATTGCACAGGCCACCGGTGCGGACCTGTTCTCCATCCGGACGGTGGAGCAGTACCCCGACACCTACGACGCCACCCTCGACCAGGGCCAGCAGGAACAGAGCGACGGCGCGCGCCCTGAGCTTGCCACCCATCTGGAAAATCTGGGCAGCTACGACACCATCTTCCTGGGCTTCCCGAACTGGTGGGGTGACATGCCGATGGCGGTCTACACCTTCCTGGATGAGGTCGACCTCTCCGGCAAGACGGTCATCCCGTTTGTCACCTCGGGCGGCAGCGGCTTTTCCAACACCATCAGCACCATCCAGCAGATGGAACCGCAGGCGACCGTCCAGGAGGGCCTGTCCATCGGCGCTTCCAGCGCGACCGGCGCACAGCAGCAGGTGGAGAGCTGGCTGAGCGAGCTGGGGCTTGCCTAAACCAAAGACATCACAGAGAATAAAAAGGTCAGTTGAGGGCTTTCATAGAAAGGAGAACAGAGAATGACGATTCGTGAAGTGTCGGCCATGACCGGAATGCGGGAGGATACCCTGCGGTATTACGAGCAGATCGGCGTGATCCCCCAGGTCCCCAGAAACAAGTGGGGGGTGCGCACCTATCAGGAGCCGGTTTTGCAGAAGATCTTTCTCGTCCAGAAGCTGAAGGCGGCGGGCATGCCGCTCAAGGGCATCAAGCAGTATATGGAAGCTCCTGCCAAGGAGGAGCAGCCGCTCACTGCGCAGCGCAGGCTGCTGGAGCAGACCAAGAGCGAGCTGCTGCACAAGATCGGCAGCCTGCAGTTCTGCATGCAGCAGGCCCAGCAGCTGCTGGACGAGATGGGAATGGAGCAATAGGAAACCAAACCGGGAAAGGAAGGATTTTATGATGCGAAGATGGATGGCCGCGGCCCTGGCGGCACTTATGGTTCTCAGCCTTGCGGCCTGTGCCGGCAACCAGCAGGAGGAACAGTCGGCTTCTGCCGAAGCAACAGAACAATCGCAGTCAGCTTCCGTACAGGAAGAGGAGGAGCCTGCTTCTACCGAACAGCAACCGGAGGAGCCTTCCAATGCGCAGGAGAGCGGGGTGCTGGTGGCCTATTTTTCCTGGGCGGACAATGCCGTCATCGACGGGGAGGTGGACGCGGTGGCCTCGCCCAGCGTGACCGCACCGGGCAACGTCCAGCAGTTGGCCCAATGGATCAGCGAGCGGACGGGCGGCGACCTGTTCTCCATCCAGGTCACCGAGCCCTATTCCAGCGACTGGGACGCCTGCCTGGAACGGGCCAATCAGGAGCGGGCAGAGGACGCCCGGCCGGAGCTGACCGCCTCGGTGGAGCAGCTGGAACAATACGACACCGTTTTTCTGGGCTACCCCAACTGGTGGTACGGCGTGCCGATGGCGCTGCTCTCCTTTTTGGAGGAGAACGACCTCTCGGACAAGCAGGTTTACCTGTTCTGCTCCCACGGCACAGGCGGCCTTGCCAGCAGCGTCGAGCAGATCGACGAGGCGCTGCCGGACAGCACAGCCCTGTCGGAAAATGTCTTTGATGTCTACGAGGAGGACGCCGCCTCCTCCCAGCAGGACATCCTTGCCTGGCTGGAGGAGCTGGGATACTAAAGACGCGAGTGAATGCCTGGCGGGTATGCGCTTGGATACGGGATAGGTATTCGACAGCGCACCCGGCGTGCGCTATACTGAAGGTGGAAAGAAATTTGCTGGCAAAAGGAGGGGCCGTATGAAGCCCAAAATGATGCTGAAGATGGGAATTGACCTTGTGATGACGGTGCTGCTGCTCTGCCAGATGGCCTACATGCTGGTGGGGGAAACCGTCCACGAATATCTGGGGACGGCGATGTTTGTGCTGTTCATCCTCCATCACCTGCTCAACCGGAACTGGTACCGCAGCCTTAAAAAGGGAAGATACGGCGCCGTGCGGATTTTGCAGACCGCCGTCAACACCCTGGTGCTGCTGTGCATGCTCGGCCTGATGGTCAGCGGCGTCATCCTCTCCCGGGAAGTCTTTGCGTTCCTGCCCATCCAGGGCGGCATGGGCTTTGCGCGCATCCTGCACATGCTGGCCTCTTACTGGGGCTTTGTGCTGATGAGCGTCCACCTGGGACTGCACTGGGGCATGGTGATGGGGATGGCGCGCAGGCTCTGCCGAAAAAAGGAAGGCTCGGCTGCGCGCACCGTTGTTTTGCGCCTGCTGGCGGCAGCGGTCTGCATCTTTGGCATCTGCGCCTTTGCCAAAAACAACATCGCCGACTACCTGTTCCAGCGCAGCCAGTTTGTCTTCTTTGATATGGAGCAGCCGCTGGCGCTGTTCTTCGCCGAATATCTGGCGATGATGGGCCTGTGGGTCTGCCTTGCCTACTATCTTTCCAGGGTCCTGCAGCGGCTGTCGGCCGGTAAGGAAGGCAAGGGAAAAGCGTAAGGTCAACAACGTCTGAAAGCAAGGCCAAACGGGCTTGCTTTGACGGATATCATAACCAATGAAGGAGTTGTTAAAATGAAAAAACCAGAAATCGATCCAATCTTTGAGCTGGGAGAAGAAAATCCGTTTGGCCAGTACTTTGTCGGCCAGAGCTATCTGAAGATGCTGTGCACCGAGGGCGTTGGAATCGGCAACGTGACCTTCGAGCCGGGCTGCCGGAACAATTGGCACATCCACCACGCCAAAAAGGGCGGCGGCCAGATTCTGCTGTGCACCGCCGGCAGGGGCTGGTACCAGGAGTGGGGCAAACCGGCGCAGCAGCTGCACCCGGGCGACGTTGTGAAGATTCCGGCGGGCGTCAAGCACTGGCACGGCGCGGCGAAGGACAGCTGGTTTGCGCACCTTTCGGTCGAGGTGCCGGGCGAGGAGACCAGCAACGAATGGCTGGAGCCGGTGGACGACCAGAGTTACAACGCGCTGTAAGAGACGATTTGAATAGGTGGGAACAGGAGGTGCCTGGTTTTGAAAAGATGGTACGCGGTTTTGATGATCGTCGGCCTGCTCTTTTCCCTGTGCGCCTGCACACAGGAGGAGGGTTCTGCACAGAGCCCTCCTCCTGTGCAAAGCGCGCAGCAGCAGGAGCAGACACAGCAGCAGGAACAAACAGCTGACACGGAAACAACTCAGCAGGAGCAGCAAACTGCCGACACGGAAACAACTCAGCAGCCCGAGGCGGCGCAGGGAACGCCGGTGGTCTATATGACGCAGGAGATCACCCCCGAAGGTCTGATGGCGGTGTATCAGGCGCTGCAGTGGGAGCCGCAGGGCAGGGTAGCGGTCAAGCTCTCGACCGGGGAGCCGCCCGCCAGCAACTACCTGCGCCCGGAGCTGATTGCCGGTCTGGTGCAGTCGCTGGACGGCACCATTGTGGAGTGCAACACCGCCTATGGCGGTTCCCGCGCCGAGACGGCGATGCACTATCAGGTGGCGGAGGACCACGGCTTCACCGCGATTGCCGATTTCCAGATTCTGGATGAGGAAGGATCGATGACCCTGCCGGTACAGGGCGGGAGCCGCCTGAGCGAAAACTATGTGGGTGCGGCCTTTGAGGATTACGACTCCTATCTGGTGCTCTCTCATTTTAAAGGCCACAGCATGGCCGGCTATGGCGGGGCGATCAAAAATATCTCGATCGGCCTGGGCTCCAGCGAGGGCAAGGCCTGGATTCACAGCGCCGGCAGCAGCCGCACCAATCCCTGGGGCGGCGATCAGGACGCCTTTTTGGAGAGCATGGCGGAGGCAGGCAAATCGGTCAGCGACTATCTGGGGGATCAGATTGTCTACATCAATGTGATGAACCGCCTGTCGGTGGACTGCGACTGTGATGGCAACCCGGCGGAGCCGGACATGCACGACATCGGCATCCTGGCATCCACCGACCCGGTGGCGCTGGACTAGGCCTGCATCGACCTGGTGTACAGCGCCGAGGACGGGCAGTCACTTGTCAACCGCATCGAGAGCCGCAACGGCCTGCACACCCTGGAGCACGCGCAGCAGATCGGCCTTGGCAGCCGCAGCTATGAGCTGGTCTCCATCGACGGCTAAGCGGGGAGGTGCCGGATGGCGGAGATTTTTCATCGGGAATTTGTCTATCTGTGGTACTATTTCACCCTGCAGCTGGGGCAGATTTTTCCTTACTGGGTTCTGGGCATGGTGCTGGGCTCGGCCATCTCGGTCTTTGCAAAAGGCTCCATTCATGCCCTGTTTGGACGCCTGCAGACAAGGCGGCTCGGCGCGATGGGGCTGATCCCCGCCAGCGTCCTGGGAATTGCCTCCCCGCTGTGCATGTACGGCACCATCCCGCTGGCGGCCTCCTTTTCCAGACTGGGGATGAAGGACGACCTGCTCGCGGCCTTTATGATGAGCTCCATCCTGCTCAACCCCCAGCTGATTATCTACAGCGCCGCGCTGGGGCCGACGGCCCTTGCGGTTCGCATCCTCTCCTGCTTTTTCTGCGGGATTGCGGCAGGGCTGCTGGTGCGCTGGTTCTACCGGGACAAGTCGTTTTTTAACTTTGACGGATTCGACGGGCCGGGCAACCGGGACACCGATCCCAATCTGCTGCTCCGCTTTTTGAAAAACCTGGGACGAAACCTCAAGGCGACCGGTCCGTATTTTCTCTTTGGCATTGTGCTCTCCGCCCTCTTTCAGCGGTATGTGCCGGCCGAAGCGATGATGGCGGTCTTTGGCGTCAACGAGGCCTTCGGCGTGCTGATGGCAGCGACGATCGGGGTGCCGCTGTACGCCTGCGGCGGGGGAACCATCCCGCTGCTGCAGCAGTGGCTGGCAGACGGGATGAGCATGGGCAGCGCGGCTGCCTTCATGCTGACCGGCCCCTCCACCAAGATCACCAACCTCGGTGCGCTGAAAATTGTGCTGGGGATACGCCGCTTTGTGCTCTACCTATTGTTTGTAATGGCGTTTTCCTTTGTCACCGGGCTGACGGTCAACCTGCTGGTATAAAAAAAGAAAAAGAGACGCTTTGCAGCGCCTTCCTTCCAATCTGCTTGGAGGGAAGGCGCTGCTTTTTTTGCCGCAAAAAAATCGGTCCGGGGGTGGATTTTCACATTTTGCAAACAAATCAAAAGCATTTCGCAAACAGACAGCCCTTACAATAGAATCATCAGGCGCGGAAGCACAAAAGAAACAAGACAAAATATAATGGAGGTTTTTGAGAATGAAAAAGAAAGATTTTATCACCCTGATTGTGAGCAGCGTTGGCGGAATCGTTTTTGCCTTGGGCATGTGCATGGCGCTGCTGCCGGAGTGGGGCGCGATGACGCAGGGCATTGTGATCGGCATTGTCGGCGCGGTAATTTTGCTGGCCATGATTCCCATTCGCCGCAAGATGGACGGCAAACCGGCGATTGTCTTTAACGGCAGAGCGATTGCGACGACGATCTTCGGCGTGTTCGGCGCCATCGTGTTCGGCGTCGGCATGTGCATGACGATGATTTGGGGCATGCTGATCCCCGGCATCGCGGTCGGCATCGTCGGCATCGTGCTGCTGATCTGCCTGA
The DNA here is from genome assembly GCA_900547455.1 of uncultured Oscillospiraceae bacterium. Lineage (GTDB taxonomy): Bacteria > Bacillota > Clostridia > Oscillospirales > Ruminococcaceae > Negativibacillus > Negativibacillus faecipullorum. The sequence continues at coordinate 17,373 of URGV01000017.1, forward strand.
TTCCATTAATCAAGGGCCTAAAATAAAAGGAGGCATCTGTATGGAACGGTTTATCATCCCGACAGCGGCGGGGATCGCCGCACTGGCAGGCGTTGTGGCGGCAGTTGTCTGCTTTGTCCGCAAGCATAAAAGGGAAGCATCTTTGTAAAGGAGGAATCTTCGATGGCAAAATCGAAACTTGTCAAGGTCAATGAAAAAATTGCAGAAAATGTGGTTGGTGGATATAAGAAGATTGAGGAGATCGTCGTCGGCGGGTACAAAAAGATCGAGGACGGCGTTGTTGGTGGATTCAACAGGATGAGCGACCACTTTGTGGATCAGTTTTTGACAAAGGAAGGGGAGACAGTGGAGCAGGCCAAGCAGCGCCTTGCAAAAGAACAGCAGGAGCGCGAGCATCAATAAAAAGAGAAAAAAGCTGCTTTAGGCCTGGGCGAATTGTGCGTTCGGGCCTATCTTTTTTGCAAAAAGGGGCCGGCGCAAACAAAACGTTAACATCTCTGTGATATAATCTTAGGAAAAGGAGGCAGAATGGATGTTTCAAGTATTAGTAGTCGAGGACGACCAGGAACTGAACAGGACGGTGTGCGCCTATCTCAACCAGAACGGCTATCAGGCGCTGGGGTGCCTGAACGCCAACGAAGCCTATGACGCCATGTACGGGGGAACCCTGTTTGACCTCATTATTTCCGATATCATGATGCCGGGGGTGGACGGATTTGCCTTTGCCAGGACGGTGCGGGAGCTCAACCAGGAAATTCCCATCCTGTTTATGACCGCCAGGGACGACTTTGCGTCCAAGCAGCGCGGCTTTCAGGCGGGGATTGACGACTACATGGTCAAGCCCATCGACCTGGACGAGCTGCTGCTGCGGATGGAGGCGCTGCTGCGCCGGGCCAGGATTGCCTCCAGCAAAAAGCTGACGGTCGGCGGCCTGACGCTGGACGCCGAGGAACACACCGCTTACCTCAACGGCGAGGAGATCCCGCTGACCGTGCGGGAGTTTAATCTGATCTACAAGCTGCTTTCTTACCCCAAAAAGACCTTCACCCGCTCCCAATTGATGGATGAGTTTTGGGACAGCGCCTCCACCTCGGGGCCGCGGACGGTGGACGTCTATATGGTCAAGCTGCGGGAAAAATTTGCGGACTGCGATGATTTTGAGATCGTCACCGTCCACGGACTGGGATATAAGGCGGTCTTAAAATGATGAGCGGGAAGGGGAAAAGAAGGCTTGAGGGATGGCTGTTTGCGCTGCGGCGCTATCTGGCCTTTTTTCTGCTGATGGCGTTTGTCATCAGCTGCTGCATGCTCCTTTTTTTAAACGAGCTGTCGGCGGCCACCGGCATTGCCCTGACCAAAGATAAAATAGAAAGTGCCGCCAAGCTCACCTTTGTCAACATTCTGTTTTTGAGCTTTTTGTGCACCGTCATCGACGGCCTGCGCCGCAAGTGGCTGGTGGAGCGACCGGTGAGGACGATTGTGAGGGCGGCCGAGCAGATCATGAAGGGCGACTTTTCGGTGCGGATTCCGCCGCTCCCGGGCATCGAGAACAACAGTGGGTTTGATGTCATCGCCGATTATTTTAACCGGATGGCGCAGGAGCTTTCCGGCACCGAGACGCTGCGCACCGACTTTATTGCCAACGTCTCCCACGAGCTCAAAACGCCGCTGGCGGTGATTCAAAACTACGGCACCATGCTGCAGCGTCCGGGCCTGTCGGAGGAAAAGCGGATGGAGTATGCCAAGGCCATCACCGAGGCCTCCCGCCGGCTGGCCGACCTGATCACCAACATCCTCAAGCTCAACAAGCTGGAAAACCAGCAGATCTACCCGCAGGTGGAGACCTACGATCTGGGCGAGCAGCTCTGTGAGTGCCTGCTGAGCTTTGAGGAAGCCTGGGAAAAAAAGGAGCTGCAGATCGAGACGGACGTGCAGGAGGCGGTCCTGGTGGACGCCGACGCGCAGCTGCTCTCGCTGGTTTGGAACAACCTGTTCTCCAACGCGGTCAAATTCACCGAGCCGCACGGCAAAATCTCCCTCTCGCTGCGGACGCAGGGGGAATTTGCCGTCATCCAGGTGTCGGATACCGGATGCGGCATCCCGCCGGAGGTGGGAAAACACATCTTTGAAAAGTTTTACCAGGGGGACACCTCCCACGCCACCCAGGGCAACGGCCTGGGGCTTGCGCTGGTTAAGCGGGTGATCGATATTGTCGGCGGCGACATCTCGGTCAGCAGCCAAGTGGGGAGAGGAAGTACCTTCACAGTCAGAATCAGGAGAGGGCAGGATGGAGAAGCTGAAAAAATTGCTGGATAGATTGTTGTTTCCGGGGACGGCTGTGGTGGTGCTGAGCGTGCCGGTCGCGGCCGCCCTGCTGGCCTATACCTTTCTGGTGGCGGGGGAGGATAGCCCGATTGCCTACCCTTCCTATGTTTTCTCCGCCTATTCGCTGATGATCGTCTGTGCCAGCGCGGTGCCGCTGTTTCGGGCAGGAAAGCGGTGGGCGATGCAAAACCGCTATGTCAGGCGCTACCTCAAGGACATCCCCTTTAAGACCAGCCTCTCGCTGCGCCTGTCGCTGGCGGTCAATCTGCTGTACGCGGGGATGAACGGCTTTTCGGGATTTTTTTACCGCTCGGTCTGGTTTGCAACGCTGGCGGTGTACTATCTGTTTCTGGCGGTGATGCGCTTTCTGCTGGTCCGCCACGCGCACCGGCACCATTTTGGAAAGGACAAGGCGGCGGAGTGGAAGCGCTTTCGGCTGTGCGGCATCATCCTGGTGATGATGAATGTGGCGCTGGCCGGGGTGATCATTCTGGTGGTCCACCAAAATGGAAGCTTCCACTACGCGGGCAGTCTGATCTACGCCATGGCGCTGTACACCTTTTACGTCACCATCATGGCGGTGGTCAACCTGGTGCGCTACCGCAAATATCAAAGCCCGGCGATGTCCGCAGCCAAGGCCATCAACCTGGCCGCGGCGCTGGTCTCGATGCTGTCGCTGGAGACGGCGATGCTGGCACAGTTTGGAGGAGGGGAGACTTTCCGCCAACTGATGACCGCGTCGACCGGCGGCAGCGTCTGCGTGATTGTGGTGGGGATGGGCATCTATATGACCGACCACGCCAGCAAACAGCTCAAAAAACGACAGGAATCAAATAACGAAAACACATAGATAGATATGGATAGAAAGGAAGGTGTCCTATGGAGGAAAAGAAAGAGAGCTTTCATTACACCTATTCAGCCAAACAGCAGGAGGAGATTCAGAGCATTCGCAAAAAGTATCTCCCCCAGGAGGATAAGATGGAGCAGCTGCGCCGCCTGGACCGCAGCGCAACCAGAAAAGGGACGGTGGTTTCGGTCATCGTGGGGGTCATCAGCTGCCTGCTGCTGGGGATCGGCATGTGCTGCACCATGGTCTGGATGCAGTGGTTTGTCCCAGGGGTTGTGATCGGGGTGATCGGAATTGTAGGCATCGCGGCAGCGTACCCGCTGTACACCCGCATCACCAGGCGCGAGCGGGAACGGCTGGCGCCGCAGATTTTGAAGCTGACCGAGGAACTTTCCCGGGCGGAATAAAAAAAGAGGAGCAACAGAAATTTTTCTGTTGCTCCTCTTTTTGGTATCAGGCAAGGGGAAGGGAGTCTACAGGCTTTCCTCCTCGTTTGGCAGTCTCAGCTTCTGGCCCTGCGCTTTTTTGCGCCGGCGAAGCAGAAAGACCACGGCAAAGACGACGGCCGCCACAATAATCACAGCGGCGGCGATGTGGGTGTACTGGTCAAAGTAAGGCATGGCCTGTTCCCAGGCGCTGCCCAGCACCGAGCCGATGCAGACCAGCACCGTGTTCCAGACCGCGCTGCCCAGGGTGGTCAGCAGCAAAAATCCGGGCATCGGCATCTTGGCAAAGCCGGCGGGGATGGAGATCAGGCTCCTGACAATGGGGATGCAGCGGCAGATCAGCACCGCCTTGCCCTGATAGCGCCGGAACCAGATTTCGGCCTTTTCCACATGCTCGGGGCGCAGCTTGGTGATCTGGCCGAACCGTCCGGCAAACAGCCTTTTGAGCCGCTCGGCCTGAAAGATTCTGCCAAAGGCATACAAAACAATCGCGCCCAGCACCGAGCCGGCGGTGGCGGCGAGGATGGTGCCGGGGACGTTCATGGCGGTGGTGACGGTCAGAGCGCCGCCGAACAGGAGGACGGCCTCCGAGGGGATGGGCGGAAAGATGTTTTCGATGAGGATCAGCAGAAAGATTCCCAGGTAACCAAATTGGTTGACAAATGTCAGCATCCATTGCTGCATGGTGTGTACTCCTTCCAAATTTGTGGTGGGTGGTGGATAATCGAACGTTGAGGGGAGAGAATCTCCCCTCTTTTTTTCACAAGGGATTGTTAAATCAACATGGCCAGCGTGCCGGCGACAATCAAAACCAGTCCGATGGCAGACTTTTTGGAGAGCCGCTCATGAAAGACAAAGTAGGAGAAGGCGACCGTCACCAGGATGCTCAGCTTGTCGATGGGGACAACGATGCTGGCAAGGCCGTCCTGCAGCGCGCGGTAATAGCACAGCCAGGACGCGCCGGTGGCGATGCCGGACAGACAGATAAAGCCGAGCTCGTTTTTGGGGATCTTTCTGACCTCCCCCGCCTTGCCGGCAACAAAGACCATCACCCAGGCCATCAGCAGCACCACAGCGGTGCGGATGGCGGTGCCGAGGTTGGACTCGACGCCGGAGATGCCGATTTTGCCCAGGATGGAGGTTAAGCTTGCAAAGATGGCCGAACCGGCAGCGTAGAGAAACCAGCTCTTTTTCTGGTCCTCTTTTTGTTTGACATCCTTCTTCTCAATCATCAAAAAGGTGCCCGCCGCAATCAGCACGACGCCGACGCCGCCAAACGGGGTGATCGGCTCCTGCAGAAAGAGAAAGGCCAGCAGCATGGTCAGGATGACGCTGGACTTGTCGACAGGGACCACCTTGTTGATGTCGCCCAGCTGCAGCGCCCGGAAGTAGCACAGCCAGGACGCGCCGGTGGCAAGGCCGGACAGGATGAGAAACAGCCAGGTGTTCGGGTCGATGGAGCCCAGCTGGTCTTGCGAGCCGACGACAAACACCATCAGCCAGGAAAAGAGCAGCACCACGATGGTGCGCACCGCTGTCGCCACAGTCGAGTCGGTTTTGCGGATGCCGCACTTGGCCAGGATGGCGGTGACGCCCGCAAAAAAGGCGGAACCAAAAGCAAATAAAATCCACATTGTGATAAACCCTCCTTTAAGAATTGCCCAAATGCTGTTCAAAAGGCCCGCCGCCCGCTGAAAACAAAAACGGATCAGGCGGGCAAAAGTCTTCAGTGCAGACTGCAGAAATTTGTCTGTGCAAAGAGCAAACCGAAGGGGAGATTATTCCTCCACCCGAATCAGGTTGCTGACATAGGGGCGCTTGCCGGAGAGCACCTCGTCATAAAAGTTCTGTTTCCAGTCGATGTAGGCGACGCTTTCCTGCAGCTCCTGGATGGAATCGCGCAGCGCCTGCTGCTTTTTGGCAAGCATCTGTTTGCGCTGCGGGATGGTGGAGGGGCCCTGCAGGCAGAGCTCCAGATATTCCTTCATCTCCAGGATGCTCATGCCGCACCGCTTTAAACAAACCAGATCTTTAATCCATTTGACATCGTGCTCGTCAAAGACGCGGCGGTTGTTGCTGTCCCGCTTGACGTTGGGCACCAGGCCCTCGTTGCAGTAGTATTTTAAGGCCTGATAGGACATGTTGGTTTCCTTGCAGGCCTGCATCATAGTGTACATTATGTTCCTCCTGTTTACAAGAAATTTAAAAAATCTCTTATCTTTTTTCGCAAAAGACCATTGACCGGTAGTAACAACCGGATACTATAATCGATAGTGTCGACCGGATACAACAACCGGATTATAGCACAAATCGCGCGCCGATACAAGCGCGTTTTTTGAAGGAGGAGATTGTCTGAATGGTATTTTATTTTACAGGAACAGGCAACTGCCTGTACATCGCAAAGCAGCTGGAAGCGCAGCCGGTGAGCATCCCGCAGGTCATCCACCAGGAGAATCTGCATTTTTGTGACAAGAGCATCGGCATTGTGGCGCCGGTTTACGGCCACGAGGTCCCGGTGATGGTCAAGGAATTTTTGCACAGGGCCACCTTTGACACCGATTATTTCTACATGATTCTGACCTACGGTAACCGCCACGGCGGAGCGGCCGAGCTGGTGGAGCAGCTGTGCAGGGAGTGCGGCGTTCGGGTGGACTACATCAACGTCCTGCTGATGGTCGACAACTGGCTGCCCAGCTTCGACATGGACGAGCAGCGCAAAATGGATAAAAATGTGCAGGGACAGCTGGATGCGATTCTCAGCGACTTAAAGAAGCACAGGAAAATGATCTCCCCGGTGACCGACACCGACCGCGCCGCGCACCGGCAGTTCTTGGACCGAATGAGCCAGATGCCCCAGGATGCCTGGCAGCACCTGCTGCGCGTCACCGACAGCTGCATCGGCTGCGGAATCTGCGAGCAGGTTTGCCCCTCCGCTTCTATCCATCTGGAACAGGGCAGGGCGGTGTTTACGCCGGGCAATTGCCAGACCTGCTAGGCGTGTACGCCCAGCCTGCGCGCACGCCTGCCCGCAGAAGGCCATCGCCCTGACCGTCCCGGAGAAAAATCCAAACGCGCGCTACCGCAACGAGCATGTCTCGTTGCAGGAGATTATCCGGGCAAATCATCAACCAAGCAATCTATAATCTTTGTTTTGTAAGGAGAAAACGATTATGGACACCTTTACTTTTTCCTATCCGACCAAGGTTTATTTTGGGGAAGGCGTTGCACCAAAGGCGTTGGCACAGGAGCTTCCCAACGAGGCCAAGACGGTGATGCTGGCCTACGGCGGCGGCTCGATCAAGGCAAGCGGCATCTATGACCAGATCAAGGGGCTGCTGGAGCAGGCCGGCAAGAAGGTCGTTGACTTTTCCGGCATCATGCCAAACCCAACCTACGACAAGGTTCAGCAGGGCGCCAAGCTGGCCAAGGAGCAGCAGGTCAACTACATCCTGGCGGTGGGCGGCGGCAGCGTCATCGACTGCTGCAAGATTGTGGCGGCGCAGGCCAAAACCGAGCAGGACCTGTGGGAGATGGAGTTTGTCAACCGCCAGTTCCCAACCGAAGCCCTTCCGATCGGCGCGGTGGTCACCGCTTCCGGCACCGGCGCGGAGATGAACGGCGGCGCGGTCATCACCAACGAGGAGAAAAAGATGAAGACCGGCCTGCTGGCCTTTGCACCTCGCTTTGCGGTTTTGGACCCGGCCTACACCGCTTCGGTTCCCCGCATGCAGGTGCTGTCCGGCGCGTTTGACACCCTGAGCCACGCGATGGAGACCTACTTTGGCAGCTCCGATCAGGACAACGTCTCGGACGATGTGGCGCTGGCAATCATGCGCAACACGGTGGTCAACATGCGCCGCCTGCTCAAGGATATCAACGACATGCAGGCGCGCGGCAACCTGATGTGGGATTCGGCCATGGCGGAAAACGGCATCCTCAAGGTGGGCCGCATGACCGACATGCAGACCCACCAGATTGAGCACCAGCTCGGCGCCTACACCGACTGCAACCACGGGCAGGGCCTGGCGGTCATCCACCCGGCCTACTACCGCCACATCGTAAAGGACGCGCAGGGGAAATTTACCCGCTTTGCACAGGAAGTGTTCGGTGTGGACAGCGCCGAGGCGGGTGTGGAGGCGATGGCAGACTTCATCAAGGAGTGCGGCCTCCCGACCAAGATGAGCGAGCTCAAATCGAAGGTCGAGATCACCCCGGAGCTGCTGCGTCAGGTGGCGGACAGCTGCAACATCATCAAGAGCAACCCGCGTGAGCTGAGCCACCAGGAAATTTACGAAATTTTGATGGAGTGCATGTAAAGGACGAGAGCCAAAATCCGTGCAGATGCAAAGGAGGAACCCAACATGTTCAAGAAGGCAGCCGCATTTGTGCTGGCGACGGCGCTGGCGTTGACGATGGCGGCCTGCGGGCAGACCACAGACGATGCAAACCAGACTTCCGTCTCCAACCAAACGGCAGTAAGTGAGGAACAGACCAGCGCCGAAGCGGAACCGGCAGCGCCCCAGAGCGACCCTGCCGAACAGACGCAAACCGAGCCGGCAGCCCCCGAAAGCGACACGACGGAACCGGCGGCGACCGAAGAAATGCCAGCAGAACAGACGACCGACGAGACGGACCCTGCCGGGCAGACTTCGACCGAACAGACTACCCCGGAAACTGACCCGGCCGAACAGCCTGCGGACGAGCAGGAGACGCAGGGTGATCAGACCGACACCCGGCAGAGCCAGACCGAAACCACCGATCCCGCAGGCGGAAAGACGCTGGTAGCCTACTTCTCCTGGTCGGGCAACACGCAGGAGATGGCCTCCTACATCGCGGAGCAGACCGGCGGCGACCTGCTGGAGCTGCAGCCCGAGACCCCTTACCCCACCGACTACAACGAGTGCGGCGATGTGGCGCTGGCGGAGCGGGACAGCGATGCCCGTCCGGCCATTGCCAACCTGCCGGAGTCGATCGAGGAGTACGACAGCGTTCTGGTAGGCTACCCGATCTGGTGGCACACCGCGCCGATGATTATCGGCACCTTCCTGGAAAGCTACGATCTGACCGGCGTGGACGTCTACCCCTTCACCCAGTCGGCCTCGATGGACACCGAACAGTTTGACAACTCGATTGCCTTTGTGCGGGAAAACGCCAACGGCGCCACCGTTCACGACGGCCTGTTTGCAAGACCGTCCGATACCGGCACAATCGACAGCTACCTTTCCAGCAACGGTCTGGCACAGTAGCGGGAGGCTGTAGCAGGATGAGAACAAGGACACTTGCCCTTGCAAGCTGCCTGCTGGCGGCCTTCTCCCTGACGCTGGGCGGCTGCACACAGGCACAAACCTCTGTGCAGCCCGCCGCCGGGGAGGAGGTGCAGCAGGTGCAGGAGCAGCAGCCGGCCCCACAACAGCAACCGACTCAGCAACAGGAGGCAGCTCAGCAGCCGGAAACAGAACCGGTGCAACAGCAACCGGCATCGCCGGAAGCTACATACTCCTATCGGACGCAGGAGCTCTACGCCCAGCGGGGAGAAAACCGGATTTACGGCGTGGTGTATATCCCGCAGGGTGCCGGAAACAAAATGCCGGCGGTCATCTTTTCCCACGGCTTTGGCGGAACCCACGCGGTGGGCAGCACCTACGCCGAGGCGCTGGCTGAAAAGGGATATGTGGTCTACTGCTTTGACTTCTGCGGCGGAAGCCCCGGCAGCCGCAGCGACGGCTCCACCTTGGAGATGTCCCTCTTCACCGAACAGGCAGACCTGGAAGCGGTCATCTCAATGGTGCAGCAGCTGGATTATGTGGACAGCGACAACCTCTTTTTGATGGGCAGCAGCCAGGGTGGGGCGGTCTCGGCCATCACCGGCGCGGCCCACCCGGATGAGATTCGCGGGATGGTGCTGCTCTACCCCGCCTTTGTGATGGTGGATGCGGCAAACAGCCTCTTTGAAAGCGTCCAGCAGATCCCCGAAACCTACTATTTTATGTGGATGAATGTGGGGCGCGCCTACTTTGAGCCGCTTTTGGATTATGACATCTATGGCGCCATCGCGGCCTACGACCGGGATGTGCTGCTGATTCACGGCGACGCAGACAGCATCGTCCCGCTGGAATATTCGCAGCGCGCCCTGCAGGCTTACCCGTTGGCGGAGCTCGAGGTCATCCCCGGCGCGGGCCATGGATTTTATGGAGAGGATGCGCAGCAGGCCATCGCCTGCATGCTGGACTACCTGCAGGCGCATCGCGTTTAGCAAAGGAGGATGCCGTGAAGGAAAAAATGGCAGCGGCAGCTCTGGCAATCCTTCTGCTGATGGGATTATCGGCGTGCGCCGACATTCCGCCGGTGGACGGACCGTATGAAAGCGTCGAGGGGCAGCAGGTGAAGCTGACAGCCGGAGAGGTGGAGGTCATCATCACCCTGAACGATTCCCGTGCGGCTGCGGATTTGGCCGGGATGCTGCCGCTGGAACTGGAGCTGATTGAGCGAAACGGCTTTGCCAAAGGCATGCATCTGCCCCGGTACCTCGCCAACATCGAGCCGACAACCAGAAGCTATGAAATCGGCGATTTTGGCTACTGGGATGCGGGGCCGGATCTGGCGATCTTTTATGACGATTTATACGAACAGACCATTGTTCCGGTGATCCCACTGGGAAAGGCTGAGCAGGGCGCAGAAAAGATGCGCGACGCTGCGGGTACGGTGAGACTGGAACGAATTTCAGAACAAGAGAGGGAATAAAAAATGAGTAAAAAAGTAGTTATCATCTCGGCAAGCCCACGCAAGGGCGGCAATTCGGACACCCTTTGTGAGGAATTTCGCAGAGGTTGCGAGGAAGCAGGAAACCAGGTTGTCAAAATCAGCCTGCGAGACAAGCAGATCAACTTCTGCAAGGCCTGCTACTACTGCAAAAAGGCGGGCGAGTGCATTCAGCAGGACGACGTCCCCGCCATCCTGCAGCAGATGACAGAGGCGGACGTCATCGTGCTGGCCACACCGGTCTATTTTTACACCATGAACGGCCAGCTCAAGACACTGATCGACCGCTGCCTAGCCTGCGGGGCAAAGCTGACCGACAAGGAGTTTTACTTCATCGCGACGGCGGCCGCGGGTAAAGAGGAGATGGAGCGCACGATGGACGGCCTGCCGGGCGCAAAGATCAGCGGCCTGATCTACGGTGCGGGCGCGTGGCAGCTGGGAGAAATCCAGGGAAACCCCGCCATGCAGCAGGCATATCAGATGGGAAAAGAAATCGACTAAATTTCGTTTTGGGATACAGGAAAGGAGCAGGCGACCATGAAAAGAGTAGCAGCCCTTTTGCTGGCTGGCATCATGATTTTATCTTTGGCCGCATGCAGCACAGATGACAGCACAACAGCGAGCACCGAACAGCCGGCAGCTTCACAGTCCACCCCAGAACCCCAGACCGAGGAGCAGCCGGCAGATGCCCAGTCTGCCTCGGACACCCAGACCACCGAGGAGGAGCCGGCAGCGTCGGAGGAAGGCGCCGCAGCGGAAAGCGATACAGCGGAGCAGCCCCAGGCGGGCGATGAAACCGGTGCGCCGGCAGAGGAGGCGACCGGCAGCGACAGCGAGCAGGGCGATTCGGCCGCTGCGAGCAGCAACATCTTGATTGCCTATTTTTCCGTCCCGGAAACCGACGGCGTGGATGCGGTGGCGGGAGCCAGCCGCGTCGTGGTGGACGGAGAGGTGCTGGGCAACACCCAGTACATCGCGCAGCTGATTCAGCAGCAGACCGGCGGCGACCTGTTCCGCATCGAGACGGTACAGGAGTACCCGGGCAGCCACGACCCTCTGCTCGAATTTGCCTACAATGAACGGGCAGAGGGAGCAAGGCCGGAGCTGGCAGCGCAGATGGAAAATCTGGACAGCTACGACATCATCTTCCTGGGTTACCCCAACTGGAACGCGGACCTGCCGATGCCGCTCTACACCCTGCTGGAGCAGACTGACCTCAGCGGCAAGACGATCGTTCCCTTTACAACCCACGGCGGCAGCGGATTTTCCAGGACCATCCAGACCATCCAGGAGCTGCAGCCCAACACGACGGTGATCAGCGACGGACTTTCCATCTCCAGAAACAGCGTAGCCCAGGCGGAAAGCGATGTGGCAAGCTGGGTGTCGGGACTGGGCTTGATCGGCTGATCGCATTAACCCTTTAAAAAGGAATGGAGGCAAAACACGATGACGATTGGTGAGATCTGTCAAAAACTGTCCCTCTCGGAAACGACTCTTCGCTACTATGAGCGGCAGGGGGTGCTCTACCGCATCCCGCGCATCGGCGGCCGCCGGGACTATTCGGAAAAAGACTACCACCGGCTGCAGGACATTCTGCAGCTGCGCCGGGCAGGCGTACCGTTAAAGACGATTTGTGATTATTTTGCCTTGGTGGATCAGGGAGGGCAGACAGCCGAGCTGCGCCGGGCGATGCTGCTCGAGCAGCGCAACGCGATGGTAAAACAGATTGCGGACATGCAGAAAAATGTCTGCGCGCTGGACAACATTCTGGACTCGGCCTTCCCACCGCTCCTTTATGAAAACGAGAAACAAGCAGCCGGTCTGTAAGGCGCTTGGAAAGGAGGATTTGTTTGAAACCGAAGATGATCGGCAAAATCGCCGTCGACCTTGCCATGACCGTCCTGCTTTTATTGCTGATGGCAAAGCAGCTGACGGGAAATGTCGCCCACGAATGGCTGGGCGCGGGGATGTTTGTGTTCTGGATTGCCCACCACGCCCTCAATTTTGGGTGGCACCGCAGCCTGTTTAGGGGAAAGTACACCCCGGTGCGGGCGATGCAGACGGTGGTCAACCTGCTGCTTTTGGCTGCGATGCTGGGAACCATGGTCAGCGCAGTCATCCTCTCCCGCGCAGTCTTTGCTTTTCTGCCGATTTCGGGCGGCATCGCGCTGGCCCGTCCCATGCACATCTTCTGCTCCTTCTGGAGCTTTGTCCTGATGGCGCTGCATCTGGGGCTGCACTGGAAGATGGTTTTGGGAATGGTGCGCTGGGTCACAGGGCCGGTTTCCTCCCCGGTGCTGCGGAGTACGCTGCGCATCGGCGGCGCGGCGGTTGCTGTTTATGGACTCTACGCTCTCGTGAAAAATCAGATCCCTTCCTACCTGCTGCTGCAGAGCAGCTTTGTCTTCTTTGATTTTGAGCGCCCGCTGCCGCTGTTTTTCACCGAGTATCTTGCCATCATGGGGCTGTTTGTTTTTCTGGCCCACTACGGTGCGTGGGGAGTGCAGCGGCTGACCAAAAAAGGGTAAGCTCGTTTTTTTAGGCGATGCCCAAAAGGAATCGCTGGGGATGCAAACAAAGCACTGGACTTTAGGTGTCGGGTATAGTAAACTGATACTGATAAGCGACAAATAAAGGTGCAGAATGGGATGAACAGGGGGAAACAGATGGGTCGTCTTTGGAAAAAGCTGGCAGCGTTTTTGCTGGCGGGCGTTTTGACCGGCTGCTCGGCGCCGGCAAAGGAGATGCAGCAGCTGGTGGAGCGCAGCCTGTTTGCGATGAACACCTACATGACCTTCACCGTCTACGGCGAGGACGCGCAGGCGGCCTTGCAGGAGGCGGAAGAGTGTATCCAGCAGGTCGAGGGGCTGTGGTCGGTCACCGACGAGAACAGCGAGATCTATCAGGCAAACCACAGCGGCGGCCAGCCGGTCACCGTCAGCGAGGAGACCGCAGAGATTATTTCCTTTGCGCTGGAGATGGCTCAAAGGACCGGCGGCGCTCTGGACCCGACCATCTACCCGGTGCTCACCGCCTGGGGATTCACCACCGATTCCAAACAGGTGCCCTCCCAGCAGCAGATAGCCCAGCTGCTGGAGCAGGTGGGCTATGACCGCATCCAGCTAAACGGCACCGAGCTGACCGTCCCCGACGGGATGGAGCTGGATCTGGGTGCGGTGGGCAAGGGCTACACCGCGGACCTGGTGACCGAAATCTTGCGCCGGCACGGTGTCACCAGCGCGCTCATCAGCCTGGGCGGCAACATTCAGGCAATCGGCTCCCGCCCGGACGGAAGCGATTGGCGCTTAGGCATCCGGGCTCCGTGGGAAAGCGGCAATCTCGGCGTGCTCACCGTCAGTGACGCGGCGGTGGTGACCTCGGGCGGATATGAAAACTACTTTGACGACGAGCAGGGCAACATCTACTGGCACATCCTCGACCCGCCCACCGGCTACCCGGCGGATAGCGGACTGCAGTCGGTCACCATCGTCGGCAGAGAAGGAAAGATGTGCGACGCGCTCTCCACCGCGCTGTTTGTGATGGGCGCTCAGAGCGCAGAACAGTACTGGCGGGAGAACGGCGGCTTTGAGATGCTGCTGGTCACCGACAGCGGCGAGATTCTGATCACTGAGGGCATCGCGGAAGACTTTACCTTAAACGAAGGCCGCACCGAAACCGTCCGGGTGCTGCAGGCTGCCGGTTAGGCAGAAAAAAGTGTTTAATTTATGCAACAAAAAATCCCCGCTGCTTTTTCAGCAGCGGGGATTTTTGCCTTTGCTGGCACCCCCAACAGGAATCGAACCTGTAACTAACCCTTAGGAGGGGTTTGTTATATCCATTTAACTATGGGGGCGGACACAGTATCAGTTTACTATTTTGATGGGGGTTTGTCAATATCCTTCCGGGAAGAAAAAAGATGATTTTCCCCCTTTTCTATTGGCGCAAAAAGTGTTATAGTAGTTGTCGTGCAGGAAGTAGGAACAATAAAAAAGAGAGGATAGGAGGCGTGCGATGAAGTTTGAAAAATCCTGCGGCGTCATTGTGTACCGCAGAAATCAGGAGCATATCGACCTGCTTTTAGTTAAGAATCGTTACGGCGGCCACTGGTCTTTTCCCAAAGGACATGTGGAGGGAAATGAGACCGAGGTACAGACAGCACTGCGCGAGGTGCGCGAGGAGACAGGGCTGGAGGTTCGGCTGCAGTCGGGATTCCGGCAGATGGTGGAATATTTTCCAAAGCCGAACGTCAAAAAGCAGGTGGTCTACTTTCTGGGCGAGGCCAAAAGCAGCCGGGTCAAAAAGCAGGAGGAGGAGATCAGCCGGATCATCTGGACCGATATCCGCCGCGCCTGGCGCATTGTAGCCTTTGAAAACGACAAAAATCTCATTTGGATGGCCCACAAGCGCCTCCAATAAAGACACTTATAAAGTTATTTTACGTGGAGAATATTTGCAACGGAAGAAAGGAAGTTTTTTCGATGTACGCAGTCAAAAAGCGGGCCCCCATCAACCCGACCCGCATGATTACAGCCAGTTTTGCAGCGGTCATCCTGACCGGAACGCTGTTGCTTTGTCTGCCAATATCCTCTAAGGCAAGGGAATTCACCTCGCTGTTGGATTGCCTGTTTACCGCCACCAGCGCCACCTGCGTGACCGGCTTGATTGTCTACGATACATACACCCACTGGAGCCTGTTTGGGCAGGGGGTCATCATGGCGCTCATCCAGGTCGGCGGTTTGGGACTGGTGACCTTCACCTCTTTTTTCAGCCTTGTTACCGGCAAAAAACTGGGCCTGCGCGGCATGAAGCTGGCCTCCGAGTCGGTCAACTCCAACTCGTTAAGCGAGGTGCCGGACCTGCTGCGGATGATCATCACCTTCACCCTGACGGTCGAGGCCATCGGCGCGGTGCTGCTGGGGATCTACTTTGTGCCGGAATACGGGATGATGGGCGTCTTCATCTCGGTGTTTTTGGCGGTGTCCGCCTTCTGCAACGCGGGCTTTGACAATCTGGGATTCCTGGGCGAGTACACCTCGCTGACCACCTTCAACGACAACTATCTGGTCATCTTCACCATCATGGCGCTGATTGTCATCGGCGGTCTGGGCTTTGTGGTCTGGAACGACCTGATGGCCTACCGCAAAACCCGGGTGCTGCTGCTGCACACCAAGATCGTGCTGATGGTCACCATCTTTTTGATTCTGTTTGGCGCTCTGGGCTATCTGGGGCTGGAATGGGACAACGAAAAAACGATGCAGGCGTTGGATATGAAGGGCAAGATCGGCGCGGCCTTCATGCAGTCGATCACTATGCGAACGGCGGGCTTTAATTCAATCGACCTGTACTCGATGACCGACGCGGCCAAGGTGTTCTCGGTGGTGCTGATGTTCATCGGCGCGGCGCCGGGGTCCACCGGCGGTGGTATCAAGGTCACCACCACCGCGGTCATCATCATGACAGCTGTCTCGATTATCCGCGGACGGGAGGAGCCATATATGCTCAAACGCCGCATCGCGGCCAGTGTGGTATACCGGTCGCTGGCCATTATGTTCCTGGGCGTTGTTGTCGTGGGCACCACCACCATGATTTTGATGGCTACCAGTCCCCTGGGGCAGAACGCCCTGACCGGACTGGATGCCACCTTTGAGGCGGTGTCCGGCTTTGCGACGGTCGGTGTCTCCAGCGGTGTGACGGCGGTTTCGACCCCCATTTCCAAAATCGCGCTGATCCTCTCGATGTTCATCGGCAGGGTTGGACCGGTGTCGTTCGGATTATCCCTTGCAGGCAAGAGCACCAGCCGCAAGGTCATTCTGCCGGAGGGCAAAATTATTGTGGGCTAAAAACAGCTTACAAAAGGGAGCCGGAAGGGCTCCCTTTTTTGCGCCCGCTTTTTGGAGAGAAAAATTTTGAGAAAAGCGGGAACCAATTTCTTTGCCGCGACGATATACAGATAGAAGGGCAAACACAAGCGGCGCCTTCAAAGACAATGCCAATAGAAGGAGGGAACAAGCGGATGGAAACAGCGGTGGTCTCGCAGCTGATCGACCAATACGGCATGGACGTCATGCGCTTTTGCAGAAGCCTGACCCGCTGCGCCTGCGATGCGGAGGACCTGTACCAGCAGACCTTTTTGAAGCTGCTGCAGCTACAGGTCAAGGTGGAGCGGGAACAAAACCCGCGGGCGTTTTTGTTTTCCATCGCAAGCGGGATCTGGAAAAATGAGTGCAGGAAGTGGGGCCGCCGGGCAGCCATCGCGCCCAGCAGCAGCTTGGAGGAGCTGCAGGAACAGCCGCCGCCGGAGCCGCCGGACGGGGGCGACCTGCAGCAGCAGGTGCTGGACCGGATGTGCCGGCAGGAGCTTGCGCGGGCGGTGCAGCGATTGGAGGAAAAATACCGCTCGCCGGTCATCCTGATGTACCGCTTTGGCATGGGGATCGACGAGATCGCCCGGATTGAGCGGGTGCCTAAGGGGACAATCAAGAGCAGGCTCAGCCGGGCCAGAAAACAGCTTCGCAAAGAAATGGAGGAACGCGGTTATGCACAGGAATTCTAGAGAGGAACCATTTGATCTGCTGCTGCGCCAGGCCCTGCAGCAGGAAACAACAGAAAAACAGCAGGAGGAGCAGCGCGCCTTGACCCGGACAAACAACCTGCTGAAGGCCGAGCTGCAGCGCCGCGAGCAGTGCCGGAGCATCTCGCTGTGGTTTTTGCCGGGGGCGCTGCACGCGCTTTTGCTGGGGCTGTTTGCGCTGGCGATCTGCCTGCTGGCTGAGTGGTGGTTTGTCCAGCTGGCGGCGGTGGTGCTGGCGCTGGCGGGCAGTCTGGCGGGCTGGACCTTGACCGGTGTGGGGGTCCGCTACTTTGGGCTCAAGGAGCGGACGACCATCCGCTGGGAAAAACGATAAACAAAGACGGAGGGATTTTGGATGGGACTGTTTATTTTCTTTCTTGTGATGGTGATTGTGCTGGTGCTGGCCTTTACCGGCATCGTGGCGCTGTGGGTGTACAAGGACGCCAAGGCGCGCGGCGAGCGCGGATGGCTGTGGGTGTGCATCGTCCTGTTTTCGTCGCCGCTGCTGGGCGGGCTGCTCTACCTGCTGGCCCGCCGCGATGACCGCCGGCCCTGCCGCTTCTGCGGGTGGATGGTGGACAAGGACGCGCGCTTCTGCTCCCGCTGCGGTAAGGAGTACCCGGTCTGCGACCCGGGCAGCGGCTATCAGGAGGATCTGCCGGCGATTGACCAGCCGGCCCGCCGCCGCAACCGGCGCTTTTTGGCGGCGGTGATTGTGAGCGTTGTGTTGATGATTGTGAGCCTGGTCGGGATGATTGTCTCGGCGGTGATGGGGACAGACTTCGACACCGACATCGAGTGGAACACCGGCTGGGTGATGATGAACGTGGAGAACACCTGGGACAATGTCTGGACCTTCCGCTACAACGTTGCCAGCGAGGACTATCACACCAGCTCCCGCCTGGAGGTGGAGGACCCCCAGACCCAGCAGCTGAGGGTCGACCTGCAGTTTGAGCAGGGGGAAAGCATGCGGATGACCATCACCCAGGAGCGGGAGGACGGACAGGAGATCGAGCAGGAATATTTTGTCGAGAGCGACAGCGCGCCGCAGTATTTCCCGCTCGATGATTTTGAGGCTGGCAAGATCCGCGTCCGGTTTTACAACAACGGCGTCTCCGACGTGGACGCGCGGGTGACGGTGGAGTAAGATCACCCTTGCGTCCCCATTCCCCAGACGTTATAATGGAGAAAAAACGATAGGGGGCCAGCGCGATGAGCGTGACAATCAAGACAAAAGGACAATATCCCGTTTCCAACTGGTCGGGCGGCAGCACGACCGAGCTGTACCTCGACCCGCCGCAGGCAAGCTATGTGCAGCGAAACTTTGGGGTGCGGGTCAGCAGCGCGACGGTGGAGTGTGAACGCTCTCAGTTCACCGCCCTGCCGGGGGTGGAGCGCATCATCCTGCCGCTGCGCGGACAGCTGCACCTCTACTATGAAGGACATGGAGAAAAGCGGCTGCAGCCCTTTGAGCAGGACCGCTTCGACGGCGGCTGGCACACCGAGAGTGTCGGCAAGGCGACCGACTTTAACGTCATGCTGCGGGAGGGAAGAAGGGCCAGAGTGGAGATCCTGTCCCTGACCGGCGGGGAGGAGAGCAGAGTCCTGCCGCTTGCAGCGCAGAAAAAGTATTTGATTTTTTCCGCGCAGGGCCAGGCGCTTCTGGCGGTTGACAACCGACAGTACCTGCTGCCCGATTGGGGGCTGGCGGTGGTCGAGCAGGAGACGGAGGCACTCATGCTCACAGCGCCCAACCCGGCAAAACTTGTCGCCGTCGAGCTGGCGTGAGACACTTGACAGCAGCCAAGCAGATAAAAAAACAGGCCGATTAGCCAAGGGCGAATCGGCCTGTTTTTTTATCTGGAGATGTCCTGAAAACAGAGGCAGACAGCGGCCTTGCCCCGCCGTCAGAAAAAATGAGAAAAAAAGGAGAATATTGTATTGACAATCTATATTATATATTATATAATATAGCCATCAAATAAGGATGGGAGGGGAACGGAATGGCTATCCAGTTGGGATCGGTTTTACTGGACGCCTGCGTGCTGGCAGTTGTCATGCGGGAAGATACCTACGGGTACAAGCTGACCCAGGAGGTCAAGCAGATCATGGATGTTTCGGAGTCCACCCTCTATCCGGTGCTGCGGCGTCTGCAGAAGGACGGCTACCTGAGGACCTACGACAAGACCTTTCAGGGTCGCAACCGGCGCTACTACACGGTGACCGAAAAGGGAAGGGAGCAGTTTCAGCAGTTTTACGACCAGTGGAAGCGGATGCGGGTCAAGATTGACGAAGTGATGGACGGAGGGATTGCAAAATGACCAGAGAGGAATATATTGAGGAACTTCGCACGCGGATTTCTCATTTGCCAAAGGAGGAGCGGGAGTCGGCGCTCAGTTATTACATCGAATATCTGGAGGATGCCACCGATAAGACGATGGAGGAGATCGTCGCGGAGCTTGGCACCCCCGGCGAGGTGGCGGAACGCATCATCGCCGAGTGCGCTCAGTCCAACCAGGAGCGCGGGGAGAACGCCGGGTGCCTGGTCGGGGCGCTGGCGGTGCTGACCAGCCCCGTGTGGCTGCCGGTGCTGTTCGTGATCTTTGTGGTGGGCGCGGTGCTGCTGTTTGTGGTCATGCTGCTCATCTTTATCTTTGGCGTCGTCGCCATCGCCCTGCTGGGCGCGGGCTTCTGGGCGCTGACCGCCTATCCGCCCACCGGCATCGCGGTGCTGGGCGGGGCGCTGATCTGTTTGGGATTGGCCATGCTGTGCGTGCTGCTGTTCATGTGGGCAGGTTCGGCCCTGAAGTCGCTGATGAACGCCTACCGCAGCCGCCGGCAGCACTGATAAAGGAGGCGCTTTTATGAAACCCTGGTGGAAGAAGATGACCATCATCGCCTGCTGCATCTTGTGTGCGGGCGTGGTGCTCAGCGGCATCGGCTGGGCGTTGGGCGGGGAGATTGTGACCTTGGAAGGCAGCCTTCCTGACCACAGTGCGGCAACGGTGCAGCGGGTGCTTGGCCGGATCGAGGACGCCGTTCAGATCGATGTCCTGAACCGGGTGGACGATGAAGTGCAGGACAGCCTGCAGCAGGCGCGGGAAGAGGTGGAGAGCGCCATGCAGAGGGCGGATGACGCCGTGCAAAAGACCATGAATATTTCCGGAACTGTCCTTCCGCTGACCCTCTCCGATGAGCAGAGCCAGCCGCTTTCCGGCGACATCACCTCAGTTCGCATCAACGTGGGGGCCGACCGGATGAAGATTCTGCCGGGCGAGAGTTGGGCGCTCAGCTACCAGTTGTTCTTCCCGGAAGATTTAAGCTATGAAGTCGAAAACGGACAGCTCACCCTCTCCTATGGATGGGAAAAGGGAAGATACTACCGGCCCGACGGCAGCGAACACATTACCCTCACCGTGCCCGAGGACGCTGTCTTGCAGGGAGTGACGGTGGAGGAACTGGGGCGGCTGCTCTACACCACCGGACTGCATCTGGGCAAGGTGCAGGTGGAGAGCGAGGACGTCGATGTCCAAATTGAGAGCAGCGTGCTCGACGACGTGTTTTTGGAAGCTGCCGATGCCCGCGTGCGCATCGAGGACAGCCAGCTCAAGGCGCTGGAGCTGGATACTTTAGATTTGGAGCTGAATCTCAACAACCTGACGGCGGACAGCATCTCTGCTGATTCCACCGACAGCGACGCCACCCTACGGAATGTGACGGTGCAGGGAGAGGCGGCCTTTAACACCACCGATCTGGAAATGAAGGCGGGCAGCCTGACCGCAGGTGCTCTCTCAATCAGTGCCAGCGACGGCAGCTTCACCGTCCAGAACGCCAACATTTCGGACACAATGCAGATCACGGGAGCCGGCCTCGACACCCAGTTTGCGGGCAGCGCCGGCGGAAACATCCGGATCGACAGCTCGGAAGGCGACGCGGTGCTTTCGCTGGACGGCAGCGAGCAGTCCTACAACCTCGACTTCTCCGCCGGCGTGGACAGCGAGGTGGCGGTGGCCGGTCAGGAAGTTGCGCTTCAGGATGGCCAGTACCGCAAAGATAACGGCGCAGGCCGTTTGATCGAGGTTGATACGCTGGGGGACATCCAGCTTGCGTTTACCGAATAAGGGCAGGGAGGTGCTTATTGATGAAAGCCAAAAAGATTGTCTTGCTGATTGCGCTTGGCGTTTTGCTGGCGGGTTTCCTGCTGTGGGCAGTGGGGGCTGCGCTGGGCGCCAAAACACTCTATCTGCAGAATGGGGAACTGACCGTTGGCGACCAGCCGATGGGCGGCTTTTCCATCGGCTCGGATGTGAGTGTAGCAGCCAGTTCCAAGGAAGGTGCTGCCGGACTGCCGCAGCAGATGCAGGTGAGCCGGTTAAAGCTGCTGCCCGATGTCGGCGACCTGACGGTGCAGCCGGGAGACGGTTGGGACCTCTCTTATGACCTGCGCTACCCCGAGCGCCTGCACTGGTCGGTGGAGGACGGTACCCTGACGGTGGAGTACGATTACCCGGAAGGGGAATACAGCAACGTCTCGATCGAAGACACCATCACCCTGACCTTCCCGAAGGGGCTGGAGTTGGAGCAGATGGAGGTCGAGAGCGGCATGGGCAGCGTCGAGGTGCAGGGCATCACCGCCCAGCAGATGGAGCTTTCCGGCGGCATGGGCGACTTTGACGCGACCGGCATCAACGCTGCGCAGCGGCTGTATGTCGATGCGGGCATGGGCGATGTCGATATCTCGGGCAGCTTTGGCGGCGAGGTGGAGCTCAACTGCGGCATGGGTTCGGTCAACCTCGAGGTGCAGGGCGCGTCGCGGGAGGACTTCGACTACGATTTGGATGTCGGCATGGGTTCGCTCTCGGTTGAGGGAGTGGAGGCCAGCGGCTTCCTTGGCGGCGAGTACAAGACCAGCGACGGCAAGGACCGGTCGATCACCGTCGACGGCGGCATGGGCGACGTCAAAATTTCCTTTGCAGAATAAACAGAGAAAAGAGGCGGAAAGCAGGAATGCTTTCCGCCTCTTTTCTATTCGCTTTGCTGTGGGAAGATGGAGCCAAGCAGCTCCTCGATATAGGCCGGGGTCAGCGGCTGTCCGCAGTAGCCTGCCACCCCGTGCTGGGCGGCAAGCTGATCGGTGTAATCCGAAAGCTGTACCAGATGCAGGTCGCTGTAGCCGGGGCCATACATGGTGACGGTGAAGGCAAGCTGCGGGGCAGAGATGGAAATTTCCCCGCTGGCAGCGTCCTTCTCGACGGCAATCTCGGCCATCGCGCCGACCAGATTGGGCCGGTCGGCCTGGGCGGAGACAAAGTTCCCCAGCGAATACATCACCCAGACCTGCCGGCCATCGGCGGCGGTCAGCTGCTCCACCGGCTGCAAAACGTGAGGGTGGGTGCCGATGATGATGTCCGCGCCCCAGTCCGCCAGCTGCTGCGCCAGCTCCCGCTGAGCGGGGGTGGGGGTGGTGCTGTTCTCCTGCCCCCAGTGCACCGAGACGACGGCGACGTCCGCTATCTGCGCGGCCTCTTTCACCTGCTGCTGCATCCGTTCGGGCTGGTCGGTGTAGGTGATCTTCTCCTCCTGACCCTGCGGCAGCGGGATGCCGTTGGTGTGCTCGGTGAAGCCGGTGAAGGAAAAGCTGATGCCCTCCCGCTCCAGCACGGGGACGGCGCCGTCGGTGCCGGTGATGGCGGGAATGTTATTTTCCCGCAGCGCCTGTTCGGTTTCGGTTAGCCCCTCTATGCCCTGATCGAGCATGTGGTTGTTGGCAAGGTTAACAATGTCAAAGCCGAGAGCCGCCAAATTCTGCGCCAGCTGGGGCGGCGAATTAAAGAGCGGGTAGCTGGAAGGGGGCCTGCTTGCGGCGATCGGCGTCTCCTGATTGATAAAGGCAAGGTCGGCATCCGCAATCTCCTGCGACACCGCGCTGTAGACCGGCAGAAAGTCATAGCCGCCATCTGCCGCGCGCGCCTGCGCCTGCCAGTAGATGACGTCGTGGATGAGGTTGTCCCCCACCGCCAGCAGGGTGGCCCGGGACGGCGGCAATTCGGCAGGTTCCGGCTCCGGCTGCGGACTAGGCTCAACTTGCTGCTGAACAATAGGCTCGATCACCGGCTGCGTCTGGGGCTGGGCGGAGCGCGCGGTGCAGGCGCAGAGCAGGCAGGCGGACAGCATCAGTACCGATAGCATTTTGATCCGTTTCAAAAGTTTCTCCCCCTCACTGCAAATAGTCCCAGACGGCCCGCACTGCTGCGTTGTTGACGGCGTAGATTTTGTTTTCGGCGCGCATCTGGCTGGCACTACTGGTCAGAAAGGCCAGTCCCTTGTGGCTTTCCCGGTCATAGAACAGGCAGGAGATCACCCCGTAGGCGTTGCCCTGGTGGCCCCAGAGGGTGACGCCGTCGACAATCTCGTCGCTCATTTGCAGCGCCAGGCCGCGGGTGGTGTTGGTGGCCTCGTCGTAGACCTTTGGCGTGTGCATCTCCTCCAGCGTTTCAGCCGAGAGGAAGGTCTGGCGGGTGTCGGAACCCGCCGGCAAAAAGCTGCCGTCCCCAGCCAGAATCATCGCGATGCGGGCGAGGTCCTTTGCCGAGATGTACAGCTCGCCCTGTCCCAGCAGGTACATCTGCCCGACCGGGATGCGGGCGTAGGCCTTTTCCATCTTGCCCCAGTCCAACGGGTCGACCGACCCCAGCACCGCGATGGTCTGTGGGTCGTCGATGTCGTCGGTGAGGAAACCGGCGTCCAGTCCCAGCGGCTCAAACAGGACCTGCTGGGCATAGCTGCGGAAGGGCTGCCCGGTGGCGTACTCGATGGCGGCGCTGACCAGCCCCATGCCGAAATTGGTGTAGGCGTACTGTTTGCCGGGGGCGCTGCCGGAAAAGTTTCCGTACTGCAGGACCTGGTCGAGGGACGGAAAGACCGATTGGCTGATCGCCCAGTTGTACCCCGCCCCATCCACGATGCCGGAGGTGTGGGTCAGGAGCATCTCCAGCGTGGTGGTGCTGTCCGGGTAGTAGGGATTCTGCAGGTCGGGATGGATGTCCGCGATGTCCATGTCGAGCGAGAGTTTTCCTTCATCCAGCAGGTGCATGGCCAGCATGGCCGTCACCGCCTTGGAGATGGAGGCGACGCGGTACTTGGTGTTCTCGTCCGCGGGCGTGTTGCCGCGCGCCTTGCCGTAGGAGTGGGTGTAGACAATCTGTTCCCCCTCAAAGGCAGCGGCGCTGCAGGCCTTGATGCCGTACTGCTGGCAAATCTCATCCAGCGCCGCGTCCAGCTTGTCCTCGTTGCCAGCGATGTGGTTGGTCGGAGCGGCAGGGAGCGAAACCGGCTGCGCGGACACAGTGATCGATTCTGCGGCAGGCTGGACGGGGGACAAGTCCACCGGGACCGTTTCCTGCAGGGTCGGCAGCGCCAAAAAGGGGAGGGCAAGCAGCACCACAGCCAGAACAGCCGCCAATCTTCCCGCTTTCTTCATTTTTTCTCCCCTCTTTCTGTCTGCCTGCAATCAATCTTTACGACGATAGGCGATTTTAAAGTCAGGCTTATTATACTCCTTTCAACAAAGAAAGACAAATTTTTTTCGAATAAAAATCAATATTTCTCCGTTTTCCATAAAGCAGGGAGATTACTTTTGTCGAAACAATCTAATCCTTGTCTGCCACTGACGGAAAAGAGGAAAAGTCTGGGAAAGTTTTGACTGTTGATGGAATTTCGACCGCTTACCGCTTGTCATCCGACCGGGAATGATGGTATGATAGAGGAATAAGAATCCGTTTTTTGGGATACCGGTAAAGGAGATCATGAGAAGATGAAAAAATTGCAGTTTGTGTCGTTGCTGCTGTGCCTGGCGTTGGCGCTGGGCGGCTGCGGCGATGTGACGATAGGAGAGTCGCAGTCCAATGCGGGACAGTCCGCGCAGGCAGGGGAGCAGACGGTGGGCCAGTCGCAGGGGGAGGAGCAGGTGCTCTCCAACGAGCGCATCCCCACCGAGCTTTCCGGCGAGGGCGTCTTTGTGCAGCACTGGCAGGAGTGGGACCGGGAAAGCCTGCCCGCCCAGTACCTGATGGAGCTGGACGACACCGCCCTGATGCTGATTGAGCAGGTACAGAATGTCTGCGCCCAGGCTTCCCCCGCCGACCTGTTTGACGGCATCGGGCACGCCAGCGTCAGCGCCCTGCTGCGGGTGGCGCTGGACAAAACCCCCGCCATCGACTTCCCGGTTCAGATTGCGCGGGACGAGGACGGCGATGTGAGCGCCAGCAGCGAGGAATACCCCGACCATGTGGTGGTCAGCCTTCTGCAGAACGAGCAGGAGGAGGGGCGCGACCTGCGGGAATTTTACTACCAGGAGGACGTAGCGGCGGTGTACGCCCGGCTGTTTGGGGAGGGCAGAACCCTGTCCTTCCAGGACCTGTGCCCGCAGTACTACTATTACGCGCGGGAAGGCGTCTTTGCCCACCGGGGAGAGCGCACGCCGGTGGCGGTTTGGCCGATGCTGGTGCGCTATAACGACGGGGAGAGCACCGCTACGGTCGATCTGCTGCTGACCGAAAACCCCGGAGAGGATCAGCCGCTGCTCTATACCCGCGCGGACGGCGGCGTGGTGGAGCTGACCGCGGACACCTACCAGGAGGAGCTGGCGGGCGAACCGGTTTACCGCTACACCTTTGCCAAGGACGAGGATGGGACGCTCACCCTGACCGGCATCCGGCAGGTGGGGATTCTCAATGAGAGCTGCGACGCAGTCATCGATGCTGCCGAGCCGCTGGAGGATGAAGCACCGGAGCTGGAGGTACCGGAACGGGTGATGATCTCCTCGGAGGACATGCAGTACGAGGTGGATCTGCAGCAGGAGTATGAGGGCACCACCGCGGTGGACTACCTGATGGATCTGCTGCAGGGCGCGCAGCGGGTGGAAAGCGTGGCGTCGGATCAGGTGCTGGCCGGAAATGGGGCGCGTACCTTAACCATGACGATGAGCTACACCGGCGGCGAGGAGGTCGTGCTGAACATCATGAGCCGGGGCTATCTGCCGGGCATCGAGTCGAGCTACATGACCTTCAGCATCGGCTCGCGCCAGTATGTGCTGGAGCAGAGCGCCTACACCGACTTCACCGCCTGCATCAACACCTGCCGTGCGGCGGCATGATGCCGCGCCCAATTCACGTATCGGTTGGGAGGGAAGGCTAACTTTCTACCTCGCGGCACCCAATTTCTGCAAAATAAAGTTTTCGCCAGCCTTTTTCAAAAGGCTGTGGTTTCCAAAGGCA
>URGV01000018.1 GCA_900547455.1 uncultured Oscillospiraceae bacterium
ACTTTCCCCGCGACGGGAAAGTCACCCGGGTGCAGGGCGGAGCGCCTGCAGGTGGACGCAGGGGCTACCAGCCCCGCATAAACTTCCGGGGCATGGGGCGGAGCGCCCTCCCCTTTGAGGGCGTGGGAGCGCAGAGGGGGCGCAGCCCCCTTGCAAAGAAGCGGGAAACTTGCTATAATAAGAAGGCTGTTTACAATTTCTTAAAAAAAGAAAAGGCAGATCCAGAGGGGCGCACTCTCTGCCCGGAAGGCCGGAGACCGGCCTTTGGGCGCTCACGATCCGCTTGATGGAAGCATCCCTTCCGTCCCGCCCCTCTTTGAGCATAGCAAATTTTTTTGGAAGGAAGGAATCACTTGAAGAACAAATACTGTGACAAGCAATTTTGGAGAACCATGCTGACCCTGGCAATCCCGATTGTGCTGCAGAACCTGATCAGCATCGGCCTGAATATGGCCGATACGGTCATGATCGGCAAGCTGGGCGTCGATGAGCTGGCGGCGGTGGGCACGGCCAACCGCGTCTACTTCATCTTCTCCACCATCAATTTCGGCATCTACAGCGGCGCCGCGGTCTATGTTTCCCAGTACTGGGGGGTGCGGGACGTCAAAAACATCCGCCGCACCTTCGGCATCGACATCATGCTGGGGGTCATCGTCTCGATGTTTTTCACGCTGGCTGCGCTGCTGTTTGCCCCGCAGATCCTCACCCTGTTTACCCGGGAGCAGAACGTCATCGATTTGGGCTGCCGCTACCTGCGGATTGTGGCGCTCTCCTACTTCTTCACCTCGATGACCTTTGCCATCAGCTTTAACTCGCGGGCCATCCACCGCCTCAAGCTCCCTACCCTCATCAACGCCCTGGCGCTGGGCATCAATCTGGTGTTCAACTACCTGCTCATCTTCGGCAAGTTCGGCATGCCAAAGCTGGGCGTCGAGGGCGCGGCGCTGGCCACCCTGCTGGCCCGTGTGGTCGAGTTTATCCTGATGGCGCTGAGCGTTTACGCCAGCCACGAGCACCCGCTGGCGGGCAAGCCCAAGGAGCTGTTCAGCTTTGACAGGGAGATGCTGCGCCGGGTGCTCAAGACCTCCTTCCCGGTCATCATCTCGGAGGGCGGCTGGAGCATCGGCAACTCGGTCTACTACATCGCTTACGGCATGCTGGGCGCTTCCTCGCTGGCGGTCATCCAGGTGGCCTCCACCATCAACGACCTGTTCCAGATCTTCTTCTTCGGCATCGGCAACGCCAGCGCGGTCATGATCGGCAACGAGCTGGGCCGCCGCAACCGGGAGAAGGCCCAGGGCTACGCGGGCGTCTTTTTGAAGATGACCTTTGTGGTTTCGGTGATTGTGGCCATCGGGCTGTACTGCTCGGAGGGACTGGTGGTCGGTTTCTACGACTTCGACCAGGCGACCAACCAGCTGCTGACCGGCACCCTGACCGTCTACGCCATCTACATGCTGCCCAAGATGTTCACCTATGTTCTGTTCTGTGGTATCCTGCGTTCGGGCGGCGACACCCGCTTCTGCATGATGCTCGATTTGGTCGGCGTCTGGCTGATCGGTGTGCCGCTGGCCTTCATCGGGGTGCTGGTGCTGCATCAATCGTTGCCGGTTGTGGCAGCGATGGTCTTTTTTGAAGAGTGGATCAAGCTGGTCTTTGCCATGATGCGGGTCAAGAGCGGCAAGTGGGCGCACGTCCTGATCGATTAAAGGTTTTGCAAAAACACAGATGCCCGCGGCATCTGTGTTTTTTTGTACGAAAAAGCGAGGCTAAACTATCACTTTTCCATAAAGATTTTATCGAGATGGAGGAAGTATCAAATTTTTATAATAATTTTGAAAAAATCAATTGCTTTTTTGTGAAAAAAAGATTATAGTTAAAGTAATTAGAAGAAATGGAGGGCAGAAGAATGAATCGCAACAGCATCAATGTCGGCAAGAAAATAAAAACCTATCGAAAAGCAAAGAAGTACACCCTGAAGAACCTGGCGGAAAAAACCGGTCTGTCAATCGGGTTCCTCTCGCAGCTGGAAAGGGGCATGACCACCATTGCCATTGACTCGCTGTTCAACCTGGCGAATGTGCTGGATGTGGACATCATGGACTTTTTTGACGCGGCGCCAAAGTCCTGTGATGACCCGGTGGTGCACAGCTACAGCAGACCGGTGCTGAGCGCCGCGCCCGAGACGGTACAGTTTTATCTGGGCGGAGCGCAGGACCACAATTTTCAGATTGTGCCAAAGCTGTTGCAGCTGATGCCCTCCCAGCGGTATCTGATGTGCCCGGAACAGCCGGCGGGAGAGTCAAGGGAGAAGGAGGAGGACCCCGGCGCGCAGGCAGCAGGCGGCGAGCAGGGATTTTACAAAAACCACCAAGAGGAATTTGTGTATGTGCTGGAAGGGATCCTGTCGCTGGAGATGGACCGCAAGACCTACACCCTGTATCCGGAGGACAGCATCCAAATCGCGGCTGGCAAGCGGCACTGCTGGTCCAACCAGAGCAACCGCATTGTGAAGATGCTGCTGATTACCGTATCCGGCAGCGAGCATGAAGCATAAAAAAACATCGCCTGTCAGGGCGGCCCGTTTCCGGGCCGCCCTTCCTGTTGCGGAAAAACAGACAAAACGACAGGAAGCTTTTGGACGTGACAACAAAATCTTGTGTCCTAATTTTTGTGACATACAAATTATAGTGCCCTCTTGCAAAAGGTGGTTGCAAAAGAGGGGCAGAACGTTTATAATAATACAGGGAAAGCGTATTGAAGATTCCGGAGGGGATTTTACATGAACCGATTTGAAATCATCACAGCAGACATCACCACTCTGGCGGTGGACGCCATTGTCAACGCGGCCAACAGCACCCTGCTGGGCGGGGGCGGCGTGGACGGAGCCATCCATCAGGCGGCCGGAAAGGAGCTGCTGGAGGAGTGCCGCACCCTTGGCGGCTGTAAGACCGGACAGGCCAAGATGACCAAAGGCTACCGGCTGCCCGCAAAATTTGTCATCCACACCGTCGGCCCCATCTGGCATGGGGGCGAGGAAGGGGAGGACGAGCTGCTGCGCAGCTGCTACCGCTCCTGCCTGGAGCTTGCTGTGCGGGAGGGGATTAAGACCATCGCCTTTCCGTCGATCAGCACCGGCGCCTACCACTTCCCGGTCAACCGCGCCGCGGATATTGCGGTGTCCGCCATTGGGGACTTCCTCAAAAAGGACAGCACGCTGCAGAAGGTGCAGATGGTCTGCCACGACGAGCGCACCGCGATTGTCTACCACGTCGCGCTGGACCAGTATCTGGCGCGCAGGTAGGGAGCCTGGCGCAAGGGCGCGTTGTGGGAGTGCCCGCCCGGCAAACAAGATGGAAACAAAAAAGCTGAAGCAGAGCGCTTCAGCTTTTTCGCTGTTCCGTTCTTCTTTTATGCCAGCAGGGTGTGCTCCAGCAGGATCTTCAGGCCGATCAGCACCAGGATGACGCCGCCGAAAATCTCCGCCTTGCTTTTGAGCAGCGAGCCGAACCCCTTGCCCAGAAAGGAGCCGACCAGCGAGCACAGCAGGGTGGTGACGGCGATGACCGTGCAGGAGGAGAAGATCTCCACCTGCAGAACCGCAAAGCTGACCCCGACCGCCAGCGCGTCGATGCTGGTGGCCACGGCCTGGGTCAGGATGGCCGCAAAGGAGAGGCTGGTGTCGCAGGCGTCCTCGTCCTCCTCGGGGTGGACGGCCTCCCACACCATCTTGCCGCCGATGAAGGCCAGCAGCACAAAGGCGACCCAGTGGTCGATCGAGGAGATAAACTCCGAAAAAGCCCGGCCCAGAAAGTAGCCCAGCAGCGGCATCAGCCCCTGGAACAGGCCGAACATCGCCGACCAGCTCAGCGCCTTGCCGAAGAAACGGTTTGTCTGCTGACGGGAAACACACATCCCGTTGGTGGTGGACACCGCAAAGGCGTCCATCGAAAGCCCGAAGGCGATCATCAAAAGGTCCAACAAAAAAATTCCCCCTAAAAATAGTTTCTCTCAAAAATGGTGCGGGGAGATACCCCTTCCCCAAAGAATCAAAAAGCAGGCGCCGCAACGGCTGCCGCATCTGCAAGTATATCAGTTTTCGCGGCCTGAAAC
Organism: uncultured Oscillospiraceae bacterium; assembly: GCA_900547455.1. GTDB lineage: Bacteria > Bacillota > Clostridia > Oscillospirales > Ruminococcaceae > Negativibacillus > Negativibacillus faecipullorum. Next base: position 4,114 of record URGV01000018.1, read on the forward strand.
AAGACGAAATGAAAATTTTTGCCCCCGTTTGGAACAATCTGTTCGGAAAAGCGGGACCAGAATGAGAAAAAGAGTGAAAAATTTACTGCCTGTTCAAGAATTCACCCATCCGGTATTGTAAAATAGAAAAGAGAAATCTTGGCTTTGGAGGAACGGGACGCGGTGTTTGGCTACATTAAACCGGTCAAGGCGGAATTAAAGGTCAAAGAGTGGGAAGCCTATCAGGGGATTTACTGCGGGCTGTGCAAGCAGCTGGCAGAGCGCTACGGTTTGTTTGCGCGCATGACCCTCAATTACGACTTTGTCTTTTTGGCGGTGCTGGATATGGGGCTGCGGGAAGGCAGCATCCGGTTTTGCCGCCAGAACTGCATCGCCCACCCGTTTCGCAAACGGACCTGCTGCTGCGCCAATGAGAGCCTTGCGCTCTGCTGCGACGTGGCGATGCTGCTGACCGGCCAGAAGCTGCTGGACGACCTGCACGACGAGGGCTTCAAAAAGCGCCTTGCGGTGCGGCTGGTCCTGCCCTTTGCAAGGCGGGACTACAAAAAGGCCGCGGCCCGTCAGCCTCAGCTTGCCCGGCAGCTCGAGGAGCTGATGCAGCGGCAAAGGGAGCTGGAAGAAAACCGGTGCGCGCAGGTGGATGCGGCCGCCGAGCCGACCGCCCTGCTGATGCAGCAGGTGCTCTCCTCGCTCAGCGAGGAGCCGATGCGCAGGCGGGTGCTGGAGCGGCTGGGATATCTGCTGGGGCGGTGGGTCTATCTCATCGACGCGTTGGACGATTGGGACGAGGACCAAGCAAAAGGCCGGTACAACCCCTTTGCCTGCCAGGCCGCTGAAACGCCCGATTTGGACCGCGGCCGGCTTTATGAGCAGGCCAGAGGAACGCTTTACCTGACCATCGCCGAGATGCGCAAGGCCTATGACCTGCTGGGAATCCGTTCCCTGGACACGATGATGGAAAATATCCTGGACCTGGGGCTGCGGCAGACGGTGGACGCCATCCTGCAAAAGCGGCTGCCGCCCCAGGGGCAAGGTTTAGTAAAAGAGACGAGCGAATAGAGAGAGGGCTTTAAGACGATGACAGATCCATATCAGGTATTGGGCGTATCCCCGAGTGCGACCGATGAACAGATCAAAAACGCATATCGGGAGCTGGCCAGAAAGTACCACCCCGACAACTACGCCAACAATCCCCTCGCGGACCTGGCGCAGGAAAAGATGAAGGAGATTAACGAGGCCTACGACCAGATTCAGCGCCAGCGCAAGCAGCAGCAGAGCAGCCGCGCCGGTCAGGGCTATTCGCAGGGAGGTTATTCGCAAAGCGGTTATTCGCAGGGCGGATACTCCCGCGGCTATGCGGGCCAGGGCGGCAGTTCCCGGGGCGGGAGCCAGTTTGCGGACATCCGCCAGCTGCTCAACGCCAACCGCGTCAGCGACGCCGAAGAGCTGCTGGAGGGCATCCCGCAGAGCCGCCGGGACGCCGAGTGGTACTTTTTGCGCGGCAGGGTCTTTTATGTGCGCGGCTGGCTGGACCAGGCGTACAACTACTATGTCCGGGCAAACCAGATGAGCCCGGGCAACGCCGAGTATCAGACCGCCCTCAACCAGCTGATGTGGCAGCGCAATACCGGCCGCCCCGCGGGCGGCTACGGCGACTACCGCAACGTGCAGACCGGCGGGGCCAGCGGCTGCGACATGTGCATGGGGCTTATCTGCGCCGACACCTGCTGCGAGTGCATGGGCGGCGACCTGATCAGCTGCTGCTAAAAGCCGGATTTTTGAGGGAAGTGATTGCTTGATTAAGAAAAGTACGCAGGTGGCGATGGGGGGCATCGCCTCGGCGCTGTGCCTGCTGTTGATGCTGCTGACCATCATCCCGATTGCCACCTACACCATGCCGGCCCTGGCGGGGATGGTGCTGATTGTGGTGGTGATCGAGAACGGCTACTCGACCGCGGCGATGGTCTATGCGGCGGTCAGCTTTCTGTCGCTGTTCATCTGCCCGGACAAGGAGGCGGCGGTGCTGTTTGTCGGCTTCTTCGGGTACTACCCCATCCTGAAGGGCAAGCTGGAGAAGATTCGCTCCCGCGCGCTGGAGTATGCGGCAAAGTTCCTGGTCTTTAACATCGCCGTCATCGCAAGCTACCTGGTCATCATCTACCTGTTTGGCCTGCAGGGCGTGCTGGAGGATGTCGGCCCGCTGGGGCAGTACAGCGTCCTGGCGCTGCTGGCGCTGGGCAACGTGGTGTTCTGGATCTACGACGTGGCCCTCTCCCGCATCATCACCGCCTACCGGGAGGTCCTGCGCAAAAAGATTTTCCGCCGGATCGGCTGATAACGCTGACCTCCCTGCGACTGGAACAAAGCCGTTCAAGACTTTTCTCTCTATACCCTATATTCTATAAATCTTTTTTATAAAATAGAGGGTATATTTTGTTCCAGAGAGCTGTTTTTGGCTTAGTTAAGCCATTTTTGCTGGAACAAACTTGGAACAAACCCGGCACAAAGCCGACACAAACCATCGTTTATTTGATGAATAATATGAATAAATTGTTTCTGGCTTGTGGCCGAATTGGTTTGTCTCCTGTCGGAATAGCCTTTGTTCCGGCCGTTTTGTTCCAGGGCCGGTTCCCAAAACAGGAGGGGCCGGAGGGCAAAACCCCCTTCACCAATACCCCAAATCGGGGCAAAAGTTGCACGCCAACATGCAACCGCGAGCAAAGAAAAAGCGAGGAAATTTCCCCGCTTTTTTTGTGCGCTTTTTTGGGCAGGAGGCCTAGTCCGCGGACTAGGCCCCCAGTCCGCGGACTAGGCCTCCTCGGCGCGCTTGAGCTTTGCCTCGGTGGCGGCCATCACCTGCTCGTAGTTTTGAATCTTCTGGTTGAGCCGGTCCAGCGACTGCTGCATCTGCTCCATCCGCTCCAGCAGCTGGTCGCGCTGGTCGATCAGCAGCGCCTTGCGGGCGTCCAGGGTGGCGTCGCCCTGCTGGAACAGCGTGACGTACTCGATCAGCGCCTCGATCTGGACGCCGGACGAGCGCATGCACTTCATCAGCTCGATCCAGCTGCAGGACACCTCGTCGTAGTCGCGGATGCCGCTTTTGTTGCGCGGCACCGGCGGGATGATGCCGATCCGCTCATAGTAGCGCAGCGTGTCCTGCGACAGGCCGTACTTCTGGCTCACCTGTGTAATGGTCATGACAGGACCTCCTTTGTCGGTTTGTTTTGGTTGGGTGATGCCTTCAGTATACAACCTGGAGTGGGCTATAAGTCAAGAGGGAAGAATCGGAACATGTCCGCAAGTGGAACGTTCTCTCTGCCCGGCATTTTGTCCGGCCGCGGCGCATACCCTTTTGGAGAAGGAGGGGGATGCCTGTGAGGCTCAACAAAAACAGTATTTTTTATCATTGTCTGCTGCTCAGCACCTCCTCGGTGGTGCTGCAGCTGCTGGGCTTTGGCTACCGCATCCTGCTGGGAAGGCTGGCGGGCGCACAGGCCATCGCCGTCTATAATCTGGTGATGTCGGCCTACAATGTGGTCCTCTCCTGCACGCTGACCGGCGTGGCGCTGTCGGTTTCCCGCATCGCCTCGGGCTATCAGGCGGTGGGGGAGGGCCGGTCGATTGTCCGGCTGATCCGCACGGCGCTCATTTTGTTTCTGGGGCTGTTTTGCCTGCTGGCCATTCCCTTTGGGCTGGGGCGGGACTTTTTTGCCCGGAAGGTGCTGGGCAACCCGCAGACCGCCCCGGCGCTGCTGCTGATTGTGCCCTGCCTGTTTCTGACCGGCTTTGAGAACGTCCACAAGGCCTTCTTTTACGGAACGGGACAGACCTTTGCCCCCACCGTCTCGGAGACGCTGGAGATGCTTTGCCGCATCGTGGGGGCGCTGGTGCTGTTTTCGCTGGCGCGCGGCGTCACTACCCTCAGCGACGGGCAGGCGGCGGCCTTGATTGTCTGCGGGATGATTTTAAGCGAGCTGGTCAGCGCCACCTTCCTGACCACCCTCTACCGCTTTCGCCGCAGAAAGCTCAAAGGCAGGGACACGGTTCCGCTCGTGAAAATCCTGGGGGACATCGCCTCGGTGGCGGTGCCGGTGTCGCTGGCGACGCTGCTGGGGAGGCTGATCTCCTCGGCCAACATGGTGCTGATTCCGCGGGTGCTGATGCGCGCCGGGGCGGGGTACGAGGCCGCGATGGAGGAGTTTGGCGTACTCTCGGGCATGACCATGCCGATGCTGATGCTGCCCTCGGCCTTTTTCTCCCCGCTGATCACCGTGCTCAGCCCGCGCTTTTCGGCGGGGAAGGCGCTGGACGATGCGGCGATGATCCGCCGCAAGGCCGCCAAGGCGCTGCACGTGGTGGGGCTTTTCGGCCTCCCGGCCATGACCGCCATGCTGGTGGTGGGCAGGGAGCTGGGGTATCTGCTGTACCAGAACCCGCTGTCAGGCAGCCACCTGCCGATGCTGACGGCGGTGACGCTGGCCGGATTTTACTACGCGGTGTCCGAGAGCGTGCTGGAGAGCATCGGCCTGCAGAAGCGCTGCTCGGTGCTGACCGTGCTGGGCAGCCTCTGCGGGCTGGGGTGCACCCTGATTCTGGGCGGGGCGCTGCGGCTGGGGCTGACCGGGTATCTGTGCGGGGAGCTGGTGTCGGCGCTGCTGGGCGCCGGGGTGTGCCTGGTTTGGATTAAGCGCCACACCGGCCTTTGCCTGCGGGTCAAAAACTGGGTGGGCCGTCCGCTGCTGGCCTCGGCGACGGCGGGGGCCTTTGCGCGGTTGCTCTTTGTAAAGCTGGGGGAGATTGCGGTGCTGCCGGCGCTGCGGCTGGGGTTTGTGCTGGCGGCTTTCTTTTTGATGTACACCGTTTTTCTGCGGCTGCTGGGGACCGATTTCTGGCAGTACACCCAGAACAGCCTGCTCAAAAAAGAGGGGCGCGGCGGTTGTCATCCGCAAAAAGGTGTATTATAATGGAAAAAGAGAAGCCCGTAAAGGAGGAATCAGAATGTCGATTGAAAAGAGAGCTTTTGGAACGTTAAGTGACGGCCGCCCGGCCTTTTTGTATACCATCACAAACCCGAAGGGAGCCTCGGTCAGCCTGACCGACTACGGCGCGTCGGTGGTCTCGGCCAGGGTGCAGGACGGCAAGGGCCAGCTGCGGGACATCGTGCTGGGGTGCGACTGCGTCGAGGACTATGAGCGGCAGACCGCCTGCCTTGGCGCGGTGCCGGGCCGCCACGCCAACCGCATCGGCGGGGGCAGATTTACCCTGGGAGGGAAGGAGTACAGGCTTGCGGTCAACAACGGCCCCAACCACCTGCACGGCGGGCCGACCGGCTTTCACCGGCGGCTGTGGCACGGGGAGATTGCAAACGAGGAGAGCGTGGTCTTTTCCTACTTCAGCCCCGACGGGGAGGAGGGCTATCCGGGCAATCTGATCGTCTCGGTCAAATATACCTTCGACGAGGAGAACCGCCTGACCATCCTCTACCGGGCGCTGTGCGACCGCGACACGGTCATCAACCTGACCAACCACACCTACTTTAATCTGGACGGGCACGACAGCGGCAGCGTGGAGGGGCAGTGCGTCAAGATTTTTGCGGACAGCTTCACCGAGAACGACGAGAACTGCCTGCCGACCGGACGGATTGTCTCGCTGGACAGCGCGGAGGGGGCGCCGATGGATTTCCGCAGCTTCACCGCGATCGGGGAGCACCTCCACGACCCGAGCATCCACCTGAAAAACGGCTCCGGCTATGACCACAACTATATTTTGAAGAAACCGGACGGCAAGCTCTGCGCCAGGGTGTACAGCCCAACCAGCCGCATCCTGCTGGACTGCCGCACCACCGAGCCGGGGCTGCAGTTTTATACCGGCAACTTTTTGTCCACGGCCAACATCCGCGGCAAGGGCGGGGCGGTTTATGCCGACCGCGGCGGCTTCTGTCTGGAGACCCAGCACTTCCCGAACGCGATGCAGCACCCGCATTTCCCGTCGGTGGTGCTGCCGGCAGGGGATTTGTACCGTTCGGTGACCGAATACCGGTTCGATATCAACTAAACTGGAAAGGTCTGGCAGCTGTCTGCCGGACCTTTTCTGGTATTTTTATGAAAATAGAAAGAAGGAATGAAGCTTTCTTCTCTAATTTATGAACAGATTCTTTTTGCTGAATGGCATTGTTGCATAAAAACAAATCCTGTATTCTGTGAGTTTGGATATAAAAAAGTGAAAATGTATAAAAATGCGGTCGATAGAATATGCAAAAGGTCGAAAATGAAAAAAATAAGAAAAAAATAAAGTGAGAAAATAAAAGATGTTCTTTGAAAAATTTTTTAAGACACTTTAAACTTTATTGAATTTGTACTTTTTCAACTGAAAAAACATGATAAAAATGGATAAAACGCATAAGATTTTGCTGGATAAAAAGTGCGCGATTGGTAGATTTTGTTTATTTTATATACTTTTGATGGTTAAATTTATGAAGAGGTATATAATATTGACAAAGTACATCTTATCTGCTATCCTAATTATTAATCATTATTGATGTTATAACGCTCGATTTGGAAACGGTATAAATTTTTTATACCGTTTTTAAAGTGAGGCGGGATAGCACTCAATCGGATTATCGCCGAAAAAAAGAGAAAGAGACGGCGATGTCGGTTTGGCCCGGCCATACAAAAATTAAAGAAGGGCTTCCGATAAGCGAAGGAGGAACAACCAATCATGAAAAAGACACTTTCCAGACTGCTCGCGCTGGCGCTGACAGCAGCAATGGTCCTGACAGGATGCAGCAGCGGCGGCGACACAGGCAGCAACGGAGAAACCGGCTCGGAGGGCGAGTCCAGTGCAAGCACCAGCGATACCTCCGAAGACGCCATCAAGGACCTGTACATCCCAAGACTGGCAACCAGAGAGCTGCAGACCTTCAACATCCTGTACACACAGCGTGCTGAGGACGGCGAGAACCTGACCAGCCTGGTGGACGGCCTGCTGGAGTCCAACCCGAAGGGCGAGCTGGTTCCGTGTATCGCGGAAGAGTGGGGTTCTGAGGACGGCGGTCTGACCTGGACCTTCAAGCTCCGCGACAATGCGAAGTGGGTAGACGTGAACGGCAACGAGAAGGCAAACGTCGTAGCAAACGACTTTGCAACCGGCCTGGAGTGGGTACTCAACTTCTACAAGAACGATTCCAACAACACCGCAATGCCGATGGAAATGATCGCGGGCGCAAAGGAGTACTATGAGTACACCAAGACCCTGAGCGAAGAGGAAGCCAAAGCGCTGGATGCAGGCGAAGGCTCCAAGTTCCGTGAGATGGTCGGCATCGAGACCCCGGACGACTACACTGTTGTCTACACCTGCGTAACCCAGAAACCATACTTCGATTCGCTGGCTTCCTACGTTGCTCTTTACCCAATGGCACAGGGCATGGTTGACGAGCTGGGCGGCGTCGATGAAGTTCAGGCGATGACCAACGAGACCATGTGGTACAATGGCTGCTACACCATGACCTCTTACGTCCAGAACAACGAGAAGGTCTTCACCAAGAACCCGCTCTACTGGGACACCGACTGCACCCTGTTCGACACCGTTACCGTTAAACTGGTAGAGTCCAACGACGTTGCGTTCCAGCTTTATGAGAACAACGAGGTTGACTATGTACAGCTCACCGAGAGCCAGCTGACCACCATCGCAAGAGACCCAAGCCATCCTCTGTATGACTACCTGGTACCGGACGTTCCGTCCCACTTCTCCTACCAGATGCAGTTCAACTACAACAAGATGAACGAAGACGGCACCCCGGACACCAACTGGAACACCGCGATTGCCAACGAGAACTTCCGCAAATCCTGGTGGTATGGCCTTGACCTGTCCGAGTGGTGGAAGAGACAGAACGCAATCGACCCGATGAGCTGCGAGAACAACGCCTTCACCATGAAGGGTCTGGTTTACACCTCTGACGGTAAAGACTACACCCAGCTGGTAGAAGAAAACCTCGGCCTGCCGGAGAAGAACGGCGAGACCATGGTAAGACTGGATGCTGACCAGTTTGAGCAGTGCAAAGCACAGGCAATCGAAGAACTGACCGCCGCTGGCGTCACCTTCCCGGTTACGGTCGACTACTACATTTCCGCTTCCAGCCAGACCGCTCTGGACAGCGCAAACGTACTGGCACAGACCTTCTCTGATACCCTGGGCGACGACTATGTAAAACTGAACATCAAGACCTACGTCAATGCAATCAACACTGAGGTTGTTACTCCGAAACTGCAGGCCTTCGTTATCAACGGCTGGGGCGCTGACTACGGCGATCCGCAGAACTACCTGGGCCAGATGACCTATGGACAGGACACTGCTTACTATTCCAAGCAGTACAACAACATCAACGATGTTGAAGAAAACGAGAACACCAAGGCTCTGCTGGATGCATACAAAGAATTCACCACCATGGTAGACGCAGCGAATGCAATCAACGACGACATGGATGCTCGCTACACTGCTTACGCAGAAGCGGAAGCTTACATGCTGGAGCACGTATTTGTACTGCCTTGCTACTACCAGGTAGGCTGGTGCCTGACCAGAGTTGACAATGATACGAAGATGCAGCCAATGTTTGGCAGCGTGGGCGACAAGATGAAGAACTGGGGCAGCAATGTAAACGGCTATACCAGCGAGGAAAAGGGTGTGGCTGAACTGGTTGCAGCATATTCTTCTGAACAGCAATAGAATTCAGGAGTTGATAAAAAAATGCTAAAATACACCATCAAGAGGTTAGTAGAGTCCCTGATAACAGTACTGATTATTGTTACCATCGTATTCTTGCTGCTAAGAATGCTTCCTACCGACTACTATTTCACAGAAGAACAGCTGATGAAATTCACTGAGGAGCAGAAGCAGGAGCAGCTGCTTGCAGCGGGCCTTCTTGACCCAATCCCAGAGCAGCTGATGGACTTCTACAACAACGTTATCCACCTGGATTTCGGCGAATCCAGACGTATCCAGAACGGTGTAGCAGTTACCAAGGTAATTGGTGACAAGTTTGCTATCTCCATGCAGCTGGGCTTGATCGCGATTGCAATTTCGGTTGTAATCGGTGTTCCACTGGGTATTCTTCAGACAAGTTTTAAAGACAGGGTTCCGGACCACATCGTTACTGTGTATACAATTTTCGTAAACGCGGTTCCTTCGCTGGTAACCTACTCATTGATCCTGATTTTCGGATCACGAGTGCTGGGACTGCCGTCCATGTATTCAACCCGAAATCCCGGACCGTCCAGCATCCTGCCAATCGTCTGCCTGTCGCTGGGCTCCATCGCATGGTATGCCCTGTGGGTAAGACGTTACATGATTGATGAGCTGAACAAGGACTACATCAAGCTGGCGCGCGTCAAAGGTCTGAGCAGCCGTTCCATCATGGTAAAACATGTACTGAGAAACGCGTTTGTTCCGATTGCCCAGTATCTGCCGCAGTCGATGCTTTTGACAATCGGTGGTTCCCTGCTGGTAGAGAGATTCTTCTCCGTACCGGGCATGGGTCCTCTGCTGACCGACTCTATTCAGCGCTATGACACCAGCGTTGTTCAGACACTGGTTATGCTGTACGCCTCGTTGAGTATTCTGGGCGTATTCCTGGGCGACGTTCTGATGATGATCATTGACCCGAGAATTACACTTGCCAACAAGGGAGGTACAAGATAGTGGAAGAGAACAAAGTAATGGAGCAGAAAATTGAAAACGAGGATGAACTCTTTCACTTTGTAGAGTATTCTCCTGAAGCTGCCGAGATGATCGGCTACTCGGATTACTCTTACTGGAAATCTGTATTTCAGAACTTCCTGAAGAAAAAATCCGCAGTAATCATGAGCTGTGTTTTTATCGGCCTGGTTGTATTCTCCTTCATCGCGCTTGCGATCGGCAAATACGACTATGCCAGCCTGGTAACCGACAGCTCGAAAGCATTTATTAACCCGAACAGCGAATATTGGTTTGGTACCGACAACATCGGTCGTGACTACTGGTGCCAGGTTTGGTACGCAGCGCAGACCTCCATCAAGCTGGCGTTGATCGTTGGTATTGGTGAGTGCGCGGTTGGTATCACCATCGGCTGTCTGTGGGGCTATGTCCGCAAGCTGGACACCTTCTTCACCGAACTTTACAACATCATCAACAGCGTTCCGCAGATCATTTACATGACCCTGATCGCGCTGATGATCGGCCAGAGCTTCACCATCATGTGCGTCTCCTTGATCGCATTCCACTGGTTGGTAATGGCACGTAACGTCCGCAACCTGGTTATGATTTATCGTGACCGTGAGTTCAACCTGGCATCCAGAACACTGGGTACCCCAATCTATCGAATCCTGATCAAGAACCTGCTGCCACAGCTGGTCAGCGTTATCATCCTGCGTTTGGCTCTGTCCATCCCGGGCACCATCAACATGGAGACAACGCTGTCTTACCTGGGCCTTGGTCTTGACATCAACACACCATCCCTGGGTATTCTTTTGAGAAATGCACGTAGCTACTTCCTGGATTACCCATACCTGTTGGTTTTCCCGGCAGTCATCGTTTCGCTGATTACCATCACATTCTACCTGATCGGTAATGCGTTCTCGGATGCGTCTGACCCACGAAATCACAGATAACAGAAAGAACAGGAGGAAAGCATAATGGCAAAAGAACCTATTTTATCTGCTAAAGATGTGGAAATCCAGTTCAGTGTGCGTGGCCGTAAGTTGATGGCAATCAGAAAGTGCTCCCTTGACCTGTATGAGGGAGAGACTCTTGCGATCGTAGGCGAGTCCGGTTCCGGTAAGTCGGTATTTACAAAGTCCTTTATCGGTATGCTGGATGCCAACGGTACCATTACCGGAGGCAGTATCACATACAATGGCGTAGATATTTCCAAATACAAAACAGAAGATGAATGGATGACCATTCGCGGTAAAAAAATCGCGATGGTCATGCAGGACCCGATGACCTCCCTGAACCCGCTGAAGAAAATCGGCAAACAGATTCAGGAAAGCATCGAGCTTCACCAGGGACTCAAGGGTGAAGCGGCCAAAAAAGAAGCGATCGAGATGCTCAAACGTGTAGGTATCCCGGACCCAGAGCGCCGTTACAATCAGTATCCGCATGAGTTCTCCGGTGGTATGAGACAGCGTGTTGTTATCGCAATTGCAGTTGCCTGCCGTCCACAGATCCTGATCTGCGACGAGCCAACTACTGCTCTGGACGTAACCATCCAGGCACAGATTCTGGACCTGATTCACAAACTGCAGAACGAGCTGCACATGACCGTTATTTACATCACCCACGACCTGGGCGTTGTTGCGAACGTAGCAGACCGTGTTGCGGTTATGTACGCTGGCCAGATTATCGAGTACGGTCTGGTTAACGAGATCTTCTATGACGCTTGGCATCCATATACCTGGGCACTGCTGTCCGCTCTGCCGCAGCTGGGCGTAAAAGGCGAGGATCTGCCATCCATCGATGGTACCCCACCGAACCTGTACAACGTTGTCAAGGGCGACGCTTTTGCACCGCGTAATAAGCACGCACTTGCCATTGACTTTGTAAAGGAACCGCCGTTCTTCAGCATTTCTGAAACTCATAAGGCAAAGACCTGGTATCTGGATCCGCGTGCTCCAAAGATTGAGCAGCCAGAATCCATTCGCCGTCTGCGTGAAAAAATGAGAGAGAGAGGTTAATGGGAATGGCAGAGAGAGAAAAATTAATTGAATTAAAAGACGTACAGATCACTTTTGGATCGGGCCGCAAAAAGTTTGTTGCGGTAGACAATGTCAACTTTGACATTTACAAAGGCGAAACCTTCTCTCTGGTAGGTGAATCCGGTTCCGGCAAGACCACCATTGGCCGTGCGATCCTGAGAATCAACCCAACCTCTGCTGGTGAAATTCTCTTCAAGGGCCGCAGGATCAACGGTAGGATTGACAAGGAACTGGATAAGGAAGTCATCCGTAAATGCCAGATGATTTTCCAGGACCCAATGGCTTCTCTGAATGAGAGAGCAAAGGTTGACTACATCATCTCCGAAGGTCTGATCAACTTCCATCTGTATAAGGATGAGAAGGAGCGCGAGGAAAAAGTACAGCGCGTTCTGCACGAGGTAGGTCTGCTGCCGGAGTTCGCTTCCCGTTTCCCACACGAGTTCTCGGGTGGTCAGAGACAGCGTATCGGTATTGCCCGTGCGCTGATCATGGAGCCTGAGTTCATCGTTGCCGACGAGCCGATCTCTGCGCTGGACGTTTCTATCCGTGCGCAGGTACTGAACCTGCTCAACCGTCTGAAGAAGAGCAGAGGCCTGACCTATCTGTTCATCGCGCATGACCTGTCTGTTGTACGCTTTATTTCTGACCGAATTGCGGTTATCCACAAAGGTCAGATCGTCGAGCTGTCGGAGGCAGAAGAGCTTTTCCGTCATCCGCTGCATCCTTACACCAAGGCTCTGCTGTCTGCGGTTCCAACTCCAGACCCGGAAGTCGAAAAGAAGAAGAAGCTCCTTGTTTACGATCCAAGTGTGCATGATTACTCTGTTGACAAACCGGTTTGGGAAGAGATCCTCCCCGGACACTTTGTTCACGGAAATCAGCGTGAGCTTGAACAGTACAGAAACGAGATTGCAAAATCTTAGCAACATAAAAAAGAAGCTGCCTGATCAGGCGGCTTCTTTTTTTATATTTGGAAAATCATAGAAACTTTAACAAAGTAAATTGCAAAATTGTCATCATATTAAACAAAAAATATCACATTAGTGAAATAATTATTGACATATTTTCTGAAAGATGGTATCCTAAAACTGTTCTTTTCATTGTATGATGTTGTGGCAGAATAAAAGGGACGTCATATGATGAAAAAAGAGAGTATTATCTCAGAAGAGAAGGAGGATACGTATGAAAAAGAAATTAACCGGACTCCTCGCAATCTTGCTGGCAGCTTCCATGGTACTGGGCGGTTGCTCCAGCAATACCGAGACCCAAAGTGCGGAGCCCTCGTCCGATGCTGAGACAACCGAGCAGTCGGAGAGCGCGGAAAACAAGCACGAAATTACCGACCTGGTTCTCCCAAAAACGGCGACAAGAGAATTGCAGACCTTCAATATTCTCTACAGCCAGCTGGCAGCGGATTTTGAAAACCTCTGCAACCTGACCGACCCTCTGCTGGAAGTAGACACCTACGGTGAGCTGGCTCCGGCTATTGCGGAAGATTGGGGCACCGAGGACGGCGGCCTGACCTGGACCTTTAACCTCCGCGAAGGCGTCAAGTGGGTCGATATGAACGGCAACGAAAAGGCAGATTGTGTGGCGCAGGATTTTGCAACCTCTTTGGAGTGGGTCCTGAACTTCTATAAGAACGATTCTGCCAACACTACAATGCCGCTGGAAATGATTGAAGGCGCGGAAGAATATTACGAGTGGACCAAGACACTGACCCAGGAAGAGGCCTACGCGCTGGATGCAAGCGAAGGCTCCACCTTCATGGAAATGGTTGGAATAGAGGTTCCGGACGACTACACCGTCATCTATCACTGCGTTGCGCCAAAGCCATACTTTGACTCGGTTGCTACCTACGCCTGCCTGTATCCACTGGCGCAGGGCCTGGTCGATGAGCTGGGTATTGATGGTGTCAAGGCAATGAACAATGAGACCATGTGGTACAATGGTTGCTACACCATGACTTCCTACATTCAGGGCAATGAAAAAACCTTCACCAAAAACCCGACCTATTGGGATCAGGATTGCTTCCTGTTTGACACCGTTACAATTAAGATGGTAGAGTCCACCGACGTTGCCTTCCAGCTTTATCAGACCGGCGAGGTTGACTACACCGACCTGTCCGAGAGCAACCTGGTAACCATCAACGGCAACGAGAACAACGAATTCTATGATTATCTGGTAGAAAAACCGGCGGATAAATATTCCTACCAGATCCACTTCAATTACAACAAACTGCTGGAAGACGGCACTCCGGACACCAACTGGAATACCGCAATTGCAAACGAAGCTTTCCGCAAAGCGCTGTATTATGGCTGGGACATTTCGGAATACTACACCCGAGTCAATGCGGTCAACCCAATGGTTTGCGAAAACAACTTCTACACAATGAAGGGCCTGGTTTACACCTCGGACGGCACCGATTATGTGGAGCTGGTAAGAGAAGAACTTGGCATGGAAAAGGAAAATGGAGAGACTCTGCTCCGTCTGGACGCGGATCTGGCAGAGCAGTACAAACAGCAGGCGATCGAGGAGCTGACTCCTCTGGGCGTAACCTTCCCGGTTACCATGGATTACTACATCGCGGCATCCAACCAGGTTTCTCTGGACAGCGCAAACGTGCTGGCACAGACCATCGCCAACAGCCTGGGCGATGATTTCATGCAGCTGAGCATCAAGACCTATGTCTCCAGCTCGACCCAAGAGGTCCTGAATCCGCATCTGCAGTCGATCACCATGAATGGCTGGGGCGCTGACTATGGTGACCCGCAGAACTATCTTGGCAACGAGGTCTCCGGCAACGACAGTGCTTACTACTCCAGAACCCAGAACAACATCAACGATGTTGAGGCCACTGAGGCAACCCAGCAGCTGCTGGATACCTACGCGGAATTCACCAGCCTGGTGGAGCAGGCGGACGCCATCACCGACGATATGGATGCCCGCTATGCGGCCTACGCCAAGGCGGAAGCCTATATGATCGAACACGTTTTAACCCTTCCTGTATATTATAATGTTCCGTGGTGTTTGACAAAAATTAATCCGTATAGTAAAATGAATGCAATGTTTGGTTCTCAGAACGAGAAGATGAAAAACTGGGAAACTTCTGCAGACGGCTATACAACGGAAGAGATGGAGGCAATTGCGGCGGAGCATGCGGCAAACTAAGTCGTTCATGCACAAGTTGCCTGGGCTGTTTTGCCCGGGCAACTTGTTTGTGTGTCGGCACTGAGGGAAAAGCTGTAGGCCTGAACGGAAGATTTTATTCAGAAGGAGTTTAAACAAAAATGAAAAATCTTCGCAAAATCTACAAAAAGTATATGATCAGGCCGATTATTTACAAGGCTTTTCCGCGCATCATCATCGGCATGCTGGTCGCAGGACTGTGGAATCGATTTGTCAATGCCAACCAATGGCGCGACATGCTGGGGGATGCTTTTATGCTGGTGGGCATTTTCTTTGTGGCATTGGCGTGGTTTAGCTTCCTGAGATTGGACGGAATGGATAATCCGTTCACAAAATTACTATCTGTATTTGTTAACCCGAAAAAGAAAAAAGCACGCATGGCTTCCCGCACAACCCGTCATATGGTCGACTATGCCGACGAGGAGCTGACCGAATATGAGGATTTGTCCGACGAAGAACAGGCGGCATGCAAGCTGGCAGCAAATGGCCTGGCAGCGCTGTTCTTTATTGTGCCGTCGCTGCTGACCTATTTCTTTTAAATTGCAATCCATCCTGAAGGAGCAGCCCATTTGGGGTGCTCCTTTTTTACAAGGCAGGAGGTGCCTGATATGAACAAGCCGGTTGCGGCACTGATCTACGATTTTGACAACACCCTGTGCACCAAGGATATGCAGGAATACGGCTTCATCCCCTCTATCGGTATGAGCGCGTCCGCGTTTTGGAAGCAGGTGAACGATTTGACCGACCAGCAGCAGATGGACAACATCCTGGCCTATATGTTCCTGATGGTGCAGAAGGGCAGAGAGGAAAAAATCCCCATTACCCGGGAAATCTTCCAAAAGCTGGGGGAGGGTATCGAGTATTTTGAGGGGGTCCCCACCTGGTTCGAGCGGATTAACCAATATGGGGAATCGATTGGTCTGCAGGTGGAGCACTATATTGTCTCCTCCGGCATCAAGGAGATTATCGAAGGCACCTCCATCGCCCCCTGCTTCCATTATATCTACGCCTGCGAATTTATGTACGGCGACGATGGGGCAATCCAGTGGCCAAAGTTCGCGGTCAACTATACGGCAAAGACGCAGTTTTTGTTCCGCATCAACAAGGGGGTCCTCACCATCGACAGCAAGAGCTCGGAGCGCCTCAACCGCTTCACACCGGAGGAGGAGAGGAGGGTTCCGTTTAAAAATATGATCTACCTGGGCGACGGGCTCACTGACGTGCCCTGCATGAAGCTGGTCAAGAGCCATGGCGGGCAGTCGATCGCTGTCTATAATCCCCAAAGGAACAGCAATCCGGCAAAGCGCCTGCTGGAGGAAAACCGGGTCAACTTTATTCGTTCCGCCGATTACCGCTCCGGCAGTGAGCTGGAAAAGCTGGTGCAAACCATCCTCTGCAAGATCCAGGCGGAGAGCAGGCTGCTTTCCTGCAGCCCTTCGCAAGGGGAGCGTTAGCGCAAAAATTGGCGAAAAAATAACATAAAAATTGGTGGATTGCGCTAAATTGTTTTCTGCATAGAATAGACATTACACGAAGATCTAGGTTATGTTGGACAAAAAATGGATTTTAGAGTTAAAAAATATGACTAATCGTTAAAAAACTAACGCTTGACGTTGCGTCATAGAAACAATATAATTTTAATATATAGACAAAGTTGATAATCCTTGATTAGCATTGTCTGTTTATTCAATACAACCGATCAGGGCTGTCCACAGAGATATGACCGTTCTGTACAGCCAGGGGGAAAGGAGTTTAAAGATGGCGACAGAAACTCTGAGCAGAGAGCGCGTTTTGGAGATCATCGAAGAATGCGGAGGAGATAAAGAACATCTGCTGTCGATCCTCATTGAAATCCAAAGAGAGTGCAGAAGAAACTATATCAACGAGGCCAGTGCGAGGGTGGTGGCAGAAAAGCTGGACATCCCGCTGGTGCAGTTGTACGATATCCTGACCTTTTACGCCATGCTGGAAACCAAGCCGCGCGGACGCTACATCATTGAGGTGTGCAACAACGCTCCGTGCTATGTTTCCAAATCCCACGTCATGGCAAAGTTCCTGCGCAAGGAGCTGGGAATTAACTTTGGGGAAACCACGCCGGACGGCATGTTCAGCCTGCAGTATATGCCGTGCGTAGGCGCCTGCAATATCGGGCCGGTCATCAAGATTGGGGATAAGGTGTACGGCAACCTCAACGAGGAGCGCATCAGAAAGATCCTGCGTGAATTAAGAGAGAACGACCAGTAACGTCGGTCGAGGAAAGGATGTCAGATTATGGCGAAGACAATACAGCTTTTGACAGCCCGCTGTGGGAAGATCCGTCCGGATTCGGTGGCGGATTACCTTGCCCACGACGGCTTTTCCGCTTTGAAAAAGGCGATGAATATGTCTCCGATGGAGATCATCAACGAGGTCATCGACGCAAAACTGCTGGGCCGCGGCGGCGCTTCCTACCCGGCCGGAAAAAAATGGAAACAGCTTTATGAAATTGAGGGCGATCCAAAATACATCGTCTGCAACGCGGACGAGGGTGAGCCGGGCACCTTTAAGGACAAGGTCCTGCTGGAAAAGGACCCGCTGAGCATCATCGAGGGGATGGCCATTGCCGGCTATGTCTTTAACTCCCACGAGGGTTACATCTATATCCGCGGCGAATACCGCGAGATTCAGAAGCTGTTCCAGGCAGCGATTGACAACGCGGTCAAGGCAAACTACCTGGGCAAAAACATTATGGGCTCCGATTTCTCCTTCAATGTCCACATCGTTTCGGGAGCGGGCGCCTATATCTGCGGCGAGAACTCCGGCCTGCTCAATTCCATCGAGGCAAAAACCGGCCGCCCGCGTGTAAAACCGCCGCATCTGGCGGAGGTCGGCCTCTACTCGATGCCGACTCTGGTCAACAACGTCGAGTCCTTTGCCAGCGTGCCACAGATTGTCAACATGGGCGGCAAGGCTTTCCAGGAGCTCGGTGTGGAGGATTCCGGCGGCACCAAGCTAATCTGCCTGTCGGGCAACGTCAATAACCGCGGCACCTTTGAGGTTCCGATCGGCGGTGTGACTCTGCGGGACCTGATCTTCGATCCGGAATTTGGCGGCGGCATCCCGGATGGCAAGGAGCTGAAGTTCTATCACCTGGGAGGACAGTCCGGCCCGATCGGTTTCCCGGAGCAGCTGGATACCCGCTACGACCACACCTCGCTGAAAAAGCAGGGTTTGAGCATTGGTTCCGGCGCGATTGTGGTGATGGACGAGACCGTCTGCATCATCGACTACCTGAAAAAGGTGTCCGAGTTCTTTATTCATGAAAGCTGCGGCAAGTGTGTCCCCTGCCGCGAAGGCAACCGTCAGATGTACATGATTCTCCACCGCTTCGCCACCGGCCTTGCCACCGAGCGCGATTTTGAGCGGATGGAGCGCCTGTCCTTTACCATGGCAACCGCTTCTTCCTGCGGCCTGGGTCAGTCGGCCTGCACCGCGCTGGACTCCTGCCTCAAACACAGAAGGGAAGAATTCCAGTCGCACATCAAGGGCATTTGTCCGGTTTGTTTAAATAGCAGAAAGTATGGTGACCAGTATGCATATTGATCCTAACAAGATGGTTACAATCAAAATTGACGGTATCCCGGTGACCGTGCCATCCGGTACCACCATTATGGAAGCCGCCCGGAAAATCGGCATCAAAATTCCTTCCCTCTGCCACCATCCAGACCTGGGTGTCCGCGCATTTTGCCGCGTCTGCCTGGTAGAGGACAGCCACAGCAGAAGGCTGAAAACTGCCTGCAACAACCTGGTCGACGAGGCGGGGGACATCACCACCAACTCTCCGAAGGTGCGCAAGGCCCGCAAGACCATTCTGGAGCTGATTTTGGCCAACCACCCGCAGGACTGCCTGCACTGTGAGAAAAACGGCAAGTGCGAGCTGCAGACCCTGGCGGCGGAATATAATATCCGCGGCAACATCTTCGATCCGGTTTGGAAGCCGGTTCCAAAAGAGATGAGCAACCCGGCGCTGGTGCGCGATATGGTCAAATGCGTTCGCTGCGGACGCTGCGTCGAGGCCTGCCAGGCGGTACAGACCACCAATGCCATCGGCTACTCCGGCCGCTCCACCGACTTTAAGATTACAACCGCCTTTGAAAAACCGTTGGATGAGTCCCCATGCGTTTACTGCGGCCAGTGCGTAGCGGCCTGTCCGGTCGGCGCACTGTATGAGAAGGACGACACCCAGCGCGTTTGGGACGCCATCGACGACCCGGATAAATTTGTCATCGTCCAGACCGCTCCTGCTGTCCGCGTCGCCATCGGCGAAGAATTTGGCATGGCGCGCGGCTCGATTGCAACCGGCAAGATGGTAGCTGCCCTGCGCCGCCTTGGATTTAACAAGGTTTTTGATACCGACTTTGCTGCTGACCTGACCATCATGGAGGAGGGTTATGAGCTGCTCGACCGCATGAAGAATGGCGGCGTGCTCCCGATGATCACCTCCTGCAGCCCAGGATGGGTCAACTTTGTGGAAAAGACCTACCCGGATCTGCTGCCGCACGTCTCCTCCTGCAAGTCTCCGCAGCAGATGTTCGGCGCAATCGCCAAGACCTACTACGCAGACAAGATGGGCATTCCGCGCGACAAGATGTTTGTCGTATCGATCATGCCCTGCATTGCCAAGAAATATGAGTGCCAGCGCCCGGAGATGAACGCATCCGGCTATCAGGATGTTGACTGCGTGCTGACCACCCGCGAGCTTGCCAAGATGATCCGCATTGCAGGACTCAGCTTTGATGCCCTGCCGGAGGAAGAGTTCGACCATCCGCTGGGACTTGGTTCCGGTGCAGGCGCCATCTTCGGCACCTCCGGCGGCGTTATGGAAGCTGCCATCCGCACCGTCTACGAGGTCGTCACCGGCAAGGAGCCGCAGAGCCTGGACTTCACCGCCTGCCGCGGCCAGGAAGGCGTCAAGGAAGCAACCCTCGATCTGGATGGCACACCGGTCAAGGTTGCGATTACCAATGGCCTGAAGAACGCCCGCTACCTGATGGACAAGATCCGTGCAGGCGAGGCGGACTACCAGTTTATCGAAGTTATGTGCTGCCCGGGCGGCTGCATTGGCGGCGGCGGACAGCCGTTTAGAACCACCGCAGCGATCCGCGCGCACCGTATGGACGGCCTGTACAAGGTCGACAAGAGCCTGCCGCTCCGTCAGTCCCATAAGAACCCGGATATCCAGACGCTCTATAAGGAATTCCTGCACGAGCCAAACAGCCATCTGGCGCATGAATTGCTGCATACCCACTACACCGACCGTTCTGGAAAATAGAGTTGATATCAAAAAGAGGAACCTCAAACGAGGTTCCTCTTTTTTGCGTGCAGCAGGCAGGGAAGGGATTCTTCTATTCAGCCGGCAGTGGCTGTCCGAGGTGCGGGGCCTGCTGCACGCCGGTCTTGATAAATTCCTGCATTGCCAGCGTGACATAGGCGCCGCTCTTGTAGTAAAAATAGGCGGAGCGCTCGGTCAGGCTGGAATTGATTTTGTAGTAGACCATCTGCGGCACCGGAGCGGTGCGGGAGATCAGCGTGTCGCTCACCAGCGTCAGGCCCATGTTGCTGCAGACGATGTTGTAGGCGGTGGAGAGCTGGTCCACCTCCAGCTGGATGTGCGGCACAAACCCGGCCTGTTCGCAGAGCTGATCCATCCGGATGCGGGTGTCGTTTCCATGCCGCAGGGCAATGAAGCTGCTGTCCCGGAACAGGTCGATCGAGACGGCGGGAGCATCCGCCTGCAGGTGCCGGCCATGCAGAATGTCCTGATGGCTCAGCGCGCCATCGGGCAGCGTTTTTCCTTCGGTGGGGACAGCCAGCAGCAGGTGCTCGGTGAAGGAGTGCTCCTTTTGGTAAACCTTTTCGTCCATCGGGTGGTTGTCCAGCACCAGATCCACCTCGCCGCGGGCAAGCAGCTCCTCCAGGTAGTAGATGTTCCCCTCGGTCAGCCGCACCTCCACGCCGGGATACAGGCGGTTAAACTCGCTGATGATCTGCGGCAGCACCAGCGCCGAAAAGGCATTGTTCGAGCCGATGGAGAGGCGGCCGGTCTTTAGGCCACGGACGTCGTTGAGATAATTTTCAAACTCATTTTCCAGCGCCTGCATCCGCTCGATGTAGCGGATGTACTCCTTGCCGTACTCGGTCAGCTGCAGGGGATTGGCGCTGCGGTTGAAGATGGGGAAACCCAGCTTCTCCTCGGTCTTTTTGACCAGCGCGCTCAGGCAGGGCTGGGTGACATACAGATTTTTTGCCGCACGGGTGAAACTTCGCTCCTTGTACACCTCATAGACATATTCCATATTCCGCAACATGGGGAACACCTCTCCATAAATAAAAAATTATGAAATTTATAAATATATAAGTATTTGATTTTATTATAGCGGAGCTTTATACTGAAGTCAATAAGGAACGAGGAGGCAATTTTCATGAATCCAGTCATCGGGATCATTGGAGGGATGGGTCCTCTGGCGACCTGCGATCTGATGAACAAAATTATCCGCTTTACCGACGCAAAGACCGACCAGCAGCACATCCGCATCTGCGTGGACTGCAACACCAACATTCCGGACCGCACCGAGGCGATTCTGCACCACGGCAAAAACCCGGTCCCGGAGCTTGTCAAAAGCGCACTGCGGTTGGAGGAGATGGGCGCACAGCTGCTGGTGATGTCCTGCAACACCGCCCACTATTTCTACGACGACGTGATGCCGTATGTGGACGTGCCGTTTATGAATATGATTGAGGAGACCGCCAAGTATCTCAAGGAGCACAACGTCGATACGGCGGCGGTCTTTGCCACCGACGGCACCCGGGACAGCGGCGTCTATGAGCGGGTGCTCAGCCGGGCGGGCATCCGGGTGGTCTATCCGTCCGAGGAAAATCAGAAGCTGCTGATGTCGCTGATCTACGACTACGTCAAGGCCGGCAGAGAGATCACCGACAAGGCTCAGGTGCAGAAGCTGGTGGACGAGGCGCGTGCGCTGGGCGCCCAGAAGATGATTTTGGGCTGCACCGAGCTGCCGATCGCCTTCGAGCAGGTGAATCTGCACCAGGACACCGTTGACCCCACCACCATCCTGGCCCAGCACGCGGTGCAGGCGGTGGGCGCTAAAGTCAAAGCCTCACTGCTGCAATAAAATTTCTCAAAAAGGAAAGGCAATCCGCCTTTCCTTTTTTTATCCGATTTTGCCGCATGCGGGTGCAAAAGAGAGCATGCGGGCGTATGCGGGAGCGCGCGAGGAATCCAGCCATCCAAAAAACGCCCGCCCTTGCCCCAAAAACAAAACTTTGACAACAGGCCGAGCTTGAGAAAAGCAAAAGAGTATGGTATGATAATCACATAGAGAACAACACACAATAACAAGAAAGGTTTCATCGATGAAGCGGCTCAACGGCGCGTTGTTCCTATCAAAAAAGGAGTGAAGTATATGGCAAATTTCGCGATCCTGGTTCCCATCCTCTGGCTGGTGGCGATTGTCCTGCTGATTGTGCTGGAGGCAGTCACCTATCAGCTGGTAGCAATCTGGTTTGCGCTGGGCGCGGCGGCGGCGCTGATCGCCTCGCTGCTGGACGCAAGCGGCACGGTGCAGATTGTCGTCTTTGTTGCGGTGTCGGTCATCAGCCTGATTGCAAGCCGGCCTCTGGCCAAAAAAATACAGGCAGCTCCCAAGGAAAAAACCAACGCTGACCGCATCGTCGGTCAAAACGCGCGGGTGATCCAGCCCATTCTGCCCGGACAAAAGGGCAGAGTCATGGTGGACGGCCAGGACTGGTCGGCCGCGGGGCAGGACCCGCAGGACAGCTTCCAGAAAGAGGAGGAGGTCCGCATTGTCCGTATCGAAGGCGTAACGCTCTACGTCACAAGATAAAACTGTCAAAAACGAAAGGTGGTTCTTTTATGCCAACAGCAATTATCATCATTGCCGTCCTGATTCTGGTCATCCTCATCCTCTTGATTACCAACATCAAGATCGTCCCGCAGTCGATGGTGTTCGTCGTCGAGCGCCTGGGCGCCTACCAGCAGACCTGGGAGACCGGCCTGCACTTCAAGGTCCCGTTCATCGACCGGGTCGCCAAGCGCGTCTCGCTCAAGGAGCAGGTGGTCGACTTTAAACCCCAGCCGGTCATCACCCGCGATAACGTCACCATGCAGATCGACAGCGTCGTCTTCTACCAGATCACCGACGCCAAGCTGTTCACCTACGGCGTAGAGCGCCCGATCTCCGCGATTGAAAATCTGACCGCCACCACCCTGCGAAACATCATCGGCGAGCTGGAGCTGGACCACACCCTGACCTCCCGCGACGTCATCAACACCAAGATTACCACCACCCTCGACACCGCCACCGATAAATGGGGCATCAAGGTCAACCGCGTCGAGCTCAAAAACATCCTGCCGCCTGCCGAGATTCAGGATGCGATGGAGAAGCAGATGAAGGCCGAGCGTCAGCGCCGTGAGTCCATCCTGCGGGCGGAAGGCCAGAAGCGCAGCCAGGTGCTGATTGCCGAAGGTGAAAAGGAGGCCGCCATCCTCAAGGCGCAGGCCGAGAAGGAATCTGCCATCCTGCGCGCCGATGCGGTCCGCGAGGCCAAGATCCGCGAGGCGGACGGTGAAGCGACCGCCATCCGCACCGTGCAGCAGGCCTATGCCGACAGCTTGCAGATGTTAAACGAGGCCGCCCCGACCGAGAAGGTCCTCACCCTCAAGAGCTTCGAAACGCTGGAGAAGGTGGCCGACGGCAAATCCACCAAGCTCATCATCCCCAGCAATATGCAGACGCTGGCAGGGCTGGCCGCTTCGGTCAAGGAGTTTGTCTCGGACGGCGCCGACCAGGCCGCAAGCAAATAGCCCGAAAAAAGCTCCCCGCGAGGGGAGCTTTTTTCGGCTGCTTTTTATCGCCCAAGAGCTGTGCTTGAGCAAGCAGCAGAACTTATGATACGTCTGATTTTGGAGCAGTACAATGCCGCCGAGGTTTGGTGAAGATCATGTGCAAAGCTTACCGTTTTTTAATAGAGGCGCGGGTAAAATGCCTGCTCTGAATCTATGTAAAATCTGTGTTAAAAAGAAGGAACGCCCGGCAAAACTTGCGGTGTTCCTTCTTTCCTTTTCGTCATCTGGCCGAAGATGGGGAAAAATCTTAGCCAATATCAACAAATATCCTTCCAAATCCGCCGGGAAATTAAAATACCTGTACGATTTTTTCGCATAAAGGAACAGCCCTCTTGCATTTTAGACAGGATTCAGATAAAATAATAGTATTATCGGATTGATACAGAGCCCGTATGTCCTGTTGATTTGAGCGAATGGGGGAAGGAACTGTGAAGAACAAAGCTGTTTTGGACTGCCAGAATTGCATCTGGAATAGCTGCAGCCTGCGCTCCCTCCTGGAATTGGCGCCACAGCAGGGGCTGGGGTCTGCGGTCATGCGAGCAAAATCAAAAAACAGGTAAAGTGTAAGCTGTGGCAGAACGTGTCGCAGCTTCTTTTTATTGCCGGCCCCGGTCCGGCAGATGAAAAGATAGGAGGAACAAAGATGGACAACACAGCAAAAAAAGTGGCGGTCATCATGGGAAGCGACAGCGACCTGCCGGCGGTCAAACCGGCAATCGATAAGCTCAAATCCTTCGGCGTACCGGTGGAGGCCCACGTCATGAGCGCCCACCGCACCCCGGCGCTGGCTGCCGACTTTGCGGCAAACGCCAGGAAAAACGGCTTCGGCGTCATCATCGCCGCGGCGGGCAAGGCGGCTCACCTGGGCGGCGTGCTGGCGGCGCACACCACCCTGCCGGTCATCGGCATCCCCGTAAAATCCTCGACCCTGGACGGCCTGGACGCGCTGCTTGCCACCGTGCAGATGCCTTCCGGCATCCCGGTTGCCACCGTCGCCATCAACGGCGCGGAAAACGCGGCCATCCTGGCGGTGCAGATGCTGGCGCTGAGCGACGAGGCCCTGGCCTCCCAGCTGGACGCGATGAAGCAGCAGATGTGCCAGGCGGTCATCGAAAAGGACAAAAAACTCCAGCAGGAGCTGGGTTGCTAAGATACAGAGAGAATAGAGAAGTATGGAGGTAATTACAATGAAAAAATGTGACATGCTTTATGAGGGCAAAGCCAAAAAGGTATATGCGACCGAGGACCCGGAGCTGTACATCGTCGATTACAAGGACGATGCCACCGCGTTTAACGGCCTGAAAAAGGGCACCATCCTGGGCAAAGGCGCCATCAACAACCGCGTCACCAACCACCTGATGAAGATGCTGGAAACCAAGGGCATCCCGACCCACTTTGTTGAGGAGCTTTCCGACCGCGAGACCGTTGTCAAGAAAGTACACATCGTTCCGCTGGAGGTCATCATCCGCAACATCGCCGCCGGTTCCATGTCCAAGCGCCTGGGCATCCCGGAGGGCAAGGTTCTGCCGGTCACCGTTCTGGAGTACAGCTACAAAAACGACGACCTGGGCGACCCGCTGATCAACGACTACCACGCGCTGGCCATGGAGCTGTGCACCCGCGAGGAGCTGGATCAGATCGCCTCTTATGCCTTCAAGATCAACGACATCCTCAAAGCGTACTTCAAAGAGGTCAATGTTGACCTGGTAGACTTCAAGCTCGAGTTCGGCAAGCTCAGCGACGGCACCATCGTCCTGGCTGACGAGATCTCTCCGGACACCTGCCGCTTCTGGGATGCGACCACCCATGAGAAGCTGGACAAGGACCGCTTCAGAAGAGACATGGACAATGTCGATGAAGGCTACCATGAGATCATGAAGAGACTTCTGGGCGAATAATTTCCACGTCGGTTCCACCTGGATGGCCCTGGGAAAGGTTGTGGTTTTCTCAGGGCCGGTGGGGAAAAAATAGAGTGATTGAAACCAAACTGGAAAGGGGAATTTTTGATGTTTGATCAGATTCATGAAGCGTGCGGTGTTTTCGGAATTTTCTCTCCGGAAAATACCCCAAGCGTTGTCGGAGACACCTACATGGCGCTCTACGCCCTGCAGCACAGAGGCCAGCAGAGCTGCGGCATTGCGGTCAATGACGACGGCGTGATCCGTTCCTACCGCGACATCGGCCTGGTTCCGGACACCTTTAATCAGCAGGTACTGTCCGATCTGGGCAGCGGCCGCATGGCGGTTGGCCATGTACTGTATGCCGCCAGCACCCCGGAGCGCGCGGACGTGCAGCCGCTGGTTGTCCGCCACGTCAAGGGCACCATGGCCTTTGCCTTCAACGGCGCTCTGGTCAATGCGCAGGCGCTCAAGGAGGAACTGGAGCTGAAAGGGGCTATTTTCCACTCCAGCTCGGACGCGGAGATCATCTCTCACGTCATCATTCACGAGCGCCTGAACACCGCTTCGATTGAGGAAGCGGTAGAAAAGGCGATGGACAAGCTCAAGGGCGCATATTCCATGGTCATCATGTCTCCACAGAAGCTGATGGCGGTCCGCGACCCGCAGGGTATCCGCCCGCTGGCAATGGGCAAGCTTGGCGACCAGATTGTCTTTGCCTCCGAGAGCGTTGCGTTTGACAGCATCGGCGCTGAGTTTGTCCGCGACATCCGTCCGGGCGAGATTGTTGTCGTTGACAAAAACGGTATGCGCTCGATGGAAAGCCACTGCGGACAGAAGAGCGGCCTGTGCGTATTCGAGTATGTCTACACCGCTCGTCCCGACTCGGTCATCGAGGGCGAGAGCGTCCACATGGCAAGAAAGCGCGCCGGCGCCTTCCTGGCAATCGAGCACCCGGTCGAGGCAGACATCGTTATCGGTTCCCCGGATTCCGGTTTGGATGCGGCGCTCGGCTATGCGGAGCAGTCCGGCATTCCATACGGCATCGGCTTTATCAAGAACCGTTACGTCGGCCGTACCTTCATTCTGCCGACCCAGAAGGAGAGGGAGAGAGCGGTACACATCAAGCTCAACGTCCTCAAGGCAGCGGTTGCCGGCAAGCGCGTTGTCCTGGTAGACGACTCGATCGTCCGCGGCACCACCACCACCCAGATCACCCACATGCTGCGTGAGGCTGGCGCCACCGAGGTGCACATCCGCATTTCCTCCCCTCCGTTTATCAATCCATGCTACTTCGGCACCGACATCGACAGCAAGGATAAGCTGATCGCCTGCCGCATGAGCCTGGAAGAAATCAGAAAGACACTGGATGCGGACAGCCTGGGATACCTGAGCCTGGAGCACCTGCAGCAAATCGCGCAGGTCACCACCGGCTGCGGTTTCTGCATGGGATGCTTCACCGGCGAGTACCCGATCGAGGTCCCGGAAGAGACTCCGTGCGACAAATTTTCTCAGAAGCTCTGCAACAACTAAACAGTACAGAGAGTGAACAGGAAAGGATTTTAAACCTATGAGCGAAAGTTTCAGCGAAAGCTATAAGGCAGCCGGCGTAGACGTTACAGCCGGATATAAAGCGGTTGAATTGATGAAGGCTCATGTTGCCAGAACCATGACAGCAGGTGTGATGGGCGGCATCGGCGGCTTTGGCGGCGCCTTTGAGCTGGACCTGACCGGCATCACCAAACCGGTCCTGGTCTCCGGCACCGACGGCGTTGGCACCAAGCTGAAGATTGCCTTCATGCTGGACAAGCATGACACCGTGGGCATCGACTGCGTTGCAATGTGCGTCAACGACATCATCTGCTGCGGCGCAAAGCCCCTGATCTTCCTTGATTATATTGCCCTGGGCAAAAATATTCCGGAAAAGGTAGCGGACATCGTCAAGGGCGTGGCGGACGGCTGTGTTGAGACCGGCTGCGCGCTGGTCGGCGGCGAGACCGCCGAGATGCCGGGCTTCTACCCGGTGGACGAGTACGACCTTGCCGGCTTCAGCGTGGGCGTGGTCGATAAGGACAAGATGATCAATCCGGAAAATGTGCAGCCGGGCGACGTGCTGATCGCGCTGCCATCCTCCGGCGTTCATTCCAACGGCTTCTCGCTTGTCCGCAAGGTGTTTGAGCTGGAGGAAAAACCGCGCAACATCTTCCGCGAGTTTAACGGCTCCACCCTGGGCGAGACGCTGCTGACCCCAACCAGACTGTATGTCAAACCGATGCTCAAACTCATCGATGCAGTCCAGGTCAAATCGATTGTCCACGTCACCGGCGGCGGTTTTTATGAAAACATTCCGCGCGCGCTCAACGCCCGCACCAAAGCGGTCATCGACCGAAGCAAGGTTCGGGTGCTGCCGGTCTTTGAGGAGATCCAGAAGGTCGGAAACATCTCGGAGCACGACATGTTCAACACCTTCAATATGGGCGTCGGCATGATTGCCATCGTCTCCGAGCAGGATGCGGACAAGGCGCTTGCCACCCTCAAGGAAGCGGGCGAGGACGCTTATGTCATCGGTCAGGTCCAGGAGGGCCAGCAGGGAATCGAGATCCTTTAATTTCTCCAAACGGAGATTCCTTAACAAAAAAGCAGGTGCGGCGCAGGGCCTTTGGTTGCCGCGTCTGTTTTTTCATTTTATCAAAAGGAGCGGTGCAAATGGTCAAGATAGCGGTATTGGTGTCCGGCGGCGGAACCAACCTGCAGGCGCTGATCGACCGGCAGCAGGCAGGGGAGCTTGGCTGTGGGCAGATTGGGCTGGTGCTCAGCTCCCGCCCGGGCGTGTACGCGCTGGAGCGCGCGCAAAAAGCGGGAATTGAGACGGTGGTGGTGGACCGCAAGAGCTGCGCCACCGCCGAGGAATTCAGCGCCAGGGTGCTGCATCAGCTGCAGAGTCGCGGCGTGGAGATGGTGGTGCTGGCAGGATTTTTGAGCATCCTGTGCAAGGATATGGTGGAGGCCTACCCCAACCGGATCATCAACGTTCACCCCTCGCTCATCCCTTCCTTCTGCGGCAAGGGTTTTTATGGGCTGAAGGTGCATCAGGCTGCCCTGGATTACGGTGTCAAGGTGACCGGAGCCACCGTCCACTATGTCAACGAGGTGACCGACGGCGGCAGCATTATTTTGCAGAAGGCGGTCTACATCGAACCGGACGACACACCGGAAACCTTGCAGCGTCGCGTGATGGAGCAGGCGGAATGGGAACTGCTGCCCAAAGCGACCGCAATGGTTTGCCAAAGAATCCAGGAGGAAAAGGACAGACAGTAACAGCAAGAGAAGGAGAGGTATCTATGAACTGTGTTGAACTGGCGCAGGAGCTGCGCGGCAATACCTACCCGGGCAGAGGAATTGTCCTGGGCAAAAGTGAAGATGGAAGCAAGATGGTGATCGCCTACTTTATCATGGGCAGAAGCGAGAACAGCCGCAACCGCATCTTTGTGGAGCAGGAGGACGGCATCCGCACCGAGGCCTTTGACCCGAGCAAATTGTCCGACCCGTCGCTGATTATCTATGCGCCGGTCCGCGTCCTCAACGGCAAAACCATCGTCACCAACGGTGACCAGACCGATACCATCTACGATTTTATGAAGGACGGCAAGACCTTTGAGGAAGCGCTGCGCACCCGCACCTTCGAGCCGGATGCGCCAAACTTTACCCCCCGCATCTCCGGTGTCGTCGAGGGCGAAAACTATAAGCTCTCCATCCTCAAGAGCAACAACGGCGATCCGGCCAGCGCGCACCGCTACTTCTTTGAGTACAGCGACCCCAAGGCGGGCGAGGGCCACTTTATCCACACCTACAAGTGCGACGGCAACCCGATCCCTTCCTATGAGGGAGAGCCGACCCCGGTGAAGATCAGCGGCGACATCGATGCCTTCACCAAGGAAATTTGGGAAAACCTCAACGAGGCCAACAAGGTTTCGCTGTTCACCCGCTTTATCGACATCGCCACCGGCGAAACCCAGACCAGAATCGTCAACAAAAACAAGTAACCATCGAGTGAGAAAGGACGGATCTTTTATGGCAAATGAGCTTGCGCTGAAATATGGCTGCAACCCCAATCAGAAGCCTTCCCGCATCTTTATGAAGGACGGAAGCGAGCTGCCGATCAAGGTGCTCAACGGCAAACCGGGCTACATCAATTTCCTGGACGCCTTCAACAGCTGGCAGCTGGTCAAGGAGCTCAAGGAGGCCACCGGCCTGCCGGCAGCAGCTTCCTTTAAGCATGTTTCCCCGGCTGGCGCTGCGGTCGGCCTGCCGCTGGACGAGACGCTGCGCAGAATCTACTTTGTCGATGACCTGGGTGAGCTTTCCCCAATCGCCAGCGCATACGCCAGAGCCAGAGGCGCGGACAGAATGTCCTCCTACGGCGACTTCATCGCGCTGTCCGACGTCTGCGACGAATGCACCGCCCGCATCATCAAGCGCGAGGTTTCCGACGGCGTCATCGCTCCAGGCTACACCGACGAAGCGCTGGCCATCCTGAAGGAGAAGCGCAAAGGCGGCTACAACGTCATCGAAATCGACCCGAACTATGTTCCGGCTGAGCTTGAGCACAAGGACGTGTTCGGCGTCACCTTCGAGCAGGGCAGAAACAACCTGAAGATCAGCACCGAGCTGTTCAACAACATCGTTTCCAAAAATCAGGCGCTGCCGCAGGGCGCAAAGATCGACCTGCTGATCGCTCTGATTGCTCTCAAATACACCCAGTCCAACTCGGTCTGCTATGTCAAGGACGGACAGGCCATCGGCATCGGTGCCGGCCAGCAGTCCCGTATCCACTGCACCAGACTGGCAGGCAACAAGGCGGATATCTGGTACCTGCGCCAGCATGAGAAGGTGCTCAACCTGCCGTTCCGCAAGGACATCCGCCGCGCGGACCGCGACAACACCATCGACGTCTATATCTCCGACGACTATCTGGATGTTCTGGCGGACGGCGAGTGGGAGAAATACTTCACCACCAAACCGGACCCGCTGACCCGTCCGGAAAAGCGCGCCTGGCTGGATACCCTGAGCGGCGTATCGCTGGGCTCGGACGCCTTCTTCCCGTTCGGTGACAACATTGAGCGTGCGCACCGCAGCGGCGTGCAGTATATTGCGGAGCCGGGCGGTTCCATCCGCGACGACAACGTCATCGAGACCTGCGACAAGTACGACATGGTCCTGGCGTTCACCGGCATTCGTCTGTTCCACCACTAATCGCAAAGAGGGAGCATCTCCCCTGAGAAAAAGCTGGGGAAGGGGAGTTTCCTTCCCCGGCTTTTTGGCTTAGAAAGGAAGAGGTACAATGAAAATTCTGGTAGTGGGCTCCGGCGGAAGGGAGCACGCCATCATCCGCAAGTTAAAACAGAGCCCAAAGGCGGAGAAAATTTTCTGCTGCCCGGGCAACGGCGGCATCAGCGCCGATGCCGAGTGCGTCGCCATCAACGCGATGGACATCGAGGGCGTCGTCAACTTCTCCAAGGAAAATCAGATCGACCTGGTGGTCGTCGCTCCGGACGACCCGCTGGCGGCCGGCATGGTCGACGCTTTAAACGCCGAGGGCATCATGACCTTTGGCCCGACCAAGGCCGCCGCCCAGATCGAGGCCAGCAAGGTCTTTGCAAAGGATCTGATGAAGCAGCACAACATTCCGACCGCCTCCTATGAGGTGTTTGACGACCCGGCCAAGGCGCTCTCCTACATCGAGCAGAAAAACGAGTACCCGGTTGTCATCAAGGCCGATGGCCTGGCGCTGGGCAAGGGCGTCATCATCGCCGCCGACCACGACGAGGCCAAAGAGGGCCTGAAAGAAATCATGGAGGACAAGGTTTTTGGCGCCAGCGGCAACCAGGTTGTGGTCGAGGAATTTTTGACCGGCCCGGAGGTTTCGGTGCTGGCCTTTGTGGATGGCAAGACGGTGGTTCCGATGGTTTCCTCGATGGATCACAAGCGCGCCCTGGACGGCGACAAGGGCCTCAACACCGGTGGCATGGGCACTGTGGCTCCCAACCCCTACTACACCCCGGAGGTCGCCCAGCAGTGCATGGAGCGCATCTTCCTGCCGACCGTGAAGGCGATGCAGGAGATGGGCCGCCCGTTTAAGGGCTGCCTCTACTTTGGCCTGATGATTACCCCGAAGGGCCCGTACGTCATCGAGTACAACAGCCGCTTCGGCGATCCGGAGACCCAGGTTGTCCTGGAACTGCTGGAGAGCGACCTGGTCGAGATCATGCAGGCGGTCTATGAGGGAACGCTGACCCCGGAGATGGTGCGCTTTAGCAGTCAGAAGGCAGCGTGCGTCATCATCGCCAGCGGCGGCTATCCAAAGTCCTACAAGAAGGGCTGCCCGATCGAGGGTCTGGATGAGAAGGGCCAGCGGGAAGGCGTGAGCGTCTACCACTCCGGCACCAAGCTGGAAAATGGAACCTTCTGTTCCAACGGCGGCCGCGTGCTGGGTGTTACCGCCAAGGCGGACACGCTGCAGGAGGCGCTGGATAAGGCCTACCGCGAGGTGGATAAGATCCACTTTGAAAACTGCTTCAGCCGCCGAGACATCGGTCAGCGCGCGCTGCAGGCAAAATAAGAGTGAAAGAAAACAAGAGACAGCTTTTTATAAAAGCTGTCTCTTGTTCTATCCGAGAAGGACGCTCAAGCCGATGGCGATCAGCACCAGCGGGACAAGGATGTGCTGATACTGCTGCAGCTTTCGCCGCAGCAGCGGATAGTCGGCAAAGCGTTCGGCCAGCAGC
Organism: uncultured Oscillospiraceae bacterium; assembly: GCA_900547455.1. Lineage (GTDB taxonomy): Bacteria > Bacillota > Clostridia > Oscillospirales > Ruminococcaceae > Negativibacillus > Negativibacillus faecipullorum. Next base: position 36,638 of record URGV01000018.1, read on the forward strand.
CACCAGATAAGGCACAGCAGGGCAAAGAGGAGGAAGGTGACTCCCAGCTGCGACAGAGTGGAGCGGCTGAAGGCGGGAATGTAGACGCCGATGTTGTCCGCACCGTTGGCGACGGTGAGCAGGAAGATACCGGAGGTGCCAAGCGTTGCCCGGGAGAGCGAAGGGGCATCGTCGCCTTTGGTTTGCAGCAAGCTGCGGATTCCGAGCAGGATGGGGATCAGCCCCAGCAGGCGGACGAGGCGCTCGTCGGCGATGGCCTGCAGGCCAAATGCGCCCAGCAGACTGGCGGCGGTCAGCGCGCCGATGCCCAGACAGTGCCCGGTCAGGATGCTCCTTTGGCCGGCTTTGCTGTCGGCCTGCGCACAGAGCAGGGTCAGCAAAAACAGGTCGTCGATGTTGGTGCTGGTATAGCAGAGGATGGCGGTGAGGGTGGTTTGCAGCAAGCAGGGAAGCTCCTTTCGCAGGAAAAGATTTTCTTTTATTCAAGCACAAAAGCACATATCCTGTCAAGCGAAAAGGCGGACAGGACAATTTCGACGGAATTTTGACAGGCGCAAACAAAGGCTTTCGCAAAACTCAACAAATCTTTTGCGCAGCCAATTTTTCACCGCAAAACTGGTTGACTTGACCACTTTTTCAGTAGTAAACTATACAGGCGCGCTGAGCGCTCCAGATAGAAAAAAGAAGTGGGAGGATATTGGGACTATGGCCCTCAGACAAAACGATCTTGGAAACGACGACATTAAACAACTGGTTCGCCGCCTGGCGATCCCCTCGATGCTGGCGCAGTTTGTCAATGTGCTCTACAGCATCGTCGACCGGATGTATATCGGAAACATCAAGGATGTGGGAGAGATTGCCCTGGCAGGCGCGGGCGTGTGCGGACCGATTGTGACCCTCATCTCCTCCTTTGCCTTTTTGATCGGCATCGGCGGCGCCCCGCTGATGGCCATCCGCATGGGTGAAAACAACCACGAAGGAGCCAAAAAGATTCTGGCCAACTGCTTTGTCATGCTGCTGGGGCTTTCCGCCATCCTGACGGCGGCGGCCATCGCTCTGCGTGAGCCGATGCTGATGTTTTTCGGCGCCAGCGAGCAGACCTTCCCCTATGCAAATTCCTACCTGACCTACTATGTCTCCGGCACAGTGTTCGCCATCCTGACGGCAGGGCTGGGGCAGTTCATCACCTGCCAGGGCTTTGCCAATGAGGCGATGCTCTCCACCATCATCGGCGCGGTGATGAACATCATCCTCGACCCCATCTTCATCTTCCTGTTCAACATGGGCGTCAGGGGAGCCGCCATCGCGACGGTCATCTCGCAGGCCTGCTCCTGCGCGTTTGTGCTGTGGTTTTTGTTCAGCGACCGCGTCCATGTCAAGATCAGCTTCGGCGGCTATTCTGCCAAGATCATGCGCAGGGTGCTCACCTTTGGCTTCTGCCCCTTCATCATCATCGCGGGCGACAGCGTGCTGATCATCGCGCTCAACACCGTCCTGCAGCAGTACGGCGGGGCGCAGGGCGACATGCTGATCGCCTGCGCGACCATCGTCCAGAGCTATATGCAGATCGTCACCCTGCCGCTGGGCGGCATCACCAGCGGCACCCAGCCGATTTTGAGCTTTAACTACGGCGCCAAAAACATCGACCGCATCCGCCAGGGGGAGAAGGAGATCGTCAAGATGGCCTTTGCCTTCTGCCTGGTCATGTTCATTATCTCGCAGACGGTGTCCGGCGTCTTTGTCCGGCTGTTTACCCAGAACCCGGAATACATCGCGCTCTCCATCCAGTCGATCCGCATCTATACCTTTGGAATCATCCCGCTGGCCCTGCAGTATTCCTTCGTGGACGGCCTGACGGCACTGGGCATCATCAAGGTTTCGGTCTCGCTGTCGGTGTTCCGAAAGGTTCTGTTTTTGGTCTTTACCCTGGCGCTGCCGGTCTTCTTCGGCGCCTCCTCGGCCTTTTATGCCGAGCCGATCGTCGATATCTTCTGCGGCCTGTTCAGCACAGCGGTCTTTTTGAGCATCATCGGCAAGGTGCTGCGCAAGCGGGAGCAGATGCCGGAAGGGCAGTCGCTGTATTCCTAAGAAAAAAGGTTAGCTGTATATCAGCTAACCTTTTTTCTATGTCAATATTTCGATGCACTTTTGATACCGCCCTTCACCGGGGAAGTAAGGCGGCGCGGCAACTACTTTCCTTTTGATCAGTTCTTCATTGAGGGAGCCGAAAAGAATGTGGTAGAGTTCGTTTGCAATTTCCAGCGGATCGACGCCATGAGAGACCGCAGTGATTTGAAGGGAGACGGCAAGATCAGACAAAGCTTTACTCATTTTTTCACTAAGACATTCTTCAACGATCGCTTCGATCTTCAAAATATAAGGGCGATGCTCAGGCCTATAGACGGGGACGCAGATTGAGCCATTGTGTACATACCCAAATAACTCCAGAAGTTTAAGAACATTGTCGTCGCAATGACCTGTCTGAAGGAAGAAGAGTACGTCAGACAAAATTTTTTCTTTGTTTAAAGGGGGATCGCTGCTTTGCCATAGAATTTGGGCAGGCAGGTATTGGTCGAGAAGTTTTTCCTGTTCCATCAGACGAAAAAAGCGATAGAAGTCGAAACGGTTTCCTTGGGCATCTCCAAATGACTGAAGAGAACAACGCTGGTTTGCAAAACGATTGTAAGAACACAATATCTGGTCAGAAAATTTTTGCAGAGAATCACATTTTTCATAAATGATAACCAGATAATCCAGTCCGGAAGGATGTGTTCTGGAGGTAGCTAGAGAGCGGTGTTCACTTAAAAAGTCGAAAAACAAGCCATCGAAAATCATTCCGCACAAGATGTGATATAAATTCTGCTCGACAGAAAATTGGTTGTCGATTTTGGCACAACAATCGCGAATGGCCGGGACGGCACCTTCCAGTATGTCGGCAAGAGCAACGGCTGAGTCAGCTGTTTTTTGCTGAAGCGTATCAGCATCTTCTGCTAAAAAAATGGGGCAGTCGAACAAAAGGGCGCCATTCTGGGAGCGAAGAATACCAATCCGAATCATTTGGGAGACAAAAAATTTTTCATATGTAGTGCAGTCGCTGATTTGATAGGTACCTGCGGGGTGATCGGCGATTTCAGAAAGAAAAAAATCGCTGTCTTTTCCAAAAATCAGACGAGGATTATCGGGATTGGATGCTTGCAGATCAGCATTAAAATTTTCGTACAGAAAGTATTCAAAACGGTGCATGTCTTATTCCTCCGCATATTGTCGATCATTTTTTTATTATATAATCCTTTTAGAATTTGGTCAAGGATGAAATCTTTTCAATTTAGAACAGTCTCCCCACCCCCAGCAAAATCAGCATCCCGCCGGCGAGCCAGCTGAAATCCTTCTGGGAGCGGCTGGAGAGGTGCTGTCCCAGCTTGCAGCCGGCCAGCACGGCCAGCAGGTTGCACAGCAGCGACAGCAGAAAGACAAGGATGGAAAACCCGCCCTGGGCAGAAAATCCGCTGCCGAAACCCGCGACCAGTCCGTCCAGGCTCAGCGCGACGGCCAGACTGACCGCCTCCAGACAGGAAAGGGAGTTGGAGCGGTTAAAGTCCGCCCGGGTGGAGTCGATGCAGACCTGCAAAAAGATTTTGAGATTTTGAAAGCGCAGGATGAAGCTGCGTTCACTTTCGCAGCAGCGGCGAAGCAGGCCCTTGACCAGGCTGTCAAACAGGCGCACCCCACCTATGCCGCACAGCAGCGCGCAGCTGACGAGGTTGGCGGCATGGGGGCTGATCCAGTCCCCCAGCAGCCCGCCGAGCAGGATGGAAAAAAGTAAACTCAGCGAGCAGGTCAGCGACAGGGCCAGCAGCGAAGCGGCCGGGATGCGGATGCGCCGCGCCCCCAGCGAGATGCCGGCGGCGAAGGTGTCCAGGCTCAGCGCCAGCGCCAGAACGGCGGCCTCCAGAAGGTAGAACAACAAAAAACCATCCCCTCACACAGAATTTCTTGTTTATCCTATGTGAGGTGGATGGCTGCGGTTACGGCAATATCGTTTCGAGCAGGGCCACCAGCGCCCCGACCGCCGCGCAGACGGGGAGCCCGAGCAGCATCCCGATGCAGGACTGGCGGAGGTGAAAGCGGTAGTCGCGGTATTCCGCCATCTCTTCGGTACCGGGGGTGCGGACGGCTTTGCAGTGGCAAAACCACAGGCAATCCAGCACCAGCGCGTCGTACCAGTCCACGATGAGCCAGATCAGATAGCTGTTCCGGAATCCTTCCCGGAAGCCCTCCGCACCGTTGAGCTGCCGCAGAACCACAGCGGCGATCAGGGCAAAAATAAGGGCGGTAGCTCCCTTGCGCAGCAGGTCCTTTTTGGTGAAGCGGCGGCTGCGGGCGGGGAAAATTCCCAGCTCTGCACAGCGCTTGCGGATGGCGGGCGGGTAGTCCCCGATGGAGGCCGCGGAGTTTTTGAGGGTAAAGGGGACGATGAGGGCGGTGAATACAAGGCAGAGCACCGCGCCTTCGAGCAGAATCAGCATGCAGTTTCCTCCTGTCAAGATGATGCTTTTATGATACAGCAGAAAACGGCGCTTGAAAAGCAGCGGCGCGCGGGGATTGTTGCCCTTGCCTTACAGGGAAAACAGGGCGGACACGGTGTTGAGCGCACTGTGGACGATCCAGGTTGTTTTTTTGAAAAGTCGATTATACAACCGCCCTGGCCAAAACGCAAGCCTCTTTTGCGACGGTTCTTTCGGGGAGGGAAAACAAGAAAAGTGCAAGTAGGTTCAGCCTGCTTCACTCCGTTGCCCTTCGCCTAAAAACAGTCCACCGGACTGTTTTTACAGCAGAATCTCCGCTTCTGCTG
>URGV01000019.1 GCA_900547455.1 uncultured Oscillospiraceae bacterium
CATTGTTCTTTGCATAGTTGAAACGAATCTGATAAGAGTAGTTTGCCGGGCGGGTTTCAACCAGATAATCATAGTATTCGTTGTTCGGGTTGGAGGAGATTGTCGCAATCTGGCTCTCGGTCAGGTCGCAGTAATCAAGCTCGCCGGACTGATACAGCTGGAAAGCGATATCGTTGGACTCCACCATTCTGATGGTGACAGTGTCAAAGCGCTGGCTCTCGGTATCCCAGTAAGCAGGGTTCTTGGTGAATACTTTTTCGTTGCCCTGCACATAGGAGGTCATGGTGTAAGCGCCATTGTACCACATGTTTTCGTTGTTCATCGACTTAACACCATCCGGGCCGCCCAGCTCGTCTACCATAGCCTGTGCTCTTGGATACATACCAGCCCAGGTAGCCATCGTATCAAAGTATGGCTTTTCAGCGGTGCAGGTGTAAACGATGGTGTTTGCGTCTGGGGTCTTGATGCCGACCATCTGCTGGAAGACAGAATCATCGTCAGCGGTCAGCGCGTAAGCTTCTTCCTCGGTCAGGGTCTTGGTGTACTCATAGTACTCCTCCGCGCCGGCGATCATCTCAAACGGCTGAGAGGTGTGGGAAGATTCGTTCTTGTAGAAGTTCAGTACCCACTCCATACCGGTTGCGAAGTCGTAGGAAGTGACGTCCGCTTTCTCGTTGCCGTTGACGTCTACCCACTTAACACCCTCGCGGATGTGGAAGGTCCAGTTCAGACCGTTATCCTCTGTTCCCCACTCATCGGCCAAGCACGCAACGATCTGGCCTTTGTTGTCTACTTCGAGCAGAGGGTCGGTGAGGTTGGTCAGGTTCTCCAGATCGTTGAAGCTCTGGCTGTAGAGGATATCGAAGGTCTGGATTTCACGGGTAGCCAGTTTCGGGATAACCAGATCGGTAATCTCGTTGCCGGTGCTCTCGGTGCTTTCCGATTCATCGCCGGTGCTCTCGGTTGTCTGCTCGGTGCTGTTGTCGCCGCTGGTGGTTCCTTCATCATTGGAAGAGGTACCGCATGCAGTCAGCAAGAGCGAGGCTGTCAGCGCCAGAGCAAGGATTTTTGACACAATTTTCTTCATAGCCTTTCCTCCTTCAGATAACCTTTTTCTGATAGTAAACACTTTTGTTTTGTCGCTATACTGTTTCCCCTGTATAGCGACAAAGAGCTAGTCCTTTGCTTTAACAGAAAAAAGAAGTCTTCATCACCTTTCAGTTTTGAAGTACGAAAAAGTAAAGAAAATATAATATTTACTTTACTTTTGCTTTATCATAGCAAAAACCAAAAGCAATGTCAATCCTTACAGTTTATTTTTATTAAAAAAATCAAATTTTATGCATTTCATGTAGCAAATCAACTAAAGATGACCGGATTGTAACATATCTATGGCGGGAACAAGAGCAATTTTTGTCTGAACCAAATCCAATTAAAATTTCTTTTTGCTCCTTTCTTCTCATTCTTTCATATTATATGTCAAAAAAGAGCGGCGAAAAGCCGCTCTTTTTTACAGATATTTATGCATTCTGCTGCGCCACGTAGTTTTCGATTTCTTCGGTGGTGTAGCCGTCTGCGTTGGTCTCCCAGTTCTTCATCTTTTCATTCTGGCTGCCGTACATCGAATTCATCTTGCTGTAAACATTGATGCGGGTCAGGCAGTATGGAACGTTGTAGTATGCCGGGATAACCAGGCCGTGCTGGATCAGGTAAGCCTCCGCTTTTGCATAGGCTGCATAGCGGGCATCCAGATCGTCGGAGATTGCGTTTGCTTCCTCAACCATAGAGGTGAACTCCTTGTAGCAGTTGAGCAGGTCACGGGTCGCGTCGGTCTCCTCAACATCGACGATGTAGTTGTAGCCGGTGGAGTAGAAGGCGTTGTCGTAACCGTACATCTGCTGGCCCAGGTAGTTCTGCGGGTCACCGTAGTCAGCGCCCCAGCCACGAATGGTGATGGAGTGGAGTTTCGGGTCAAACACTTCGGTACGCTCGCTGGAAACGTAGGTCTTGATGTTCAGTTTGACATAATCATCGCCCAAGCTGTCGGAGAGCGCCTGACCAAATACAGTCGCGCTGTCCAGAGAGGTCTGGTTGCTTGCTGCGATGTAGTAATCAACACTAACCGGGAAGGTGACGCCCAGAGCGGTCAGCTCCTCAATCGCCTGCTGTTTGTACTGCTCTGCCTTGTCTGCATCCAGACGGACGATGGTCTCGCCGTCCATCTCCGGCAGGCCGAGTTCCTTTTTCACCAGTTCGGTGTAGTCGGTGCCGTCAGAGGTGTAAACCAGGCCCTTCATGGTGAAGCACTCGTTTTCACAGCTCATCGGGTCGATGGTGTTGAATCTCTTGTAGTACTCGGACAGATCCAGTCCATAGTACCAGGACAGGCGGAACGCTTCGTTTGCAATCGCGGTGTTCCAGTTGGTATCTTTGGTGCCGTCCTCAGTGTACTTGTCAAAGTTGAAGTGGATCTGATAGGAGTATTTGTCCGCCGGTTTTTCTACCAGGTAGTCATAGAACTCGTTGTTCTCGTTGCCGCTGATGGTCTTGAGGTTGGACTCGGTCAGGTCAACGTAGTCAAGCTCGCCGGACTGATACAGCTGGAAAGCAACATCGTTGGACTCTACCATTCTGACTGTAACGGTGTCGAACAGTTTGGCATCGGTATCCCAGTAGCTTTCGTTCTTGGTGAAAACTTTTTCGTTGCCCTGGATGTAAGAGGTCATGGTGTAGCAGCCATTGTACCACATGTTCTCATTGTTCATCGCCTTGACGCCGTCAACGCCCAGGGAGTCGATCAGGCCCTGAGAAATTGGGTACATGCAGGCGTAGGTCGCTACGGTGTCAAAGTATGGTTTTGGATCGACGCAGTGGTAAACGATAGTGTAGTCGTCCGGGATCTCGATGCCTACCATTTCCAGGAACTGAGAACCATCATCCGCTGTCAGCGCATAGGCTTCTTCCTGAGTCAGGGTCTTGGTCCACTCATAGTATTCGGATGCGCCCTCGATCATCTCGATTGGCATGGAAGTATTGGCCGAGTCGTTCTTATAGAAGTTCAGTACCCACTCCAGGCCGGTTGCAAAGTCGCGGGCGGTGACATCAGCCATCTCGTTGCCGTTCATATCAACCCATTTGACTCCTTCACGCAGGTTGAAGGTCCAGGTCAGGCCGCCGTCCTCGGTGCCCCAATCTTCTGCCATGCAGGGCGCCAGCTCACCGGATGGGGTTACCTCCAGCAGAGGATCGGTCAGGTTGCACAGGTTTTCAAAGTCCGCCGCCATCTGGCTGTAAAGGATATTGAAGGTCTGAAGCTCTCTGGTCGACAATCTCGGGATAACCAGATCCTTAATTTCCTCGCCGGTCGAGGCGGTCTCTGTTTCGGTCTCGCTGCCGCTCTCCTCCGTTGTGGTGCCTTCGCTGCCGGTGTTTGTGCTTTCTCCACCCTCATTCTCGGTTGTTGTGGTGCCGCTGGAGCAGGCGCTCAGCAGAACCGAGGCGGTCATCGCAACAGCCAACAGCTTTGTCAATGTCTTCTTCATATTCTTCCTCCTTTGGCTTGGTTGAACGCGCGGAAGAGGATCAGACGATCTTTTCTGCGTGTGCCTTCGCCGCGCTTACAGCGCGGCGAAAAATGGCTAGCCATTTTGTCAATTAAAGCAATCGATTCACTTTACCGCTTTAATTTAATTTTATCATATCAAAGTCACCATCTTTTGTCAATAAAAAATATATATTTTATTTGATTACTTTTTATTTATAGTAAGAATATACAAAAACATATAGCAAGTGTTTTCGTATATTCTGAATAAGACTCTGCTTTTTCAGACAAAAAAGCTACAAATTTGATTCCATCTGATTCCATCAGCTTCAAATTTAAAGTATTTCTTATACAAAAAAGCCGAAAGGGATCGTGAAATCCCCTTCGGCTTTTCATCATAAACGGTTTTTTATTCCGCTGTTCTGTTGTTGTACGCTTCTTCAAAAGCAGCCATTTCTTCTGCGGTATAACCGTCCACACTGGTTTCCCAGTTCTTCATCTTGTTGTTCTGGATACCGTACATCGCCTTCATCTTGCTGTACGGATTGATCTTGGTCAGCATCCAGCCCACATTGTAGTAGTTCGGGATGGTCAGCGCGTGCTGAATCAGGTAGGCTTCCGCCTTTGCAAAGGCCTCATAACGCGCATCCAGATCATCATTGATGGCATCCGCCTCCTCTACCAGAGCGGTAAACTCTCTGTAGGCAGCCAGCAGGTCAACGTTGGTCTCATCCTCTACCAGGTCGTTGACGTTGGAGAGGGTTCTGGTATAGTAAGCGGTATCGTTGCCGTAGGTTTCCTGGCCCAGATAGTTCTGCGGGTCACCATAGTCAGCGCCCCAGCCAGAGATATTGATCGACTGCAGCTTTGGCTCATAAACTTCCTGAGAAGCACTGGAGACGTAGGTCTTGATGTTCAGCTGAACATAGTCGTCGCCCAGGCTGTCAGAGAAGCACTGCGCCAATACCGTTGCGCTGTCCAGCGCAGTCTGGTTGGAAGCAGAGATGTAGTAGTCAATGCCAACCGGGAAGGTGACTCCCAGAGCGGTCAGTTCCTCGATCGCCTGCTGTTTGTATTCTTCCGCTTTGTCCGCGTCCAGTCTGACCATGCTCTCGCCGTCCGCTTCGCCCAGGCCCAGCTCCTGTTTTACAAGGTCGGTGTAGTCAGTGCCGTCAGATGTGTAGAGCAGGCCCGGCATCGAGTAGTAGTTGTTCTCGCAGGAAAGCGGGTTGACAGCGTTGGTTCTGCTGTAGTATGGCGTCAGATCCAAGCCATAGTACCAGGACAGACGGAACGCCTCGTTGGCAGCTGCGGTGTTCCAGTTGGTGTCCGGTGTACCATCCTCGTTGAGCTTATTGTAGTTGAGGTGGAACTGATAGGAACGGAAGTCTGCCGGCCACTCAACCATCTGGTCGTGATACGGATTGCTCTCATCGCCGCTGATGGTCATGACGTTGGATTCGGTCAGCGAAACTTCGTCGATCTCGCCCGACTGATACAGCTGGTAGGCAACATCGGTGGATTCTACCATTCTGATCGTGACGGTATCAAAGCGGGTACACTCGGTATCCCAGTAAGCCGGGTTTTTGGTGAACACCTTTTCATTGCCCTGAATGTAGGAAGTCATGGTGTAGCAGCCATTGTACCACATGTTTTCATTGTTCATCGACTTGATGCCGTCGATGCCCAGCTCATCCACCAGGCCCTGAGCCAGCGGATACATGCAGGTGTAGGCACAAACGGTATCGAAGTATGGTTTTTCGGTGGTGCAGTGATAAACCAGAGTATAATCATCCGGCGTCTCAATGTTGACCATCTCGCGGAAGACAGAGCCCTCGCTGGCATCCAGCGCATAAGCTTCTTCCTGGGTCAGGCTCTTGGTGTACTCATAGTACTCCTCTGCGCCCTCGATCATCTCCATCGGCATGGAGGTGTTGGCCGAATCATTCTTATAGAAGTTGAGCACCCACTCCATTCCGGTCAAAAAGTCCTGAGCGGTAACCTGAGCCATCTCGTTTCCATTAACATCTACCCAAGTCGCGTTGTCGCGCAGGTTGAAGGTCCAGGTCAGTCCGCCGTCCTCGGTGCTCCACTCCTCTGCGATGCAGGGAACCAGCTCGCCGTAGTTGTTGACCTCCAGCAGGCCATCCCAGATGTTGGTCAGATACTGGGTGTCTGCGGAAGTTTCCGAGCTGAGCAGGTTGAAGGTGGCCAACTCAGAAGAAGAAACCTTTGCAAGCACAAGGTCGGTGATCGGCTCATGCTCTGTCTGCGCGGTCTCGGTCTCAGTCTCGGCAGAGTCGGTGGTTTCTGTCGTCTCAGTGCTGCTGCCGGTTTCGCTTTCTGTTCCGGTCTGCTCCTGCGTACCGCCGCTGCTGGAGCATCCGCTCAAAACCAGGGAAGCAGTCAGCGCCAGAGCAAGCAGTCTCGATGCTGTTTTTTTCATAATGTTCCTCCTTAAGTATAAGAGTCAAAGATCATAAAATCTGCCCCAGTTAAAATCCTCCCAGGCAGATGATCCCACAGGCATAAAGAACGTCAGAAAATTGTATGTTTTTACTTTACTGTCCAATAGTATCAGATTAAAGTGCTGCTGTCAAGTTTTTTATGGAAATTGTCATGAAATCATCCATATAAAAGCTGAATTTCAGTTTAAATGTATAATATCTTTTTGCTTTTTTAAGTGAATTTGTGATTAAAAATTTTAAATTATATCATTAAATTCTTTTTCATTGTGACAGTATCCGCTTTCTTTCAAGAGAAAATATCAGTAATTACTAAAAAAACAGACGGCATTGCCGTCTGTTTTTTTAGTAGTCTATTTGGAACTTGCGTGAGCGGCAACATCCTCGGCAAGGTCAGCCTCGGTGTATCCGTTGGAATTGGTTTCCCAGTTCTTCATCTTCCAGTTCTGGATGCCATAAACCGCATTCATCTTGCTGTACGGATTGATCTTGGTCAGCACCCAACCGATGTCGTGATAGATCGGGATGTTCATCGCGTGGTCGAGCATGTAAGCTTCCGCCTTTGCGTAGGCTGCATAGCGCTCATCCAGGTCGGTGACGGCGTCCGCTTCCGCAACCATGTTGGTGAACTCGGCGTACATATCCAGTACCGGCTTGGTGACATCGTTCTCCTCCAGGTCATTGACATTGGAAACGAGATTGGTGTAGAAGGCGTTGTCGTTGTTGATGGTCTCCTGGATGAGGTAGTTCTGCGGGTCGCCATAGTCTGGAATCCAGCCGGTGACGGAGATCGACTCGAGCTTCGGATCGTACACTTCCTGCTGTACGCTGGAAACATAGGTGCCGATGTTCAGGACGACAAAGTCATCGCCCATGCTGTCGGAGATGCACTGAGCCAATACGGTCGCGGTATCCAGAGCGGTCTGGTTGCTTGCTGCGATATAGTAGTCCATCTCAACCGGGAAGGTGACGCCCTGCGCGGTCAGCTCCTCAATCGCCTGCTGTTTGTATTCTTCCGCCTTTGCAGCGTCCAGACGGGCTGGGGTCTCGCCGTTTTCCTCGATGCCGAGCTCCGCCTTGACCAGCTCTGTGTAGTCGGTGCCGTCACTGGTGTAGCACAGACCGTTCATGGTGTAGGTGTTGTTCTCACAGCTCATCGGGTTGATGGTGTTGACGCGGCTGAAGTACGGGGTGAAATCGATGCCGTAGTACAGCGCTTTTCTGAAGTTTTCGTTGGCAACGGCGGTGTTCCAGTTGGTGTCCGGGGTGCCGTCCTCGTTCATCTTGTCGTAGTTAAACTTCATCTGTGCGGAGGTGAAGGTCTTCTGCCACTCGACCAGCTGGTCGTGGTACGGGTTGTTTTCGTCCTCATAGATGGTCTTGATGTTGCTCTCGGAGAGCTCGACATAGTCGGTCTCGCCGGACTGGTACATCTGGTAGGCAACCTCGTTGGATTCCACCATCTTGATGGTGATGGTGTTGAAGCGCTTGCAGTCGGTGTCCCAGTAAGCCGGGTTTGGCACCATCGTCTTTTCGTTGCCCTGTACATAGGAGGTCATCAGGTAAGCGCCGTTGTACCACATGGTCTCATTGTTCATGCCCTGCACGCCCTCGACGCCCAGCTCATCGACCATGCCCTGCGGCATCGGGTACATGCAGATGTAGGCAAATACCGTATCGAAGTATGGCTTTGCGGTGGTGCAGTGGTAGACCAGCGTGTAGTCGTCCGGGGTCTCAATGCCGACCATCTCGCGGAACTTGGAGCCTTCCCCTGCATCCAGCGCGTAGGCTTCCTCCTGGCTCAGGCTCTTGGTGTATTCATAGTACTCTGCCGCGCCCTCGATCATTTCGCTTGGCATCGAGACGTTGGCCGAGTCGTTTTTATGGAAATTCAGCACCCACTCCATTCCGGTCAGGAAATCCTGAGCGGTGCATTTTGCTTTCTCATTACCGTTGACGTCCACCCAGGTGACGTCGTCGCGCAGATGGAAGGTCCAGGTTTTGCCGCCGTCCTCGGTGCCCCAGTCGGTGGCGATGCCGGGGACCAGCTGTCCGTAGCTGTCCGCCTCCACCAGTCCGTCCACCATGTTGGTCAGGTACTGGACGTCCCTCTGCGACTGCGAATTCAGTAGGTTGAAGGTAGAAATTTCAGTCGATGCCAGGTGGGTCAGGACTAGATCGGTAATCTCGTTCTCACCTGCCTGTGTGGACCCTTCGTTCTCTGCTGCACTCGCGTTTTGTTCATTGGAAGCGCTTGTCTGTTCATTGGAAGCGCTGCCCATAATTCCGCAACCGCTCAGCACAGAAGAAGCCGCCAATGCTAACGCAATCAATTTCATTTCTACCCGTTTCATCTTTCTTCCTCCTTTGAGCTTTTTGCTACTTTTTTCTTTCGGGTTCAATCCTCTATTCTTGCAAATAAAACATCGTTTTTTCTGTACAGCTTTTCGTGTGTTTTATTATGGGCTTTAGTATATCAAAGCGATAAAGCAAAGTCAATAGGCCCGCGTCACTTCCTCTGTTTTGAATATGTTTCAACAGGTTAAAGCGCGAAAATTTTGACTTTTTTGTTAATAGAATGGATAAATTGAATATTTTGTAACGTATTTTTTGTCTCTGATGAACAAGAAATATTCACAATTTAACGCTCGAAAGTGCTCTTTTTCGCCCTGCTTTCACTATAAAAAGCGTAAATTTGTTTATTTTTCTCTCCTAACGGTTGACAAAAAGATGGTTCTCTGCTATATTTTATACAGACCATCGGTCTGTATGGAGGTGCGGGATGGCAAGAAACAAATACCCGGAGGAGACCGTGAAGCTGATTTTGGATGTTGCCACCCATCTGTTTGTCGAAAAAGGATACGACGCAACATCCTTGCAGGACATCATCAACGAAACCAAGCTTTCAAAAGGCGCAATCTACCATCACTTTTCGTCCAAAGAAGAAATCTTTGAGGCGATCTTTCATCGCATCGGGGAGGAAAACACAAACGCTTTGGCAAAAGTGCGGGACAATCCATCTCTGAATGGGCTGGAAAAGCTGCGGGCGATCTTTAAGGCCGCTCTGTTCAACGCAAACCAGAGCCTAATGCTGACCGTAACGCCCTGCCTGTTGGACAACCCGCGCTTTTTGGCGATGCAGATTGCCCAACTCTATCAGATTGTTGCTCCAAAATTTATCCAGCCGATCTTGCAGCAGGGGATTGACGACGGCTCCATTCAAGCGGCCAATCCCGGTGAGCTGGCAGAGGCCATCATGGTCTTGTCCAATGTATGGCTCAATCCGCTGGTCAGCATGACGGATGAAGCCGGGATGCGCAATCGTTGCAAAACATTCAACAACCTGCTGCAAGGCGTTGGCATCAACCAGCTTTTGGACGACGAAATGATAGAGGGCTACATCAGCTACTGCAAGTCCCAGCACACGGCCTGACTTCCTAAAATGAGCTGCTCACAATGGGCAGTTTATTTTAGCAGCATATCAAACCGACGGTCGGTTTAATAAATGAATGATGGAGGTTCTTTATGAAGACAAAACTTTTCCGGCGAGATTTTACTCTCGTTGTAATCGGTCAGATCATTTCCCTTTTTGGCAACGCCATCTTGCGATTTGCCCTGCCGCTGTATCTGCTGCGGGAAACAGGTTCATCTACGTTGTTTGGCGTTGTAACTGCCTGCTCCTTTGCCCCGATGGTTATTCTTTCGATGGTCGGCGGCGTGCTGGCTGACCGTGTGAACAAGCGTAACATTATGGTAGGGCTGGACTTCTCTACGGCAGCCATCATCATGCTGTTTTACTTTTTGCTGGGAAAGCTCCCAACGGTTCCGCTTTTTATCGTTATCCTGATGTTGCTCTATGGGATTTCCGGCACATACCAGCCGGCAGTACAGGCAAGCGTTCCGCTCCTGGTGGCGAAAGAGAAGCTGATAGCCGGGAATGCGGTCATCAATCAGGTCAATACCCTTTCCGGCCTGTTGGGACCGGTGATCGGCGGCGTGATGTTCACTCTCTGGGGCATCGATCCGATTTTGCTTTTGAGCGCGGCCTGTTTTACCTTCTCCGCCATCATGGAAATCTTTATCCACATTCCGCATGAAAAACGCCCTCGTGAAGCCGGCGTGTTCCGGGTCGTCAGAATGGACTTGAAAGAAAGCTGTCAGTTTGTAAAGACAGAAAAGCCCATTTTCTTTTCGGTGGTCTTTCTGGTGTCCATCTTCAATTTGGTTTTAAGCGCGGTGATGATTGTCGGAACTCCCATTCTAATCACGCAGGTGTTGGGGATGTCCGACACCATGTACGGCTTCACACAGGGGGCGCTGGCGCTGGGCGGTCTTTGCGGCGGAGTTTTGACTGCAATGATATCTAAAAAGAAAAAAACTCCAAAGTCCCATGCGCTGCTTCTGATTTGTTCGATTGCTGTGGCGGTGATGGGGATTTCCCTGTTCTTGAAAATGCCTGCCATTGTCTCCTATTGGGTAATCACGCTCATGGGCTTCACCGTTATGGGAGCCTCTACACTCTTTATGGTTCAGATCTACACACTGGTGCAGACGCAGACCCCGCCTCAGTTAGTCGGCAAGATCATGGCGGCGCTGATTTCCATTGCCATGTGCGGGCAGCCGATTGGACAGGCGATTTATGGTGCCCTGTTTGACATTTTTGCAGCGCATACCTGGGTGGTTTTGATTGGCGGTGCAGCGGCGGCACTTTTGATTTCCCTCTATTCCAAAAAAATCTTTAACCAGTTGGAAGGCCGCAGATAGTTCTCCGCTACGAGCAAAAACAGCTCCACATAAAATGAACGCAGGACGCCCCATACTCAGGATTGCAAGATAAAAAAACAGGCAGACAAAACCTGTCCACCTGCTTTTTTAAACAAAATCTCAAAATCCCATATCCGTTAACTGCTGCTCAATCTGTTCCCGGCAGGCGGATTGGTCACAATCGGGGTGCAGCCAGATTGAACGGGCAAAGCCGCCCTCCCCTGCCGCCACCGCGGCGCTGCCGATCACCTCGTCCTCCGGTGTCACCGCCAGGTACAGCCACCGCTGCGCGCCCGAAAGGCCGAGCGCCTCGTCCCGTCTTTGCTGCAGCCAGCCGGAAAAGTCCTGTTCAATCGCTTCCCTGTCCAGATGGCATCCGCCCAGGCTGCATCCGGTCAGACAGCGCAGCAGTGCCTCCTGCATGCCCTCCTGCGGCAGCAGCAGCTGAATCCACTCCATGCCTACCGTCTCCTTCTGCGGCGGGATTTTGACCTTCCCTGCGGCCTGTCGATGGCGCGCTGCTGGAAGGTGACGCCGTCCAGATGGTCGATCTCGTGGCTGAAGCACTGGGCCAGCGGGCCGCTTCCAGTCAAGAGGATGGTTTTGCCCTCCTCGTTCATCGCCTCCACAATCACCCGCTGCGGGCGAAGGGTGGTCAGCCAGCAGTCAGGAAAGCTCAGACAGCCCTCCTCCTCACATTCCTGCTGGCCCTCCTGGAAGATGATGCGGGGATTGACCAGCTTGAGCGGGCCGCCGCTGAGCTCGCCCATATCGATGACGATGAGGCGGCGCAGAATGCCCACCTGCGGCGCAGCGATGGCCGCTCCGTTGGCGGTGGCGTGCAGCGTCTCCAGCATATCGTCCAGCAGCTGGCGAACTCGGTCGTCCACCTGCGGCACCTCGCGGCAGGGACGCTTTAGGATGGGGTCGTTGTTGATTCGGATTGCGCGCAGAGCCATAGCTTCCCTCCTTACCGCTGGCCAAATTCGGCGTTGAGGGCTTCCTCGCTCTGCTGCATGGCCTGCAGCGTGCGCTCCAGCAGCTCGTCCAGCGTCCAGCCCAGCATATCCGCGCCCTGCTGGATCGTCTCGCGGGAGCATCCGGCGGCAAAGCGCTTATCCTTAAACTTCTTCTTCAGCGATTTCAGCTCCATGTCCTTGGTGCTCTTGGACGGACGCATCAAAGCCGCCGCCCAGATCAGCCCGGTCAGCTCGTCGCAGGCAAACAGCACCTTCTCCATCTGGTGCTCAGGCTTGATGTCGCAGACCTGCCCATAGCCGTGGCTGGCGGTGGCGTGGATGAGCTCCTCCTCCAGTCCCGCCTCCCGCATCAGCTCCTGACTCTTGATGCAGTGCTGCTCGGGGTACATCTCAAAATCCAGATCGTGCAGCAGCCCCACAATGCCCCAGAATTCCTCCTCCTCGCCGTAGCCGAGCTCCCTGGCAAAGTGGCGCATCACCTCCTCCACCGTCCTGCCGTGGCGCAGATGGAAGGGGTCCTGATTGTATTTTCTGAGCAGCGCATAAGCCTGCTCCCTGGTGATTGCCGTTTTCATCATCTTGTCCTCCCTGTTCTGATCTTAAAAATCAAACGTGTAATCTCATTATAGCGCGCCTTTGTGCTCTTGGCAAGCGCCCTGTGTTCTGCGCCGTAACAGCAACAGAACCCCACGCTTTAACAGCGGGCAAGCGCCGGCCGGGGGAGTTCGTTGTCTTCTGTGTCAGTTCTGTGCCGGTTTTGTGCCTGAAGAAATGGCTTGATTAAGCCAAAAATCGGCGCTAAACAACGAAAGCACAGTATTTTTATAAAAAGATATTTTATAGTAATATATAGAGATAGAGTTAGGAAAGTTCTGTGCTTTCGTTGCTTTGGTTGCCTCGTGCAGCCCTGTCAGCCAGATGTGCGCCCCGTCCGCGCTTCCAAGCTGGCGGCTGCTCAAGCGCAAAACCAAAGCGGCCCGTACAAGGGAAATCCTGTACGGGCCGCTTTCTTTTAACGCGCAGGCAATTGCTGCAATCGCCTTACTTGACGCGCTCCTTGATAACCTTGTAGATCTGAATCAGCACGGTCGGGATAAAGGCCAGCAGATAGATCCAGCCGATGTCGATGAGCGTCAGGTCGGCAACCAGGAACAGACCGTGGAAGGCCGGGATGAACAGCACCGCATTGAGCAGCACCAGACCGGCTACAAAGGCCAGAATCGAGTAGATGTTCGAGCGCAGGCCGAGCTTGAAGATCGAGGCGTCGGCGCGGCAGTTGAAGCCGTGGAACAGCCTTGCCAGGGTCAGGGTTGCAAAGGCCATGGTGCTGGCCAGCGCCGCACCGCCCTCGCTCAGGCCGATGTGGTAGGCGGTCATGACAAAGACGCCGATCAGCGCGCCCTGTACCAGCAGGGTCAGCATGAAGTCCTTGGTCATGATCGATTCCTTCGGGTTTCTCGGCTTCTGGTTGAGCAGGTCCTCGCGCGCCGGCTCCATGCCGATGGCGATGGCCGGCAGCGAGTCGGTCAGCAGGTTAATAAACAGCAGGTGTACCGGTTGGAACGGCACTGCCAGGCCAAACAGCGAGGTGTACAGAACGCTGAGGATGGCCGACATGTTGCCGGACAGCAGGAACTTGATGGCGTTTTTGATGTTGGCGTAGACGTTTCGTCCGTTGGTGACCGCCTTGACGATGGTGGCAAAGTTGTCGTCGGTCAGGATCATCGAGGCCGCATCCTTGGAAACCTCGGTGCCGGTGATGCCCATCGCGACGCCGATGTCCGCCTTCTTGAGCGCAGGCGCGTCGTTGACGCCGTCGCCGGTCATCGAGACGATCTTGCCCTTCTTCTGCCATGCGTCGACGATGCGGATCTTATGCTCCGGCGATACGCGGGCGTAGACCGAGATGTGCTCCAGCTTTTTGTCCAGCTCCTCGTCGCTCATCTTGTCAAGCTCGACGCCGCTGACGGCGATGTCGCCCTCCTGGAAGATGCCGATCTCCTTGGCGATGGCGGTCGCGGTGACCTTGTGGTCGCCGGTAATCATCACGGTGCGGATGCCGCCGCGTTTGGCGTCGGCGACCGCCTTCTTGGATTCCTCACGCGGCGGGTCGATCATCGAGATCAGGCCCACAAAGGTGTAGTCATTTTCGTCCTTGAGGGTGATACCCGGGCACTCGGTGGCGTCCGGATACTGCTTGATGGCAAAGGCCAGCACGCGCAGGCCGTTCTCCGAGAGGTGGAGGTTGGTGTCGGCAATCTTCTGCTTATCCTCCTCGGTGATCGGGCGGGGGCCGTCGCCGGTCATCACCATCACGCTGCGGGCCAGCAGGACGTCCATCGCGCCCTTGGTGCACAGGGTGTAGACGCCGTCCAGCTTGTGCATGGTGCTCATCAGCTTGCGGTCGGAATCAAAGGCAAGCTCCGCCAGACGCGGGTGCTGGGAACGGTAAACGGTCTCCTCCACCCAGAAGTTGTGGGACAAATTGATCAGCGCAACCTCGGTCGGGTCGCCGATCTCCTTGCCGTCCACCGAGGTGGAGTCGTTGGCCAGGATGGCGGTCTTGAGCAGCCAGTGGTGCGCCTGGTTTGCAAAGTCGAGCTTCTCGCCGTCGAACAGCTGGAAGTCGGCGTAGACCTGCTTGGTGGTCATCTTGTTCTGGGTCAGGGTGCCGGTCTTATCCGAGCAGATAACCGAGACCGAACCCAAACTTTCCACCGCGTTCAGGTTTTTGATGATGGCGTTTTCCTTTGCCATCTTCTGGGTACCCATCGCCAGAACGATGGTGACAATCGAGCTGAGCGCCTCCGGAATGGCGGCCACTGCCAGCGCGACAGCGAACATCAAAGAGTCCAGGATGCCCATGTCGCGGTAGATGCTCAGGCCAAATACAACCACGCAGATGACCATGATAGCGATGGCCAGCTTCTGGCTGAAGTTGTCCATGCTCTCCTGCAGCGGGGTCTTTTTCTGCTGGGTCTGGTTCATCAGGGTCGCAATCTTGCCGATCTCGGTCTTCATGCCGGTGGCGGTGACAACCACGCTGGCGCGGCCGTAGGTGACCAGCGACCCGGAAAAGACCATGTTCTTCTGGTCGCCCAGCGCGACGTTCTCCTCATCGATGACGTCGCTGATCTTGTTGACGCCCTCCGACTCACCGGTCAGCGAGCTTTCATTGACCTGCAGCGAGTAGTTCTCGATGATGCGTCCGTCCGCGACGACCAGGTCGCCGGCCTCCAGCGTCAGGATATCGCCGGGGACAACCTCTTTGGAAGGGATCTCGATCTTTCGGCCGTTGCGCATGACCTTGGCGTTGGGCGAAGAAAGCGCCTTCAGGCTCTCCAGCGATTTTTCCGCCTTGAAGTGCTGGACGGTGCCGAGGATGGCGTTGAGGGTGATGACCGCCACGATGACGATGGTGCTCTCCCCGTTGCCGGAGACTGCGGAGATCAGCGCAGCGATGATCAGGATAATAACCAGCAGATCCTTAAACTGCTCCAGAAACACAACCAGCGGGCCTTTCTTTTGTCCCTCTGTCAGCGCATTCTCTCCATAAGTGGCGCGCTGCTTCTCAACCTGCTCGGTGGTCAGGCCCTGTCTGGTTACGCCAAACTGGTCCAGAACCTGCTGGGCGGTACGGCGAAACATTTGTTCCATTTGTTTTGACTCCTCCTTCAAATCTGCGGGTCTGCTGCCCTGCCTTTTGCAGAGCCCTTGGCCCCAAGAAGATGCCCGGCTGCCGGTCGTCTATCCTGACAGGCATAAAAAAAGACTTTTCAGCCGTTTCCCATTTCTGTGTGGAAACCGCATGAAAAGTCTTGTTACCAAAATGCCTTGGCACATATCGCAGAAGGCGTTTGCCGTTTTGGGCAAGGCCAACGAGATTGTTGCGAATATGTCTTGAACTACTCCCTTTTTAAGCGCGGGTCATCTTCACTTGTGAGATGATTATAATAAAATTTTGCGGTTTTGTCAAGAGGAAATTTCCCTCTTTCCTGCATCGAGCCGCTTCCCTCTGCCATGATAAGGAAAGTGCCCCTCCTTCCCTTGCAAGGAAAGAGGGGCCGCCTGTGGAAAGGAGTGAGATTTTCTTATTTTACCAGCTCATAGCCGGCGCCCAGCCAGCCGGAACCGCCCTCGGCGCCCATTCCGCCGGAAAGGTTGTAAGCGGTGTAGCCCATCACGCGCAGGCCCGCCATAGTCTGGGAAGCGGTCTGGCCGCTGTAGCACTGCAGGATCAGGGTCTTGTTGGTCGGCAGGATGGAGAAGTTCTCCTGCATGCCTTTGCCGTACGGCAGATTGATTGCGCCCTCGATGTGGCCAGCTGCATAGTCCTCGGCGGAGCGCAGGTCAACCACACAGATCTCATCGGCGCTGTTCTCCATCAGCTCTGCCAGCTGGGCGGCGCTGATGTTATTTTTGCCGTAGGTCTCGTTGGCGGTCTGCTTGTAGTAATCTTCAATCGCAGTCTGGATGTCTGCGTCTACCGCATAGGTCTCCTCGCCGAAGGTGGTCTCCTCGGTGGTCATCAGACCGACAGCAGCCTCCTCTTTGGAGATGCCGTTGTCAAAGCCGCCGCTGACATTGACCGCCTGTTTGCCTACCAGGTTGAGCAGGAGGACGGTCTGGGATGCGGTCTGGCCGCTGTAGCAGTAGACATAAACGGTCTTGTCGGTCGGGATTTTGTCCAGAGCCGCCGTGACATCGACACCGTATGGAACGTTGATTGCGCCCTGAACGTGACCGGCAGCGTAATCCTCAGCGGAACGGACGTCCAGAATGACCGCGTCCTCGCCGTCAGCAACTGCTGCCAGGAAGGCGGAGGCGGAAACCTGGTTCTTGTTGTCCGGCAGGTTCGCAAAGTAGCGCTCTACCTTCGCGTTGAGGAACTGCTGGGTAGTGTATTTGACGACGCCGTAACCAGCACCCAGCCAGCCGGAACCGCCTTCAGCGCCCATGCCGCCGGAGAGGTTGTAGGCTTCCAGGCCCATCATTCTAGCGATAGCGACGGTCTGGGATGCCGTCTGACCGCTGTAGCACTGGAAAATGATCTTCTTATCCTTCGGCAGGTTTGCCAGCGCGGTTTCCATACCCTGTCCGAACGGGATGTTCTGTTTTGCACCGGCGATGCGGGACTTCAGGTAGTCATTTTCGGAACGCAGGTCGACCAGGTAGTAATCGTCGTCCTGCAGCACATTTTTGACCGCCTCAGCGCTCATGTTGAAGCTGCCGTTCTCTGCAGCAACGGTGTAGTATTCGACCATCGCCTGCTGAACGTCCTCATCCACCGCATAGGTTTCCTCGCCGAAGGTGGTCTCCTCGGTGGTCATCAGACCGGCAGCAGCCTCCTCCTTGGAGATGCCGTTGTTAAAGCCGCCGCTGACATTGTAGGCGTCCTTGCCCGCCAGGTTGAGCAGGGCGATGGTCTGGGAAGCAGTCTGACCGCTGTAGCAGTAAACCAGAACCGGGATATCGTCCGGAATTTTATCGAGGCTCTCTGCAACCGCAACGCCGTACGGAACGTTGATTGCGCCCTGGATGTGGCCAGCTGCGTAATCCTCAGCGGAGCGGATGTCCAGCACGCAGATGTCCTCGCCAGCCGCTACGCGCTCCAGCAGGTTTGCCGCGGAGACAACATGCTTGTCCGCCGGGAAGTTGGCAAAGTATGCCGCCGCCTTCTCCGCAACGGTCAGCTCCTGCCGTTCCTGCTGCTCGGCTGCGACGGTTTCGGAACTGGTTTCCGCAGCATAAACCGGCACGCCTGCGCCGATGCCCATCGACAGAACCAGCGCTGCAACAATCAGCTTGGTACAGATATTATTTCTCTTCATTTCCATGATTCTTACGACCTTTCTGTTTGGCCGCAGCCTCCTTGCAGTGAAGCTCCGGCCCTATTTGCATAACTAAGAATAGGCATTTTAAGAGAAAAATACAAATTGATATTTTCGATTCTATTTTACTGATTCTTAACTTTTTTCGATAAGTTTATATCATTTATTATCTTTTCCGTCATTTTACATCGTCTATTTTAAGCGCAATGTACAAGACCGTTTTCCCAAAATCGCCCTGCGTTGCGTTTTTCCTATCGTATGTGCGCGCCCGCCGCTGCACTATATCCTCTTTAAAATAAAAACCGGGATGGGCGGATTGTTGGGGCGGTTGGCAAACTCGGTGATGAGGACGGTGTACTGCTTTGAATCGATGGTGCGAAAATATTCCATCAGCGCGTCCTTCTCCTCAAAGCCGCTGTCCCCGCCGTAATAGACGCACAGGCTCATCAATCCGTTTGGCTTGAGCAGCCGCAGTCCCTGCTCGATGGCCGGGATGCTGGTGGCCGGCGTGGTAAAGACGTTGTGGTCGCCGCCGGGCAGATAGCCGAAGTTAAAGGTGATGCAGTCCACGCTGCCCTCCTGCGCATACTGAGCCATGTTGCTGTGGCTGTCCAGATGCACCTGCGCGATATCCGAAAAGCCCTTCTCCGCCAGCAGCGCGCGGGTGGAATCCACCGCTGCCTGCTGGATATCGAAGGCGAGCACCTTTCCCTCCTTCCCCACCAGCTCGCACAAAAAGGCGGTGTCGTGCCCGCGGCCGGCGGTGGCGTCGATGCACAAGTCCCCCGGCTTAACGTGCTCGGCGATGATTTTATGGGCAATCCCCAGTGTGTTCAGTCTCAGCATCTTTTCTGTTCCTCCCTGCTTGCTTCTTCCTTTATCAGCTCGATGGCCTCCTTGCCGCTTAGGTGCTCAACCGTCATCTCCAGCATACACAGCGGCTTCCAGTCCTGCTCAATGGCTCGCTGGCGGTTGTCTTCACTGTCCTGCGGCGCATAGCGAAGCGCCAGCTTCTCGATGGCCGCGCGCTTCTCCTGCTCATCGGTCAGCTCCCGCACCTGCCCGAAGGCGATGACGCTGCGAAAATGGGTGGTGTATTCCCGCGCCACCACCCGGTCCTCATCGATGACACAGAAGGATGCCTTTGGCTCCCGGCGGATGGCGTCCAGCTTGTGGCCCTGACGGGCGCAGTGAAAATAGAACTTTCCCTCGCTGTACACATAGCTCAGCGGCACCGCGTAGGGGTAGCCTTCATCCCCCAGCACAGCAAGGACGCCGGAGGTGGCGCGGCTCAAAATTTCCTCGCAGCGCTCCCGGCTGAGCTGCTGGCGGTTTCTTCTCATCTGGCGAAACATGTAAGTAACACTCCTCTGCAAACAAAAAGCGCCTTCGCTCTGTTTCTCATTACAGCCTAATAAAACAGAGCCAGGCGCCGCCCAGCGGCAAATCGCAAACTAAAAAGAATATAGCACAGCCCCCGCACAAAGTCAACTTGAAAAAAGCGCCCCAGCAAACCTGCGCACAAAAATTTGTCCTTTGCCACAAATGCTCAGCCCTTCGTCCTTGCTTGCGCCTTTCTTTTTTATTTCATTCCCTTAAAGGAGGCGGAAGTTTGTTGTGCATTTTGTGCAATGTTTTTCTTTTAACGATTATTTTTTATGCTTGTTAAACAAATAACTTCGTTGACAAAGGCCATTGGCGCGCTTATAATCGAGATAAAGAACATCGGACGAAGAAACCGGGAGAGACCGGGGCCAAACCGCCGCGGCGCCTACGGGGAAACAACGCAAAATCTCTCTGGCAAAAGAACCGGTTTTGGACGAAACTCTGTGAAGCTGCTATGGCAGCACCGAGTAGGCAACGCAGAAGAAGGCTGCTCTTTCATTTGCGGAATCTTATCAGGTCATGTACGCAGAGGCGTGGAAAGGAATTTTCTGCGCCTCTGCTTTTTTCTTCCCTTTCTTCAGAAAATCAAAAAGGAGTGTGTCTCTCATAGAATTAAAAACCCCTTTATACGATTGCCACGTCGCGCTGGGCGGCAAGATGGTGGCGTTTGGCGGCTACAGCCTGCCGGTGCAGTACCCCACCGGCGTCATCGCCGAACACATGGCGGTCCGCAAACAGGCTGGCCTGTTTGACGTCTCCCACATGGCGGAGCTGGTGCTCAAAGGTCCCGACGCGCTGGCAAACGCCCAGATGCTGCTGACCAACGACCTTTCCGACATGGCAGACGGCCAGGTCCGCTACAGCCCGATGTGCAACGAGCGGGGCGGCGTTGTGGACGACATGGTGGTTTACCGCTTCCACGACGACTGCTACATGATGGTCGTCAACGCGGCCAACCATCAAAAGGACGCCGACTGGGTCCGCGCCCACCTGAGCGGCGACGTCCAGTTTGAGGACATCTCCGACCAGGTCGCGCAGATCGCCCTGCAGGGCCCGCAGTCCGAGGCCATCCTGACAAAACTCTGCCCGGTTGAGAACCACCCCGCCAAATACTACACCTTCACCAACAACGTCGAGGTGGCGGGCTGCACCTGTCTGCTCTCCCGCACCGGCTACACCGGCGAGGACGGCTTTGAGCTGTACTGCGCGCCGAAGGACGCCGTCAAGCTCTGGAACGCGCTGCTGGAAGCCGGTAAGGAAAACGGCCTGATCCCCTGCGGACTGGGCGCCCGCGACACCCTGCGCCTGGAGGCGGGCATGCCGCTGTACGGCCACGAGATGACCGACGACATCACCCCCAAGCAGACCGGTCTTGGCATCTTTGTCAAGATGGACAAAGCGGACTTCATCGGCAAAAAGGCGATGGAGGAGATGGGCACCCCGAGTGTCAAACGCTGCGGCCTCAAGATGATCGGACGCGGCATCGCGCGGGAAAACTGCCCGGTTTACGCCGGCGACAAGCTGATCGGCCACACCACCTCCGGCACCCACTGCCCATACCTTGGCGGCGCCTATGCGATGGCGATTGTGGAGAAGGAACCGGCCCCCTTAGGCGCGCAGGTCGAGGTGGAGATCCGCGGCAAGCGCGTCGCCGCCGAGGTGGTCAAATCCCAGTTTTATAAACGAGCATAACGGACAACCGACCGTTTTTACTAATTGATTATTCACTCATTTTTCAAATCTAAGGAGGACTTTATCATGGCAAATCCAAGCAATCTGCTCTACACAAAATCGCACGAATGGGTACAGGAAATGGGCGACGGCAGCTACCGCGTCGGTCTGACCGACTATGCGCAGGACCAGCTGGGCGACCTTGTCTTTGTCAACCTGCCGCAGGAGGGCGACAGCGTTGAGGTCGGCGCGGCCTTCGGCGACGTCGAATCGGTCAAAGCTGTCTCCGACGTCTACAGCCCGGTCACCGGCACCGTCTGCGCCATCAACGAGGAGCTGCTGGACCACCCGGAGCTGATTAACCAGGACGCTTACGGAGCCTGGATGATTCAGGTGGGCGACATTTCCGACAAGGAAGAACTGCTGTCCGTCTCCGACTATGAGGAGCTGCTGAACAAGGAGGCTTAATCTATGGGATCTTACGTTCCTTCCACTGCGCAGGAGCGGCAGAAGATGCTGGCGTCGATCGGGCTTTGTTCCATCGACGAGCTGTTCTCCCACATTCCGGATTCGCTCAAGCGCAAAGGGGAGCTCAACCTTCCCTCCGGCAAATCCGAGCTGGAAGTCTGCCGCACCATGGAACACATCGCCGCGCAGAACATCGTCTTTGATTCGATCTTCCGCGGCGCCGGCGCTTACGACCACTACATCCCGGCCATCGTCAAGAGCGTGACCGGCAAGGAAGAATTTGTCACCGCCTACACCCCCTATCAGGCTGAGATCAGCCAGGGCGTGCTGCAATCCATCTTTGAGTACCAGACCATGATCTGCGAACTGACCGGCATGGACGTCTCCAACGCCTCGGTCTATGACGGCGCCACCGCCGCGGCCGAAGCGGTCAACATGTGCTGCGAGCGCAGCCGCAACGTCGTCTTCTGCTCCGCCGCCGCCCACCCCGACACCATCGAGGTCGTTAAGACCTACTGTTGGGCCTCCGGCCACGAGTTTGTTCTGGTGCCTGCCAAGGACGGCAAAACCGACTGGAATTCCATCGTTCCCCAGCTGGACAAAAAGACCAGCGCCTGCCTGTACATCCAGAGCCCAAACTTCTTTGGACAGATCGAGGATGTCCAGCAGGCAGCGGAGGCGGTCCACGCAGTCGGCGCCAAGCTCATCATGGGCTGCAACCCGATTGCGCTGGGACTTTATAAGACTCCGGCGGAGCTGGGCGCGGACATCGCCGTCGGCGAAGGCCAGCCGCTGGGCATGCCGCTCTCCTTTGGCGGTCCATACCTCGGCTTTATGGCGACCACCAAAACGATGATGCGCAAGCTGCCGGGCAGAATCGTCGGCGAGACCACCGACGTCGACGGCAAGCGTGCCTTTGTGCTGACCCTGCAGGCCAGAGAGCAGCACATCCGCCGCGAAAAGGCCTCCAGCAACATCTGCTCCAACCAGGCGCTGTGCGCCATGACCGCCGCGGTATATTTAGCCGCTGTCGGTCCGGAGGGCTTAAAGCAGGTCGCCAACCTGTGCTATCAGAAAGCCCATTACCTGATGCAGCAGCTGACCGCCATCCCCGGCATCACCCTGCGCTATCAGGGCCCATTCTTCCACGAGTTTGTGACCGACCAGGGCGATGCCAACCGCATCCTTCTCAAACTGGAACAGGAAGGCATCCTCGGCGGTCTGCCGCTCTCGGACGGCGGCATCCTCTGGTGCGCTACCGAGAAGAACAGCAAAGAGGACATCGACCGCATGGTCGGGATTATCAGAAAGGAGCTGCTGTAGATGAAACTGTTATTTGAACGCAGCCACCCCGGCAGAAGATGCACCATCCTGCCCGCCTGCGACGTCCCCACCTGCGAGATCGACCCCGCGCTGTGCCGCGAGCAGGCCCCGCATCTGCCGCAGATGAGCGAGAACGAGCTGAGCCGCCACTACACCGAGCTTGCCAAACAGACCTACGGCGTCAACGACGGCTTCTACCCGCTCGGCTCCTGCACCATGAAATATAACCCCAAGATCAACGATCAAATCGCCGCCCTTCCCGGCTTTGCCAGCATCCATCCGCTGCAGCCGGAGGAGACTGTACAAGGCTGCCTGGAGGCGCTCGACCTTGCCGCTCAATATCTGTGCGAGATCACCGGCATGGACGACATGACCTTCCAGCCGGCGGCGGGCGCGCACGGCGAGCTGACCGGTCTGATGCTGATAAAAAAATACCATCAGGAAAACGGACACGAAGGCCGGGTCAACATCCTGGTCCCGGACTCCGCCCACGGCACCAACCCCGCTTCCGCCAGTATGGCCGGCTTCCACGTCATCAGCATTCCGTCCCTCCCCAACGGCTGCGTCGACATCGAGGCGCTGCGCCAGGCCGCCGACGAGCACACTGCGGGACTGATGCTCACCAACCCCAACACCGTCGGCCTGTTCGACCCGAACATCGCCGAGATCACCGAGATTGTCCACAAGGCCGGCGGCCTGTGCTACTATGACGGCGCCAACTTAAACGCTATCATGGGCATCGTCCGTCCGGGCGACACCGGCTTTGATGTGGTTCACCTGAACCTGCACAAGACCTTCTCCACCCCGCACGGCGGCGGCGGTCCCGGCTCCGGAGCGGTGGGCTGCAAGGACTTCTTAAAGCCGTTCCTGCCCTCCCCGACCCTCACCCACGACGAAAACGGCTACCACCTGCACCGCGACAACCCGCAGAGCATCGGCGCGGTCAAATCCTTCTACGGCAACTTCCTGGTCGTTGTTCGCGCGCTGTGCTACCTGCTCTCGCTGGGCAAGGAGGGCGTGCCGGAGGCCTCCCAGAACGCAGTGCTCAACTGCAACTACATGATGAGTCATCTCAAGGACCTCTACGACATCGCCTTCGACACCGGCTGCATGCACGAATTTGTCATGACACTGGAAAATCTCAAGAAGGAAAAGGGCATCACCGCGATGGATATCGCCAAGGCGCTGTTGGACAATGGCATCCACCCGCCGACAATGTACTTCCCGCTGATCGTGGAGGAGGCGCTGATGGTGGAACCGACCGAAACCGAGACGCGCGAGACGCTCGACCACGCCATCGAGGTGTTCCGCAGCATCTACATCCAGGCGCAGGAACACCCGGAACAGATGCACGAGCTTCCGCTGCACACCCCGGTCCGCCGCCTGGACGAAGTTGGCGCGGCGCGCAATCCAAGACTGCGCTACACCTTTTAAATCATTCTGTCTTTCCGGAGGTATTCTATGATTCAATCGCTTCACTGCCTGATCGGCACTTCCTTGAACCCTTATCTCAATCTGGCCACCGAGGAATACCTCCTGGATACGGTAAAGCCCGGCCAGCTCATCCTCTACCTGTGGCAGAATGAGCGCACCGTGGTCATCGGCAAAAACCAGAACGCCTGGAAGGAATGCCGGTGCCAGCAGCTCGAGGAGGACGGCGGGTTTCTGGCCCGCCGCCTCTCGGGCGGGGGCGCTGTTTTCCACGACCTTGGCAACCTGAACTTCACCTTCCTGGTGCCCACCGCCGACTACGACCTTTCCCGCCAGATGTCGGTGATTCTGGAGGCGGTGCGGGGGCTGGGAATCGACGCCCAGAAAAGCGGCCGCAACGACGTGACGGTCGACGGCAAAAAGTTTTCCGGCAACGCCTTCTGCAAAAAAGGGAACAACTCCTACCACCATGGCACCCTGATGCTGCGGGTGGACACCGAGAAGGTCTCCAGCTACCTGAGCGTTTCGGAAAAGAAGCTGCGCTCCAAGGGGGTGGCTTCGGTCTCCTCGCGGGTGTGCAACCTGTGCGACCTTGTGCCTCAGCTGACGGTGGAGGTGATGCGCCAAAAGCTCATCGAGGCCCTCGCCCTCACCTACCGGCTGCCGGTCGCCATGATCGAGGAAAATCGGCTCGACCACAAAAAGATTATGTCGCTCTACAGCCGCTACTCCTCCTGGGAATGGCGCTTTGGCCGCAAGATTCCCTTCACCTGGGAGCGGCAGGAACGCTTTGACTGGGGCGAGATTCAGCTTCAGCTTCAGGTCGATGAAGGCATCATCCAGGACGCCGTCCTCTACTCCGACGCGCTGGACAGCCTGCTCATCGAAAAAACAGCGCAGCAGTTGACCGGCCTTCGCTTTGACCCCAAGGTTCTGGAACAGCACCTCCTCCCGCTGTGCGAGAGCGAGCTGCAGCACAGGATGGTGCAGGATATTTTGTCCCTGACCCACCAGCAGGCATAAACTGATACAAGATAGAATAGGAAGGGAAACATCATGAACGAGTATCAACTGATCGTCATCGGCGCGGGCCCCGGCGGGTATGAGGCCGCCATCCGCGCCGCGCAGCTGGGGCTGCGCACAGCCCTGATCGAGCGCCGCGAAATTGGCGGCACCTGCTTAAACCGCGGCTGCATCCCCACCAAGGCGATGCTCCACTCCGCACAGCTCTACCGGGAGGCATCCCAGTTTGAGCTATTTGGACTTCACACTGAAAACACTTCCTTTGATTGGGAAAAGATTCATCAGCGCAAAAACGAGGTCGTCACCAAGCTGCGCGGTGGAATCGAACAGCTTATCAAGGCAAATAAGATAGATTTTTTCAATAAATCCGCTTCCATTTTAGGCAAAAATGATGTACAATTAGGCCAAGGGGAAGAAATCCTTCATGCAGAAAATATTTTGATCGCGACCGGTTCGCTTCCGGCCCGACCGCCGATTCCAGGACTCGACCTGCCCAGCGTCGTCACCAGCGACGAGTTGCTGGACGACCCGCAGTTTGCCAGGGCCGACAGCCTTGCAAAGGAAATCCTCATCATCGGCGGCGGTGTCATCGGCATGGAGTTTGCCAGCGTCTTTGCTTCGCTGGGCTGCAAGGTGACCATCGTGGAGGCGATGGAGCGCATCCTGCCGACGATGGACCGCGAGATCTCCCAGAGCCTGAGTATGCTGCTCAAAAAGCGCGGAGTTGATATCCACACCGGCGCGATGGTCGAGAAGATCGAGCAGGAGGACGGACAGCTGGTCTGCTGCTTTACCGAAAAAGGCAAAGCCCAGCAGGTCGGTGCCCAGCAGATTCTGGTCGCTATCGGACGCCGTCCCAACACGCAGGGACTGTTTGCCGAAGGCTTTGAGGTGGCCTGCGAGCGCGGACGGATCGTCACCGACAAATCCTTCCGCACCAGCGTCGAGGGCATCTATGCCATCGGCGACGTCACCGCTAAAATCCAGCTGGCCCACATGGCAAGCGCACAGGGCATCTGCGCGGCGCACATCATCGCCGGCCAGCAGCCGCCGATCAACCTGAACGCCGTCCCCGGCTGCATCTACACCGACCCGGAGATCGCTTCGGTCGGCATCACCGAGGACGAGGCCAAGGCCCAGGGCATCCCGGTCAAAAAGGGCAAGTACCTGATGACCGGCAACGGCCGCTCGATCATCGACGAGCAGGAGCGCGGCTTCATCAAGGTCATCGCCCACGCCGAAACCGACGTCATCCTCGGCGCCCAGCTGATGTGCGCAAGAGCCACCGACATCGTCTCGGAGCTTTCCACCGCCATCGTCAACGGCCTGACCTGCGCACAGCTTGCCTCGGTCATCCGCCCGCACCCCACCTTCTGCGAGGGCGTTACCGAAGCGGTGGAGGACGTGCACGGCATGGCCATCCATCTGGCGCCGAAGAAGCGGTGATCTTTTTTCTGCCTGCATCGTGCCACTTCCCTTTCCTCAATAGAAATCTGCCGTGCAGATTTCTTCCAGGAAATCCTGTTTACCAAAATTTAAGGAGGGCTTTTGAATGGTCAATGAAGTTATGAAGTTTATCACCGAGCATGATCCCGAGGTCGGCAAGGCAATCGAGGCGGAATATGCCCGCCAGAAACGCAACATCGAGCTGATCGCTTCCGAGAACATCGTCTCCGAGGCCGTCATGATGGCGATGGGCACCGTCCTGACCAATAAATATGCCGAAGGCTTCCCGGGCAAACGCTATTACGGCGGCTGCGAGTGCGTCGACGTGGTGGAGAACATCGCCATCGAGCGCGCCAAAAAGCTGTTCGGTGCGGAGCACGCCTGCGTGCAGCCACACTCCGGCGCCAGCGCCAACATCGCCGTCTACTTTGCCCTGCTCAAACCCGGCGACACCGTCCTGGGATTAAACCTTGCCCACGGCGGACACCTGACCCACGGCAGCCCGGTCAACATCTCCGGCACCTACTACAACTTCATCCCATACAGTCTGGACGATACCGAACGCATCAACTATGACAAAGTTCGTGAACTGGCGCTTGAGCATAAACCAAAGATGATCGTCGCGGGCGCTTCCGCTTACCCGCGCGAGATCCGCTTTGATAAATTCGCCGAGATCGCCCACGAGGTCGGCGCTTACCTGTTTGTCGACATGGCGCACATCGCGGGCCTGGTCGCCGCCGGATTGCACCAGAACCCGGTTCCGTACGCGGACGTGGTCACCACCACCACCCACAAGACGCTGCGCGGCCCAAGAGGCGGCCTGATCCTGTGCAAGGAGTCGCTCGCCAAACAGATCAACAAGGCTGTCTTCCCCGGCACCCAGGGCGGCCCGCTGGAGCACATCATCGCCGCCAAGGCCGTCTGCTTTGGCGAGGCGCTCAAACCGGAATTCAAGACTTACCAGGAGCAGGTCATCAAAAACGCGCAGGCCTTTGCCAAGGCGCTGACCGATGAAGGCTTCCGCCTGGTATCCGGCGGCACCGACAACCACCTGATCCTGATCGACCTGCAGAACATGAACATCACCGGCAAGGATCTGGAGAAGCGTCTGGACGCGGTCTACATCACCGCCAACAAGAACGCCATCCCGAACGACCCGCAGAGCGCCTTTGTCACCAGCGGCCTGCGCGTCGGCACACCGGCTGTCACCACCCGCGGCTTCAAGGAGGAAGACATGGTCAAGGTTGCCCACTTCATCAAGCTGGCGGCCACCGACTTCGACGCCAAAGCGGACGAGATCCGCGCCGGCGTCACCGAGCTGTGCAACAAATACCCGATCTACGAATAATTCGAACCCCTCATTTCTGCAACGGGAGTGCGCTGTTTTGCAAGACAGCGCGCTCCCGTTTGTCTTTGTCCCGCCTTATGGTTTGCCCGCTTGTATGCTACAATAAAAAGAAAAAAGGAAAGGCCGTGATCTTTTGCTGCTGCACGAATTTGACCCCGCAGCCGATGCGGTCCTCAACCCCCAGATGTGTGTCGACCCCATCCCCCATTTTCCGCCCGTCACCGTCGCCTGCTTTTCTCACCGGCTGTTCGAGCAGGCGCTCGGCTAACCGTACCGGGAGGGCATCACCTGGACCACCGACGCGCCCTACCGGGAGACATCCGGCAAGGTCTCCCGCCGCAAAGAACAGGGCGCCATCTGCGTCGAGATGGAGTGCGCAGGGATGCAGGCGCTCTGCCAGTTCCGCGGCACCGAATTTTTCCAGTACTTCTACGCCGGCGACAACCTGGACCACTCCTGGCAGCCCCGCAGCCTTGGGAACAACATGATGGACGAGAAGGGCAAGATTCTGCTGCTGGCCTTCGATCTGGGCGTGCGCATCCTTTCCGAAGATTCCAAATAAAATGCCAAAAAGGAGCGGACAAATTGTCCGCTCCTTTTTTACCCTTGCAGGTTTACAAATATAAAATAACATACCCCGCCATCGTAAACGAGGCGACGGTGAACAGCAGCATGCCGGGATTTAAAAGCGCCGCGTCAAGCGAGCCTTCCGGCAGAGAGGATTCGCTCCGCTCCGCCGAAGGGGTGTCCTCCCGCAGCAGCTTGTGGCGAAGTAATTTCCAAAAGGCGCTGATGGCATACGCCGCACAGAACAGGTAGAGCAGCGCCTGCAAAAGCAGCAGCGGCTCGAAGTTTACCCCGATCAGCGGCAACACGCCGCCGACAAAGTTGACCGCCGCGTGCAGCAGAATGGTGGTCCAGATGCTGCCGGTCTGCAGGTAGACCCAGGCAAAGACCGCCCCCACCGCAAAGGCGTAAGGGTACTGGATGATGTTGCCGTGCATCAGCATGAACATGCAGGCGCTGGTGAGGATATAGGCCTTTGGCCCATAGGCGCCGACACAGCGGTAAATCCATTTGCGAAAGACCAGCTCCTCCCCGATCGGCGCGGAAATCACCGTCAGCAGAACGCTCTGCGCCAGGGTGTAGGAGCTGATGCTCTGCTCGACGATGTTGCCTGCGGGCGAGCCCTTGACCATCGAAATCAGCTCGTTTAAGCCGGTCCCGACCAGATTAAACAAAAACATCAGGCCGACGCTCACCAGGAAGAAGCGCAGGAAATTCATGGCGGAGAGCCTGCGCTTTGTCAGCGGACAAAGCGGGGTGTGCGCGGTGCGCATCATCAGCCACGCCACCGGCATCGCCACCAGATACTGGACAAACTCCCCCACAAAGACGCTGAACCAGCTGCTCTGCAGAAGCTGCGGCCAAAACGCCATCACCACATACATCACCGGCAGCGAAAAGAGCTGATAGATCAGCATATATGCCAGCATCGACAGGCCCAGACGGTTGTAGGTCCTGCGGATCATCCTGATTTCCTGTTCCACTCCTGTATCATCCCTTTCTTGATTGCGATTTTACTTCCCTTTATTCCCAGCGGAAGGGAAGCAGCTCATCCAGTGTGACCACCCGATCGTTCAGGCGCACCTGGGCCAGGTGGTTGTCGTCGTGCAGCTGGCACAAAAACTCGCGGCACCGTCCGCACGGCGGAATGATTTCGGTGTTGCCGTCGTCGTCCATGTGGACCGCCACGACGCCCATCACCCGATTTTCCCCCGCTGTCACCATGGCGGCAGCAGCGGCGTGCTCGGCGCAAAAGCCCATCGAGCAGGGGGTGTCGATGCAGACGCCGGTATAGATGTTGCCACGGTCGGTCACGATGGCCGCTCCGACCGAAGCGGCGTAAGAATTTTTCGAAAGCTGCCTTGGATTGCACACCTGTTTAGCGCACTGTTCCAGCTTTTCCCAGTCGATCATGCCAGTTCCTCCTTCTGCGTCCTTGCAACGATGCTCTTGTTCTTCCATTTTCCGGTCGCATAGTACAGTCCGGAGATGATGACGCCCAGCGCCCAGCCGATGGCGTAGGAGTAGTAGATGGATTCCTTCTCAAACAGATAAGCGAGCAGGTAAGCCGCCGGCAGCCTTGCAAGCCACAGGCTGATAAAGGAGGAGATCATCGGCACCAGCATATCGCCCGCACCGCGCAGCACGCTGTTGAACATAAAGCTCAGCGCCAGCAGGAAATAAAACGGCAGTACCCCGTGCAGATAGGCCACGCCCGCGTCGATAACCTCCGGGTTCTGGCTGAACATCCGCATCATAAAGGCACTGGTCGGGTACAGCAGCACGCCAACCACCAGGCAGCACACCACCGACATGATGACGGATGCCTTGAGGCCCTCCTTGACGCGATGCTGGTTGCCCGCGCCGATGTTCTGTCCGGTGTAGGTGGTCAGCGCGTTGGACAGGCTCTGCACCGGCAGGAAGGCGAAGGTGTCGATCTTGTTGGCGCCGTTGAAGCCCGCCATAAAGGTGGAGCCGTAGGAGTTGACCAGCGACTGCATGAACATGATGCCGATCGAGAACAGCGCCTGCTGGATGCCCGACGGAATGCCCAGCCGCATCGCCTGCACAAACAGCGTCTTGCGGAAATTGGAGCGGCGGGGCCGGATCCTGATAAAATCGTAGCGCCGGTTGATGTAAAAGACGCCGAACAGCCAGGAGGAGATCTGCGCGATGATGGTGGCCAGCGCGACGCCCGCCACGCCCATCGGAATCGGGATGGTGAAGGCAAGGTCGAGCACAATGTTCATCACCGTGGCGATCATCAAAAACAAAAGCGAGGTGCGGCTGTCACCAAAGCCCTGCAGGATGCCGGCGTTGATGTTAAAGCCCAAGTTGCCGATGACGCCGATAAAGATAATAATCATGTAGGTCTTTGCCATCTCCAGCGTGCCGTCGTCCGGCACCTGCATCAGCCGCAGCAGCGGCTCGCTCAAAAAGACGCCGATCAGGGTCAGCGGCACAACGCCGACCAGCAGCGCCATATAGATGGTGTTGATGGTGTGGTCCACCTTTTCCAGATCGCGCGCACCGTAATACTGCGAGATCATGACGGTGGCGCCGGTGCCGATGCCCATAAACAGTGAGCTGAGCATGTAGATAATCGGGAAGCCGGTTCCGACCGCCGCCAGTGCCTGGTCGCCGATGACGTTGCCAACCACGATGCTGTCCACCATGTTGTACAGCTGCTGGAAGATGTTGCCCAGCAGCATCGGCAGCGTGAAGCTGATAATCAGCCGGTAGGGGCTGCCGCTGGTCATGTCGATGGACGATGTTCTTTTTTCCTTTGCCATAAGTTCCTTCCTCTCCTCAAAAAATACACCTTTTCTCCTTTATGCAAGAAGACAAAAAGAGATGGGGGTAAAACCTGCCATCCTCATTATGTTTATTATATGGGATGACCGGACAAATTACAAGGGGACTTTGCAAAATCTCCCTTCTCTTCTTCTTTTTCAAAAAAATTCTCCTTCCTCGATTTTGTATATTCCTTCTATTTTTATTTTTCTTTTTTCTCAAAAATTTATTGACTTTTTCCCGTTTTGGTGTTACAATAAATTCATCAGGTAGGAAGGTGTTTTTCCCTTCCTCTGACTTTCACTTGACATCACCAAAATCTCCTGACCGGTAATCCCGGTCGTCCTCTATTTTTTATTACACAGCCAAAAAGGGAAGTCCGCAAGGGCTTCCCTTTTTGGCTGTGTTCTTTTTTAAAAAAGAGGAAGAAAGCCTCGAATAAACTTTCTTCCTCTTTACTGTCAATCTTTCTGCAGCTGCAGATATCTGCTCGGTCTGCCGGTGTAAAGAACCGCCAGACGGTGCAGCGCGCGGGTGCAGGAAACGTACAGAAGCTGCTGGTCAGCGGGCGCGCAGTAGGTCTCGTCATCCGCGCCGCAGAGAACCACCGCGTCAAACTCCAGCCCCTTTGCCATGTAGACCGGCATCAGCATCACGCCGGAAAAGACCTCCCGGCGCTCGGTATCCATCAGGTGAACTGGCAGGTTTTCGGAAAGGTAAGGCTTCATCGCCTCATATAGGTCCTGTGCCTGCTGCTGGCTTTTACAGATAAGCCCCACCGATTCGTACCCTTCCTGCAGCCAACCTTCGGTCAGCTGAACGGCCTGCCGCGCCATCGCGTCGAGGTCCTTCACTTCCAAGATGGACGGCTGCTGCTCGTGCCGCTCAAAGCTCTCCATCTCGCTGTGCCCGGCCAAAAAGCGGCGGGAAAACTCGTTGATCTCATAGGAGGAGCGAAAGCCTTTGTTCAGGGTAATCAGCGCGGAGCTTTTCTTATTCAGGATGCGCGCGGTGTCGCGGTAAAACTGCTCGCTCTCCCGCTTTTCGATGGTCTGGTTGTAGTCGCCCATGACGGTATAGCGGGCGGTGGGGAACAGATTTTTCAGGATATAAAAGTGCAGCGGATAGTAGTCCTGCGCCTCGTCCACCACCACCTGACGGATATCCTGCAATCCCTCGCTGCCAAACAGGCGCAGGTGCAGGTAGAGCAGCGGCATCGCGTCCAGATAGTGCAGCGGCTGACCGTGCTGCGCCAAGCGTCCCTCCGCCAGGGTGAGCAGCTCGCCGGCGTTGGCGGGCAGCTCCAGCCCCTTTGCCAGGCGGAAAAACAGGTTGTGGTCGCGCAGCAGGCGGCGGTACAGCGCAAGGCTGTCCAGGGTGGTGAAAGCCTTGATCTGCCGCTTGATGCGGGCGTGCTCCTTGATCGAGAGCAGGCGGCCAAACTGCTTTTTGTCGTACAGGTGCTGCACAAAGGTTCCGGAGAAGGTCTGCAGCTTTTCCAAACGGTGTTCGCGGCGGCGTTTGTGCACCGCCGTCCACAGCCGCTGTTCCAGCAGCTCCAGCGCGCCGGCCAGCGGTGCGCGCCCGCAGGCCCTGCGCACAAAGGCGGCCATCTCCTGCCGGGTTTCCAGCAGCACGCCGTCGTAGTAAAGGTCGGTGTAGGGAATCATCCGCCGCATATAGTAGGAAACGTACCGATCGAGAATCCGCACGAAGGTCTCGGAGAAGAAGAAATTCACCGACTGATGCAACAGCGAATCCTCCGGCTGAGTGACCAGCTCCTCCAAAAGCTGATTGCGCGGCAAAACTGGCTGCCGGCCGCTGGGATAGACCTTGGCAAAAAGCGCCTCAAAGGTCAGGCTCTGGACATTTTTCTCCCCCAACGCAGGCAGGACGTTGGCGATGTAGCTGCCGAACAGGTTGTTGGGCGAGATGATGACGATGTTGTTGGCGTAAAGCTTCTGGGTGGAGCCCTCATACAATAAAAAGGCAACCCGGTGCAGCGCCACCGAGGTCTTGCCGCTGCCGGCTACCCCCTGCACAAACAGGGCTTCGTTCTGCATGTCGCGGATGATGCGGTCCTGCTGGCGCTGGATGGTCTCCACAATCGAGCGCATCTGCGGGGAGGCGTTGTGCGAAAGGGCCTCGCGCAGCATGCCGTCGGTGATGTTGACGTCCGAATCAAAGAAATAGCTGAGCTTCCCGTCCTGAATCTCAAACTGCCGCTTGAGCGAAACCTCCCCCTTGATGACGCCGGAGGGCGCCTGAAACTGGGCCGGGCCGGTCTCGTAGCGGTAAAAGAGGCTTGCGATGGGGGTGCGCCAGTCGTAGACATAGGTCTCATAGCTGTCCTCGTCCTGGACGGTGAACAGGCCGATGTAGATCTTTTCCGGCGGGGAGGATTCATAGCCGCTCTCGGTAAAGTCGACGCGGGCAAAGTAAGGAGATTCCAGCGACTGCCGGTAGTGGTCGATGCGCTTGTGCGCCGCATCATAGCGGCCGGACTGCGCCTGGATTGATTCTAGCACCTGGTGAGCCTCGACCGCATTGTCAAAGCCGCCGCGGAACGAGACATTTTCCCACATCTCCTTGCGGGCCGAGACAATCTGCTCCTTCTCGTCCGAGCAGGCGGCCTCCTCGCGGGCAAGATTTTCCCGGATAAATCCGAGCGTCCTGTCCAGATACTGCTGCT
Source organism: uncultured Oscillospiraceae bacterium (assembly GCA_900547455.1). GTDB lineage: Bacteria > Bacillota > Clostridia > Oscillospirales > Ruminococcaceae > Negativibacillus > Negativibacillus faecipullorum. The sequence goes on from URGV01000019.1 coordinate 33,730, forward strand.
CGGCAGCAAACTCCTTCTGGTATTCCATCAAAAAACTCCTCCTTTGCAACAGCAATCAGGTCAGCGTATCTTATGATTATACCATGTTGGAGCGGAATTTACAAGTTGCCATATGGGGCCGGCACACACGTCTTCCCCTACTTGACGCACCGCGAGGCGTAGAAGGTCGGGACGTTGAGCTCATGCAGGTGGCCCGAGCCGTTGGTGTCGCCATAGATGCCGGTCAGGGTGAAGCCTGCGCGCAGCTGGCCGTCCAGCTCCTCCTCGATGGTGTGGGAGAACTGGATGCCCCAGTCATTTTTGACCGAAGCCTCATACTGCGCAGGGTTGGAGAGCGGGTCAAACGGCAGCGCGCAGCAAACCCGCTCCTCATCGTCATCCTCAAACAGGTAGTTGATGCCGTTGTCCCACCCCGCCAGCAGGATGCCGCCCTTTTTGAGTACCCGGTAACACTCGTTCCAGATGGGCTGCAGCTCATTGACATAGCAGTTGGACACCGGATGGAAGATCAGGTCAAAGCTCTCATCCGCAAAGGGCAGGGGCTTGCTCATGTCGGCGCGGACAAGCTCAACATCATAGCCTTCCCGCTGCGCCACCAGCTCCTCCTTGCGCAGCTGCTCCTGGGAATAGTCCAGTACGGTGCACTGTGCGCCTAAGGCTGTAAAGATCGGGATCTGCTGCCCGCCGCCGCTGGCAAGACCGAGAATCTTTGCCCCCTGCATCGGGCAGAACCACTCTTTGGGCACCGGCTTTGTTGGGGTCAGCAGCACCGACCAGTCGCCTTGTTTTGCACGCAGATAGGTCTCGTGGCTGATCTCCTGTCCCCATTCCCAGCCGTCACGCACCCACTGGTCGATGGCGGCGGAGTTGATATCGGTGTAGTTTTTGGGCATGATTGTTCCCTCCTGATCTATTCCTGATCATCTTCCGGTATTGCCGCTCCATATGGGCGGACCTGCCGGATCGATTTGATTTCCTTTTGCTTGTCCTTATTATAGCATCTTTTTCTTCCCGCGCAATAGCAAGGGCACCTTTCTATTCTTTTCTGCCCAAGCAGTTGAGCCACCTGTGTTTCTGCTGCGTATTTTTGCTCAACAAAAAAGCCGCGTGACCTGACCCAAAGAGAGCGTCGCGCGGTTTTCAGACAAAAACAAAGAGCCACCAGGTATTCCCGGCAGCCCTTTTGTGGTGACCTATCGGAGACTCGAACTCCGGACACC
>URGV01000020.1 GCA_900547455.1 uncultured Oscillospiraceae bacterium
CTGTTTCCCTGGCAGTTGTTTCTGTAGCTGCTGCTGGCGCTCTGGCTCTCAAGAAATAAGTTATCTGATTAACTTGCTTCTTTAACCAAGCACGAAAAAACCCACGCCGTAAGGCGTGGGTTTTTTGTTGCCTTTTTGAAGAAAAAGCGTGGCAAAAAAAGCGCCCGCTTGACAAGGGATGCTTTCAGTTTGCGAACGACAAAGCTGGGCTTTGCATCCCTCGAGAATCGACAAGGTCGATTCTCACCAAGCCAGAAAAAAGCGTCCGCTTGACGCGGGAAAATTTGCGTGATATAATAAAAGCCAAGAAGGTGGCTGCCCGCTGCAACGGGCGGTCTCCCCCTATAATCGTTATAGTTGAAGAAAGACCGCGCTATTACTTAGGGTGCGGTTATTTCTTTAATGTCAGGTTTAAGACACCAAAGACAACCGTCGCAATCAAGGTAAGAAGTGCGTAAACTTCCATCGCTGTCATGCCGGCCACCTCCCCTCGTCTCGAGGTAGGGGAACAACCGCTGCCACCTTCTGGCATGAGGATATTATACCATAATTCGACAAGGTTGTAAACTAAAAAAGCGCCCGCTTGACGCGGGCGCTTTGGTGTGGTATAATGATACCACAAAGGCGGGTTCCTAGTTGCAGTAGGAAGCGGCCAACTCTAAATATTTTATGTACTTGAAAATCGGCCGCTTCTTTTATTGCTTTAAGGAGTGGCTATTTTCTTGACATGATAGCCATGCCAAGAGCAATAGCGTCGATGACGAGCATAATCAAAGTGCAGACTTCGATTACGGTCATACGATCACCTCCTTTCGGAGTTGACCGCCCCGCCTATGGGGAATATTATACCATAATTCGACAAACTTGTAAATCTCGACAAAACTTTTCCGTCCCGATGTTAAGGGGCGGTTATTTTTTTGTGCAAAATGGGGGTTTTGCTTGCTAGGACTGTGACAAAGAGATATAATAAGAAAAAAGGGGGAAAGGACTATGGCAAGAAGAAGGAAAAAACGCAGAAAGCCATTTCGTGTGCCGGCAGGATTTGCGCGGAAGGATTTGAAATTGCGGGTTTTGTACATCCTGCACCGGCAAAAGGGAGAGCCGCTGGAGGTAAACGCGCTGGAGGCGCAGGCACAGGTCAAGCGTGACCAGCACGAGGACTATGTGCAGCTGCTGTCGCAGATGGAACAGTCCGGGGAAATCTGGCGGCGGCGCAACTCGGTGGCCTTGACCGACGGACAGAAGTTTGTGAAGGCGCGGATTGTTTCGATCAATGAAAAATTCGGCTTTGCCCGTCCGGAACCGAAGGAGGGAGAGGCGCCCATCACCGGCCGCGACCAGGATATCTATCTCCGCCGCAAATACATGCTGGGCTGTATGCCGGGCGATGTGGTCATGGTGCGCCTGGTCCCACAGCGGACCGAAGGAGAGAAGCGGGAAGGCTCGGTGGCAAAGGTGCTGCAGCCTAATCAGGAGCCCTTCACCGGCGTTGTGGTGCGCCAGCCAGACGGATATTTTGTGCGGCCGGACCGGCTGATCCACTTTTTGATGGAGGTGGAAAAGGGCTGTCTCAATGGCGCCAAAGAAGGGGACAAGGTGCTGGTCAAAATCGCCAGCCGTGCGCAGCGACATTCCTTCCATAAGGTTGAGATTGTGCAGACCTTCGGCGACGGTCAGTCGGCCCAGGTCTGCTGCCAGGCGGTGCTGGCAAGCTACAATGCGCGGCTGACCTTCGACGAGGAGACGATGGCGCAGGCCAGAAAGATTGCCGAAGAAGGTGTGCCGTTGTCGGAGCTGACCGACCGCATGGATCTGACCGGGATGGACATCTTCACCATCGACTCAGCCGACAGCAAGGATTTGGACGATGCGGTTTCCTTGCAGCGCGACGACGAGCACTGGTATCTTGGCGTCCACATCGCTGATGTCAGTCACTACGTCCGTCCGGGTACGCCGCTGGATCTGGAGGCTTACCGCCGCGGCACCAGCATCTACTATGCAGATCAGGTCATCCCGATGCTGCCCAAGGAGCTGTCCAACGGCATCTGCTCGCTCAATCCGGACGAGGTGCGTCTGACCTTCTCGGCGCTGGTCACCCTGAAGCTGAGCGGCGAGATCGAGGGCTTCCGCTTTGTCAAGAGCTATATCCGCTCGCGGGTCAAGGGTGTCTACGCGGAGATCAACACCATCCTGGACGGCAGCGCCTCGCCGGAGGTTTTGAAAAAATATAACCAGCTGCTTCCACAGATCCAGCTGATGCAGCAGCTGGCACAGATTTTGCGCAAGCGGCGTTTTGACCGCGGGGCAATGAACATCAGCTCCAACGAGTCCAAATTTATTATCGAGGACGGAAAGATCAAGGACATTGTGCCCCGCCCGACCGGAGAAAGCGAGCGGATGATCGAGGAATTTATGCTCACCGCAAATCAGGCGGCTGCGTCTCTCGCGATCGAGCAGGAGCTGCCGTTTATCTACCGCGTCCATGACCGCCCGCAGGCCATCAAGGTCAATCTGCTGCACGAGCTGCTGGAGCACCTGAACATCCGCGCGGACCGGCTGCTGGAAAATCCACAGCCCAAAGATTTTGCGGATATTCTGGAGAGTGTGCGCGGCACCGAGCTGGAACCGGTCATCAACAATCAGCTGCTGCGCACCATGTCCAAGGCGGTTTATTCGGAAAAGAATATCGGACATTTTGGTCTGGTGCTGGATAATTACACCCACTTCACCTCGCCGATCCGCCGCTATCCGGACCTGGCGATCCACCGTATCCTGACAAGCTATCTTTCCGGTATGCCTAAGGACAAGCTGCTCAAACGCTACGGCAGTTTTGTTCCGGCAGCCAGTAAAAACTCCAGCCAGATGGAGGTCAACGCCATGAACATTGAACGCGACTGCGAGGACTGCTACAAGGCGGAATATATGTCCCACTACATCGGGGAAGTTTTCACCGGCAGGATCACCGGCGTCACCAACTACGGCTTCTATGTGGAGCTGCCGAATAGCGTAGAGGGAATGGTTTCGGTGCGCGACCTGCCGATGGGCGACTACCTGCTGGAGGACAACATCCAGCTCAAAGAAACCCGCAGGGGAATGTTTTACCGCATTGGCCAGGAGTGCACTGTCCGGGTCGCATCAGTGGATGTGTCGGCAGGCCAGGTCAACTTTGTGTTGGCGAGCAAGGACTAGAGACTTTTGCACCTTCGCTGCAGATTTTGGTGTCAAGGAGAACGAAAAATGGATGAAATCTCACCTTACTGGGCATACTGAAAAAGAAGCCCACAGTGCTTACATTGATTGATGAGGTGAAAGACAATGAACCTGACTACCAAAGAGCTGACCGCCATCGAGGAGCAGCTGGGACAGGAGCAGATCCTGATCCAGAAATTTAAGATGTATGCCGGGATGACCCAGGACCAGCAGCTGAAAGCCTGCTGCGAGCAGATTGCCTCCAAGCACGAAATCCACAAAAACAAGCTGCTCAACCTCTTGGCTTAAAAAGGAAGGAGCGAACCGAAATGCAAAAGCACACCCTCAACGACCGCGAGATCCTCTGCGACGCACTTTCGTCCGAAAAGTTCATGACCGAAAATTACAACAACTACGCCAACGAGTGCGCGTCCCCTTCGCTGATGAACGAGTTTATGAACCTGCTCTCGGAGGAACACCAGATCCAGCACGATGTGTTCACCGAGATGCAGAAACGCGGCTGGTACCAGACCCAGCAGGCTCCTGTCGACAAGGTCCAGCAGGCCAAGATGAAGTTTTCTTCCCAGGCAAATTCATAATGGTAAAAGAAAAATCGCCCTCTTTGAAAGGAGGGCGATTTTGTTTTCAGCAGGACGCACAGGGGACTTGATTTTATCGGGCAAATCCGTTACGATAAGAAAAAACGGTCAAGGAGGAAACAAGATGCTGCAGAATATAATAGAGGCGCTGCGGCAGTGGGCGCAGGAGGAGACAAGCATCGAAAGTGTGATTCTGTTGGGCTCCTGGGCGCGGGGAACAAACCGCCCCGATTCCGATATGGATCTGTGCATCCTGACTGCTCGCCGGGAAGGGCTGCTGGCGGAAAACCATTTCCCATCCCTCTTTGGGAAGGTGTGCAGACAGCAGACAGAATACTACGGGGCCTGCACCTCGGTGCGGGTCTGGTATGAGGGAGGGGCGGAGATCGAGTTTGGCCTGGTGGAGCCGGACTGGATCGCCCTGCCGCTGGACGAGGGAACCAGGCGGGTGCTCAGCGACGGCTACTGCGTGCTCTACGACCGGGCAGGGTATTTTGACAACCCGCTCCTGCCACAGCCGAACAAGCTGCCGGAAGGGAGATAGGGCGTACCCCTATTCCGGGATGGTCTGCTTCAGCAAAAATTGCTGCACCCACTCCAGCAGCTTCGGCTGGATGAGTGGGTAGGTCTGCGGCTGCGGCATCTGCTCGCAGAGGCAGATGCGCCTCATCTCAAACTGTTCCGGCAGCGGGCCGAAGGAGTGAATCTGCGCAAAGTACAGGGCGCCAAAATCTTCAACTCCGTCCTTTTCCACCCCGTAGACGCCGACCGGCTGCAGGGTGTAGTCCAGTGCGCCGGTCTCCTCGTACAGCTCGCGGCGGGCTGCCTGCTCTGGCCTTTCGCCTGGCTCGATATGGCCGCCGGGGATCTCAAAGCTCTCCCGCTGGCGGTGCTGGCAGTAGACCCATTTTTCTTTATGGCGGCAAACGGTGACAGCAAACCGCAGCTCCCCGGTAAACTGTTCCGGAGCCTGCGCGATAAAACGAACCTTCATGATGACAAAACCTTCTTTCATTTTGGCTGCGCATAAAAGGAGCGCATGTCCCATACATATAGAATAGCAACAAAGGGAGGGAAGGTCAATGGATCAAACCGTTCTTTTTTTGGCCCTGGCCGCCTGCGCCGGCGTGCAGGCACTGTTCTTGACAAACCACCGTTATTTTTTGCGGGGAACTATTTTCTCCGCCGTCAGCGGAGGCGGTTGCCTGCTCGCAATGGAGGCGCTGCTTCCCTCGCTGGGGCTGTGCGTCACCGCGCCCACTTTGCTGGTCAGCTGCGTGTTCGGTGTCCCGGGCTGCGTTTTTCTGCTGCTGATCAAATTGATTTGCGGCGTGTAATCGGCTATAATAAAGCTAAGCAAACAAGCAAGGAGGAATCGATTTGGCAAAAAGACAGGATGTAAAAATGGTTTGGACCCACGGCAAAAAGGGCAGCGACGACGCCTTCTTTGTCCGGGCAAGTGTGTTTATGGTGGAGCAGGGCTTCCAGGTGGAGTTTGACGACACCGATAACATCAGCTGGCACCTGGCGGTCTACGACGGCGACGAACCGATTGGCGCAGCGCGCATCTTTTTAGGAGAGGACAAGGTCTGGCAGATCGGACGCGTCTGCGTGTTGGAAAATTACCGCAGCAGAAAGCTGGGCGACAAAATTCTGGAAGCGTGCGAACAGAAAATTGTGGAGCTGGCAAAAGGCCCGGCGCAGGCCCACCTGAGCGCGCAGGTGCAGGCCAAGGGCTTTTATAAAAAGCACGGATATACCGAGTCAGGGGAGGAATATCTGGACGAGTTCTGCCCGCACATCTCGATGACCAAACAGCTATCCTAAAGACAAGAGGCACTGAACCGATTGGTTCAGCGCCTCTTTTTGTGGGCGAATCTATGTGCCTGCAAAATAAAGCTTTCGCCAGCCTTTTAAAAAAGGCTGCGAAGCTCGAAAATCTTATCGTTCAAGTGCCAAGTCACATTTATCACTTTCCCCCAAATGGGAATTATGAGGGGAATTTTTACAAGAGAAAAAGACTTCGAGAAATGGCTGCCCTGTAGCACCCCGCACAACCTTCCTGTGGACGGTTGTGCGTCAACCATCTCGCAGGGCATGGTCTCTGGCAGTTTTCACAAAAGGCAAGTTAGCTTAACTCACCCTCTCCTCCCCGCAGAGGAAGAAAGAAGAACCTCACCCCAAAAGCGCCAGAAAACCAAGAAATTACCACGCGAAACCCTCTTGCAAAATGGGGCAGGAACGTATATAATAGCGACAGACGTAAGAAGTGCGTGGAGAACTTCAAGCGGCAAACATTTTTGAAAACCAAAATCAGGGAAAAAGACAGCTGTGGAGTCCGACAGAACAGAACCATTTAGGAGGAAATCACAGATGAAAAAATGGATTGCATTTTCGATGGCGTCCGCCATGCTGCTCACAATGAGCACTGCAGCCTTTGCCGACATCGCGACCGGTGTGGTCAGCGAGGAAAAGCCAGGCTGGCCAAACGAGTTTGGCTTCGGCGGCCAGATCAAGGTCATGCGCGAAGAGGAAGTCCTCAGCTATGACCTGGAAGAGAACAACAAGATCGACCTGCAGCCGGGCGACGACCTGTACATCCCGCTGTACTACACCACCGCCGAGGGCGAAAGCGTCACCATCGGCGCTTCCAAGGAGGAGATGACCGGCCACGTTCCGTACACCGGCAGCATCGACAAAAATTGGAAGATCAACTTTATCGATAAATCCAAAACCATCATCGAAAGCACCGACTTCTACCGCGCCGAGTCCAAGGACAGCGGCCTGGTGAAGGGTGCGCTCTACATCAAAGCGCAGACAGCGGACAGCTACAACAGCCTCACCGACCTGGAATTTAACTTCGGCGTCTATGTCTCCGAGCGCTACAGCCAGAACAAGACCGAGCAGATTCAGATCGAGGGCGTCTTCGCCAATCCGAAAGCGGACAACCTGGTCGACTTTGACTGGGAGAACAACGTCTATGAGAAGGCTGTCTGGGAAGTGGCGGAGGACCAGGACGGCACTGCAACCTTCAACTTCAACGACGACGCCTACTTCACCGTCCGCATGTTCGGCGGCGACAAGGTGATGCTCGACTTCGACCGCACCTATGACAAGGCGATTGCCGACCGGTACATTGAGGATCTGTACTTCTACAATTTCCGCGGCGAGCTGGATGAGTTCAGCGCAACCGGCACCCTGACCATTCCGGTGGAGCAGGAGATGTTTATGTACCAGATTGTCAACGGTGCGCTCAAGGCGACCGACGCGGTTTACAGCGAGGAAAATGAGGCCATGGAGCTCAAGACCAGAACCCTTGGAAACTACGTCCTGACCCCAACCAAGCTGGACATCAGCGCCGAGGTTGAGACCGAGACCCCAAGCACCGACGCCAGCAACAACGGCGGCAGCACCTCCCAGCCGGCTCCCGGCTACGGCGAGAACAGCGAGACCAATGACTACCTCAGCGGCGGCTCCGACAAGGTGAACCCCGAGACCGGCGCGGACGATCTGGTTGGCCTGATGGCAAGCCTTGCCGTGCTGTCTCTGGTAGGCGGTGTGGCTCTGAGCAGAAAGAGAAAATAATTTCGCAGAAGCGATAAACAAAAAACGCAAGCGGCCCTTCCCGGTCTCCACCCGGGAGGGGCCGCTTTGCTGCGTGAAAATTTTAATCCAGGTAGGTGATGTCCGGCGCGTTGTAGAGGTTTTGTTCCCACAGCGCGGTCTGGCGGGCAGTCTGCAAGAGGTTTCCGGAGTCGGCTTCGGGGGAGGCAGGCTGCTGCGCAAGATACTGCTCATAGGCACCCAGCACCGCATCCTCAAGCTGCTTGCGGGCCTGCGGCGTGATGGGGTGGGCGATGTCCCGGAAGCTGCCGTTCTCGTCCTTGCGGCTGGGCATGGCGACAAACAACCGCTCCGGCCCCTCGATGACCTTGATGTCGTGGACGGCAAGGTCGTAGTCGACGGTGATCGAGACCAGCGCGCGCAGGCGGTTTTCGGTGTAGGTTTTTCGGATGCGGATATCGGTAATGTTCATGGCAATTCTCCTTTGTGTCGGGTAAAATGGAATGTTGTGGTCAAGGGTAGTATGGGCGCTGCCGCAGGCCGCTATACGCAGAGGGGTGGAATTTATTGGGGCTGGTAGCCCCTAGGACCCAATGCAGGCGCTCCGCCCCAATATTAAAAACGCTCTTTTGCAAAATTGGGTGCCGCGAGGTCAAAGCCCAAGGCTCCCGCAAAACCAATTCATGAATTGCCTGCGAACGCAGCTTGATCACAGTTTATTTTTTGCGTATTTTGATATATAATAAGGGTAAGGCTTCGCGGGCCAATGGCCAACAATACGATTTGAAGAAAAGGCGGGTTGACAATGACACATATCCACAGGGAGTTTTTAAAGGATAAAAAACACATCCACTTCATCGGCATCGGCGGCTCGGGCATGTTTCCACTGGTGCAGATCCTGCACGGCATGGGATACTACATCACCGGCTCGGACAATAACCCCGGCGACACCATCGACTTTGAGCGGGAGAAGCTTGGCGTCCCGGTTACCATCGGCCAGCGCGCCGAGAACATCGAGGGTGCAGACCTGATTGTCCACACCGCCGCCATCATGGACGACAACCCCGAGCTGATGGCGGCGCGGGCCAGCGGCGTGCCCACCATCGAGCGCGCCGATCTGCTGGGGCTGGTGACCAGTTGGTTTGACAGCTGCATCTGCGTCTGCGGCACCCACGGCAAGACCACCACCACCGCGCTGCTCACCCAGATGCTGATGGAGTGCGGCATGGACCCCTCGGCGGTGGTCGGCGGCAAGCTACCGGCCATCGGCGGCAGCGGCAGGCTGGGCAGTAGCGACATCATGACCTGTGAGGCGTGTGAGTTTGAGGACCACTTCCTCAAGCTGCACCCGGACATCGCGGTCATCCTCAACGTCGACGCCGACCACATGGAATATTTTAAGACGATGGACCACGTCATTGCCTCCTACCATCAGTTTGCGCAGATGGCAACCAAGGCGGTCATCTATAACGGCGAGGACGCCAACGCCTGCAAAGCGGTTGAGGGGGTAGCGGGCAAGAAGATGCTGACCTTCGGCATGGGGGAGAACAACGACTATTACCCCAAAAACATCGTCCACACCGACGGCCGGCACACCCGCTATGACCTGTACTGCCGGGGCGAAAATTTGGGGACAGTGCTGCTGAACGTTCCCGGCGACCACAACATCCTCAACAGCATCTCGGCCATCGCTGCGGCCATCGAGGTTGGCTGCGGGGTACAGCAGGCCATCGTTTCGGCCAGCGTCTTTCAGGGCGCGGGGCGCCGGTTTGAGATTATGGGCGAAAACAAGGGCGTCACCATCGCCGACGACTACGGCCACCATCCGGCGGAGATTGAGGCGACCCTGAAGGCGGCCAAGGCGATGGATTACCGCGCGGTGTGGGCGGTGCACCAGCCGTTCACCTACTCCCGCACGGCCATGCTGCTGGACGACTTTGCGCGGGTGCTGCAGATTGCTGACCACGTGGTGCTCTCGGAGATCATGGGCTCGAGGGAGAAAAACACCTACAACATCTACGCCAAGGACCTGGCGGACAAGATTCCGGGCTGCGTCTGGTTTGAGACGTTCGAGGAAATTTCCGCCTATGTGGTGAGCCACGCGCAGCCGGGGGACCTGGTCATCACGCTGGGCTGCGGCGACGTCTACAAGTGCGCCAAGCTGATGCTTCATCAGAAATAACGAAAATAAAGGTTGCCCAAGCAGGAAAGTTATGCTAAAATAGCAATAGGAACCAAATTGTTCCACAGTCCGCTGCCCGGCGACGCCGGCGGCGAAGAACAATACAGAAAAGGAAGCGGTTAACATGAAAAAAGTAGTTGCAACCACCAACGCACCAGGCGCAATCGGACCATACTCCCAGGCCATCATCGCCGGCGACAATATGTACATCTCCGGCCAGCTGCCACTGAACCCGGCAACCGGCGAGATGCCAGCTGATATCAAGGCACAGACCAAACAGTCGCTGGAGAACATCAAGGCAATCCTGGAGTCCGAGGGCCTTTCGATGAAGAACGTCGTTAAGACCACCGTTCTGATGCAGAACATGGGCGACTTCAACGACATGAACGCTGTCTACAGCGAGTTCTTTACCGAGGAGTGCCCGGCTCGCGCCGCTTTTGAGGTTGCAAAACTGCCGAAGAACGCTCTGGTTGAGATCGAGGCAATCGCTTACATCAAATAAGCTTGACCGGCAGGATGAAAAGCCGCTGACTTTCTGTGCCAGCGGCTTTTTTGTTTGAGTGCGATTCTTTTCATGTGCATAAACGAAGGATATTTTTTCACAGATTCAAGGGGAAGTGGTGGAAAATGGACTACCAGCAGGCGGTCGATTATATTGAAAGCCCGGCTCTGCCCCGCGGGCGCTACGGGCTGGAGCGGTTAAAACAGGCGCTGGAGCTGCTGGGCAACCCGCAGCACAAGGTGCGCTTTGTCCACGTGGCGGGCACCAACGGCAAAGGTTCCTGTGCGGCGATGTTGGCCAGCGTTTTAAAGGAGGCGGGCTACCGCACCGGGCTGTACATCTCCCCTCATCTGCGGCGCTACAACGAGCGGATGCAGGTGGACGGGGTGGACATCTCGGACGATGATTTGATTCGGGCGGCGCAGCGGGTCAAAGAAGTCTGCGAACAGCTCGGCGGCACGCCGATTGTCTTTGAGGTGTTGACGTTGATGGCGCTGTGGTACTTTGCCGAGCGCCGGTGCGACTTTGTGGTGCTGGAGGTGGGGATTGGCGGCAAGTTGGACGCCACCAACTGCATCCCGGCCCCGGCGGCGGCGCTGATTGCCCAGCTGGGTTTCGACCACACCGAGACGCTGGGCAGCACCATCGAGGAGATCGCCGCGCAGAAGGGCGGCATCGCAAAGTCGGGCAGCCAGCTGGTGATGGCAGAGCAGGAGCCAGCGGCCCTGCGGGTGGTCGAGCAGCTCTGCCGGGAGCAGGGCTGCGGCTTCACCGTGGCGGACCCGGAGCGGCTGCAGGTGCTCTCCACCTCACCGGAAGGGCAGCGGCTGCGGGACAGAACCTACGGGGAGCTGCTGCTGCCCCTGGCCGGATCCCATCAGGTGAAAAACGCCGCCAACGTGCTGACAGTGGTGGAGGTGCTCAAAGGCGAGGGCTTTGCTATCCCGGACAGGGCGGTGCGGCAGGGCATCGAGCGCACTGTCTGGCCCGCACGCTTTGAACGGCTGAGCCGCAGCCCCGATTTTATCCTGGATGGTGGGCACAATCCCCAGTGCGTCCAGGCAGCGGTGCAGGCGCTGCAGGACTACTATCCCGGCAAAAAGGTGGTCTTTCTCACCGGGATGATGAAGGACAAGGACAGCGCCGCGATGCTTGCCAAGATGGCTGAGGTGGCCAAGGCCTTTGTCTGTCTGCACGCGGACAGTGAGCGGGCCTTTGGCGCGCAGGAGCTGACCCGGGAGATTGAGAACACCCTCAGCCTTGCGGCCTATCCGGCGGCTTCGGCACAGGAAGGCTGTGCGCTGGCGCAGCGCCTTGCCGGGGAGCAGGGCGTGGTCTGCGCGCTGGGTTCGCTGTATCTGGCAGGGGAGATCCGGGCGGTGTTCCACCGGGAGTAGGCGGATAAATTTTTCCAAACTGTAAAATATCCGACAAGCCCCCGGCTTTCTTTGACAAATCGGAGAAACCATGCTATCATAAATCTGATTACTGCAATCAATCGCGTGATGCGGAAAATACAATATTGGGGGTACAACAGTGAAAAAAGCGTTAGCCTACCTGCTTGCCATGCTGCTGTGCGCTTCGATGTTTGCCGGATGCGGCAGCGACGAGGCCCAGCAGGAAACAGAGCAGCAGACAACAGAAGAACAGACGGCGGACAGCAACAGCGCTTCCGCCAGCGGCCTCAGCAGCGAGGACTGCAGCGGCCAGGTGCTGACCTGGAACCTGGGCGTAGACAGCCAGACACTGGACCCGGCGTTCAGCGTTTCGGACGACAGTGACAGCGTTATCAACAACACCTTTGAGGGCCTGATGCGCAATACCGGCGAGGGCGCTCAGCCAGCCATGGCGCAGGACATGCCGCAGGAAACGGTCAACGAGGATGGCACCGTCACCCTGACCTACACCATCCGGGAGGCCTCCTGGTCGGACGGCCAGCCGGTTACCGCGCAGGACTTTGAGTTTGCCTGGAAGCGCTGCGCCAACCCGGAAAACAACGCCAGCAACGCCTACCTGATGAGCGTGCTGCAGGGCTACGACGACATTGTAGCGGGCGACGCAACCATCGACGAGCTGGGTGTCAAAGCGGTGGACGACAGCACACTGGAGGTCACCCTCAAGCAGCCGACCGCCTATTTTAACGAGTTGCTGACCCTGCCGGCTTTTATGCCGCTGCGCGAGGACATGGTCGGCTCGGATGACAGCTGGTCCAAGGACCCGACTCGCACCGTCTCCAACGGCCCGTTCACCCTGGCCGGTTACACCGAGGGCAAGGAGCTTGTGCTGCAGAAAAATGAAAACTACTGGAACAAAGATAACGTCCAGCTGGACTACATTGTGGCCCGGATGCTGGACGAGCAGATGGCGCCGGTCGGCATGGCCTTTGGGGACATTGTGCTGACCGAGGGCACTGTTTCCCAGCCGGAGAACCAGACCGACACCGCGGGCAACACCGTTGAGGTGCCGCAGTTGGCAGACACCGTCTCCGCTGCAGAGACCGCTTCCAACCGCACTGTGAGCCTGGTAATCAATGCCAACACCGGCAACGCCTACCTGCAGGATGCTGAGGTGCGCGCGGCGCTTTCCCAGGCGCTGGACCGCACCGCCGCCGCAGAAGCTGCCGGCGGCCAGCCGCTGCTTTCGGTCAGCGGAATGGCAGGGGATATCCTCTCTGCTTCGGCTGACACCCAGAGCGCGCTGAGCGTTGTGGAGGGCAAGAGCGCTGACCTTGGCGACGAGAAGACCATCGAAATCGTCTACCTCGATAACGAGGAGACCGCTGCCGTGCTGGAGACGGTCAAATCCGCCTGGGAGGCGCTGGGCTTCACCGTTACCCTGACCCCACAGGATGTGGCGACCTTCACTTTGAGCCGCAACAGCCTGCAGTACAGCGACGTGCTGTGCAGCGTCTGGGAGACCGACGTGGAGGACCAGGAGCTGTACCTGCAGCCGTACCTCTCCTCCAACGTCCAGTCGGGCTGCGGCTATACCAACCCTGCCTTTGACCAGCTGATGCTCGACGCCATCCAGGGCGACGAGTCCAGCCGCTCGGCAACCCTGACCGAAGCCGAGCAGACACTGCTGAACGACGCCTATGTGATGCCGCTCTACCGCGAGGTTATCACCACCACCAGCGACACCGCCAAGGTGTCCGGCTGGAGCGTTCTGCCAAATGGAACCTACTGGTTTGGCGGTGCGACCTTAGGATAAAGAATAAAATAAAAACTGCCGCAAGTGCTGCGGCAGTTTTTTTATGCGGCAAGAGGAATAAGCGCGGCGGCCACGCCACATACTAAAGAAAAATTGGCTGTGGTGATATGTTGTGTTAAGAAAATGTACGAACGTTTTGATTTTATTTTTGTTCGGGGCCATCAGCTACTCGCTGTTGGAGATTATCTGGCGGGGCTTCACCCACTGGAGCATGTTTGTGCTGGGAGGGTTGTGTTTTTTGCTGGTGAGTCAGGTGGCGGTGAGCTGCTGCGGCAGGCTGCCGCTGTGGTTTTGCTGCGTGGTCAACACCCTGCTCATCACTGGGCTGGAGTTTGTGACCGGGTGCGTGGTCAACCTGGGATTTGGATGGAATGTCTGGAACTACACACACCAGCCGCTCAACCTGATGGGACAGGTCTGTATCGGCTTCACCGCGCTGTGGTTTTTGCTGAGCGTTCCGGTGACCGAGCTTGCCTTCCAGGTGCGCCGCCGCCTGCAGGGGAAAAAGGCGACCGAATAGGCGCCTTGCTATCGGGCGTAGCGCTGGGCGTAGCCGCAGCGGCGGCAGAGGGCCTCGGTGGGGCGGCGGCAGGAAAAGCCCTCATACAGCGCCTTGGCCCGCGGGGAGGAGAGAATCTCTGTAAGCGGCTGGGTGTGGACGTTGCCCAGCGGGATATTGCCGTCCGAGTCGAGGCAGCAGGGCACCACTGTCCCGTCGGCCAGCACGCCGAACTGGTCGCGCAGGCCGTAGCAGAACACCTCGTCGGAAAGGTCAGCCTGCTCGATGTCCGGCCAGGCAAATTTTTCGGCTGTCTCGAGATATATCCGGTCAGCGAGCTTCACGCTGGCGCGCTGTTCCAGCGCCTCTGCAGGGTCAAAGGGCAGTGCAAAAAACTGCCGTACCTGCTGGAAGATATCGACGTTGCGTTGGTTGGCGGCTTTGAGGACGGCGCTGTCGCGGTTCCACAGCCGCAGCACGCAGATGGGCTGGACGCTGGAGCGGCCGGCTGCTGCACAGAAGGAGAGCACTGCCTGTACATATTCTTCCAGCGTCTGGTGGGAGTCGTTGGCCTCAAAGCTGTGCAGCGAGACGCTGACCCGGTAGAGGGCGGGGGAGCAAAGCAGCAGCTCCTGCCGCTTTTCCAGAAGGGTGCCGTTGGTGGTCAGCGATACCTTCAGCCCAGCGCGGTGGCACAGGGCGAGGATTTGACCGAGCTGCGGGTGCAGCAGCGGCTCGCCCATCAGGTGCAGGTAGACATAGTCGGTGAGCGGCTGCACCTGCTCGATGAGCGACGCGAACTCCTCGACCGAGACAAACCGCGGCTCCCGGCTGGTCTTGGGGCAGAAGGCGCAGCTTAAATTGCAGACGTTGGTGATTTCCAGATAGGCTTTTTTGTAGGGCTTTTTGGATTTTGGGGACATGGCGGCGCTCCTTTAGCATGGTGTTTTGTAGACAGTATAGCAGAAGCGGGGGCCTCCCCGCAAGGGGAATTTGACAGGGACTGGTGTGCCCCCAGAGGCTTTATGCAGGAACCTGTTTCTGCACAAAACCTGCGGTTGCTCAACAGGGCCCTTTTTTGCTATAATAAAAAAAGAACAAGACCTTGTGTCGACAGATTGCTTTGGGAATGGAGAAAGGAATATGTTACATAAAAATCAAATCGAGCAGGCCACCATCACCGCGATGTCCTCGGACGGCAACGGCATCGCCAAGATCGATGGGATGGTGGTGTTTGTCCCCTACACCGCGGTGGGGGACCAGCTGCAGGTGCGCATCGTCAAGGTGCAGAAAAACTTTGCCTTCGGCATCATCGATAAATTGCTGCAGCCCTCCCCTGACCGAGTGGAGGACCGCTGCCCAGTCTATAAAAAATGCGGTGGCTGCGCCTTCCGGCACATCAGCTACGACGCCGAGCTGCGCCACAAGGCCCAGTTTGTAGAGGACAACCTGCGGCGCATCGGGGGTCTGGAGCCAAAGATGCTGCCCATCACCCCCTCGCCGCTGCAGCAGGGCTACCGCAACAAAGCCCAGTACCCTATCCGGGAGGAAGATGGAGAGATTGTGGCGGGCTTTTTTGCCAAGCGCAGCCACCGGGTTATCTCCTGTCCGGGGTGTGATCTGCAGCCGGCCTTTTTTGAGCAGATTCTGGAGTATACCCTCGGCTTCGCGCGCCAGCACTGCATCTCCGCCTACAATGAAGAAAGCGGCAGAGGGCTTTTGCGCCATCTCTATCTGCGGTACGGTGAGCAGTCGGGGCAGGTGATGGTGTGCCTGGTGCTCAATGGAGACAGCATGCCGCACGAGAGCGCGTATGTGGACGGGCTGCTGGAGATCTGCCCGCAGGTGGCCTCGGTGGTCATGAATATGAATCGCGAACAGAACAACGTCATCTTGGGAAACAGCTGCCGCACCCTCTATGGCAAGGACACCATCGGGGACAGCCTGTGTGGGGTACGGGTCGCGCTTTCGCCGCTGAGCTTCTACCAGGTTAACCGCCAGGCAGCCCAGAAGCTGTACGAGCTGGCCGCAGAGCTGGCGGATTTTCGTGGAGACGAGCTGCTCGTCGACCTCTACTGCGGTGCGGGTACCATCGGGCTTTCGATGGCGGGGAAGGTGCGAGAGCTTGTCGGGGTGGAGATTGTGCCGGACGCGGTCGAGAACGCCCGCGAGAATGCCCGCAACTGTGGGGCAGTCAACGCCCGCTTTCTCTGCGCGGATGCCAAGGAGGCTGCTGCACAGCTTGCCCGAGAGGGGCTGCGGCCGGACGTCGTGGTGGTGGACCCTCCTCGCAAGGGCTGCGACCCCGAGGTGCTGCGGGCGATTGCCCAGATGGGGCCGGAGCGGCTCATCTACATCTCCTGCAACAGCGCGTCGCTGGCGAGGGACTGCAAGGAGTTGGCCGCCCTCGGCTACCGGCTGGAGGTTGCTGCGCCAGTCGACCTCTTTCCGCGGACAGCGCATGTGGAGACGGTTGTTCTCTTAGGTAGGGAATTAGAGAAAAGCCGCGAACATGTCTACTTGGACTATGAGCCTTCAAAAGAAATTGATCTGCCCGGCGGTGCGACCTATTCCGAGATGAAACAATGGATACAGGCCGAATACGGTTTGAAGGTGTCCAGCTTGTATATCTCCCAGGTTAAGAGAAAATGTGGTCTGGATGTTGGCCAAAACTATAATCTATCAAAGAAGGAAGATGCCAAAGTGCCGCAGTGCCCGCCGGAGAAAGAAGCGGCGATTGAGGCGGCTTTGAAGCATTTCAAGATGATCTGATAGATTGCTCTTAGATTCTGATCCGGAGGCAGAACCAGCCACCGCAAAGCGGCTTGCACTTGGCGGTGGCTGGCGGCGGTGCTATACTGGGAATACGACGGTGAGGTTCTTTGGAGGATTGCTCCTGAGTTCCTCACCGTCGGCCTTTTTATGGGCAGTGCCGCCGACAGGTTCAGTCAAGTGTGGCGGTCAAATTTTGCTCAGATTGCAAATAAGAAGCCTAAAGGCACAGATACACGAGAAACGAAGAAAAATTGCACAGCGTAAACGATAGGCGCACATTTCGCTATATTATAAGACGAACCGCAACTGCACTATGTAGCTGTGGTTCGTCTTTTACTTTTGCCTGTATTCGGGCGGGCGGCAGCCCGTCCCCATTCCGTCCAAACACACTTGCACCAGCGTTTCTTCTTACACCCTTTTAGACTATGGAGTGTAAAGGGTGTAAACGGTGTAAAATTTTTTGTCAAGTGCCGAGAACCCTTGAAAATAGGGGGCCATCCCACAGTGGGCTTGTGTGGGATGGCCCAGAACGCAACGGTGTAAACGGTGTGAAAAAACGCTTCCTACAAGCAAATTCACACCGTTTTAGCAATAGCATACACAACAGAAACGGTGTGAACGTATTGACTTCACACCGTTTCTACGTTACAATGCAAGAAGAAACAGTGTGAATCGAGGTGGGCATATGGCATACAAAACGAAAAACAGTGTCAAGGGTGAACGCAAGCTCGGCTTGCAGGCCGTAAAGGAAATGGAAGCCGCTCCGGGATACGATCCCCAGGCTACGTTAGCTCTGGCACAGGCAAATTTGGATGCTTTTGGTACGCTGGATGATCTGGATGATGCGTCATTTATCGCCTGCATGAATGATATGCGGGCAAATCACCCGGATATTTATCCTGTGTTCTGGTGGTGGCGGAAAGCCGAAGAACAGGCTGGACGTCGCCAGGAAGAAGATGGTGAAGGGACTGAATCCAGATATAAATTTTTCATGGTGACGCAGTTTCTGCGCGACCCTTTCGCTGTCGAATGGGAAGATGACAGGCAAACGCTGAAACCCGGCGTGGCCCCTTGGATTGATACGCCTCAGATTGAAGCCGGTCTTGACCACAAGAGCATCAAGCGTTGGTGTTGGATTTGGCATGATCGCGATATTTACACTGAAGAGGATGAAATCGCTGACCGAACCGGGCGAATCAAAGCAGGAGATCGAAAGTTCAAACATGCGCACATTGTGCTTGAAGTTCCTGGCAAAGTGCCGGTTTCGACTATCGCTCGCTGGTTCAAGGTACCGCCGCAGCAGGTGACGATCCTGCGCGGACGCGGGGCTTTTCTCGATGGTTCCGAATACCTCGTGCATGAAAGCCCTCGTGCGGTCGAACAACACAAGACACACTACGATGACGATGAGGTTCATACTTCACCGGGTTTTGATTTCCGCAAAGAGCTGACCGATTTGCAGGCACATAGAGCCAAATTCGGCAAGCGGTCAGGAGAAATGACGCCAGCGGATACCATGCGGATGCACGTCATGCTGGATGGCTGGACGATGAAACAGTGCCGCGAGGATGATCCGCTCACATTTTCAAAGATACGGAATACATTGCCTCCTTTACGACTTGACTATATGATGGATGCACCACCTTGCCCTTTTAGGCTCAACATTTATGTGGACGGCCCCGGCGGCATTGGCAAATCGGCTTATTGTGAGTATATTGCACAAAGTTTATTTTCGTTCGTAGATGATCCATTTTTTCACGTTGGGAACGATGAGCGTGTTACATTTGACGGTTATGATGGTGAGCCTGTTATTATCTGGGATGATATGCGAGCTATAGACTTTATTAAACACTTTGGCAACAATGGAACTTTCCGTTTGTTTGATCCGCACCCAAAGAAAATGGCAGAGCAGGCAAAACATACACGTGTTATTTTGAACAACGCCTTAACTATTATTAACGGCGTGGATTCTTTTGACAAATTTATTTCTACACTTGCGGGTGAGTACATCGATGCGAAAGGCTATCATCATCACGCTGAAGATGCAAATCAGGCGTGGAGACGTTTTCCGATGATTTTATGCGTTCGGGAAAACGATTTCGATATTTTGATTAACCAGGGCTTCATCAATAAAGACCTAAGCTCTATTCAAACACTAATTACTTATTCTCATGTACGCGGGAGCATGAAAGCTATCATCGAAAGATTGGACGGGGCAGCAAAACAAAAGGCTTTTGCTGGATTTGTCCAACCGGTGGTAAACGCCGCAAAAATGATCGAAGACAAACATGATGATAAGATTTCTGATCCCGATCAGATTCCGCCGGAAATGATGCCCGTTGTTGAATCGGCTGAAGATCGTTTTATGCGTGAGTGCGCTGAGTACGAGGAGCGGCGCTTCAATACGCTGGTATCATTCGGCCATTGGTTCTGGGATTCCCCCGCCGGTGGCTGGGCGGAATACACTAAAATGTATCCTGCTGCCAAAGTGCGCCCACAAGAAGAATATGAATTTTTGCACAATCTGCAATGGCCGACAATCCGAGATGCGATTAACAGATATGTAGACGGCGAACTGGTAGCAACATACACAGAGCAGATTATTCGGGATACAATCGAGATGGTGTGGAACGGACAGTTATAATTCACTACTTGCGTTCTGCATGATTTACGGTAAACTGAAATCAGAAGTGAGGTGATTCAAATGGCCAAATCAAGCGCCGACTTGAAAAAGGAAGCGGCCACTCTGCGGGCAAAACTTGCCGCAGTTCAAAAAGAGGCCCGCAAGATGAAGAGACTGGAAGATCAGCAAGCCGCCGAAGAACAGCGCCAGCGTGATATACAGTTTGCTCTTGAGTTCGTGGAGATGGCAAAGGAGATGTATTTTCGGGATGGCAATCGAAGCTATTTTGATTACATCTCTGAGAAGATGGCTGAAAAGCAAGCCGCCGCACAACCTGCAACTGATTTAACAGAACAGCAGCCCGTGAATCAATCTGCGGGCTATGCACAGCAGATTTGACCTAAACCCCGTTGGGAAGAACCCGACGGGGTTTATAATTTAGGGGCTTGCGTTCTGAACATTTTGTGGTATGTTGCAGGTAAAGGAAGGTTTGCCGCCCGGCTGGAAACGTAGTTTCCAAAGAGGGAGCCGACGGCAGGAGGACGATGGGTTTGTTTACAAACCCTGAGGACATGCATACTGGGTTTGTAAACGACCCCCGCGGCAGGAGGTGAAGCGATATGGGTTGGAAATGTGCGCCGCAAGTGATGGGCTTGGTGAGAGGTGAACCGAAGCAAGGGCAGAAACATCGTGCGAACATCCGCAAGATTGCGATGGAAGCTGGATACGAGCGAGCATCGAAATCGGATACGCTGGATAAGAACCGGTCGAGTAAAAACCATTATGACGGATATCGCAGCGGCTTACAATTCGCCGCTGCTATGGAACAGGAAGCCTCTAAGTATCGTGTCAAAGTGAATGGAAAAACTAAAGATAAAAAGCCAGTCGTGCGTGAAAAAGGTCTGCCGCATAATGCTGTGATCGGTTGGGCGGTGATCTATAATCCGCCCGCCGAAGTTTGTGCCGCATGGACAGACGAAGATTATCAAAAATTTTACGCAGACTGTCGGGAGTGCATGGCTGAAATTGAACCGCGCTTGTTCCGCCGTGATAACATTCGAATGTCTGCCGAACACTTTGACGAAGGCATTCCGCCTGATGAAAATTCGGGGGTGATCGACCGTCATTTGCATGACCTCGGAGTATCGAAAGATGCAGATGGACGCTATTGCGGAAATCTTATAGATGCAAAGCTCCTGATTAAAATCAATGAACGTTTCCCTGCCCTGATGCGTGAGCGCGGATGGGATATGGATGACCTTGACCGCACAGACTTTGAACGAGCCAAGACCGACAAAGAATACGCCAGCGAGCGAAACGCAAAACGTCGGCAATCTGGTCTTTCTGTTAATAAACACCTGGGCAAGAAAGCTCGTGAGATGGCTGAGGATGCCGCAGAGCTTGTTGAGCAGGCAGAAGCATTGAAAGCACAGATGGAAACCGATGCCACTGCACGTCAGCAGCAGTTGGATTTGATTGCACAGCAGCAAGAAACCACACGCAAAGAGCAGGAAACCATCGCCCAGCAGCAGGAAGATATACAGAAAAAGCTGGATGGTCGAGATAAGGGGCAGCGCCGCTTGCTGAAATTCATTTACAATTTATATCAAAATCTTAGCGGCGAGCGTGCTGCATTCCGCACATACTCTGAGGGTGTTGAGATGTTCAAGGCCGCCATGGATTCGTTTGTAGAACGCACGACGACAGAGGCGCGAACGAAAGCGCAGGAAGAAGCAGCTGCTGCATTTCAAAAGAAAGAAGATGCGCTGGAAGCCCAGAAATCAGTTTTGGATGAATTGGAGCAGCTTAGAGATAAGCTACAATCGTCCACAGATACGGACGCCAGTAGAAAACGCTTTATGGAAGCTCATACGTTTAGAGATGGCCGCACGCTGGAAGATGTCTATCAGGCGTCTATTCAGCAGAAGTGGGAACGTGACGCTGCGTTCATTAGTCGTGCATCTGAGCTGACAGATGAATATGACCGGTTGAGTCAAGGTGTGGAGCAGCAAGAAAAGCAATGATATTCGGCACCTTTTTGGAGGTGCCGGATTGCTTTTTTGGCCATTTTATGATACACTATTACACAAGTACACGATAACACAAAATCGCGTGTTGAGAGGAAAATCAAAATGGCAGAACGAAACATGGTAAATTTGACAATCACGATGACAAAGGAAGAGCGCAAGGCGCTCAAGCAGATTGCATTGGATAAGGATATGACTGTTTCTGCCCTTCTGCGTGAATGGCTGAAAGAATATCAGGCAAAGGAGGCAGAGCAGTAATGGCGAGGAATGCTGATTTAGGTGCCGCAAGGACTGCTAAGAAAGATGAATTTTATACGCAGTTGACGGACATTGAAAAGGAAATGCGATACTATCGCAAACACTTTCAAGGCAAGACGGTGCTATGCAATTGTGATGATCCGTTTGAGAGCAACTTCTTTAAGTATTTTGCGCTGAACTTCAATCGTTTAGGGCTGAAAAAGCTGGTCGCAACTTGCTACCATTCATCCCCGATTGCAGGGCAGCAGTTACAATATGGTTGTGACGCAGACGGCCAGATGACTTTTTACTTTGAAGATAAGGGGGCGGAAGAGAATAAAAGCAAGCGTCCTTATAAGGCCGTGGTCACTCAAGTATATGACAAAATGGGTGACGGCGGTGTGGACATGCTGGATGTGGCAGAACTGTTCCGCTCCGGCGAAAATGAGTTGGTAGAATTGGAAGGTGATGGAGATTTCCGTTCGCCTGAATGCCTGGCTTTGCTGGATGAAGCGGATATTGTAGTAACTAATCCGCCGTTTAGCCTGTTTAGAGAGTATGTGTCTGTTCTGGTGGAACATGGTAAGCATTTCATCATTATTGGTAATGTGAATGCAATCACATATAAAGAGATTTTCCCTCTCATCAAAGAGGATAAACTGTGGCTTGGTGCAAGTATTCACTCAGGTGACCGGAAATTTTATGTTCCTGATGATTATCCTCTGAACGCCTCAGGGTGTGGTATTGACGAGGATGGTCGACGTTATATTCGGGTAAAAGGTGTACGCTGGTACACAAATCTCGATATGAAACAGCGTCATGAAGAATTGATTCTGGTTAAGCGATATAATCCAGATGAATATCCTACATATGATAACTATGACGCTATCGAAGTGTCTAAAACGGCTGATATTCCATGCGATTATGATAAAATTATGGGGGTTCCTATTACATTCTTGGACAAGTATTGCCCGGAGCAATTCGAAATTGTGGGGCGTGCAGATGCAAATATTGCGAATGAAAACAATATTTATCATATCGACGGCTTTAAGGACAAAGGCGGTGCTCCATTGCTTTTAGGAAAGTTTGTTTATAAACGCATTCTGATTCGCAACAAACACCCTGAGCCGCCGAAAGAGGTGAAATGATATGCAGATCAATGAACTAAAAGTAACTGTCGGTGAAGTTTGTGAGGGATACTTCAACGACGCAGAAGAAGGCGTTGTCGGTTACGACGAGCGCCTTGATATAAGACCGAAGTATCAGCGCGAGTTCGTTTACAAGGACGCTCAGCGTGATGAAGTCATTCGCACTGTCATGAAGGGCTTACCTCTCAACGTGATGTACTGGTGCAAGGTGAAGAAAGAGGATGGCTCCGACGGGTTCGAGGTGCTGGACGGACAGCAGCGCACGATTTCTCTGTGTGAATACGTGGACGGCTCTTTCTCTGTGGATGACAAGTATTTTTATAATTTGCCAGCCGACAAGAAACAGCAGATTCTTGACTATCCTCTGTTCGTATATGTGTGTGATGGTACGGACAGCGAAAAGCTGGAATGGTTCCGTATTATCAACATTGCAGGCGAAGAATTGACCGATCAGGAGCTGCGGAACGCCGTCTATGCCGGTAGCTGGACTTCTGACGCAAAGCGGTATTTCTCCAAGACCGGCTGCGCGGCGGATCAGCTTGCAGGTGATTATCTGAAAGGTTCCAGTATCCGGCAGGAATATCTGGAAACAGCTATTTTCTGGGCAGCCAGCGCCGAAGGAAAAACCATTGAGGCTTACATGGCCGAACATCAGAATGACCCCAGTGCGGTGCAGTTGTGGAATTATTTCCGCTCTGTCATTGACTGGGTACAGGCAATCTTTCCGAAGAAGCGCAGAGAAATGAAAGGGCTGCCGTGGGGGCTTTTCTACAATCAGCATGGCAAGCGAACAGACCTTGACCCGAAGAATCTGGAAGCAGAGATCCAGCGTCTCATGGGTGATGAAGATGTAACCAAAAAATCCGGCATTTATGAGTATTTGCTGACAGGCGAAGAGAAAAAGCTGTCAATCCGCGCTTTTGACCGGCGGGATGCCTTGGCTGCTTATGAAAAACAGGGCCACAAATGTGCAATCTGTGGCGAAGAATTCGAGTTTGAGCAGATGCACGCCGATCATATTACCCCGTGGAGCAAAGGTGGCAAGACTACTCCAGACAACTGTCAGATGCTTTGCCGGGATTGCAATTTAGTGAAAGGTGCGCAACTGTAAATGGCACAAAAGAAATTGCGTTGCTATCTTTATACTCGGGTATCCACACAGATGCAGGTGGACGGATACAGTCTGGATGCACAGCAAGACCGACTGACAAAGGAGGCAGCTCACCGCAGTATGCAGGTGGTTGCCACCTTTTCGGACGAGGGAAAATCCGGCAAGAATACCACCGGCAGGCCGCAGTTTCAAGCCATGATGCAACGGATACAGAACGGCAATGAGGATCATGTTGATTATGTGCTGGTGTTCAAACTGTCCAGGTTTGGCAGGAATGCCGCTGATGTGCTGAACAACTTGCAGATCATGCAGGATTTCGGTGTCAATCTCATCTGTGTGGAAGATGGGATTGATTCCGCCAGTGCCGCCGGAAAAATCCTCTTTCCTGTTCTTGCCGGTGTCGCTGAGCTGGAGCGTGAAAACATCCAGGCACAGACGATGGCCGGACGTTGGCAGAAGGCCCGTGAAGGCAAATGGAACGGCGGTCAAGCTCCATATGGCTATCGGATCGAGGATGGTATGCTTATCATTGAAGAATCCGAAGCCGCCCTCGTTCGGTTAATTTTCGAAAAATATGTTCAGTCTAATATGGGCATAAACGGCGTTGCTAAATGGCTGAATGAAAACGGGTATAGTAAGCAGGCTCGTCAAAATGGGATATACAGCCGGATTTCAACCACCTTCGTGAGGGGGGTATTGGACAATCCAGTCTATGCCGGAAAAATCGCCTACGGACGCCGGAAAAGTGAGAAAATCGAAGGCACACGAAATGAGTACCATACCGTCAAACAGGCTGAATATGAAATATTTGACGGCAAACATGAAGCTATTATCCCGGACGATCTTTGGCAGGCCGCGCAAGTAAAACGGGGTTTGAACGCCTACAAGCGGGAAAAAAGATACAGCCCGGAACATGCTCATATCCTTTCTGGTCTCGTCAAATGCCCTGTCTGCGGTGCGCCGATGTATGGTGTAGTGAACCGGAAGAAGAAAAAAGATGGTTCCGGCGAATTCTACACAGATATGTGGTACTATATCTGCAAGAATACCAAAACCGTAAGCGGCCAGCGCTGCACATACACAAAGCACATCCGGCAGGACGCGGTGAATGAGCAGGTGCGCCGTGTAGTCCAGGAAGCGCTGCGGAATATGGATTTCACAGCGGACATTATGAAATCCATCGGAACCGACGCCAATCTGGACGCTTTACAGGCGGAAGCTGATACTCTCACTGCTGCCAAAAAGAAGGAAGAACGCCAGAAGGCCAAACTGCTATCGAAGATTATGGAGCTTGATGCCGACGATGATCTCTACGACAAAATGTACGATGACCTGCAAGGGCTGCTGCGTCAGCATATGAAGCGCATCACCGAATTGGACAGCAAGATCAATCAGGTGAGTATCGCTATTCAGAACGCAGGCAGCAAGGCCGCTACGGCTGAGGAAGTATATGCCACCATGCGGATTATCGTGGACATGATGGACATTATGCCGGAGCGTGACGAGCAGGAAATCATGCACGCATTGCTTGACAGCGTACAGATTTATCCTGAACGGCAACCGAACGGCCTCTGGATCAAGAGCGTTCGTTTCAAAGTTCCCCTTGAATTTGACGGTGTTTCGTCGCAAGACGTGATTATCGACAATGACGACAATTCCCTACCTAACGCAAGTAATGATGAGACGGTAGTACTTTTGTCCAAACTCAATACCAAGCAACATATCGAGGTGGAGTTGAATTTGGACGAGCTGGATTTGACCGCTGCGGAAAGCAAAGCTACCTATGAAGAGATTAAGGAGTATGTGCTGGAACATACAGGTTTGAAAGTCAGCCACCTCTATATCGCCCAAGTCAAACAGAAATACGGAATTATCGAGCGGGAGAACTACAATAAACCGAAGTCTGAGAATTCTAAGCAGCCGAAATGCCCACCCGAAAAGGAAGCGGCGATTACAGAGGCGTTAAAGTATTTTGGGATGATATAAGCCTTGTTGCAGCAAAGGAGGCTGCGAGAATGGACAAAATGATTTCCTGTGAATTCAATATTGACAACGCTTGTGTGGAGCTGCGTTTTGCGGATGGGACGATGATTTCCATTGATACCATTGCTGTGGAGAACGAGGTGGCCGACAATATGTACGAACGGTCTGAGTTGGACTATCTGCTCTACAACGCACCGCTTGAATATGCTGACCTGATACTGAACGGCGATCCTGCGAAGTATCTGAAAACTGTAACCGTATATAAGCCTTTTGAGAACTGATCGCACTGCCGCCCGTGGGAAAATCCTGCGGGCGGCCTCCTTTTTGAATTATTCGCAAGAAGTTGCGAATTTTAGATAAGATATAAGCATATTTCATTGACTATATGGCCAGGTGGATGTATAATCATTCCATAGAGTTACAGCAGTGGATCGAGAAAGAGTGAATTATGAAAATTAGTTATAAAAAGCTGTGGATACAGCTGATAGAAAAGGAAATCTCTCCGGCCACGCTTCGGAAAGATCTAAATATTGCCACGGGAACCATGACCAAATTGCGAAAAAATGAAGAAGTGGCGCTTTCCGTATTGTTGCGTATCTGCGAGTATCTAGACTGTAATATCGGAGATATTTGTGATGCGGTGCGTACGGAAGGTAACGATACCTTTGGCCAATAATCACATTTGGAGGGGACAAGAAAATGGCTGCTTTTACATCGGGAAATGGGGCATCCAAACAGCATCCAAACGACAAAAAAGTGATGTTTTGCCCTTATTGCGGAACCAAACTGGATGATGGCGCACGATTTTGCAAAAACTGCGGAGAGGCTGTCTCTGACACTGCGGAACAGACTCCAAAGGTCCAACAGACCGAATCTCCTGATGGAAATCCTTCAGAACGAAAGACGGTTTACGAGGGCTATATACATAAATGTCCTAACTGTGGTGAAGTGCTGGATTCCTTTGCGGTAAACTGTCCCACTTGCGGGTATGAATTTAGAGGAGTTAAAGGTGCCATATCCGTAAGAGAGTTTGCAAAAAAATTGGAGGAGATTGAGAGCAAAAGGCCGACCAGCAGATTCGGATTTAAGAAGGTGCTTGAAAATCAAAATACCGTCGACGAGACGGATATGAAAAAAATTTCTTTGATTAGAAGTTTTGTCATTCCAAATACCAAAGAAGATATGCTCGAATTTTTGATTTTGGCATCTTCTAATATCAATTTGCAGAGATATAATGACTTCGATACAATCTCAGAATCGGAAAAAGCCGTTTCTGATGCATGGCAAGCAAAATTTGAACAGGCATACGAAAAAGCAAAACTGAGCTTTGGCGATACACCGGAATTTGAGAAAATCCATGCAATATACAAGAAAAAGACCGGAGAGGTCGAAAAAAGCAAGAAGAAACGAGTATATTTTTGGATAGGATTTGTGGGATTCTTCATTATCTTTATTGTGGGAGGCTTTGGTATCCTTTTTGGTATGGCTGGTTCCGAGAGCAGGGAGATTGCTGCCGAGAATGAGAGACTTGAGGCTATTGTCCAAGAGGTTTATGATGCTCTGGAGAACGAAAACTTTGTTCTTGCCCGTGCAAAAGCCGCTACATTAGTATTTTCAGGGCCTGACAACGATGAGGCGGAAATTGCCGCTGAAAAATGGAATACGACAAGGAATGATCTATACAAAACTATTGAAGCGGCAGAAAACAACGCACCAGGGATCAGTTCGAATACAAGCGAGCCAGTCAATGATGATAACGATTCATCGAAGCCCGTAAACGAGAACGAACCTGTAAATGACTCAGGCAACAGTGGCAATAAAGAATATGGCGTAATCAGTAGTGCAGATGACTCGGTAGAAGTAACAATTCAAGGAAATGATTATCTCGATGTCAAGGAGTTTGGATGGTTCATTAGTGGTGACTATTTGGAAAGTATAATTACGATTACAAATAAAGACTCTGAAAATGCCATCGAATTTCCCACATACAGAATTACTGCTTACGATGAGAGTGATAAGGTACTTGGTACAGCAGAACAGGTATTAAGTGTTATTTACCCGAAGCAGGACTTCTCTTCTTACTCATTATGCTTTGAGCTGACCGAGAAACCCTCAAGAATCGCAGTTTCTGTTTTTACACCAGACGATTACAATATTGTATCGCCAACTATGTTGGAGCATTCTGGACACAAGCAGATGGTTGGCAAAAATATTTCTATTAGTGGTGAGTCAGTTACTGGAGAAATTTATAATCCTAATGACTATGATGTGGATTCTGCCTTGGTAACAATTATTTTTAGAAACGATAAAGATGAAATCATTTTGGGTGCACTAACATTTGTTGACCAGATACCTGCCGGAGGAAGCGTTCCCTTTGATGTGGCGGTTTATGGACATGGTAGCCTGCCACAACGGTGTGATGTTTTAGCATATCTCTGGTGACTTTTGGTTGGCAAACAAGAAATGGAGGATAGCAATGAGGCTTTTCAATAAAACAGAAAAAACAGGTGGCTTTATGGACGAGATACGCTGCGACGAGCCGTCCTATCTTATCTGGAAATGGCATCCGGCGGGAGCGCAGCCTGGGAATAACAATCGAGAAAACGCCATTCGCTGGGGTTCTTCGCTCCGTGTGAAGGATGGCGAAGTTGCAGTCTTTGTATATAACCAGAAGAACGGTGTGATGCAGGACTACATAGAGGGACCCTACGACGAAATTATCAAAACAGAAAACCTGCCGGTTTTAGCAAGTATTATCGGCTTGGCCTATGACGGCGGCACACCGTTCCAAGCAGAGGTATATTTCATCAATCTTGCCCGAATCATTCAGGTTAAATTTGGTGTCCCGTTCTTTGACATCTATGATCCCCGGTTTGCGGACTTCGGAGTGCCTGTGGCGGTTAGAGGCACGGTTAGCTTCCGTATTGCTGATTATAGGGAGTTTATCAAGCTCCATAGGCTGAATAGCTTCCGCCTTGACGATTTTCAGAAGCAAATCCGGGATGCAGTCAGCCGTTATGTGAAAGATACTGTGGCCAACGCTCCGGCAGCCAATAATATTCCTGTCATTCAAATTGAAACCAAAACAGCGCAAATCAATGATGTCGTAGAGTATGACATTAGCGAACGGCTCAAAGAAGGTTTTGGTGTCCTTGTTTCCGGTGTTGACATTGGAGCTATTGAGATTGACAAGAGCAGCGAGGGCTATCGTCAACTCATGGCTGTTACAAAAGACATTACCGCAACCAGGATTGAAGCGGAAACGCAGGACTATGTGGAGCGGCTTCGCATCCAGCGGGAAGAAGGCCAGTATGCCATGCACAAGCAGACTCAGACGGCAAATATCGGTGCCTTCCAGGTGGAGAAGCAGGCCGAGGTGGGCATTGCAGGTGCGCAGGCTCTTGGTCAGATGGGAGCAAATGGTGCCGGTGACGTGAATCTGAGCGGCGGTGGAGAGGGGTTCAACATGGCTGCTATGATGGCCAGTATGGCTGTCGGCGGCGCTGTCGGTCAGAATATCGCCGGAGCCATGAACAATATGATGGGCGGAATCAATCAGCAGACAGCCCCCGGTGCCGTACCCCCTCCCATCCCTACCGCAGCATATCATGTAGCGGTCAATGGACAGGCTACAGGGCCGTTCGCACTGTCCACTCTTGCACAGATGACCGCAAACGGGCAGCTGACCGGGGATAGTTTGGTATGGAAAAATGGTATGGCACAGTGGGAAAAAGCAATAGCGGTAGATGAGCTGAAAGGTTTATTTAGCAAGATGCCACCGATTCCTGAAGAATGAAGGAGAGCAAAGACATGATTAAATGTTCAAAGTGCGGAGCAGAGTTGTCCGATGACACAAAATTTTGCTCATACTGCGGTAACAAGATCGAAGCGACAACGCCCCCACCTATCAAAGAGAATGAGGGAGATATAGTCCCCGATGTTCCACAGCAAGAACCTGTCAACGAAACCGCGCAAAAATCAGATGCCTCAAAATCTTTGGCGGACAAAATTAAGAGTAAAGCATCTGAAAAATGGCACAAGTTGAGTACATACGGCAAAATTACTACGGTTGCAATTATTGCGTTTACCTTGTTATGCCTCATTGCCATCTTGTTTGGAAAGACTGCCGCCGCCGTTATTGCAATTTTGCAAATTGTTTTAACTGTGGTTGCAGTGCTTATGAAGAAGCAGGTCATCAAGGTGCCTCAGAGCTGGCTCCATATCGTTGCTCTTGTCCTTGCAGTGGTTCTATTAGCGCCGTATATGACCTTGTTTGGTACGGATTATGGTGACGCCGAGAAATTTGCGTGGTCCGATATTTTGCTTGCAGATGTTATTCCTGAGCCGAAATCTCATTTGGGAGAAATTTTAGCAAACTCTGACGAGTACCTGTCTTTGTATGTGTATAAAACCAGCGCAGAAGACTACAGCAAGTATGTTAATGCTTGCGAGGAAAAGGGCTTTACGGTTGAAGCGGAGCAGTCAGATCTGTCTTATTACGCCTATAATGCTGATGGGTATAAATTGTCACTGTATTATGATGAAAATGACAGCAAAATGAGTATCAGCGTAGATGCTGCCAAGGAATATGGAGCACTCGTGTGGCCCGACAGTGAAATTGCGAGTATGCTTCCTGTCCCCAAATCGACAACGGGAGAAATTACTCAGGATGACGAAAAAGGTTTTGCAGCCTATGTAAGCGACACTCCGATTGAAGAATATAACGCTTATGTGGCGGCGTGTGCCGATAAGGGATTTACTGTGGAAGCCTCTGAATCAGAAAAATCGTATTCGGCAAAAAATAATGACGGGTACCAGCTTTCCGTTTCGTATCAGGGAAATGGCGTTATGTCCATTTCTGTAGATGAACCAGAGTATGCAGTGTCTTTGGAAATCGAATGTGTGGAAAATCTCCTGTTCAGCAAATATGATGTTGATGTTTACGTTGATGATTCCATGCAAGGGACTATCAGCCACGGGACTACCGAAACCTATAACCTGAATCTGACCAAGGGTGTTTACGAGATTAAATTTGTGAGTGCAGAAGATGATGAGGTAACAGGTGGGGTTTCTATAGACATTTATCAGGACGAATCCCTCAAATACAAGATTTCCTGTACCAGCTCACAGATCAATGTGGAAACTATTCAAGGCACCGTTTCAGCGCATGGTGAAGATGAGGCTGCTATGCCCCGGTCTGCCTCCTCGTACAAATTTGAAAACTATACGGATGTGCAAACAGAACTTTCAGAAGCTGGGTTTACCAATATTTCTTTTGAAATTCTATATGATATTGTGATTGGGTGGACCGAAGAAGGCGAAGTAGATAGCGTATCTGTTGGTGGCAACACCGAGTTTGAGCAGGGAGACATATTCAAAAAAGATGTAGCCATCGTGATTACATATCATATGATTAACTCCTATTAGGAAAACACACTGTCAAAAGGGTTTTTGCTTTGGCGGGGGTCAGCCCGCCTCGGCGGTATCGGTGGTGTTGATTTCAATGTACTCGGCAATCTTGCGGAACTCGTCCGCGAACTTGAAATGAACGCTGATATTGCCGTTTTCGTAAACCTTGATATGGTCTACCAAGTCCGTGAGGATTTCACGGGTGAGCGTTTCGATGCTTTGATACTTTGCAAAGGCTACCAGCGCGGGGTGTTCCTTGTCAACGCCATTCAAGAGCTCCGCCCGTTCTGCGTTCAGCCGGGCCAGCACATCCGCAAGCTCGGCGGCCTGCCGTTCATAATCGGCTTTCATATCCCGGTATTCCTGCTGGGTGATTTCCCCGTCTTTCCAATCTTGATACAGTGACTGCTTGTAGCGGGTTATCCGGGTCAATTCCTTTTCCTTTGCGGCTATCTGGTCGTTAAGGCGGTGGGATTGACTTTTTTTCAGCGGGGCCGAGTTGATGTTGGTTATCATTTCCGAGTAGGAAACGGCGGTGTTCACTTGATACTGGATAGCGAACAGAACGGCGGCCTCCAAGCGGTTGTGCTTGATAGAGTGCATGGAGCAGGCCGTCCGGGAGCGGTTCTTGTAAGTGGAGCAGGCGTAATAGATATTTTTCCCGCTCTGGCTGCGGGTAATGGATTTCCCGCAATCCGCGCATTTCAGAAAACCGCTGAACAGATGAACCTCCCGCCCTTTGGGGGATGTCCGGGTATCGCGCACCAGCAGGGCCTGCACCTTGTCAAAGGTTTCGTGGGTGATGATGGCCTCGTGGGTATCGGGGACGCGCACCCATTCTTCCTCCGGCACAGCCTCAATCTGGTGTACCTTGTAGCTTTTCACCCGGCGGCGGCCCTGTACCAAATCCCCGGTATAGATGGGGTTGGTGAGGATTTCATGTATCATGCGGGCCCCCCACATGGGGTCGTCCGCCACAGCCGAGGAAACGGGCAGGCCCTTTTTCCGGCGGTAGGCCGTGGGACTGGGTATGCCGTGTTCGTTCAGATACAAGGCGATGGCCCTCTTAGACGAGCCTTGCAGGAGCATGGAATACACGCGCTTGACGATTTCAGCCGCATCCGCATCCACAATAAGCTGGTGCTTGTCCTTTGGGTCTTTGATGTAGCCATAGGGAGCGAAAGAGCCGATGTACTGGCCGTTGCGCCGCTTGTAATCAAAAACCTGCCGGATTTTCTTTGAGGTCTGGTAGCAATAGTTATCGTTCATCACGTTGGTTATCGGAACGATAATGTTTGAAACGCTGTCGGGGTTCAGGTAGCTGTCCACGTTCTCCGCAAGGGAGATAAAGCGGACGCCCATCTGCACAAACAGGTTATCAATCAGACTCCCCGCGTCACTGTAATTCCGGGCGAACCGGGAAAGGTCTTTCACAATCACGCAGTTGATTTTCCCGCTCATCACATCGGCCAAGAGCCGCTGGAAGTTTTCGCGGTTGGCATCCGTCCCGGTGTGCCCATCGTCCACATATTCAACGGCGCTTTCAAATTCGTCCATGTGCCGCCGGTAGAAGTCCCCCAGCAGGTCACGCTGGTTCTTCACGCTGTTGCTGTCGTCCTTGCCCTTTTTCAAATCCTCTTTGGAAAGGCGGATGTACTCGCCCAAACGCCAGCGCCGGATAGTATATGTAGGGGTCAAAGTCTGCTGATACCCTCTGTTTTTAGCTCGTGCCATTGTTCCTCCTTCCCTATCACATTACACTTATATTATAACTCTGCCCGGGGCAATCAACAAGGATGTCGATGCCTCGGGACATTTTGTCTCGAAGTGGGAGCAGGCCGCAACAGCAGTCACAGCCCGCTCTTTTGCCGGATAAGAAAGGCCGCCAGCGTCTCCTGGAGGGAGGGGCCGCCCTCGGCAAATTCGATTTTCACGCCCACGCCGCCCACGCTAAAGCAGTACGGATTGACGGCCCGTCTCACAAACCGGGCCAGCCGCTCCTCCCGGGGGAGGGTGCGGTCAAAGGCCATACCGCTCACGTCAGCCAGCGCATCCGCGCTCACCGCGCCGATGTCCACGTTTTTCATTTGTTCCAGCTCTTGTGCGGTCAGTCTCACGGTAAAACCTCCTTTTGCGTTTTGGGTTGGTGGGGAAACGCGAAAGGACAGCACTCCGAAAAGTGCTGCCCTTTGGCCTGTCCCTACCTTGGGACAAATTGTCTCGAACTTAATAGGGGCTGTCCAGAAAATGCGCCTCGGCCTCTTCCAGCCCCCGGCAGTCGAACACTTCATAGAGCTCGGCCACCACGCGCCGGATGTCCCCGGCAGAAAAGCCGCAGTTTTCCATCGCATAGATGACATAGCCCCGGCACACGTTGTTGCTCCACGGCTGGGCCAGCAGAGCGGCCAGAGCGGGGTCGTATTCCATAAGTCCGCCTCCTATGTAAAGATGGGGAGCGCCGGGCCCGTATGTTTGGCCCGTCAAAAGACAGCAGTTAGCGGCCCGGCGTTCCCTTGTTTTGTGCGGCGGCCCCAAGCGGCAAGCGGCCAGCTTGTCCCTCGCGGATCGTGGCCGTGGGGTTGGCAGTCTCCCCACGCGCGGCGGTGGTGTTGGTCGCTCGTCCTCCCGTGGGAGAAGTCACAGCGCACCCGCCGCCCGGCTCCCCGCGTTCACCCGGGGCCGCCCGCTATTCAGTTGTGGAGAAGAAAAAACTTCCTCTCATTAACCGAGACATTTTTGGATGGTTTTCGGACTGGTTCAGCGGGAATTTTTCAAAAACTTTTTCATGTTCTCCAGCCCGCGCTCCACGGCCCGCCGCACCGCGCTTTCGTCAACGCCCTCGGCCAGCGCCACCTCGGAAAAGCTCTTTCCGAGGATGACGCAGGCATCCACCCGGCGGCCCTGGGCCGGGGGCAGGCTGTTCAGCGCGTTCCACAGACGGCAGAACCGCTCCTTGCGCTCCAGCACCTCGTCCGGAGTGGGCTCGTGCAGGCAGGCGGAATACTCGATGCCGTCCTCACAGTCCAGCGAATACTGCGCCTTGTGGCGGGAGAGCCGCCGCTGGTAGGCCGCCTCATAGCGGACGCTGGCCCGGAGCGCCTCGGCCACATCGTCAGAAACTTCCATATATTCGTCCTGGGTATACCAGTAGTAAAAGTCGCGCAAGTTGATAATAGTCATTGTATGTACCTCCATATCGTTTTTGTGGTCGGGTTGCGGGAAACGATATGGAGGGCGGCGGGGAGCGGCACCCGGGGGAGCCGCCCCGCACCTTGGGACAGCTTGTCCCAAAGCTGGGCAAACAAAAAACGCCTGCGCGGAAAAATACCACGCAAGCGCATAAAGTGAGACGATTATCTAAATTACAACAAATTTCGCATTGTATAACAGAATATACTTGTCTTGGGCTTGGGCTTTTTTTGGCAAGTTAGGGGGACGGACAAAGCAGAGAGACACGACATTACCTCCTAAAAAGCAGTTGTCGTACCTTTCAATAAAAAAGCCGATAACCGCATTTTCAATCTGCGTGTTATCGGCTCTGCGTCTGTGCGTCTGGCTCTGTGATAACTAAAATCTTAAATTTTTCTACACTAATTAAGGTTTCTTGTTTGCATTTAGGACAAAACAAGGGGAAATTTTTCAGTTCAGTATCTAACCGCAACTTGATACGAGTTTTACTGTTACAGACTGGACATAGCAGCCACTCGAAGCTATCCATATAATTCATTTCAAATTTCTCTGAGCGTCCAAACTTTTTGAGCTGTGATAACAGAACCAATCGCAATTATCATAG
>URGV01000021.1 GCA_900547455.1 uncultured Oscillospiraceae bacterium
CCCCGCGTCGGGAAAGTCACCCGGGGCGCGGGGCGGAGCGCCCGCTCTTGGGGGCTGTGGGGGCGTAGCCCCCCCAAAGAAGCTGTGGGACCTACCCACCCTCGGTAGAGAATAAATGGGGAGTGCAGAGGGGGCCCCGCCCCCTAGCAAAAAAGCCCCTCACCAGCGGGGCCGCTGGGAGACGCTGCCGCTCTCCCAGTAAAAAATTATCCAAACAACTCGGTCCAGATCTCCGGCATCAGCGGGTCCTCGGTCAGGACGACCTCCTTGCCGAAGTCCTCCGCTGTCTCGCCGTCCCGCAGGCGGCGCGCCACCACCACCAGCCGCGCATCGGCAAACTCGTAGCTGCAGGTGGAAAAGGTCAGAAGCTTGTCGTCCGCGGTCAGCTCGACGCCGGTGTCCAGCATCGAGCGCTTTTCAATCTGCGCGATGTACGCTTCCTTCGCGTCCTTGGTGCTGAATTTCAGGTAGTTGATGTAGTCAAAAATTTCCCCGTGCTCCGGGCGGGTCGCCGCCAGGTAGACTGCCGCTACGGCATACTCGTATTTCTGGTAGAGGGTGTTGACCTGGATGATCGGGTTTTCCGCCACAAATTCCGGGTCGCGGAAGTTGGTCAGGACGTTGAACATCGAGCGGTCGCTGGTGATGTTGTGTCCGTACAGGATGGTGTTGTCGTCGCTGAGAACCGGCGAGTTGCGCTCGTCCAAAAAAACCTGGCCGTGGTTGTCCTCCTCGCCGTAAAAGTTGTGGGTCAGATAATACTCGTTGTCCCGCTGCATCACCGGCGTGCTCAACAGACCGTTGCCGATATTGACCCAGCCGACGATGTCGCTATTAATTTCATACAGCGCCTGGTACTCCGGCAGCATGGTCATCCCGTCGGGGGATTGTGTGTCGGAGGCGGTATTCTGTTGACTGCCGCTTGCTCCCGGCACCAGCTCCTGCCCGGAGCTGTCCGCGCTCAAGGAGCCCTGATGATAGAGCTGCTGCAGTTCCTGCTGGGTCTGGCTGCTGTCGTAGGACTCCATGGCCCACAACAGTACATGGATGGATGACGCCACCGCTACCCCCAGAAAGAAGACAATCAGCCCGATCCGCACTGGTTTTGAAATCCCCTTCATCTTCCCCTGCTTTCTCCCCACGTTAAAAAAATGCTGTCAGCGACGCGGGACCTGATATTTTTCCCTGTTGTCCTGCCGCAGCGATTCTCCTCATCGCTGCGTTTTTTTCTTTGCCTCCGCCTTTGCCATCGCGTCCACTGCCTTTAAGATCAGGCTGAGCGCATGGGAGGAGGCCAGATAGCGGATGGTCTCCCGCGCATCCTGGTCGCGGCGGTTGACCTGCAGCATGAAGACCCTGCTCATCTCCGGGCTGTCCACCCCGATGTAGACAAGGCCGACCTCTTTGCCCTCCGACGGCTCCGGCCCGGCGTTTCCGGTGACCGAGATGCCGATCTCGGCGCCGGACAGTCTGCGCACACCGGCGGCCATCTCGCGGGCAGTTTCCTCCGACACCGCGCCGAAGGTGTCCAGCGTCTGCTGGCTAACCCCCAGCAGATGGTGCTTCATCCGGTTGGAGTAGGTCACAACCCCGCACTCAAACACCTCGGAGGCGCCGCTGACATCGGTCAGGCGCTTGGCCACATAGCCGCCGGTGCAGCTTTCGGCCACCGCGACGTGCAGGCCACTTGCTTTAAGCGCATGCACCGCCGCTGTCTGCAGATCGCCCACATCGATGCCGTACAGGTAGCCGCCGACCTGCTCCTCAATCTGCCGCATCACCGGCTGCAGCAGCGCCTCGGCGTCCTCGCCGTTCTGGACCCGGGCGGTCACCCGCAGCTGAACCTCTCCGGTCTTGGCGTAGGGCGCGACGGTGGGGTTGAGGCTGTGCTCCATCAGGTCGCGCAGCAAACTTTCCAGCATCGATTCCCCGATGCCGAAAAAGTGCATCGTGTGGGAGACAAGCCGGGTATCGCTGTCCTTGAGCAGGAACGGCTTGACGCTCTCCTCAAACATCGGCTTCATCTCCCGAGGCGGGCCGGGCAGCATGATGGCGGTCTTGCCCTGCTGCTCGCCGGTGCCCTCGATGGCGCAGCCGGGAGCCGTGCCGTTGTTGTTCGGGAAGATGATGCAGCCCTGCGGCATCATCGCCTGCTTTTTGTTGTTTTCAGTCATCGGGCGGTTCTGGCGCAGGAAGTGGCACTCGATGCGGTGCAGCGACTCCTGATCCATCACCAGCTCCCGGCCAAAAAAGGCGGCGATCGTCTCCTTGCTCAGATCGTCATAGGTGGGGCCAAGGCCGCCGGTGGTGATGACGATGTCCGCCCGCGAAAAAGCAAGCTCCAGCGCCTCCCGCAGGCGCTGAGGGTTATCTCCTACCACGCTTTGGTGATAGACGTTGATCCCCAGTCCCGCCAGCTCCTTGGCGATGTAGGCGGCGTTGGTGTTGACAATGTCTCCCATCAAAATTTCTGTCCCGATGCAGAGGATCTCTGCGCTGCGCTGTCTCATGGTGTCCATTCCCTCCGAACCAAAATATTCTAAGTTTATCATACCTCTTATTTGTTAATTTTTCTTGTGTTTCCCTCTAACTTTTGAGGAACCCTTGCAAGCAGGGCGCTGCTCACACATGTAGAATTATAGCACATTCCCCGCCGCGAAGAAAGCCCCACCCGCCTATTTGGCTGTATTTCCCTGCCCGCTTTCCTTTTTGTGGAGGCGCGAAAACAGATTTTACCGAAAATGTGCGCAAACCACTTGCGGAAGGGGCAGCAAACGTGGTATATTTTTCTTTATACTCGATACATTTGTTTCCCCTAAAAATACATTTCCCCGAAAGGAGTCCCTCTATGGTCAACGAAGAAAAATATCTGCTGGTTGCCGAAAGCATCGCGCCGGAAATCTTTAAAAAGGTACTGGAGGCCAAAAAATATATCGCCACCGGCAAGGCCGCAAACTCCTCGGAGGCGGTGCGGCTGGCCAACATCTCGCGCAGCGCCTTTTATAAATACAAGGACCGCGTGATGGAATATAACTCCCGCGAATCCAACGCCATCGTCACCTTCTACATGACTATGGAGGACGTGCCGGGCGTGCTCTCCTCGGTCATCAACCACCTGGCCGAATACGGCGCCAACATCCTGACCATCAATCAGAATATCCCCTCGGACGGGGTGGCCGCCGTCACCATATCGATCCGCATGACCGATGTGACGCTGGAGGAGGAGCAGCTGCTCCAGCGCCTGTGCCAGCTGCGCGGCGTAGTGCGCGTCAGCCGCGCAGGCTGAGCCTGCACCCGATTCACGTATTGGCTGGGTGGGAGCCTTGGCTTTTACCTCGCGGGACCCAGTTCCTGCAAAATAAAGTTTTCGCCAGCCTTTTTCAAAAGGCTGTGGTTTCCAAAGGCAAAGCCTTTGGTCGCTAAGTCACGCTTATGCTTTGCTGAAAAATTGGCCTTGTGTTGCGTGACCCGAAGTTGAACTGCGTTCAACTTCCCGGGCTTGTGCGAAGGACTTTTGTAAGAGAAAAGCCCCCGGCAAACTGCCGTCACGCACCTCCCAGCCAAACCTTCCAGTGGACGGTTTGGCGTCCGTAGTCCCTCCGTCTCTGTGAGCTGTAGTCCGCTGTGAAACAGCGAAGCGCCTTTCGCTCCTCCCGAGAGACCGCAATTCTCTCTCCCCGCAACTTCCCCTGATAAAAATTCCCCAGATAGACTTTGATAGTAAGGAGCATCTCCCCATGAAACAGATCGCCGTTTTAGGCTGCGGCACCGTCGGTTCAGGCGTTGTCGAGGTCTTTTATAAAAACCGGGACAGCATCGAGCGCAAGGCCGGCTGCCCGCTGGACATCAAATGGATTTACCTGCGCCGCCCTCACCCCGAGCTGCCCTGGCAGGATAAGCTCTGCTTTGACTTTGACCAGATCGTCAGCGACCCGCAGGTGCAGATCGTCGTCGAGGTAATGGGCGGGCTCGACCCGGCCTACCGCTTTGTCAAACGCTGCCTGCAAAGCGGCAAGAGCGTCGTCACCGCCAACAAGGAGCTGATCGCCCAGAAGGGCGCCGAGCTGCTGCAGCTGGCCCGTGAAAACGGAGTCAAGCTGCTGTTTGAGGCGAGCGTCGGCGGAGGCATCCCCATCATCCGGCCGCTGCACCAGTGCCTGGGCGCCAACGAGATCGACAACATCGAGGGCATCCTCAACGGCACCACCAACTTTATCCTCACCAAGATGCGCCGCGAACACAGCTCCTTCTCCGCGGCGCTGGAGCAGGCGCAGGCGCTCGGCTACGCTGAGAGCGACCCCACCGCCGACATCGAGGGCATCGACGCCTGCCGCAAAATCTGCATCCTGGCTTCGCTGGCCTACGGCAGACAGGTCTACCCGGAGGCGGTCCACTGCGAGGGCATCGGCAAGCTGACGCCGGAGGACACTGAATACGCCGAGGACTGGGGCGGAGTCATCAAGCTGATCGCCAAGGCCACCCGCCGCCAGGATGGGCAGACTGTCTCGATGCTGGTGGCGCCGATGTTTGTCCCTCAGGACAGCCAGCTGGCCGGCATCGACGACGTCTTTAACGGGATTCTGGTGGACGGCGACGCCACCGGCGAGGTGCTCTTCTACGGCAAGGGCGCGGGCAAGCTGCCCACCGCCTCCGCCGTCATCACCGACGTCATCGACTGCGCAAAACCGCTGGGCGGCGACACCCTGTTCTGGAAGGACAGCACCTCCGAGCAGTGCCGGCAGTTTATGGCCGACTGGCGGCAGACCCCTTCCCGCTTTTATCTGCGCCTGGCGCTGCAGTACCGCCAGCAGCTGACACTGATCGATGAGCTGTTTGCCTCCCCTGTTCTGCTGGCCCGCAAAGGCGCGCCCGACACCGAGGCCGCCTTTGTCACCGGGGAGCTCACCCCCAAGCGGCTGGAGGCGCTTTTGGAGCAGCTGCAAAAAGAAAAGATCGAGGTGCTGGGCAGGCTTTTTGTGCTGTAGTTCCTTTTTCTTTTCTCTTTCCCGGCAGGAGCGCGGGATCTTCTTTCTTCTCGGGCTGTTGCGGGTTGTTCCTTTTTCCCTTTTTTCACATAGAATGTGTTATCAGCATCCGCTGACTTTCGCCCTGTAAAGCGGCAGCATATCGCACAAAATCTTCTGCCCATCCCGCTTATTTTTACTTTGAAAAGTAGGTTTTGAGACGAAGAGAGTGCTGCCACTTGCAGTGATTCCATTTTTTGTATTATAATCAAACAAACAGGTTGATACGGAGGGAACGTTATGAGCTTAATTGTACAGAAATTTGGTGGAACCTCTGTCGCCAATGTGGAGCGCGTACGCCATGTTGCCCAGATCATCACCGATACATACGACCAGGGAAATTCGGTCATCGCGGTCGTCTCCGCCCAGGGCGACACCACCGACGAGCTGATCGCCAAGGCGGCTGAGATCACCGACAAGCCATCCAGCCGCGAGATGGATGTGCTGCTCTCCACCGGCGAGCAGATTTCGATGTCCCTGCTGGCGATGGCCATCGAGCAGATGGGCTATCCGGTCATCTCGCTGACCGGCTGGCAGGCGGGCTTTTTGACCGAGTCCACCCACCGCAATGCCCGCATCAAAAAGATCAACACCGAGCGCCTGCAGAACGAGCTGGACAAGAAGAACATCGTCATCGTCGCGGGCTTCCAGGGCATCAACCGCTACGACGACATCACCACCCTCGGCCGCGGCGGCAGCGACACCAGCGCAGTGGCCATTGCGGCGGCGATGAAGGCGGACAAATGTGAAATTTACACCGACGTGGACGGCGTCTACACCACCGACCCGCGCATTGTGCCGCACGCGCACAAGCTGGACGAGATCACCTACGACGAAATGCTGGAGCTGGCCACCTGCGGCGCCAACGTCCTGCACAACCGGTCGGTGGAGATGGCCAAAAAATATTCTGTAAAATTGGAAGTACGCTCGAGCATCCACAGCGATGTGCCGGGCACCGAAGTCAAGGAGGTTTGCAAAGTGGAAAAAATGCTGATTAAGGGCGTCGCGATGGACAACGACGTTGTTCGAATTTCTGTCATTGAGGTTCCGGACCGCCCGGGCGTTGCCTTTAAGCTGTTCTCCTCGCTGGCGGCCAGCAAGATCAACGTC
The DNA here is from genome assembly GCA_900547455.1 of uncultured Oscillospiraceae bacterium. Classification (GTDB taxonomy): domain Bacteria; phylum Bacillota; class Clostridia; order Oscillospirales; family Ruminococcaceae; genus Negativibacillus; species Negativibacillus faecipullorum. Next base: position 6,135 of record URGV01000021.1, read on the forward strand.
GACATCATCCTGCAGTCGATCGGCCGCGACGGCACCAAGGACATCAGCTTTACCGTGGCCACCGCCCACAAGGACGAAGCGATGCAGATCGCCGAAGAATTCTGCCAGACCGTCGGTGCAAAAACGGTCACTGCCAAGGACAATCTCTCCAAAGTTTCGATCGTCGGTTCGGGCATGCTCTCCAATCCGGGTGTTGCAGCCACCATGTTCGAGGCGCTGGGCGAAAACAACATCAACATCAGCATGATCTCCACCAGCGAGATCAAGATCTCGGTGCTGATCGACCAGGACCAGGGCAAAAAGGCGGTCAATGCCATCCACGACGCATTCTCTCTGTAGAATCCGGCCGTGGTTTCACGATTGTAAAAACGGCATGGAGAAACTTCTTTGGCAAAGAAGTTTCTCCATGTTTTTTTATCTGCAGCAGCTTTTCCTCCGCAAAAAAGGGAAAGCAAATCTGATATTACAGGCAGATTTATACGGACAGTTTAAATTTAAAAGGAGGTAGACACCATGCCGCTTCATCATGCAGGAACACAAATTCTGAAAACCAAACGCCTTGTACTGCGCCCCCTCTCCCTGGATGACGCGCAGGCGATGTACGACAACTGGGCCAGCGACCCGCAGGTCACCCGCTTCATGAACTGGTTCACCCATGAAAACATCGAGGTCACCCGCGCCATTCTGGCCGAGTGGGTACCGCAGTACCAGGACCCGTCCTACTATCACTGGTGCATCACCCTGGACGGTGAGCCAGTCGGAGCCATCGCAATCCTGAACATCCAGGAACGAAGCATGGCGGGCGAACTGGGCTACAATATCGGCCGAAAATGGTGGCGGCAGGGCATCACCAGCGAGGCGGCGCAGGCGGTGCTGGACTTTGCCTTCGGAGTGGTGGGGTTCCACCGCATCGAGGCAATCCACGCGGTCGCCAACCCCGGTTCGGGCGGCGTCATGAAAAAGTGCGGGATGCGCTATGAGGGTTCCCCCCGCCAGAAGTATCTCAGCAGCCGCGGCGTCTTTGAGGACTGCGACCAGTACGCCATCCTCAGGGAGGACTGGGAGCAGCCCTGCCCCAAAGGTGAAAAACCTAAGCTTTAATCTCTCAGCACCCAGTCTCTGCAAAAATAAAGTTTTCGTCCACCTTTTTCAAGCGGCATGATGCCGCGCCCAATTCACGGCAGGCTGAGCCTGCACCCAATTCACGTATTGGTTAAGTATAAAACCAACTTTCTGCCTCGCGGCACTCAGGTTTTGTGAAAACAAAATTTTCGTCCACCTTTTTTTAAAGGTGGCAGGTGTCCAGCGGGCAGCGCCTGCTGGTCGACACGTCACGCTTATGCTCTCCTGAAAAATTGGTTTCGCGTTGCGTGACTCGAAGCCGAACTGCGTTCAGCTTCCCAAGCTTAGAGAAAAAAGGAGCAACTCACTCTTGCTCCTCCCCTTCTTCCATTGGAATAGCCCCATATTTCTTTTCAAAACAATCGGCAGCCTTTGCAATAAAATGGCAAATTTCTCTGTTGCACGAACGCTCATCAAATTCTGCCATGTATGATAGTTTTCGAAACAGAGTTGATGACATCCGGACTTGCAATTTTTTCTCGTGTGGGATAAGTATCCTCCTTTCTTTCAATACTCCTCCTCTATAGAATAACACATCAAGACAGAGAGGATTAGTGATATATCACTAATCCAAAATTTTTTGTTGCAAGGCCCTTCATCCTACCGCACCAGCAAAACCGCAGAAGGGGGCAGCAAAATGGCTGCCCCCTTCTGCGGTTCGAGAGTAGGTACGATTTGCCATATGTTGACTGCCGCAGGCGGGCGGATGCAAAACCCGCCTGCGGCAAGGGGATGTCCATCAAAAAAGCGGCTCAGATGAGTGACTCAAATGAGTGACTCAAATGAGTCTCTCGCGCAGCCAGAGCAGAATCTTTTTCTCCCGGCGGGAGACCTGCACCTGGGTCATGCCCAGTTCCTGCGCCGTTTTCACCTGCGTCATGTTGCGGAAGTAGCGCAGCTCGATCAGCCTGCGGTCCCGCTCCTCCAGCTGGGTCAGCATCTGCCGCAGTGAGAGCAGATCGGAGAGCTGCTCCTCCGGCGAGGAGACCGGCAGGTCCAGCTGGGAGCTGTCCTCCTCGCTGGTGAGCGAAACCGGCGGCGCTCCCGCGCCCAGCGCCTCCACCACTGCCTCCTCGCTGACCTGCAGCGCCTGCGCCAGCTCGCTGACCGTCGGTTCGCGGCCGTGCTCCTTGGCAAACTGGTCGCGCTGGCGGGCAGCCTTCATCGAGAGCTCCTTGAGGCTGCGGCTGACCTTGACGGTGCCGCCGTCCCGAAACAGGCGGCGCATCTCGCCCAGAATCACCGGCACCGCATAGGTGGAAAAGCGCACGCCCCGCTCGCTGTCAAAGGCGTCGGTGGCTTTGACCAACCCCATGCAACCGGCCTGGAACAGGTCGTCGTACTCGATGCCCTTGCCCTTAAAACGGTGGGCGCAGGCGTGCACCAGCCCGATGTTTTCCTCGATCATCCGGCTGCGCTGTTCCTGCTGCTGGACGCTCATCCGCTCATCCTCAGGCGCGGCCATCGTGCGCATGGTTTTCACCTTCGGGGAGCATTTCCCTGGCGGAGCCTTTGGAGAGAATCTTCTTTTCCAGCGTGACCGTCGTGCCCTTGCCCAGTTTGGAGGAGACCTTTACCTTGTCCATTAAACTTTCCATCACTGCAAAGCCCAGGCCCGCGCGCTCCTCCTCCGGGGCGGTGGTGAACAGCGGCTCCATCGCCTTCTTGACGTCGGCTATGCCGCAGCCGTTGTCCTTGATTTTGATGACGATCCTGCTGTCCGGGTAGATGCTGGCGGTTATGTAAACCTTATCTATTTTCTCCCGGTAGGCGTGGACGATGCAGTTGGTCACCGCCTCCGAGACAGCTGTCTTGACGTCGGTCAGCTCCTCCACCGTGGGGTCCAGCCCGCACAGGAAGGCCGCGACGGCGGTTCGGGCAAACGATTCGTTGGCCGAGCGCGAGTCAAAGCACAGCCGCATGCTATTGCTTGCTTTCATCCAAAACCCTCCCTTTGTTAGTGGAACTCGGCCAGCTTGTCCAGCCCGGCCAGCTTCATCACCTTGCGGATGGGGGCGGGCAGATTTTGCAGCACGACCTTGCCGTCATTTTCCTGCATCAGCCGAAAGCGCCCCATCACCAGCCCGATTCCCGAGGAGTCCATAAAGGTGACCAGTGAAAAATCCAGCACCAGCAGTTTTGCGCCCGACTGGATGACGCTCTGGTCAATCTGTTCGCGCAGTTCGACGGCGCTGTGGTGGTCGATCTCCCCTGACAGGCACGCCAGGACGCTGTCCTCCCTGATCTCGATTTGGACTGCCATATTGATCTGCCTCCTTTTTGCCCCAGCCTGTCCACTGTTTGGGGTACCTCTATCATACCGCCTTCGCCCCGCAAAATTTCGGGAACCTTGTCTCTTACTTTCTTTTTAGTAAAAAAAGAAAGTAAGCAAAGAAAAAACTTCACGCTCCGCGGCGGCTGAAGGGGAGGTAGGGCAAAAATAAAGTTTTCGTCCACCTTTTTTAAAAGGTGGCAGGTGTCCAGCGGGCAGCGCCTGCTGGTCGAGCGCCGCAGCGCTCGAAAAAACTTTATCGTCAAGCGCCAAGTCGCGCTTCATCTCTCTGCAAAATTTTGCCCTGTATTTGCGCGACACGAAATTGAACTTCGTTCAATTTCCCGGGCTAGTGCACGGGGCTTTTGTAAGAGAAAAGCCCCCTTGAGAAACTTGCGATTCGCACAACCCAGCAAAACCTCCCAGTGGGAGGTTTTGCTGCTGTAGAGTTTCAAACTAAAATCTTCGAAAAAATTTTTGCTCTCCCTTCACTCTCCGCAAAAGAAAAATTCCCCCGCCCTGCATCAAAACAGCTCCCTAAAGCACACTATTGATATAGAGCAAGCGGAAGGCATTTACAAAAATAGCAAATTGTTTACAGCTTTCCCTTTTCGCTGGAACCCGACCCGGACTTGTGCTACAATAAGGGTGAGAAGATCGACCCGATGATAAAAAGGAGCTTTGCATCATGAAAAATAGATTGTTTTGTCTGCTGGTTGTCCTGGCCTGCGCGCTGATGGTGACAGGCTGCAGACGCGACACACAGTCCTCCCAACAGGAAACCAACACCGTTTCGCTGGAGCTGGGCGAGGACAACCCCGCCCCGGAGGAGGAGCCGGAAAAAAAACCTTCCCCAAGTGAACAGCTAGAACAGAGCCGTCCCGACGGTCAGACCGAACCGACGGAGGAGACAGCAGAGGAGGAATCACAACAAGAACAGACCTCCGAACAGCCGGCCTCCGAAACCGAGCAGCAGGCAGAGGAGTCTGCTGTCGAGACCGAGACGCCGGTGACTACTCCGCAGACCAGCCTGCCCTTCCCGCAGGAGCTGCAGACCCGCCCCTCCGAGGAGCTCAAAAACAACCCGCAGCAGCTGGACAGCCGCCTGTATGCGGTGTTCCAGAATGTGATGGAACAAAATTTTGACCGCAAAAAAGGCACCCTGTCGGTCTACCGCCTCAACTACGACGGGACCGAGGGCGCCTATGAATTGGAGTATGATTTAACCAACGCTTACGACGAGGAAGGCAAGCTCAACAAAAACATGGAGATCGACGCGCAGCTCAAGGTGGCCGAGACGATGCAGTCCAACATCAACTACGGCCAGGGCAGCCGCGAAATCTACACCAGCTACGACCAGTACGCCGAGACGCTCGACTGGCTGAAAAGCCCGCTGCTCTGCGACGGCTTTGCGCTGCAGAATTTTTCTTCGCTGACCCTCACCGAGGAGGAAAACGGCATCTGGCGCATCACCGCGACCTACACCCCGGAGGCGCTGCGGGAGCTGTACGACCAGGACATCGACGGCGTGGTCACCTCCTTTATTGAGCTGGACAAGGACGGCAACCTCCAGCTGCTGCGCTGGGAGCAGACCGAAGAGGTCAATGACTATCCGACGGTGATCGCCTGCGGGGAATATTCATTTTCCTAAAAATTTTTCTTCACGTGAAAAAAGGACGGAGCTTTACAGGAAAGCTCCGTCCTCTTTTTTACTGTCTATTCTTTTTCCTCAAAACTACAAACGCCACGACCGCTGCCACGACAACAACCAGCAACAGCGCGAGCAGCGCAAGTGGAATAAGCGTCGCAAGCCAGGACATCATCTGTCCTCCTTTCCTATTTTCATCACAGTATCCTTTTTTATCAGAATAGTACATTGTTCGCACACTGTCAAATAGGAAAAACAAATAAGCGGAGAGCAGGAGCTTTTTTCGCTTCTGTTCTCCGCCTGTTCTGTCAGGTCGATTTACCGCACCGTCGCCCCATACCCCTTTGCCAGGGCGTCGAGGACTTGCTCGTCGAGCTCGCTGCGGGAGTCGACGAAGGCGCAGCCGTTGTACATCAGCAGCGCCATCTCCAGCGCCTCCTCGCTGTCCGAATAAAAGGACACCGGCATGTGCAGCATGTGGGCGTTGAGCGCGAAGTTGTAGGCGTCGTCCACCGTCTCGATACGGATGGTCGCCACGTCCGCGCCGCTCTCCTCCAGCTCCAGCAGCTCGTCGGACATATCCCGCCGGCAGTAGACCGGCTCGGTCTGCTCGAAGTACTCGTCCAAAAAGTACGGCTCGGTCGCTCCCGCCATCAGGATGGTGTCCTCGTCCTCCCACTGGCGGCGGACGGTGGAAAAATCAAAGGTCTGCATCATCCGGCCGATCGCCTCGATGTGTTCCGGGGTGGTGTAACAGCAGCCGCCCAGGATGGTGGCGCCCCGCTGCAGCAGGCCCTTCATCTGTTCGGCCATCTCCTGTGGGGAGAGCAGCTTGTCAAAGTCTTCCCCCGCCCGCGGCCGCACAATAATCGGCACCTTTGCGTAGGGGGCGATCTCCTCGATGTGGCCGTACAGCTTTTCCGGCCGGTCGCAGCAGGACAGGCCGAACGCCACCGCCCCCAGCTTCTGGCAGGTGATGAGCGCGGAGACAAGGTCGCTGCCCATGCAGGTTTCGCCGTCCTCCTCCACATTCATCGTCACCATCACCGGCAGTCCCGTCTGCCGGCAGCCGAGGATTGCCGCCCGGCTCTGGGAGAGGGTGGTCATCGTGTCGGCCAGCAGCAGGTCCACCCCGCCCCTTTTGAGGGCGAAGGCCTGCCGGGCATAGAGGTTAATCAGGTCGAAAAACGGCGTCTCGCCAAACGGCTCCGCCTGCAGCTGCAGCGGCGCGATGACGCCCGCCGCCAGCGCGTGTGGATTAGCCTCGCGGCAGCTCTCCACCGTCAGGCGGGCAAGGCGCTCATTGTAGTCGTCGCTGTTCTGCTGCTGGTCCCACTGCTTGAGGCTGTCGGCGTCGGCCTGTGCGGTCGGGGTACACAGCAGCTGGCTGCCCGCCTGCAGAAAGCGGCGCTGCAGCTTCTGCACCCGGTCGGGATTTTCCAGCATCCACTGGGCCGGGCAGCTGTACATCGGCATGCCATCCAGCCAGAGGTTGGTCTTGGCCGCTCCGTCGGTCAGGAGCGGCTTACAAAGTCGCGAAAGAGGATCTTCCATCTCTGTTCTCCTTTTTCTCTTTCCGCCACACCGGGATTACATGCTCTCCGGCGCAGTGATCTTGAGCAGTTTGAGCAGGTTTGCCAGCACAACGCGGGTGGCAAGGCACAGCGAGATGCGGGCCTGCATCAGCTTTTCGTCCTCGCCCTGGACGCGGCAGGCGTTGTAGAACTTGTGGAACAGGGTCGCCACATCCATCAGGTAGTGGGTCATGCGGGCCGGGTCATAATTTTTAGCGGCGTTGATGATCTCCTGCGGGCACTGCGCCAGCTTGCGGATCAGCTCCTTTTCCTCCGGGGCAGACAGCAGCTGCAGCTCCTCGAGGGTGCAGGTTCTCGGGTGGATATTCTGCGCGGTCAGGTTTTTGAGGATCGAGCAGATTCTGGCGTGTGCGTACTGTACATAATAAACTGGGTTCTGGGAGGATTCCTCCACCGCCAGGTCAAGGTCAAAGTCCAGGGTGGAGTTTGGCTCGCGCATATTGAAGAAGAATCTTGCCGCGTCGATCGGCACCAGATCGGTCAGGTCGGACAGGGTGATCGATTTGCCGGTGCGCTTGCTCATGCGGTACGGCTCGCCGTCCTTCATCAGGCGGACCAGCTGCATCAGCACGATGTCCAGCTTGCTGCCGTCCAGGCCGATGGCGTCCATCGCACCTTTCAGGCGCGCGACATGGCCGTGGTGGTCGGCGCCCCAGACGTTGATGACACGGTCAAAGTGGCGGTCGACAAATTTATTTTTATGGTAGGCGATATCGGCGGTGAAGTAGGTCGGGTTGCCGTTGGCGCGCACCAGGACCTCGTCCTTCTCGCCGCCAAATTCGGTGGCCTTATACCAAATAGCGCCGTCCTTTTCATAGGTCATGCCGCGGCTGGTCAGCTCATCGACCACTGCCTTGACTGCGCCGGACTGGTGCAGGGTGCTTTCCGGGAACCAGACATCGTAGGTGATGCGGTACTTTTCCAGGTCGGTGCGCAGCTTCTCAATATTTTTCGGCAGCGCGAAGTCGACCAGCGCCTGGCGGCGCTCCTGCTCGGAGAGATTCAGCAGGCAGTCTCCGTGCTCATCGGCGTACTGCTGGGCGCGCTCTTTAATATCCTCGCCGTGATAGCCATCCTCCGGGAAGGGAACAGCTTCCTCACCTTTATAAATCTGTAAATATCTTGCCTCGAGCGAGAGGCCAAACTTTTCGATCTGGTTGCCGGCGTCATTGATGTAGAATTCGCGGGTGACGTCGTAACCGCAGGCGTCCAGAGCGGCGGCCAGGCAGTCACCGATGGCGCCGCCGCGGGCGTTGCCCATGTGCATCGGGCCGGTCGGGTTGGCGGAGACAAACTCAACCATCACCTTTTCGCCCTTGCCGATATCCGAGCGGCCATATTCCTCGCCCGCTTCCAGCACGCCGGAGACGATGCTGGCAAACCAGGCGTCGCTGACAAAGAAATTGATAAAGCCGGGGCCTGCAATTTCGACGCGGTCGATATAGCGTGCCGAAGCGCAGTCGATGCACTCGGCTAGGATATTGGCGATCTTCACCGGCGCCATGCGGAAGGTTCTGGCGCTGACCATCGCCGCATTGCTGGCAAAATCGCCGTGGGTGGTTTCGGCCGGGATCTCCACTGTGAAGGCCGGCAGCTCATTTTCAGGCAGCTTGCCCTGCTGCATTGCCGCAGCAAAGGCGTTTTTCAGCAGGCTTTCCACTTCCTGCATGGCGTCCTGCACAAAATTTTTTTTCTCCATATTCCTCTTTCCTTTCTCCCATCTTTTCTTTACGAGAAAGAAAAGATGGGGCCAAAAGAAACGATCTCGCTTCGCGGCGTCCTTTCGTTGGCTTTTGTTTGTCGTCTTTCCTACCTTTTCTTTGCGAAAAAGAAAAGGTAGGGCCAAAAGAAACGGGTTCGCTTCGCGGCGTCCTTTCGTTGGCTTTTTTGTTATCATCCTCCCACCTTTTCTTTACGAGAAAGAAAAGGTGGGACCAAAAGAAACGTTCTCGCTTCCCTTTTCTTTGCGAAAAAGAAAAGGGAAGGCCAAAAGAAACGGATTCGCTTCGCGGGCATCCTTTCGTTGGCTTTTCTGTTGCCGTCCTCCCACCTTTTCTTTACGAGAAAGAAAAGGTGGGGCCAAAAGAAACGTTCTCGCTTCGCTTACCTTTTCTTTGCGAAAAAGAAAAGGGAAGACCAAAAGAAACGAATTCGCTTCGCGGCGTCTCTTTTTTGGGGGTTACTATTCTTTTAATTTGCCAGGATTTCCTGGATATTGATGCTGATTGTATTTTCGCTGGCGACGCTGGCCTCGATATCCAACGTATAGCCGAACGAGAGCTTGCCGCCCTGGTCGCCCAGGTCGTTTTCAAAGCGGGTGCCCATCACGCCGATGGTCATCTCGCCAAAGCCGGTGTCGTACTGGCACTGGTGACGCACCCCGGCCTCCACCACCAGCTGGGAGCGTGCCCAGCCAAATCGAGTGATGGTCACTTTGTCGCTGGGGCCAACCTTCAGGGTGGTGCGGCAGCCGCTGTACCCGGTCGCCTCGGTCTCCTCATAGCTGATATAGTACAGCTTATTTTTCCGGTAAAAGCGGCCGGTGGTCATCATCTCGGTGACGTCGGTTTCCCCGCTCACCCGCTGGGTTCCCTTGACGGTGATCAGGACGTCCTTTTTCATATCATTTAGTGTTTGTTCCATTTTCCGTTTCCTTTATCCTTCCCTTGTTTCGACTGTCCGTCTCGGTCTATTCCACCAGCTCGACGCGGTTGACGGTTCCGGCCACCTCCTGTCCCAGAAAGATGGAGGCGGTTTTGCCAAAGCTGTCCGTCTCATCGGTGACGTTATATTCGGTCACGCCTTCCCGCTGCCGGTCGGCCAGCAGGTCGTGCTGCATCAGGTAGCGCTGCACATATCCTGCCGCGCATCTGCCCGGGTCGATCAGGGTGACCTGATAGCCCAGCAGCCGATTAAAGATATCGTACAGCAGCGGGTAGTGGGTGCAGCCCAGAATCAGGGTATCGATCTTCTCCCGCATCAGCGGCTCCAGATACATCTGCACAGTGAGGTTGGTGATTTGATTGTCCGGCTGCACCATCCCGGCCTCCACTAGATGCACCAGCAGCGGGCAGGGATTGCCGAACACCCGCACATCCGCGCGGATGCTGCGGATAGCCTTGCCGAAGGCGTTGCTGCGCAAAGTGGCGTTGGTGCCCACCACGCCGATGCGCCCGCCCGAGGTGAGCGCGCAGGCCTGCTGCGCCGCCGGCTGCACGATGTCGGCATAGGGCACCGGCAGCTTGCTGGAAATTTCCTTTGGCAGGGTGCTGCTGACCGTGCCGCAGGCGGCAAGAACCAGCTTGATGTCCTTGGTCAGCAAAAAGTCGATGTCCTGCTGCGCATACTTGATGATTGTCTCCCGGCTGCGGGAGCCGTAGGGCACCCTTCCGGTATCTCCCAGGTAGATGATGTCCTCATTTGGCAGCAGGCGGTGCAGCTCCTTGACCGCTGTCAATCCGCCCAGACCGGAATCGAAGACGCCGATCGCTCTGTTATCCATCTTGCCCTCACGCCTTTCTTGCGTTTATTTTCGCTGGAGCCCCAGCTGGATCAGGCGGTCCAGCAGCTGCGGATAGTGCAGGCCGCAGTAATCCCAAAGCTTTGGATACATGCTGATCGAGGTAAAGCCAGGGATGGTGTTGATCTCGTTGAGGATGACCTCCCCGTCGCTCTTGCGCACAAAGAAATCGATGCGCGCAAATCCCTCGCAACCGATGGCGGCGAAAGCCTTCTCGGCGGTCTGGCGCAGCTTGAGCGAGGTTTCCTCGCTGACCCGGCCGGGGATGTGCAGCACGGTGGTGCCGTCGATATATTTGGCCTCATAGGTATAAAATTCCACCACCGGCACAAGCTCTCCGACAACGCCCGCCGCCTTGGCGTCCGCATTGCCCAGCACCGCCGTCTCGACCTCCTGCATCTCGATGCACTCCTCGACAACCGCCTTATAATCTTCTTTTAAGGCGGTCTCGCAGGCGGCTTTCAGCTCCTGGCGGTTGTGAGCCTTGCCTACCCCCACCGAGGAGCCGGCGTTGGCAGGTTTTACAAACATCGGGTAGCCGAGCTTTTCCTCCGCCTGCTGGGCAAACTGCTCGAACTGCTGCATCTTCTCGTGGTTGACCACCAGCCATTTGGCCATCTTGATGCCGTGGGCCTCCAGGATGGTGTGGGTGATCTCCTTATCCATGCAGTTGGCACTGGAGATGGTGTCGCAGCCCACAAAGGGGATGCCCGCCAGCTGGAACAGGCCCTGGATGGTGCCGTCCTCGCCGTGCTTGCCATGCAGTACCGGGAAGCAGATGTCTACCGGCACCAGCTCCCAGCCCTCTTTGGAGAGCAGCAGCACGCCCTTGTGGGAGCGGTCCGGGGAGACGATGGCGGTGCGCAGGGTGGGGTCTTGCTCCCACTTCTGGCTGGTGATCTCATCGTTGCGGCCGGTATATTCCACCCATCGGCCGTCCTTGGTGATGCCGATGCGCAGCACCTCATAGTGGTCCGGCAGGTTTGCCAGCACCGACTCGACCGACATCAGGGAGATTTCATGCTCACTGGAAACGCCGCCGAACAGCACGGCGACCCGCGTTTTCTTTTCGCTTGTCATAAAAGCAGCTCCTTTTTGTATCGCTGGGATAATCCCAAACAGCTTTTGCACACTGTTGTCCTTTGAGTATATCTGCACCCCTGCAGTATTTATTCATTGTATCACATGAAACCGTCCGGTTGCAATGGTCTCATTGTATCATTTTGCTCATTTCTCTCCCCCTTCCCTTGGTAGTATTGCCGCACTTGCTTTCCTTATAAATAGATTTGGGGCTTCTGCTTTTCCCTTTTGCTTCAATTTTCCGCACCAAACCGAACAAAAAGCCCAAGCCTCCGCGCCCTTTGACACAGCATTGTCGGCAGAATCCATAAAGATTTTAAAATTCGCCCCAAAGCCTCAAAAAGGAGGTTGACGAGGGGGCTTTTTGTGTGGTAAAATTTTTTTACCTCTAAAAGGGTTATTTTTTTATGTCCAAAAATGAACCATCCACCCACCAACAGACAGCGGTTCGCCTTTGTCCGGTTGGAGATTCAAGCGTTTCCTTTACGAGGGAGGCAAAAAATTCCGTTTAATCAGGAGGTGCCGATATGAGGACTAAAATTACCTTAGCTTGCACAGAGTGCAAACAGCGTAATTACAACACAAAGAAAAACAAGAAAAACGATCCTGACAGACTTGAGATGAACAAATACTGCAAGTTCTGCCGCAAACACACACTTCACAGAGAAACCAAGTAGGCGAAAGGCGGGCTGCTAAAAATGGCTGATGAGAAAAAACCAGGCTTTTTTAAACGTATCGCCTCTGGAATCAAACGCTTTTTCAAGGACACCAAAAGTGAACTGAAAAAGATCGTATGGCCAAGCCGCAAAACGGTGCTGAACAACACCGGCGTCGTCATCATCGTGCTGGTCATCTCCAGCGTTGGCATTGGAATCATCGACTTTATCTTCAATGCCCTCGTGGGTTTATTCCACTAAGCAAAAAGCTTACGCAACGATCTACACCATCGGGGGGATAACTTTATGTCTGAAACTCCAAAGTGGTATGTTGTGCATACCTATTCCGGCTATGAGAACAAAGTAGCAACGGATATTGAAAACGCAGTGGAAAACCGCAAGCTGCACGATCTGATCGCCGGCGTCATGGTTCCTACCGAAAAGGTTGTCGAGATCAAGGACAACAAAAAGCGTGAAGTGGAGCGCAAGATTTTCCCAGGCTATGTGCTTGTCAACATGATTATGACAGATGATTCCTGGTATGTCGTCCGCAACATTCATGGTGTGACCGGCTTTGTTGGCCCCGGTTCCAAACCGGTTCCGCTGTCCGACGAGGAAGTGGCCGCCCTTGGTGTGGAGAAAAAGCAGGTAGAGGTCAACTTTGAGGTTGGCGACTCTGTCAAAATCACCGACGGTTATCTTGACGGGTTTATCGGTGTGGTGGAAGAAATTGACACCGACCGCAACATGGTCAAGGTCGTCGTTTCCATGTTTGGAAGAGAGACACCCGTAGAGCTCCAGCTGGATCAGGTAGAGACAATAGAATAATAGGTCTTGATGAGGTGGCCCAAAAACCTAACCCGTTTTTACGGCCGTGCCCGAAAGGGTTTTTTCTGCCGCACCGCGCACAGGGCGCAAAGCGGCACCGTGGGAGGGACAAAAACCAAAACAGGTCCCGACTGACCACATTTTATGGAGGTGCAATTTACTAATGGCTCAAAAAGTTACCGGCTTCATTAAGCTGCAGATTCCTGCCGGAAAGGCTACTCCGGCTCCGCCGGTTGGCCCTGCTCTTGGTCAGCATGGCGTCAACATCATGGCATTCACCAAGGAATTCAACGAGAGAACCAAAAACGACGTCGGCATGATCATCCCGGTTGTCATCACCGTTTACGCCGACCGTTCCTTTACCTTTGTTACCAAGACCCCACCGGCTTCTGTACTCATCAAGAAAGAGTGCAAGATCGAGTCCGGTTCCGGTGTTCCGAACAAGACTAAAGTTGCAAAAATCACAAAAGCACAGTTGCAGAAAATCGCTGAGATCAAGATGCCAGACCTCAATGCTGCAAACCTGGAATCTGCCATGAGCATGATCGCAGGTTCTGCTCGCGCAATGGGCGTCGAGGTAGTTGACTAGTACTCCCCGGGTGGGAGGAGATTTCCGCATTTACCACTCAGGATAAGGAGGAGTAATTAAAAATGAAACACGGAAAAAAATACCAGGACAGCACCAAGCTGGTTGATACCACTGTCCTGTACGACACCACCGAAGCTATTGAAAACTGCCTGAAAACCGCAAAGGCTAAATTTGATGAGACTGTAGAGATCCACGTAAGACTGGGTGTTGACTCCCGTCACGCTGAGCAGCAGGTTCGTGGCGCGGTTGTTCTGCCAAACGGCACCGGCAAAACCGTTCGCGTCATGGTATTCTGCAAGGGCGACAAGGTGGATGCTGCTCTGGCTGCTGGTGCAGACTATGCCGGCGCTGACGAGTACATGCAGAAGATCCAGGGTGGCTGGATGGATTTCGACGTTGTCATCGCAAGCCCTGACATGATGGGCGTTGTTGGCCGTCTGGGTAAAATCCTTGGTCCAAGAGGCCTGATGCCATCCCCGAAGGCCGGCACCGTAACTCCTGACGTTGTCAAAGCGGTTCAGGAAGCGAAAGCTGGTAAGATCGAGTACCGTCTGGACAAGACCAACATCATCCACTGCCCGATCGGCAAGGCTTCCTTCGGTGTTGAGAAGCTGCAGGAGAACTTTGACACCCTGATGGGCGCCATCGTAAAGGCAAAACCTGCCGCTGCAAAGGGTCAGTATGTCAGATCCTGCGTACTGGCTACCACCATGGGTCCTGGCGTAAAGGTCAACCCATCCAAATTCTGCTAATTGGCTTTTGTCCGCAGATAGCAAAGAGCTGCTCCGTTTGGAGCAGCTCTTTTTTATTTTTGAATCATTGCACACAACAGATGGGATGCCAGCCCGACGCTGGAACCAATGCAATCTTCTGTCCAAATCCCAGCATAAAGCAAAAAGCATCGGTCGCTGAACCGATGCTTTTTGCTTATACGGGAAAAAGACAATATTAAGAAAATATCAAAATCAGCTGTAATAACCTTTGCTCAAAAGGGGAACACCATCCATAGCAGAGGCGCTTGCGGCCGCCTCGTAGATACGCCCGCTCCCATCAGCCGGCTTATATGGACAGCATAACAAAAAGAGAAGTACAAAAAACTGGAAGTATGAAAAAGTTATTACGTCTACTAGTATATTGAATTTCCGCCGATAAATCAACCTTTTTGTTCAGTTCTTATGCTAATTCCTGCATTTTTTGTATATTTAAACTATTTTCAACCGCTTGGTATTTTTCTTTTTAGAAGTTTTTACGCTTTAATCTGCCAAATCATTCCGGGACAATTCCTGCCTGGAAAGATTTTTTTCCTGCCGGATGTGCTCATACTTTTCCTTGGTCGCAAGCCCGCCGCGGATGTGCCGCTCCTGTTTGTTTTTCTCCAGCACCTTTTTGACCTGCTCATACAGCTTGGGACTGATCTGTTTGAGCCGCTGGGTCACATCTTTATGTACCGTGCTCTTGGAAATGGCAAAGCCCTTTGCCGCCTGGCGGACGGTGGCGTCCTTCTCGATGATGTACTGCGCCAGCCGCACAGCCCGTTCTTCCGGTAAGCCCTTCACTTGGTTTCCCTCCCCTGTCCGTTTTTTTCGTCATCCCTATTCTATGCGCGAACAGCGGCTTTCTATCCTTCCCAGCGGCAATTTTTCTGTCTATTATTCGACAAATAATTCTTAGCCTTGTGTGTGACAAATTTTGTGACACTTTTTATTTGCTTGGTGTCGTCTTTTTTCTCTTGATTTCAGGAACAGGTAGGGTATAATGTTCTTATAGATTCGTTTCAGGAGGTTTCATCATGTCCCTTTTTTCCGAAATGCTTGCCCGATTTGTCGATTCCAAAAGCATCAAAATTTATCAGCTGGCAAATTTGTGCGGCATCGAACGCAGCTGGCTGCAAAAAATGCTGACCGGCAAACGCAAACCAGCCGACCAGGAACAGGTGATGAATCTCTCCCAGGCGCTGGCGCTGACCTACACCGAAACCCAGCAGCTGATGAACGCGTACCGCATTCGGGAAATGGGAGAAGAAAACTGGCTGAGGCGCAACAGCGTTCTAAAACTGCTCAAAAGTTTTCGTATCGACGAAAATCCCCTGCAGATCGAAACTCCGGCGCTGGAATTTTCGCTTTCTCCCAGCTGCAGCAGTCAGATTTTTCATTCTGCTGCGGCTGTCAATCGCGCCCTCCACTTTGTTCTGCTGCAGGAATCCTCGGACCCCAAAGGATTTGTCCGCATCATGGTACAGCCTCAATTTTCCTTTTTGTTTAACTGCCTGAGCGTCATCAACTTTGACAACATTCCCATTGAGCACTACCTCTGTCTGGACAGCGATCCCAAAACCGAGATTGAAAATCTGGAATACATCCGCCAAATCATTCCACTGATGCTCAACTGCCGCGGCTATGTTCCCTACGGCTACTATGACCATGCGACGTCGCTGTTTGGCTCCTCCGCCTTTCTGCCCAATATCATTCTCACCAGCCGCTACCTGATGCGCATCTCCTCCGACTACAGTGAAGCGGTCATTTCGAACCACCCCCAAATGCTCCAGCTCTGTCAGAAATATTTTGACAGCCAGAAAAAATCTTCCTGGCCCATCTTTCAGCAAACCACTTCCTTTGAGGAGTATCTGCGGGTGATGCTGATGGGCAACCCAATCAAAGCCTCTTACTGCATTATGGATCACCCCTGCGTCCTTTCGTTTTTGACGCCGGAGCTGCTGCAGGGGCACCTGCTTCCCTCGGTACTTTCCCCGCAGATGATGCAGGATCTGAACCACCACATGGCCAACTGCCGCGACCTTGCGATGGTCACCCACTCCTGCTTCTCCCTAAACGGGCTAAAAGACCTGTACGAACATGGTCTGCTCACCGAGGTTCCGGGCGAATATTACACACCTTTCGCCCAAAAGGAAATCGACCTGCTGATGGATATTGTGCTTCAACTGTGCGATGAGGGAACCTATCATATGCACCTGGTTCAGCCATCCTGTTTTGACATCCCGCCCCACCTTTGCCTGGGAGCGCTTTCCCCACAGAAGGTTACTGTCATCTTCAATCATCCCAAGAAGGGATTTCTGGCTTTTGACGTTAAAAACCTTGCGCTCTCCTCGGCTCTCTTTGATTTTATCGAGTACATTCAGGAGGATGAAACTTTCACCCTTCCGGAGGAAACCTCCAGAAAAATCGTGCAGGAAACGCTTGAAAAGCTGCGCGCACAGCAAAGATAATTTCGATTTCAACAAATCGCTCCTTAATAAAAATCACAGGGGCCTGCTGTTTTGTAACAGTAGGCCCCTGTGATTTTTGATTGAATGTAAAATATTCAACTTACTGCTCGATAAAAGCTGCGATCTGTTCAGCTACACCCTTCTCCTCGCTGGTGTAACCGTTGGAGTTGGTGTCCCAGTTTTTCATCTTCTCATTCTGGATTCCATACATTGCAAACATCTTGCTGTCGTTGTCGATTTTTGTCAGACACCAACCCACCCCATAGTAGCAGGGGATTGTCAGTGCATGCTGCAAGAAGAAAGCCTCTGCCTCTGCATAGGCCTGGTAACGGGCATCCAGATCTCCTGTAATTGCGTCCGCTGCATCCACCATTTCGGTAAATTCTTTATACGCTGCCAGCAGGTCGCGGTTCGCATCGGTCTCCTCGGTCAGGTCGTTGACGTAGGAATAGGTAGTCGAATAGTAGGCGTTGTCATATCCATAGCGCTGCTGGCCAAGATAGTTCTGAGGATCGCCGTAGTCTGCACCCCAACCGTTGATGATGAAGGAGTGGAGATGCGCCTGAGTGACCTCTTTGCGCAGGCTGGATACATAGGTTTTAATATTGAGCTGGACATAATCGTCGCCCAGGCAATCCGAAAAGATCTGCTTGAGCACATTTGCGCTGTCCAACGCCGTCTGACTGGAAGCGGAGATGTAATAATCGACGCCGACCGGGAAGGTGACACCCAGAGCAGTCAGCTCTTCTATGGCCTGTTCTTTGTACTGCTTTGCTTTTTCTTTGTCCAGACGAACCATAGTCTCACCGTTTGGTTCTGGCAGCCCCATTTCCTGCCTTACCAATTCGGTATAGTCAGTACCATCAGAAGTATAGACCAGTCCTTTCATGGTGTAGAAATTGTTCTCACAAACCATCGGATCTACTGCGTTGGTTCTCTTGTAGTACTCCTTCAGATCAAGACCGTACCACCAAGACAAGCGAAAGGCTTCGTTCGCTACTGCCGTGTTCCAATTGACATCCGGTGTACCATCTTCAAAAAGTTTGTTGTAATTCAGCTGGAACTGATAGCAATATTTGGAAGGTACATCCGGAACCATGTAATCATGGAATTCATTCTCTGGGTCTTTGGCAATAGTGTTAATCTGCGCCTCACCCAGTGATACATAGTCCACCTCTCCAGACTGATAAAGCTGAAAAGCGACCTCGTTGGACTCCACCATCTTGACTGTAACGGTGTTGAACAGTTTGCAATCCTGATCCCAGTAGAGCGGATTCTTTGTATAGACCTTCTCGTTATTCTGGATAAAGGAGGTCATTGTGTAGCACCCATTGTACCACATGTTCTCGTTATTGATTGCCTTGAAACCATCCACTCCCAGTTGGTCAATCAGCTGCTGGGAAGCTGGATAGAGTGAGGCATATGGAGCCAGGGTGTCAAAGTATGGCTTTTTATCCAAACATCTATAGATCAAGGTGTAGTCATCTGGGGTTTCCAGCCCAACCATCTCACGGAATTTGGAACCTTCTTCAGCAGTCAGTGCATATGCCTCTTCTTTACTCAAAGATTTAGTGTATTCGTAGTATTCCTCTGCACCTTCAATCATCTCTAATGGCATAGAGGTATTGAGCGAATCATTTTTGTGGAAATTCAAAACCCATTCCAGACCAGTTGCAAAATCTTGGGCATTGCAATCAGCCATCTCTTCACCATTAACATTGACCCATTTGACACCTTCCCGAATTTTGAAGGTCCAAGTTAAACCCTCATCTTCAGTACCCCATTCTTCCGCAATGGCCGGTACCAACTTACCCTCCGGATCCACTTCAAGCAAACCGTCCCAGATGCTGGTCAGCCCCTCAAAGTCCTCACCTTTCTGGGTATAGAGGATATTGAAACCCGCAATCTCTTTGGTCGAAACTTTCGGAATTACCAGATCCGTGATTTCATTTGACGATGCTTCGCTGCTTTCCGACTGGGTAGAAGAATTCTCCCCCGACGTTTCTGTTTCTTCTCCCCCTTCTGTTGCACTGCTGCATCCACTCAACAACATAGCCGCTGTCAGCAACAGAGCAACCATCCTGGACAATGTTTTTTTCATACTTTTTCCTCCTTTGTTATGGATTCAAAAATTTAGTAATCTCTGCTATTTTTTAATATTAGCAAAGTTTACTTTATGACCTATTTTTTAAGAAATTAATAAATATTTGTCGTTTACTTTATTTTTATCATATCATTTAGGAATTTTACTGTCAACTCTGTATAATTATTTTTGTTTGGCATGTATATTTTTTGTATTCTTTCTCTAGTAATATTCTCCAAGAACTATATGTAAAAAAGGCCCCCGCTAGTCTCGGGGGCCTTTTTATAAAAATAAATTATTGATACTCAATGACATCTGTCCAGCTGAGCAGCAGGTCGCGCTCCTCGGGCTTGTGCTTGGTGAGCTGTGCGGCAGCGACGATTGGCAGCCAGCGGTTGACATACTGGCGGGCGATGTCGGCCTTTTTGCAGAACAGATTGATATAAAGCTCCGCCTTGCTCTTATCCTCCAGCGAAAAGAGCAGATAGGTCATCGCGGCGTCAGCCGAGGCATTGCCCTGTGCAGCGTGTGCCCAGTCGATGATCCACAGCTTGCCCTCTTTGTCCACGATGACGTTGCTGGGATTGAAATCCCCGTGGCAGAGCTTGTTGTGCTTAGGCATGCCCTGCAGGCGGGTGGCCAGCTCATAGCGGGCGGTGGCGTCGAGCTCCTTGACCGAGTTGATCTGGTCCATCAGCTTGTGGCGCAGCGTCTTGATGGTCGGTACTCGCTGCTGGTGAACTGTCAGCTGCAGGTCGACAAATGTCTCCATATACTCTTCGAGCTTGTTCGGATTTTTGGTCATCAGCTCGGCGAGGGTGGTTCCCTCCACCTTCTCGCGGATTAGGGCCCAGCCCTCCTCGGTCTTTGAAACCGCAGAGAGGGAGGGGACGTTCAGATCGGTATTTTCCTCCACCAGAGCCTCGTTGCGGGCCTCGTTGAGGACGTCGGATTTTTTATAGTTGTTGTCGAACACCTTGATAATTTTATCTTCGGTAGCGTAGATTTTTTTATGCGGTCTTGTAAAGATCAGCGTCTTTTTCTCCTGCATGATTGTTCCTCCTGTCTTATTCCCCATAGTAGGCTTTCAGGTACATTTCCTTGATCTCGCTGAGTAGCGGGTAGCGCGGGTTGCAGCCGGTGCACTGGTCGTCAAAGGCGTCCTCCACCATCTGGTCGAGGGTCTCCAGGAAGTACTGCTCGTCTACGCCGTAGTCCTTGATGGTCTTTTTGATGCCGACCGCCTCTTTGAGCTGCTCGATCTTCTGGATAAAGAGCTCCAGCGTCTCTGCATCGTCCTTGCCGCAGACGCCGCAGAAGTGCGCGCACTCGGCGTAGCGCTCCAGGGTGTGCGGGTACTGGTACTGGGAGAAGGTGCCCATCTTGGCCGGAACCTCAGCGGCGTTAAAGCGCATGACATGACAGATCAGCAGGGCATTGGCGACGCCGTGCGGCAGGTGGTGGTAGGCGCCCAGCTTGTGCGCCATCGAGTGGCAGACGCCCAGGAAGGCGTTGGCAAAGGCCATACCGGCCATGCAGGAGGCGTCGGCCATCTTCTCGCGGGCGTACGGATCGTTTGCGCCCTTGTCATAGGCGGCAGGCAGGTAGCTGAAGATGTTCTTCATCGCCTTGAGCGCCAGGCCGTCGGTGTAGTCGGTGGCCATGATCGAGGCGTAGGCCTCCAGAGCGTGGGTCAGCGCGTCGATGCCGGAGGCACTGGTCAGGCCCTTCGGCTGAGTCATCATGTTGTCCGCATCGATGATCGCCATGTTTGGCAGCAGTTCATAGTCGGCCAGCGGGTATTTGATGCCGGTCGCATCGTCGGTGATGACTGCAAATGGGGTGACCTCCGAGCCGGTACCGGACGAGGTCGGGATGGCGACAAAGTATGCCTTCTCACCCATCTTCGGGAAGGTGTAGATTCTCTTGCGGATGTCCATAAAGCGCATCGCCATGTCCATGAAGTCGACTTCCGGATGCTCATACATCACCCACATGATCTTGCCGGCATCCATCGCGGAGCCGCCGCCCAGCGCGATGATGCAGTCTGGCTGGAAGGAAGCCATCGCTTTGGCGCCCTCTTTGGCGCAGGAGAGGGTCGGGTCGGGAGCAACGTCATAGAAGCAGGTGTGCTGGATGCCCATCTGGTCCAGCTTCTCCTCGATCGGTTTGACATAGCCGTTCTGATACAGGAAGGTGTCGGTGACGATGAAGCATTTCTTCTTGCCCATCACAGTACCCAGCTCATCCAGGGCAACCGGCATGCAGCCCTTCTTCATATATACCTTCTGCGGCGCTCTGAACCACAGCATATTCTCTCTCCTCTCAGCGACGGTCTTGATGTTCAGCAGATGTTTTACCCCAACGTTTTCGGAAACCGAGTTTCCGCCCCAGGAACCGCAGCCCAGAGTGAGCGACGGGGTGAGCTTGAAGTTGTACAGGTCGCCGATGCCGCCGTGGGAGGATGGGGTGTTGATGACGATGCGGCAGGCCTTCATGGCGTTGGCGTGCTTCATAATCTTTTCCTTCTGGGAAGGATGGATGTACAGCGAAGCGGTGTGGCCGTAGCCGCCGTCCTCCACCAGCTTCTCCGCTTTGACGAGCGCCTCGTCAAAGTCCTTGGCGCGGTACATCGCCAGCACCGGGGAGAGCTTCTCGTGCGCAAACTCCTCGGAGAGGTCCACCGATTCCACCTCGCCGATCAGGATCTTGGTGCCTGCCGGGACCTCAACCCCCGCCATCTGGGCGATGGTGCAGGCACTCTGGCCGACAATCCTGGCGTTGAGAGCGCCGTTAATCATGATGGTGTGGCGGACCTTATCCAGCTCGTCGCCCTTGAGGAAATAGCAGCCGCGGTACTCGAACTCTTTCTTAACCGCGTCGTAGATGTCGCCGACAACGGTGACCGACTGCTCTGAGGCGCAGATCATGCCGTTATCGAAGGTTTTGGAGTGAATGATCGAATTGACAGCGAGCTGAATGTCGGCGCTGTCGTCGATGATGACCGGGGTGTTGCCCGCGCCGACGCCCAACGCTGGTTTGCCGGAGGAGTAAGCCGCCTTGACCATACCGGGGCCGCCGGTGGCCAGGATGGTGTCCGACTCCTTCATGACCTCGTTGGTCAGCTCCAGGCTTGGAGAATCGATCCAGCCGATGATATTTTCCGGCGCGCCCGCCGCTACCGCTGCCTCATAGACCACCTTCGCCGCCGCGATGGTGGAAGCCTTTGCACGCGGGTGAGGGCTGATGATGATGGCGTTGCGGGTCTTTAAACAGATCAGCGTCTTAAAGATTGCCGTGGAGGTTGGGTTGGTGGTCGGGATGACCGCCGCAATCAGGCCGATCGGCTCGGCAATCTTTTTGATGCCGTAGGCGGTGTCCTCCTCGATGACGCCGCAGGTCTTGGTGTTGCGGTAGGCGTTGTAGATGTACTCGGAAGCGTAGTGGTTTTTGATGACCTTGTCCTCCACGACGCCCATGCCGGTCTCCTCGACCGCCATCTTCGCCAGCGGGATGCGGGCCTTGTTGGCTGCCATCGCTGCGGCAAAAAAGATTTTGTCCACCTGCTCCTGGGTATAGGTTGCAAATTCCTGCTGGGCTTTGCGCATTTCCTTCATGCGCTGCTGCAGCGCCTCCACGGTATCGATGACCGGATATTCTCTGGTTGGCGCGGTAACGTTTGATGCCATCTCTTTCTTTCCTCCTAAAATGATTGTTGTTGTGTATCGTCAGATTGTTATTTTATTAACGTTATTTATTTAACAATATCATTATAGTACGACTTGCTCCAATAGTCAAATGAATTTTTTGATTTTTTCATCTATTTTTCGTAGAATTTTACTCCTTCTTTTTTTGCCATTTTATTCAATATGTATAAGTTCATTGTTTTTCATGATAATCTTCACCTTCTGTTCCATTTTGGAAAATGCTCTGCAAAAAAAGAAGGGGGACCCATCGGTCCCCCTTCTTGTGCTTATCGTTTTCTGTGCTGAATCAAGGTGACTGTCACCATCCCCACTGCCAGAACGCCCAGCGCTGCGCAGCTTATCCAAAAGATTCTCCGCTGCGACGCCATCCGGCTGTCGGATGGCAGTTCGGCCTGCAGGGATAGCGGCTCTGCCTCATCCTCTTCGGCTTCGGTAATAGATTCTTCCTCCGGAAGATCGACCCGCTCGCCCCGCACCAGCAGCCGGTGGGTGTTGACCCCATAGGGTACGCAGGTGATTAAGGTGACCAGATCGCGGCCCTCCTGCACCTGCAGTTCTTCTGTCTCCCAGGGGTTGACCGTCAAAATCTGGTCCACCCGGTAGGCCAGCGTCTGTCCCAGGCTGTGCAGATAGAAGGTGTCACCCAGCTCCAGCTGTTCCAGGTCGGTGAAGATCAGCTGGCTGGCAAGCCCGCTGTGACCGGCCAGCACCGCGTGGGTGCTCTCCCCACCGACTGGGAGGGAGCTGCCTGTCAGGTGGCCCACCCCTTTGTTTAAAATAGCCGGGCTGGTGCCCTCATAGATGGGAAGGTACTGCTCAATTTTGGGGATCTCGACAAAGCCGAGAATCTCCTCGTCCTCCTGCTGCCCGCTTTCCTCCTGCGCCTGCGCAAAGGCGTCGTCCAACACCTGACCTGCTGCGGCAATCGCTTCGTTGTACTGCTGCGCCAGCTCGAGCGGCTCCGATTGCTCGCTTTCCTGCTGCTCCAGCAGCTCCATCGCCAGCTGTTTTTGCTGCTCCTCCCGATAGCGGGAGGAAAGGTAAGGGTAGTTGAGGACGCCAAAGCCCACCAGCACAATCAGGAAAAAGATCAGCTTGCGCATCCCGCTACCCCCTTTTTCTGTGCCAGATCATCCCGACTCCTGCCGCCGCTGCCAGCAGAATTACGCCGCCCAAAACCCAGCGGTACTCCCGCATCCAGCGGCTGCCTTCGGCAGTATCTACTGCGGCGCTAACCGCTGCTGCCTGCACATCTTCCACCCGGTGCCCGCGCACCAGCAGACGGTGGGTGTTGATGCCGTAAGGCGTGCAGGTCATCAGGGTGACCAGATCCTCGCCCGGCTGAATCGAGAGCGACTGCAGCTGGTCGGGCAGCACCGTTTGAATCGAGTCCACCTCATAGGTGAGCTGCTCCCCCAAAATATAGAGGGTAAACCGGTCGCCCAGCTCCAACAGCTCCAGGTCGGTGAACAGCTTTTGGTCGTTTAAACCCGCGTGCGCCGAGAGGACGCAGTGGGTGTTCTCCCCGCCGGTGGGCAGTGAGCTTTCCGGCAGATGCCCTACCCCTTTCTGCAGCACATCCTCGATGACACCGTGGTAGATGGGCAGCTGCAGGTCGATGGCGGGGATCTGCAGATACCCCATCACCCCGTCGCCCAGCACATTGAGCTGCTGCTCATAGTCCTGCGGCAATTCCTGAACCGCCTGCTCCTCAAAAGGGTCGCGGACATAGACGCTGCTCTGGTAGAGCCTTTGGTTGTAGTCCTGCGCCAGCTGCATCTGCTGCTCCAGCGCATCCTGGCCCGCAAGCTGCTGCTGGGCATAGATCAGCTGCTGCAGGCCGCTTTGGCTGATCCACTGGCTGGCAAACGGATAGAGCGCCGTCGCCAGTCCCACTGCAATCAGCCCTACCGCCAGAAGAGTGCCTGCTTTCACCCGCATGGCCTACCCCTTCTTTTTGCGGCTGACTGCCAGGTACACCACACCGCCCGCAATAATCAGCAGGCCGCCTGCGGTGAACATCCAGCTGCCCGCGCCGCCGGTGTTGGGGATGTAAAAGGTTCTGGGATTGATGACCGAGAGGTAGAGGGTGCCGTCCTGCACCGAGGCGTTGCCCTGCTGGCCGTCCACCGTGCACTGTGCCGCATCCAGGCGGCCAGTGTATTCTCCGGCGGAGAGCTCGCCCGCAAGGGTCAGCGCGATGTCCTCATTTGGCAGGGCGTAGCCTTCCGCGGTGGAAAGCTCCCGCAGGTAGTAGGTGCCCTCCCCCAATCCCAGGATGGTGAAGGTTCCGTCCGCGCTGACGCTCAGCTCGTTGCTGCCCTGCAGGGCCACCTGGTAGGCGTCCCCGCTTCTGCTCAGTGGGACCGCCTGCTTCTGGCTGTCCTTTTCCCGGTAGAGGGCGAAGGTGACGCTTCCCTCGGGGGCAAGGTTGCCCTCCTCGCCGAGGTATTTTGTCATGTGGACGCCGAAGGTGTAGCTGCGCGCCACATCCCAGTCGGAATGATACTCGTCGTCATCGTCCTCCGGCGGCGGATTGTCCGGCGGGGGCGGATTGTCCCGGTCAGGCGCATAATCGACCTTGTAGTCGATGCGTGCGCTGTTGGTGATGCCCGCAGTTGGCGCCTCGTCGGTCACCTGAGCGGTGTAGGTCACCGTCAGCGTCCCCGCTGCCCGGCCCAGCTGTTCCAGCTTCTGCAGGCCCTGCTGGGTGAAGGTGAGCAGCATGCGGGTGTCGTCGGCGACCGTTTCCTCAGTCCGGGTGTAATCGGTGCCCTCGACATAGGTCTGGCCCAGCGTGTCGGTCACCGATTCCAGTTTCTCCAATTCCAGTCCTTTCGAGCGGACGTCCTCGATCACAAAGTGGTCCAGCGTGTCGCCGCTGGAAAGTCTCGGCGGCTGAACAGCCAGCCGGAAGCGGATGTAGTCGCCCGGGCCGGTGACCTCGGTTGCGGAATCTTCAACATTCTCCCAGTTGCCATTGATGTCGCCGACGCCGACGATGCTCTTGGTCAGCTCGCCGTAGCCCAGCGGGGTCTTGACGTTGACTTTGACCTCCTTCTCCTCATTCTTTCCCGGCACCGAGACCAGCATCGGGGTTTGCAGATGAGAGAGGGTGATCGGTTCGCCTTCATATTCTGCGCCGCTGACATCGGTCTGCACAATCAGGTAAAGGCCATAGGGCAAATCATTAAAAATTACCTGACCATTCTCGTCTGTACTCGCCTTTCGAGAACCTGTTAAGCCTTCCACTAATCCCTTCCACTCACTCTGTTCAATCGCAGCCAACTGCTCCTGAATCTTATCCAAAGCAGATTTAGCCGTATAGATGTAATATGTTTCCGTTCCATAACTTCCAGTATTTATTCCTAACTGTTGCGCTACGGATTTCTTCACCGCGTAGCCGGTCATGTAACCGCCGGTGTAGGTGATCTCGCACAGGCTGCCGATCTGCGCCAAGGTGTACTCCACCCCTGCGACCGGGCCGCCTGTGATCCCCAGCTGCTCCACCGCATTCAGATTCTGTTCGACGGTGATGCTGCCTTTTTGGGTCGATTCTGTTAGCTTTTCAATTTCAATTGCAGTTGCATCCGCGAAAGCCGAAGTCCCCATGCAGCCGAGCGCCAAAAGCAGCGACAGCAGAAGGGAAACGGCCGCTTTTATCTTATTTTTCATCAATGCTCGCTCCTTTTCTCATTTGGCGGAGCCGCCGCGCGGCGGCTCCGCTGCTGTGTGCTTATCGTTCGGTGTTGTGGCCTTTGGTCTTTCTGCGAATCAGGTAGAGGACGCCCGCCGCGGCTGCGCCCGCACCCAGCACGCCCGGCCAGTAGAAGCCGCTGCCGCCGGTGTGGACAACCGGGAAGTACTGTCCGTTGACCACCTCGTATTCGACCTCGTGGAGCAGATAACCGCTATCGGTTGCCCAGTAGACACCGCCTTCTGGCTTTGTTTCGGCGGTGAAGGATACTTCGATCGGCTCGGTCAGCTGGATGTAGCCATCCGGAGTGGAGGTTTCGGTCAGGGTGTAGGTGATAGGCTCGCCGGTCTGCTCGTCGTAGAGAGGGAGTTTGGCAAAGGTCAGCTCGCCATTTACATCGGTTGTGCCGACTACTGGCATCTGTGTACTGCTGTCGCTGTTCAGCGTAAACTCCACTCCTGCCAGCCCATTTCCGTCTCCACCCTCCTTGGTGACGGTGATCTGTCCCAGCGGGATGTTGGTGACGGTGTAGGTCTTGTCGGCTGTGCTTCCGGTGATGCCTTTCTCGGGGTAGAGGATTGTAACGTGCTCGTTTTCAATCAAGTCACTCGCAAGGGTTTCCTTTATGCGGTACTCGATTGCGGCACCGCTGGAATCTGTCCTTGGCAGCTCAGTCCAACGGGCTTTCCAGGCTTCAAATTCTCCGTCTTGATCTGGTGTTCCGTCGAGCTCGATTGTCTGCTTTTCGTCCACATTTGTCCATTCGCCGTCCCCCACCCTGCTCTGCAGCGTGAAGGTTACCTCAGCATAGTCGCCATGCAAGCCTTCCGGCTTCCATGCCTTGACCGCGATGATGTCCATGTGGGTCAGGGTGTTGGTGACGGTGAGGGTTGAGCCATCCTCATCGTAGGAAGAAACCGTGTAGTGGCCATCGTACTTTTCGTTGGCATCAAGGATAGAATCCTCAATCGTATCTGGTGTCCACCCCTGCTTCAGCTCGCGGATGCGGTAGTCGTAGGTGACAAGGCCGTTATCTTGGATACCGTAGGTTGGCAGATTAGGGATGCTTGCCTTCCAGCCAGTGGCCTCCTCAAGCGTCTCTGTTAGATAGCCGGTGCCATCCGGAACAAACTCCCAGCCATCTTCTGTGGTTCTGGGCGCCATCAAGGTCGCGCGGGTCAGTTCATCCGCTTGCTCGGACTGGTCGCCACCCTCCTGCCGCACCTTGCGCTGTACCACAACGTCGATGGAAAGCGGCCGCAGGTTGATTTCGTTTTCGTCACCTACCCACAGCTTTTCGACCGACAGGTTAGTGGTTTGCAGTCTGTTGTTGATGATGGTGGTGATTCCGCCAACCGTTATCTCCTGCGGGGTGAAAAGACCATCCCGTGGGTCTTGCGACTTCACTGTCAGCTTTTCATTTTCCCATTCCCAGGTAAAGGTCTGTGTGTAGTCAGGATTTGTCACCTTGATTCCCGTCTCGACAATGGCATAGACGAGTTCGGCACCTGCTTGATTTACCCTCGGCAGATTTGAGATGGTTTCTGTCTGATCGTTGTTGCCAAGCTGGGTCGTCAGGTCGATTTGGAAATCGTTGTTTTTGATTTCTTGACCATCACCGGCTTCCCAGTATGTGCCAGTGAACCATTTCTCCCACACTCCACCAGTGAAGTAGTCGGACGCCGGTTGCATGATGCCACCTTTCTCACTAACCCAAAGCTGGCCAGTGATGGTGATGTCGCCAAGGCCTAAGTAGTCCTCGGTGATGCTGCCGCCGTCGCCGTTCTGCCACTGCTTCTGGAAGGACTGGGAGGTTGTGAGGGTGTTCTTGAGCTCACCGAGGTCGAGAACGGTCTCGCCACCACTTGATACCGCTTCATCCGCCGATTTTTCTAGGCTCGTTTTGCCTACGGGGAGATAAGACACCGCTGTATCTGTCAGTTTTTCCTCGACAACATAAATCCACGGCATAGCATTCGGGGCGTACTGCTCAAGCGGGTTTCCGTCTGTGCCTTCGATGGTGATGGTGTATTTATCTCCATTTTCTGCGATAGCAATATTGTATTCATCTTGAGCCAGTACAATCGGTTGATCTGCAGTACCAATTCCATTATTCTGTCCCGGCTGCGGTTTTGCATAACGGGAAACAGTCAGCATTTTTTTGAACCCATCCACACTTGGCCGCAGCTTCAGCGCGTTGTTCTGGTCCTCCCAGGTTTTGGTCAGCTGGAGCGTGATCGCATCGCCTGTCGTATACCGGTCGCCGAAGGTGGCGCTTACCTCTACAGAATCAGCTGTTACACTACTTCCATCTCCCATTTTCTTATTTGGAGTCAGTGGAATTGCTTCTGTAGGAAGGTCCTTTCCGTTTGAGATACTTTCTTCTGGGCCGCTTTACAATACAAGTGCAACAGTAAAAATAAAAAGAGTGACTCAGAAGGAGTTCCCTGCTAAAATGGTAGTTGCGACA
>URGV01000022.1 GCA_900547455.1 uncultured Oscillospiraceae bacterium
ACCCAGAAAAACCTCCCGGTGGGAGGTTTTTCTGGCAGGCTGAGCCTGCACCCAAATCACGTATCGGTTGCGTGCAAAGCCCTACTTTCTACCTCGCGGCACCAAGTTAAATCCCCGGCGGAAAACAGCGCAGCGCCTTTTCCGCGGTCCGCAGCAGGAGACAGCGCAGCGCCTCTCCTGCCCCCGGGGAACAGCGCAGCGCCTTCCCCGCCTTCTGCCTGCCGAGGGGGAACAGCGCAGCGCATTCCCCCGCACCCCATCTACCCCTTCAAGCACCAAAAAGGAGCAGCCTGCCAACCGGCAGGCTGCTCCTTTTCCGTATCTCTCCATTATTTTAGTGGATGGAAGGCCGGTTCTGCTCCATCCCGCTCACCCGCATCGGCTGGCCCTCAAAGGTGATGATCCAGTCGGCAATCTGCCGCGCCTGTTCGCGGTCGTGGGTGATGAAGAAGGCAAGCCTCCCCGCCACCCACCGGCGAATCAGCCGCAGGGTGTGGATGGCGGTCTCCTCGTCCAGGCCCTTGAGCGGCTCGTCCAGCAGGTAAACGGTGTCCTGGCCGCACTGCTCGCCGTAGGCAAAGGCGCGGGCAATCGCTACCCGGCGCTGCATCCCGCCGGAAAGCTCCTGCGGCAGCGCGTTTTCCCAGCCGGATAGATTGAGGTCGGACAGATAGCGCGCGGCAAGTTCCTGATGTTCCCAGTCCAGCACAAGGCCCACATTGTCCCGCGCGCTCAGCGAGGGGATGAGCCGGTCCTCCTGAAAGACAAAGGCAAACCGCTTGCCCTCCAGGCCGGTGATGCTGCCGCTGTCCGGCTGCAGAAGCCCGCACAGCAGGTTGAGCAGGGTGGTCTTGCCGGTACCGGAGGGAGCAAAAAAGCAGATGACCCCGCTGTCCGGCAGCTCGAGGGAAAAATTTTCCAAAATCGGCAGCTCCCCGTAACGGGCGGTGATGTGACTTAGCTTCATAGGCGCACCCTCATCGATCGTTTTCCCGCCCATCTGACAAAGCGCACGGCAAGCCGCTCCAGCAGCACCGACAGCAGGATGACCACCAGCGTCCAGGCAAACAGGTCGGGCGTTTCCAGGTAGATTTTCGAGTCGTAGATCTGGCTGCCGATCGCCCGCGCCGGACGGCCCAGCACCTCGGCGGCGATGCCCGACTTCCAGGCAAAGCCCAGCGCGCTGCTGATCGCCGAGAGAAAGAAGGGCAGGATGGCGGGCAGGTAGCAGTAGCGGAAGGTTTTGCGGCGGGAAAGCCGGAAAACCTGCGCCATCTCCAGAAGCTGCCGGTCGGCCGAGTCGATGCCCTCGCGGACGTTGGCGTAGATGAGCGGCAGCACCATGATGAAAGAGATGACGGTGGCAAGCCAGGTAGTTTTCACCCACACCAGCGCCAGGATGATGAACGAGGCGACCGGCGTCGATTTGAGCACCCCCAGCAGCGGACGGGCCAGGACGTCGATGAGGCGAAACCGCCAGCAAAGCCCCGCCAGCGCCGTGCCAAAGAGGACGCCCAGCAAAAAGCCTAGCAGGATGCGCAGAAGGGAACTGGCCACCGTGAGCCAAAAGTCCGCCCCGGTGCACAGCTGCCCCAACCGCAAAAGGACCGCCAAGGGGGAGGGCAGCAGCAGCGGCAGCCCGACAGCCATCGAGGCCAGCTGCCACAGCAGCAGCCAGACCGCTACCGCTCCTAAGCGCAGGGCGGGGGAAAGACGGATGTTTTTATCTCTTGTAGTAGAAGTCGTCATTCGGGAGCTGGCCTCCTACCGCCTGCGGATTGGCGTCGTAGAGCACCTGCAAAAATCCGCCGGCAATCTGCTGCATCTCGTCGCCCTCGACAAAGACGATGTTGCACTCCGGAATCGCCTTCTCAGCGACGGCAGCTTTGATGATGTTGTAGTGTTCGGCAAGCTCAGCGGCGTGGGCAAGGCCCTCCTCGCTGGTGACCGTCTCCACCGACTGCTTGTACTCGTCGAGGAAGCGGTCCAGCGCTTCTTTGTTCTGCTCGGCAAATTCCTTGCGGACCACCACGCAGCCCATGGTCAGGCCGCTTTCGCCGTTGACCGCCTTGTCCCACTCCTCGGTCAGGTCGAGGGCGACGCGGACATTTTCATTCTGGGTGAGCACCGAGGTGACAAACGGCTGAGGCAGCAGCGCGACCTGCGCCTCGCCGGAAGCCAGCAGCGGCGCGATCTCGGCGTTGTCTGCAGCAAAGACGATCTCGACGTCCTCGCCCGGGGTCAGGCCGTTTTTCTCCAGCACCAGGTTGAGCGCGTATTCCGGTGTGGAGCCCTGGCCGGTGGCGTAGATGGTCTTGCCTGCAAGGTCCGCGACCGACTGGATGGTGTCGCCGGTCTCCAGGACGTACAGCACGCCCATGGTGTTGAGCGCGGCGATCTGCACCTGGCCCTCGGTCTTGTTGTAGAGGGTGGCGGCCACGTTGGTCGGCACCGCGGCGATGTCCAGTTCGCCCGAGATAATCTTGCCGGTCACCTCATCCGGCGCGGTGGCGATGGTGACGTTGTAGTTGTTGGCTGCTTCGCCGTTGTCGTTTTTCTCCAACAGGTCAAGCATCCCCAGAGCGGTCGGACCGCTCAGCGCCGCCAGGTTGATGTCCACCTTTTCGGCCGGTTCGCTGGCCTCGGTCTCATCGGCCGGGGTTTCTGTTTCGGTGTTTTCCGCGGTGGTCTCGTCCGATGCAGATCCGTCTGAAACGGACGAGCTTTCCTCGGTCTGTTCAGACGGAGCGGCGGTGTCAGTCTGGGTGGAATTGCCGCCGCAGGCCGCCAGCGAAAGGGTCATCGACAGCGCCAGCAGCGTTGCCAGGATTTTTCGGATTGTCATGGTGTGTTACCTCTCTTTCGGGGAGGGAGATTCCGGCATCAGCTGGATGGTTTTGCCCTCCCGCTTAATTTTTCCGCACTGCTCCAGCTGCTCCACCGCGCGGTACAAGGAAGTGCGCCCGATGTTGAGCATCTCGGAGAGCTTGACCATCGAGAGCCCCACGCTCTTGCCGCCGGGCTGCTGGCGCAGATAGGAGAGCAGCGCCTGCTGCGCGCCGGGGGCGGTGAAGCTGTCGATTTTGCGGTTTAAAAACTGGATTCTTCCGGACAGAAAGCGGATGTAGTTGAAGGCGATGACCGGATTTTGCAGAAGGATTTGGCGCATCTGTTCCATCGACAAAAACAAAATGGAGCAGCCGGTTTTGGCGCGCACGGTGGTGACATACTGGTCCTGCGGCACAAACAGCGCCGCTGCGCCGAAGCACTGCCCGGCGCCAAGGTCGTTGAGCAGCACGCCGCACTCCTTTTCCACCACCGTGCGTCCCCGCACGATGATGCCCAGCGAGTGCTGGTAGTGCCCGGGAGAGTAGATGATCTGCCCCTTCTCAAAGGTCTGCAGCTGCGCATAGGTTTGCAGCAGGTGCAGGGTCTGCGCCTGCTCGACCCCCTCGAACAGCATGCAGCCGATTGCCTTCTGGCAGGCCTGCATCATCGCGTCCATCGTCCTTCTCCTTTCGCCTGTCCTGAAAACTGTTCCGATTGGAACAGTTTTGCGCAATCATTATAACGCAAGACAGCAAAAGTGTCAATAGTATATGAAAATAGAATGGGATGTTGAAACGGAGACAAATCTGTGATAAAATGAAGGTGAGAGAAAGGAGGATGCTTCTTTTTGTACTGGCGCTTTGTATGGCAGGCTGTACCGCCCAGACCCGAATCGAGCGGGTGCAGATGCCGGCCCCGCCGGCAGAGACGAACCTGCTCGAAAGGGAGGGGGAAGTCTACCCGGACGCACAGTCCATTTCCAGCCCGACCAAAACGATCCGGGAGACGGTGGAGCTGGGGGAGGAGGACACAGAACCGGAACCGGTGTCCTGTCCCGTATGCGGTGGGGAAACCGCCCGCCAGCAGAAGATCAAGCTGGGTGAATGGTGTACGCTCTACACCGAAGCCTGCCCGCAGGAGCGGATGGGCTGCCTGCACGCTATCCAGGAGCGAAGCGTCCTCTGCTATGACCGCTGTGAAGATTGCGGTGAGGTCGCGGGCAGACATTTCCTTCAGCAGCGCGACGCGGGATGCTTTACCGGCAACGATTTGCGGTGAAGGTTTGACCGTTTGAAAAAATCAAAGCAACGGGGCGCGGGGAAGATTCCCCGCGCCCCGTTTTTGGAAGAACCGGCAGCAAAAGGATTTGACATTCCCGCCGCCCTCCTGTAGAATGAAAGCAGAATTTTGATTTGCCGCCTGCGCCGCAGGTGGGAAAGGGAGGAAGAATATGTTGACCATCCGTCAGGAGAAGCCGGAGGATTACCGGCAGGTGGAGCAGGTGGTGGAGCAGGTCTTTGCGCGCGCGGAGCACACCGACCACGACGAGCACAATCTGGTCGCGCGTCTGCGCGGCAGCGAGGCGTTTATCCCGGAGCTTTCGCTGGTGGCAGAACAGGACGGCAGGATTGTTGGGCACATCCTGTTCACCAAGCTCAAGGTCGGGCAGACCACCCAGCTGGCGCTGGCGCCGCTGGCAGTTCACCCGGACTTTCAGCGGCAGGGCATCGGCGGGGCGCTGATTGAGGAGGGGCACCGCATTGCGGCGCAGCTGGGATATGACTACTCCATCCTGCTGGGCCACCCGACCTATTACCCGCGCTTTGGCTACCAGCCGGCCAGCCGGTTTGGCATCCAGTCGCCGTTTGATGTGCCGGATGAAAATTATATGGCGTTCGACCTGTCCGGACGCCACCCGCAGATGAGCGGGCAGGTGGAGTATCCGCCGCAGTTTTAAGGACAATAAAAGGCCGCAGCCTGCAGAGAAAAACCTCTGCAGGCTGCGGCTTTTTCAGGGATGATATTGAAAGGAGAAAAAGATGTTTTCGTTTTAATCCTGCTCCAGTGTCTGCGCGGCGGAGAGCATGGCGTCCACACTGTCCGAAACACCGCCGGTGGGCTGCAGCGAGGCGGCAAAGCGGCGGCCGCCCAGCGGTTTGAGAAAGATTTCCGGTTCCTGTCCGGGTCCCCACTGTCCCTTGCTGTTGGCGATCAGCCACTTGCCGATGATGCCGCTGCGCAGCTCGCGCCCGCGGCCCCAGAAAGCATCGGTGTTGATGGCAAGCTCGGCGGGCTTTTCCCAGCCCTCCAGCTCCAGGGTGATCGAGACCCAGTTGACATCCAGATATTCGTCCTTAAAATAGTTGGTCAGCCAGATGCCGTATCCGCCGCCGTTGGACAGAAACTTGCCGTTGTTCCAGGCTCTGGCCAAAACGATGTGTGCCATTTTTTTCAACTCCATCACAAACTCTTGATAAACCTTATTCTTTTAGAAGATTACTTGTCGTAATACATCTTGACAAAATTTAAAAATACCTCGCCGATAAAGGAGAGCGGGTTGTTTTTGTGGCTGACAATGTAGAGGTGGCGGTCCATCGAGATGCCGCTCAGGTCAAAGCTGAGCAGCAGGCCGAAGTTTTCATAGTCCTCCACCGCCGCCTTGGAGATGATCGAGATGCCCATCCCCTGGCTGACCGCATGCTTGATGCTGTCCGGGTCGTTAAACTGCGCGGCAATTTTGAGCTCACCGATGTCGATTCCGGCCTTGGCCAGAAAGTGCTCGGTCTCCTTGCGGGTGCCGGAGCCCTCCTCACGCAGGATGATCGGCTCGGTCTTTAAAAAATCGGCCTTGATGCCGGTGGTGCGCATCTGGCGGAAGCGCTCGGTGTTGGGGGTGATGATGACCAGGTGGTCCTGGATAAAGCTTTCAAAGACGCAGTCCGGGTTGTGGGTATCGGTGCCGCAGAAGCCGATGTCGGCCATCCCCTTGGAGATGCTCTCCACCACCAGCTCGCTGTCCTGGCGCAGGATGTTGAAGGTGACGTGGGGATATTCTTCCCGGAAGGCGGCGATCACTTTGGGCAGGATATTCTGGGAGGGAACAGTGGAGGCGCAGATGGTCAGGGTGCCCTTGAGCTCCTTGTTGTAGTTTTTGACCGAGCAGACGGCATCCTCGCGCAGATTGAGCATCTTGACAGCGTACTGGTAAAGGATGCTGCCGGGCTTGGTGGGGTAGACATATTTGGTTCCGCGCTCGATCAGCTTGGTGTCAAGCTCCTTTTCCAGCGAGTTGATGTGCGCGCTGATCGTTGGCTGCGTCAGATAGATGCGCTGCGCAGCCTTGGAGAAGCTTTTGAGCTTGACCACATACACAAAAGCCTCCAGCTGTTTAAAATCCATAGTGAGACCTCGTTTCCCCAGGGCGATAATCGAGAAAATAGATAAGAACACCTTCATTATAACATATTTCAATAGGAAAGCAAACAGGGGAACTATTGATTTTGGATATAAAAAGGGGCAGGATATATACAGATTATCTATAAGACAGTGATAAGACACAAAATTTAGCCAGGAAATTGTCCGAAATGTCCACGAGTAGGGTGCTTTGCAGGATGACTTTCGGACAAAGATGTGCTATAATAAAGGCGAAAACCGGGAAGGAGCAAGGAGGAGAAAATCATGGCGACGACAAAACGTCTTACCGAAATGACAAAGGGGGCAGGCTGAGGGGCAAAGATAGGCCCGGAGGCCCTGGCGCAGGTTCTGCACCAGCTACCCCAATTTACCGATGACAAGCTGATTGTCGGCTTTGACACCAGCGACGACGCGCTGGTTTATAAGGTGCGGGACGACCTTGCCGTCGTGCAGACGGTCGACTTTTTCCCGCCGATTGTGGATGACCCTTACACCTTTGGACAGATTGCGGCGGCAAACTCGCTCAGCGACATCTACGCGATGGGCGGCGACCCGACCCTCTCGATGAACCTGATCTGCTTCCCGACCTGCCTGCCGATGGACGTGATGGCCAAGATCATGCAGGGCGGTGCCAGCAAGGTCAAGGAGGCGGGCGCAATCATCGCGGGCGGCCACACCATCGAGGACTCCGAACCGAAGTACGGCCTGTGCGTCACCGGCTTTATGCACCCGGACCAGGTGATGCAGAACAGCAACTGCAAGGAAGGGGACCTGCTGGTGCTGACAAAGCCGCTGGGCATCGGCGTGCTGACCACCGCCAACAAGGCGCAGCTGCTCGACCAGCAGACCTATGACCAGATGGTGGAGGCGATGGCGACCTTAAACAAGTACGCCAAGGACGTGATGATGGAGGTGGGCGCAAACGCCTGCACCGACGTCACCGGCTTCGGCCTGATCGGCCATGCCTCCGAGATGGCCAAGGGAAGCGGTCTGACCATCGAGCTGTTCAGCAAGGAGGTCCCGATCATCGAGGCGGCCATCGACTTTGCCAAAATGGGCATCATCCCGTCCGGGGCCTACAACAACATGGCCTTTGTCAAGGACGATGTGCGCTTTGCACCGGACGTGCCGCAGCACATCCAGGACCTGCTGGTCGACCCCATCACCTCCGGCGGTCTGCTGATCTCCCTGCCGGAAGAGAAGGCACATGTTTTGGTGGAAAAGCTCAAAGGCGTCACCATCTGCAACGCCATTGTCGGACGTGTGACCGCCAAACAGGACCGGGCAATCGTGGTTCTCTAATCAAAAAGGAAAAGCAAAAAAAGGAAGCGCAGCCTTAAGCTGCGCTTCCTTTTTTTGCCTTGTTGGGATAATCCATAAAAGAATTATGAAAATTCTGTGCAAAGAGTATACAACTTTCGTTGAAGTGGACAAAAGAAGAGAATGATATTGGTGTTTTCAAAAAAAATTCATAAAAGACTTGAAAATTTGTTCAAAACACTGTATAATCAAGACAGAATTTATTCTGTGAATCCAGCAAGTTTTTGTTGAAAAACACAAAAAGGGTGAAGAATTTATTCAGAAAGGGAGATGTTATGAAAAAACTATCATTCCTGCTTGCAGTCATCATGATGCTTAGCTTCAGCGCATGCGGAGGCGGCACTGGTACTACAAGCAACGAACAGACAACGCAGAACACCGAGCAGACCGAACAGGCTACAGAAGAGACTGCCGAGCCGGCGGCGGAAGCGACCGCGAAATCCCCGGACAATGACCTGGTCGTTGCCATGCAGGCGGACGCCACCCATCTGGACCCGCACGTATCGGGCAACGGCGTATCCAACACTGTAACCAACACGATGTATGAGTCTCTGGTCACCTTCGACGCGGACACCAACATCGTTCCAATGCTGGCCAAAGAGTGGAGCATGTCCGATGACGGCCTGAGCTACACCTTTGTTCTCAACGAGGGCATCACCTTCCATGACGGCGAGCCGTTCAATGCGGAAGCGGTTATTGCCAACTGGGAACGCGGCAGATCCGACCAGTCGCTGAGAATCTACACCCAGACCCAGTCGTGGGTAAGCGCGGTGGCAGACAGCGAGTACCAGCTGACCATCACACTCGATGAGCCGAACAACACCTTCATCAACAAGCTGACCCAGGTCAGAATCATCAGCCCAAAGGCGATTGAGGAATGGGGACAGGACGGCCTGGCCAAACAGTCCGCGGGCACCGGTCCATACATCCTTTCCGAGCGCGTGGACGGCGGCTACACCAAGATGGTCCGCAACGAAAACTACTGGAGAGAAGGCCCGAAGGTTGACACCCTGACCTTCCGAGTCGTACCGGAAGACGGCGCGCGCATCGCGATGCTGCAGACCGGCGAGGCCGACATCATCACCCCGGTTCCGCCGATCCAGGTAGAAAAAATCGAGAATGACCCGAACATCGTGGTCAAGAACGAGAAAGGTATCACCTACCGTTACGCCACCCTGAACAAAAACTATACGCTGGAAGACGGCAGACAGCCGTTTGACGATGTAAGAGTCCGCCAGGCCATGAACTACGCCTTTGACAGTGAGATGTACTGCCAGGTTGTTTTCCAGGGCTACGCGGTAAAACCGACCTCCATTTTCTCGGAGTCGATCATGTACTACGCACCGCAGACCCCATATGATGTCGATCTGGAAAAGGCAAAATCCCTGATGGCCGAGGCCGGCTATGAGGATGGCTTCCCGGTAGATATCTGGGTAGACAACACCACCATCGAGATGCAGGGCGCCGAATTCTTCAAACAGCAGATGGCGCAGATCAACATCGACGTCAACGTTGTCCCAATGGAGTCCACCACCATCGCAGACATGACCTCTCTGCCAGAGGAAGAGAACGAGGTTCAGATCTGGTACGTAAACTGGAGCTCCGGTTCCTATGAGGCGGACGGCTCGATGAGAAACATTCTGCACGGCGAAAAATTCCCGCCATCCGGCTACAACACCGCTTTCTGGAACAATGCAGAGTTCAACAAGCTCCTCGACGACGCGCTTCTGTCCGCCGACACCGAAGAGATTGCAGATCTGTACGCTCAGGCGCAGGCCATCGCCTGGGAAGAGTGCCCATGGGTATTCCTCGGCAACGACAACTCCATCATGGCTCAGAGAAGCTATGTCAAGGGCATCACCTACAAACCGGGCGGCGACGTTGTTCTGACAACAGCGGAGCTGGAGCAGTAATTGAGCGTTAACAAACAGCCCGATCTTGAATAGCTGAAAGAAAGGAGTAGTAATTTGATTGCTACTCCTTTCTTAGTAAAGGGGGAAATTCCTGTATGAGTCGTTACTTTGTCAGACGTATCCTGGAAACGATTCCACTGATGCTGATTATTTCCATTTTTGTCTTTATGTTTATCCACCTGATTCCCGGCGACCCGGCAAGAAGTATCGCGGGCCTGGACGCGGAGGAATGGGAGGTTGAGGCTATCCGGGAGGAGTATGGCCTGAACAAACCGATCGTCACCCAGTACGTGGACTATATGGTGAAGCTGTTCCACGGCGACATGGGACGCAGCATGAAATCGGACACACCGGTCACCGAGCTGATCGCGGACAGAATGCCGCAGACGCTCAAGCTGGTATTTGCAGGCGTCATCTGGGCGCCGGCGCTGGGCATCTTTATCGGTGTCATCTCGGCCATCAAGCACGGCAAGCTGCTGGACCACATCTGCATGCTGCTGGCCATCACCGGCCTGTCGGCACCGGGCTTCTGGCTGGGCCTGATGGGCATCCAGATCTTCTCGGTGCAGCTGGGATGGCTGCCTTCAGGCGGTCTGGATACCTGGAAGGGCTTCATCCTGCCGTCCTTCACCATGGGCTGCGGCATCATGGCGGTGCTGGCCAGATACTCCCGCTCCTCCATGCTGGAGACGCTGCGTGAGGACTATGTCCGCACCGCGCGCGCAAAGGGCCAGAAGGAATCGATGGTCATGTTTGCGCACGCCTTCCGCAACTCGCTGATTCAGGTCGTCACCATCCTGGGCCTGCAGATCGGCGGTCTGCTTTCCGGTTCGGTTCTGACCGAGACCGTTTTCTCCATCCCCGGCATGGGCAGACTGCTGACAGACTCCATCCAGTTCCGCGATTACGCGGTTATCCAGGGCCTGCTGATGCTTTTCGCGCTGCAGTATGTCCTGATCAACCTGATTGTCGACCTGCTCTACGGCGTCATCAACCCGAAGATCAGGCTTGACTGATGGAGTAGAACATAAGAAGGAGGAATCAAGCTTATGGCGGACATTCGCGAGAAAGAACAGCAGCAGAACACCGACTTTGAAAAAAATTATATCGACGAAAACATAAAGGCCGACCAGGACAGCAAGGCCAAAGCCTTTATTAAAAAGTTCATGAAAAGAAAGACGGCGGTGCTCGGACTGATTGTCATTGTGGTTTTGGTCATCATCGCCATCATCGGTCCGTACATCACGCCGTATGACTATACCGCTTACGACTATATGAACACGCTGGCCGGACCGAGCCCGGAACACCTGTTTGGCACCGACCAGTACGGCAGAGATATTTTGAGCCGCATGCTGGTGGGCACCCGCCTGACCCTGGGCGTTTCGCTGTCGGCGGTTGTCATCGGCGCGGCGCTGGGCACCGTGCTGGGCCTGCTGGCGGGCTACTATGGCGGCGTCATTGAGATGCTTGTTATGAGAGGCTCGGACGTTCTGTTCAGCTTCCCGGATATCCTGCTGGCCATCGCCATCGTGGCGATTCTGGGTCCCGGCATCATCAACGTCCTGATTGCGGTTATGGTCTTCACCATCCCCAGCTTTGCCCGCATCATGCGAAGCGCAACCCTGGCGGTCAAGGGATCGCTGTATGTGGAGGTGGCGCAGAGCCTTGGCTGCAAGGACAGCAGGCTTTTGTTTGTCCACATCTTCCCCGGCACCATCCAGTCCCTGATTGTCAACTTTACCATGAGAATCGGCTCCGCCATCATGGCGGCGGCTTCCCTGAGCTTCCTGGGCTTTGGCGCAAATGTCAGCGAGCCGGAATGGGGCGCCATGCTCTCTCAGGGCAGAAACTATATCGGCATCGCGTCGCACATGGTGTACTTCCCAGGTCTGATTATCTTTATCACAGTACTTGCGTTTAACCTCTTTGGCGACGGTCTGCGCGACACCCTTGACCCGAAGATCAAGTAGGCCGCGGGGAAGGAAAGGAGTATACTATGGTACAGGAAAAATTACTTACGGTAAACAATTTGCGCACCGAATTTTTCTCAAGCAAGAAATCCAGCGTAACAGCGATCAACGAGATCAGCTTTCACATCGATAAAGGTGAAATCCTCGGTCTGGTAGGCGAGTCTGGCTGCGGCAAGAGCGTTACCTCCCTGTCGATTATGCGCCTGCTCAACTTCACCTCCGGCAAGGTGACCAAGGGCGAGGTCATCTTTGAAGGACAGGACCTGCAGCAGCTGCCGGAAAAGGAGATGCGCACCATCCGCGGCGGCAAGATGAGCATGATTTTCCAGGAGCCGATGAGCAGCCTGAACCCGGCGATGCGCATCGACAAGCAGATGATCGAGGGCATCCGCCTGCACACCGACCTGACCAAGGAGCAGGCGCGGGAGCGCGCGGCCAAGATCCTGCAGCAGGTCGGCATCCCGGACCCGGAGCGCGTGCTGAAAAACTATCCGCACCAGCTCTCCGGCGGTATGAGCCAGCGTGTCATGATCGCCATGGCGATGAGCTGTAACCCGGAACTGCTGATTGCGGACGAACCGACCACTGCGCTGGACGTCACCATCCAGGCGCAGATTCTGGACCTGATGAAGAAGATCCAGCAGGAGGAAGGCATGAGCATCCTGCTGATTACCCACGACCTGGGCGTCGTTGCCGAGATGTGCAGCCGCGTCATCGTCATGTACGCCGGCGAGATTGTGGAGGAGGCGCCGGTGGATATTCTGTTTAACCATCCGTCCCATCCGTACACCATCGGCCTGATCGCCTCGGTGCCAAAGCTCGGCTCCGGCGTGAAGGTGCTTCCGAGCATCCCGGGCAGCGTTCCCGACCTGTCGATGCTGCCCAAAGGCTGCCGCTTTGCCCCGCGCTGCAAATACGCAACCGAGCGCTGCCACAATGAGGAACCTTCACTGTTTGAAGTCAGCCCCCAGCAGAAATGCAGATGCTGGCTGGCGGAACCGACAGGAAAGGAGGATAAGTAAGTATGGGAACCATTGTTTCTGTCAAAAACGTATCGAAAACCTTCCCGGTCGGCAAGACCCTTTTGGGAAGGCCGGATAAATTTGTCCACGCTGTCAACAACGTCAGCTTTGACATCCAGGAGGGCGAGACCTTCTCGGTAGTAGGCGAGTCCGGCTGCGGCAAGAGCACCACCGGCCGTCTGATTGACCACCTTCTGATTCCGGACAGCGGAGAAATCTGGTTTGAGGACAAGGAAATCAGCAAGATTTCCCAGGAGGAGATGCGCCCGCTGCGCAAGGACATCCAGATGATCTTCCAGGACCCGGCGGGAAGCTTAAACCCCCGCATGCGCGTTGAGGAGCTGGTGGAGGAGCCGCTGCTCATCCACACCAATCTCTCCAAAGAGGAGCGCATGAAGATTGTGCACGAGCTGCTGGAGACGGTAGGCCTGAGCGCCAAGCACGCCAAACGCTACCCGCATGAGTTCTCCGGCGGCCAGAAACAGCGTATCGGCATTGCGCGCGCGCTGACTGTGCGGCCAAAGCTGATCATCGCCGACGAGCCAATCTCCGCGCTGGACGTTTCGATTCAGGCGCAGGTTCTGAACCTGCTGCACGACCTGCAGCAGAAATTTAACCTGACCTACATGTTCATCTCGCACGACCTGTCGGTTGTTGAGATGATCTCGGACAGAATCGCCGTCATGTATCTGGGCTTTGTGGTGGAGATGGCGCCGAAGACCGAGCTGTACGCAAAGCCGTCTCATCCGTATACCCAGGCGCTGCTGTCCGCAGTGCCGATTCCGGACCCGGGACACCAGAAGGAGCGCATCATTCTGGAGGGCGATATTCCCAGCACCATCAACCTGCCGAAGGGCTGCCCGTTTGCTGCCAGATGCAAAAAGTGCAAACCGGAATGTCTGGAGAGAAGACCGGAGACCAAGGAGATCGAGCCAGGCCACTTTGTAGCCTGCCACCTGTTCTAGCAAATTCCCCCTTTTCTAAATCAATGCCCCCGCACCGGCTGTGGCTGGTGCGGGGGCATTGTGTGTGTTGAAGGTTATTTGCGTTTTGGAATCAGGTTGGCTCTGGCGTCATAGGGGAAATTGTCGTCCAGCGGGAAGATTGGTCTGGGAACCTTGGTGTAGTGGAGGGTCTTGAGGTCCTCGTTGGTGCTGCCCTTGGACAGCGCCATGATGCTGCGCTTGGCGATGGCGGAGTGGAACTCGGTCAGATAGCCGAGCTTGCAGACGACGATGTCCGCCTCGCGCGGGTCGCGGCCCAGGTCGGAGAACACTTCCAGGGTGGTGTAGCCGACGTGCGCCTCTGCCAGGACGATGTCCACACCGCAGGAGCTGAACAGCGCCAGGTCGGATTTGACCGAGGAGCGGCCCCAGTTTTCGATATAGGCCTTGACGGTGCCGGTAGCGGTGATGGGCTGGGTGGTGGCGCTGTCAAATTTGGCGCCGAAGGTGAGGGTGACCTCCTGACCGACCTTGCCCTTGCAGGCCAGGGTGGCCTCCGGGTCATAGATGCCGCCATAGAGCACCGGGGAGCGCAGTTTGTCGGTGCGGCTGTCCTCCATCAGCAGGCGCAAAAAGCCGGTGCAGTCGGAGGAGGAGCCGGCGGTCGGGTTGTCGCCTGAGTCGGACAGGTAGATGGGGCAGGGATCGCCCGCCTCCACCGCCTTGAAGGCGACGTCGATGGCCTCCTGCTCGTGGTAGGTCTCGGTCTGAAAGCAGAACTCGTCCTTCTTGCTCCACATCAGCTCGGCCAGACGGATGGCTTCCTTGTCGGCCAGTTCCTGGCTGTCGGCGACGACATAGACGGCGCAGGAGCTGTCCTCGTTGTCCGCCCACGGGAAGCCCATCAGGTAGGAGGCAGCCATGATGCCGGGCTGGGTTTCGGTGCGGCGGCACTCCTCGATCAGGCCATTCATCGGCTCGACGGTGGTGGAGGACTGCTCGCCTGCAATCAGAATCGGCACCTTGACCCAGGCCGAATGTGCCTGGAAGCCGTTTTCCAGCGCGGCGATGGTCATGCGGGCGGCGTGCTCGCCGGTCTCATAGCGGTCGGTGTGGGGCGCGCACTTGTAGCCGACAAAGCCGTCGCAGTTGTTGTGCATCCGTTCGGTCATGGTGGTGTGCATGTCCAGCGAGCAGAACAGCGGGATGTCCGGGAAGATCTGGCGAAGCTCCTCGAGCAGGTAGCCCTCCGCTTCACCCAGGCCCTTGACCCGCATCGAGCCGTGCAGCGCCAGAGTGATGGCGTCGATCGGTTTTTTGGCCTGTTCCTCCTTGGCGACGCGGATGATCTCCGCCTTCAGATTCATGTAAAAATCGTGGTCGACCTCGCCGTTGGGGACGGCGCTGGCAAAGACGGTGGGGACCACCTCATAGCCCTGTTCCATCAGCGGCTTGATGACGCCGCTGACCGGGTCGTTTGGACGAAAACGATTGAAAACTTCGGCTCCGCGGATGACCTGGAAATCCTTTTCCCCGGTGACGATGGGGTTGAAGGAGTTGGACTCATGCTGCAGGCCGGCAACAAGAACTCTTTTCATAATCTCTCTCCTCAAAACAGATTTGGGAATCCTCGTTCATCAGGATTCCACCTTGATTGTAGCATACTGCACAGATAAAGGCAAGGAGACAAAGGACGTTTTGGTAAGAAATTTGGGTTTAGCAGTCAAAAAAGCGGGAGCCATGACGGCTCCCGCTCTGCGTTTTTGCACAAGGATTTTATTTAGACATTGAAGCGGAACAGAACGACGTCGCCGTCCTGCATGACGTAGTCCTTGCCCTCCGAGCGGACCAGGCCCTTTTCCTTGGCGGCGGCAATTGAGCCGTTGGCGATCAGGTCCTCGTAGGAGATGACCTCGGCGCGGATGAAGCCGCGCTCAAAGTCGCTGTGAATCTTGCCGGCGGCCTGCGGCGCTTTGGTGCCGCGGGTGATGGTCCAGGCGCGGACCTCCGGTTTGCCGGCGGTCAGGTAGGAGATGAGGCCCAGCAGGTGGTAGCCGGCCTTGATC
Organism: uncultured Oscillospiraceae bacterium; assembly: GCA_900547455.1. Classification (GTDB taxonomy): domain Bacteria; phylum Bacillota; class Clostridia; order Oscillospirales; family Ruminococcaceae; genus Negativibacillus; species Negativibacillus faecipullorum. The sequence continues at coordinate 15,479 of URGV01000022.1, forward strand.
AGGCGGTCCAGACCGGACTCTTTGAGGCCCAGCTCCTCGAGGAACATCATCTTGTCCTCCTTGGACATGTCGGCGATCTCCTCCTCCAGGCGGGCACAGATCGGCACAACCTCGGAGTTTTCCTCCCGGGCAATCTGCAGAACCTCGTTATAGAACGGGTTGGCGTCCAGCTTGCCGTTGAAGTCATCCTCGCTCATGTTGGCTACATAGATAATCGGCTTGTTGGAGAGCAGCGGGATGTCGGCCATGATGGCTTTTTCCTCGTCGGTGAACTCCATGCTGCGGGCAGACTTGCCCTCCTCCAGGTGCGCCTTGACGCGGTTGAGCAAATCCACCTCGGCCAGATATTTTTTATCACCCTTGGCGGCCTTGACCGCCTTGTCGATGCGGCGTTCGAGGATGTCCAGGTCGGAGAAGATCAGCTCCAGGTTGATGACCTCGATGTCGCGCTTGGGGCCGATGCTGCCCTCGACGTGGACAATCTCGCCGTCCTCAAAGCAGCGCACCACATGGACGATGGCGTCCACCTCGCGGATGTTGGAGAGGAATTTGTTGCCCAGGCCCTCGCCCTTGGAAGCGCCCTTGACAAGGCCGGCGATGTCCACAAACTCGATGACCGCCGGGGTGATCTTGTCCGGGTTGTACATCTTGGCCAGCTCGTCCAGGCGGTAGTCCGGGACGGCGACGGTGCCGATGTTGGGCTCGATGGTGCAGAAGGGGTAGTTGGCCGACTGTGCGCCGGCGTTGGTGATGGCGTTGAAAAGGGTGCTCTTGCCGACGTTCGGCAGACCCACGATGCCTAGTTTCATGTTGATTCGTTCCTTTCTATCTCTATCGCAAAAATCGATTCGATGAGCTTGACACATCCCTATTATACCGTCACTGCCTTTTTTAGGCAAGAGGCCAAACGGGAAAATACGGGGAAGCAGGCGCTTTTTCACACCCTCCACCGCCAGGTGTTGAAAATGGGAAGGGATATTTCATGGGTTTAGCAAAATCTGTTTAAAGTTTTTTCACCAAATTTCGGCACAGTTTAGTATAATAAATAATAAAGTGCAGAGCCCGGTTTCGACAAAAACGGGATGAAACTTTCCGAGGAATGTGCTATAATAAGGAAAGAATGCGGCACAAAAAATTGACAGAAACCTCCCGCGAAGGGACGCTGGCCGCCGCTGCGGCGCCTGAGGGGGATTTGAAAAAAGCGGCGGAGAAATGGAGCAAGGTATGTCTATGGGGAAGATCCTGGTTGCAGACGACGATCAGAACATTGCAGAACTGTTAAAATTATATTTGGAAAAAGAAGGCTACACCGTTGTGCTGGCCGCGGACGGCATGGAGGCAAACGAGAAGTTTGCCGCTGAAAATCCGGACATTGTCCTGCTGGACATCATGATGCCAAAGCTGGACGGCTGGCAGGTTTGCCGCGACATCCGCAAAAAGTCCAACTGCCCGATCATCATGATTACCGCCAAGGGCGAGACCTTTGACAAGGTGCTGGGCCTGGAGCTGGGCGCGGACGACTACATCGTCAAGCCATTTGAAGCAAAAGAGGTGGTCGCGCGCATCAAGGCGGTCATGAGAAGAACCGGCAAGTCCTCCTCGGCCAACGATATCAAGGAGGTCTCCTACGACAAGCTGGTGGTCAACATGACCAAGTATGAGCTGAAGGTGGACGGCAAGGTTGTCGACACCCCGCCCAAGGAGCTGGAGCTGCTGTACCATCTGGCCAGCAATCCAAACCGGGTCTACACCCGCGATCAGCTGCTCAACGAGGTTTGGGGCTTTGAGTACTACGGCGATTCCAGAACGGTCGACGTGCACATCAAGCGCCTGCGCGAAAAGCTGGAGGGCGTCTCGGACAAATGGAGCCTGAAAACCGTGTGGGGCGTCGGGTATAAGTTTGAAGTAAAGGAGTAATCAAAAGCCTCCGGGCCGCTGAGCTTGATCCTCAGCGGCCTTTTCTGTTGGAGCTTTTGTGTCATCAGAAAGGGAGAGATGATCGATGCGGCAAAGCCTGTTCAGAAAGTATTTTTCGATGTGCTGCTCCATCACCCTGGCCGGCATTGTGGTGCTGGGCGTGGTGTTCATGGTGTTTGCGGCGCAGTATTTTCAGGAGGACAAGCTGGGAGCGCTGGAAAAGAACGCGGAATATGCGGCGCAGATGAGTGAAAAATATATTGTGTCGGTGGACGGCCAGTACCAGCTGGCCAACAACACCATGCTCACCAGTGCCTGGATCCCGATGGCAAAGGCGCTGGATGCGGATATCTATCTGGCGAACATGTCCGGGGAGGTGCTGGTGTGCACCCACCGCTCCGCCTGCAACCACATGGTATACGGCATCGGAGAGGAGATCCTCGACGAGGTGCGGGAAAACGGCATCTACACCGAGGTGGGCAAGATGGGGGAGATCTATAAGAGCTCCTACTACACGGCGGGTGTCCCGCTGACCCTCTCGGACGGAAGGCTGGCCGGCGTGGTGTTCGCCTCCAGCTCGGCGCAGGGCCTGACCGACTTTATGAGTGAGATCCTGCGGGTTTTTCTGCTGAGCGTGCTGGTGATGATGGTGGTCATCTTTGTGCTGGCCTACATCGTATCCGGCAGCCTGACCCGCCCGCTGCGCGAGATGGCAAAGGCCACCGAAGCTTTTGCGCGCGGCGATTTCAGCGTGCGGGTGCCGGTCAATGAACGGGACGAGATCGGCAAGCTGGCGATGGCCTTCAACAACATGGCGGACAGCTTGGCCCAGCAGGAGACGGTGCGCCGCTCCTTTATCGCCAACGTCTCGCACGAGCTGAAGACCCCGATGACCAGCATCGCCGGCTTCATCGACGGCATTCTGGACGGAACCATCCCGCAGGAGAAGGAACGGCACTACCTGACCATTGTCTCGGACGAGGTCAAGAGATTGTCCCGCATGGTGCGCTCGATGCTCAACATCGCCAAGATTGAGGCAGGAGAGATGAAGCTCAAGCCGACCGTCTTTGATGTCAACGAGGTGGTGCTGTCCAGCATCTTCACCTTCGAGCAGATGATTGAGAAAAAACATCTGGACATTCGCGGCCTGGAGGAAGGCAAGGTGATGGTGGAGGCCGACGAGGACCTGATCCACCAGGTGGTCTACAACCTGCTGGAAAACGCCGTCAAATTTGTCAACGATGGCGGCTATATCGAGGTCAGCTATACGGTGGAGCAGAAGCGGACCTACATCCATATCAAAAATTCCGGCGAGGGCATCCCGAAGGAGGAGATCTCCAAGGTGTTCGACCGGTTTTACAAGACCGACCGCTCCAGAAGCATGGACAAGACCGGTGTTGGTCTGGGGCTGTACATCGTGCGCCAGATTGTCAACCTGCATCAGGGCGAGGTCATTGTGCGCAGCGTGGAGGGCGAATACTGCGAGTTCAGCTTCTCGGTGGCGACCGCGCCCAAGGCGCTGACCAAACAGCCCAAGCCGGTCGATGTCCGTGAGGTGTAGCGGGAGCGCTGCCGGCAGTGGATACAAAATAACGAAACAATGTTCACGAATTGAGGTTGGAAAAGTATGAAACAATTTAAGTCTTGTTTCATTTATTTTCATAAATTGCCGGTATAATAAAAATCGTGAAAGCCAAAAACATCAATCATCCGGCAGAGGTGTTTTGCAGACCGGATACAGGGAGGTTTTTCAATATGGATGAAAAGAAATTTGAAGCAGGCGACCAAGCCCCACAGGAAAATCAAAACACGCAGGAAAATATCAACAATCAGTCCGGCGCAGCGCAGCAGAACGCGCAGCAAAATGCAGGCAGCTCGGAAAGCGGCAGCGGCTGGGTCTTTTCGGATAAAAATGTTTCGGGAGCACACCAGCAGGATGAGAGCGGAACATCCCAGCAGCCAAACCAGGAGGGCTGGTACCGCTCCGGTCCGCAGCAGAGCCACGAGCAGGCAGGCCAGGATCAGAACCAGAACCCGGCCTACAGCAGCCGGTACAGCTACGGGGAGTCCGCTTCCCAGCAGGGGCAGCAGGCGGAGAACAGCGCGGACAGCTCCAAGTCCGGCGAACATTATAAATGGAACTATGAGGATTATCAGCAGACCCCGAAGGCGGAAGGTAAGCATGCCGGCAAGAAGAAAAATAAAGGCCTGAAGGTCTTTGCGGGCATCATGTGCGCCATTCTGTGCGTGGGCGTTGTCAGCCTGGCAGGCTACGGAACCTATGCGCTGGTCTCCAACCAGCAGGATCAGCAGTCGGCTGAGGCCACAACCGAGGGCACAGACGAGCAGAACCAGTCCTCCACCACGCTGGTCCTGAACGACAAACCGTCCACCAGCAATTCCAGCGCATCGGTTGACCTCTCTGAAGGGGAGCTGACCATCACCGAGCGGGCGGAGAAGGTACTGCCTTCCACCGTCGGCATTGTCAGCTACATCCAGAACCAGCAGAGCATCTTCGGCGGTGAGCAGAGCCAGGGTTCCGGCATCATCATCAGCGCGGACGGCTACATCGTCACCAACGAGCACGTCATCAGCGGCGCAACCAGCATCAAGGTTGTCCTGCAGGATGACAGCGAATACAACGCGACCCTCGTCGGCTCGGATGAGAGAACCGACCTGGCTGTTTTGAAGATCGACGCGACCGGCCTGACCCCGGCGGAGTTTGGCAACTCGGATCAGATGCAGATCGGCGAGCAGGTCATCGCAATCGGCAACCCGGGCGGTCTGGAGCTGGCGGGTACCGTAACCGTAGGTTATGTTTCGGCGGTTAACCGCTCGATTACCACCACCAACGGCAACACGGTAAACTGCGTCCAGACCGACGCTGCCATCAACCCCGGCAACTCCGGCGGCGCGCTGGTCAACACCTATGGCCAGGTTATCGGCATCAACTCCCAGAAGATCGCGGCGACCGACTATGAAGGCATCGGCTTTGCCATCTCGATCAACGAGGCGCAGCCGATCATCAACGACCTGATCCAGTACGGTTACGTTCGCGGCAGAGTGGTCATGGGCATCACCATGCAGATGATCGACCAGACCTACGCGGCGATTTATGGTTATCAGCCAGGTATCGGTGTCGTATCGGTAGAGGCTGGTTCTCCGGCTGAGGAGGCAGGACTGGTTGCGGGCGATATCATCACCGCCATTGACGGACAGAGCATCACCACACAGGAAGAGCTCAACAGCCTGCTGGAGCAGTACAGCCCTGGCGACACCATCACCCTGACCGTTTACAGACAGAGCGTCCGCGGCGATGGGCAGGAGCTGAGCATGGAGCTGACCTTTGCAGAAGCGGGTGCGCCTTCTGACACAACCACACAGCAGTCCAGCCAGCAGTCCACACAGCAGAGCCAAGCACAGAACGAGAGCAGCACCAGCCCGTGGAGCTGGATGTTCCAGTAAATAAATCAAAGAAGCGAAAAGCCCGAGACGTCATCGCAGGCCGCCTCGGGCTTTTTGTGTCAAAAGGTCTCTATACAAGAATGTTAAAATTTTATCCTTTTGGCGGTGGAAAATCTGTATAATCTTAGAAATTTTTTCAAATAGTGCGGTTGGAAGATTGATTTTATTCGGCTTGTAAGATATAGTTTTAGTAGGGGAAATTTTGTGTAATGAAAAGGACGATTTTATTGAGTCAAAAAGGAGTGTGCTCCGTATGAGAAAGACAAAAATTATCTGTACGCTGGGACCTGCCAGCGAGACGGAACAAGTGCTGCGCGAGATGATCGAGGCGGGCATGAACGTGGCCCGCTTTAACTTCTCCCACGGCTCCCATGAGGAACACCTGAAAAGATTAAAACTGGTCAAGAAGCTGCGCAAGGAGATGGATGTTTCGCTTGGCGCGCTGCTGGACACCAAGGGCCCGGAAATCCGTCTTGGGAAAATAGAGGGCGGAAAGACGGTTTTAAAGGACGGCGATCCCTTCACCCTGACCACCGAGCAGATTGTCGGCGACAACACCCGCGCCTCGGTCAGCTTCCAGGACCTGACAAAGGATGTCAAGGAAGGGGACCGCATCCTCATCGACGACGGTCTGATCGAGCTGCAGGTGCAGAAGGTCAGCGACAAGGAAATCCAGTGCGTCGTGCTCAACGGCGGCCCCATCTCCGACCACAAGGGCGTCAACGTGCCGAACGTCGAGCTGTCGATGCCGTACTTAAGCGACAAGGACCGCGACGACATCAAGTTTGGCATCGAGGCGGGCTTTGATTTCATCGCCGCCTCCTTCACCCGCTGCGCGCAGGACATTCTGCAGATCCGGGAAATTCTGGAGGAAAACGGCTGCAACACCATCAAGATTATCGCCAAGATTGAGAACGCCCAGGGCGTCAACAACATCGACGAGATTCTGCGCGTCTCGGACGGCATCATGATTGCCCGCGGCGACATGGGCGTTGAGATCCCGCTGGAGGATGTGCCGATCATCCAGAAGATGATTATTCAGCGCGTCTACAACAGCGGCAAATATGTCATCACCGCCACCCAGATGCTGGACAGCATGATGAACCATCCGCGCCCGACCAGAGCGGAGGCGACCGACGTGGCCAACGCTATCTATGACGGCACCAGCGTCATCATGCTCTCAGGCGAGACCGCTGCGGGCAAATATCCGGTCGAGTCGGTCAAGACGATGGCCCGCATCGCCGAGCGCACCGAGGAGGACATCAACTACCGCCGCCGCTTCCGCGAGTATGACAGTGCGCAGAACCGCGACGTCACCAACGCCATCTCCCACGCGACCTGTTCGGCGGCCTACGACCTGGAGGCAAGCGCCATCATCACCGTCACCCAGTCCGGCCAGACCGCGCGGATGATCAGCAAGTACCGCCCGCAGATGCCGATCATCGGCTGCACCACCCAGATGGCGACCTACCGCCACCTGAGCATGTCCTGGGGCGTTATGCCGGTGCTGTGCGAGGAGCAGAACACCGAGGACGCGCTGTTTAAACACGCGATGGCCCGCTCCAAGGAGTGCGGCTTTGTCAAGGACGGCGACCTGGTGGTCATCACCGCAGGCGTGCCGCTGGGCATCCCCGGCACCACCAACCTCTTAAAGGTGCAGACGGTCGGCGACGTGATTCTGCATGGCATGGGCATCGGCGGCGGCAACGTCAAAGCCGGTGTTTGTGTGGCCAAGAGCGAGCGCGAGGCGCTGCAGAACTTTAAGGCAGGGGACATTCTGGTCATCGACAGCACCACCAACGAGCTGCTGGATGTGATGAAGAAGGCCTCCGGCATCATCACCGCGCAGCCGGGCGTCAATTCTCATGCCGCCATCGTCGGCCTGGCGCTGAATATCCCGGTTATTGTGGGCGCAAAGGACTGCACCCAGATTCTGCGCAACGGAACTTCGATTCTGCTGGATGCCAGCAAGGGCATTGTCTGCAACCTGACAAACCAGCAGGACTAGCATCAATGGGGGAGCGGCGCTGGCGCCCCTTGAAAGGAGCCCTGGTATGAGAAGGATTCTCAAACAAGCAATGCTGGTACTGGCGGCGGCGGTGCTGATGATGGCCGCCGCGGGCTGCGGACAGCAGGAGGAACCTGCCGAACAGGCTGCGCAGACGGCGCCTGTCCAGCAGGAGCAGGCGCCGGACGATGCACAGGAGGAGGAAGAACAGCCCGAGGTGGCAATCCCTTCCCTGACCGCCCAGATTCAGCAGGCACAGCAGAAAAACGAGGACATCGTCGGCTGGCTGCGGATCGACGACACCGAAATCGACGGAGCGGTGGTGCAGGGAAAGGACAACGAGGAGTACAAGCGCCTGAACGAGTGGGGCGAATACAGCTGGACCGGCAGCTTCTTTGCCGACTATGAGTGCAACTTGAACAGCCGTGAGGAGCTCTCCAAAAACACCGTCATCTACGGACACAACGTCCACTATGACGACGACATGGAGGGGGAACGCTTCAGCCAGCTGTTCCACTTCACCGACATCGACTTTGCGCGCGAGCACCCCTACGTCTACTTCTCGATCAACGGGGACGGGGAGGACAGCGCACAGGACATGGTGTGGCAGGTCTTCTCGGTGTTTTATACCACCACCGATTTTGATTATATCCGCATCAACAAGGACTTCCGGGATCCCTCGCAGGGGGAGATCACCGACGCGCAGCTGATGAACATCATCACCGAGGCGCGGGACCGCTCCGAGTATGACTATGACGTCACGGTGAGTGGAACCGACAAGATTTTGACCCTGTCCACCTGCTCCTACAAGTACGGCAGGCGCAAGGATGTGCGGTTTGTGGTGATGGCAAAGCTGCTGGAGGAGGACGCTCCGCTGCAGGCCAGCACCTCCCTGGTTGTCAATGCCGACAAAAAGACGGTTGAATAGCGGGGGAAGGCAGCTTCCCTGATGGCTCCATCCGCTGTCCTTTGGGCGGCAGATGGAGCTTCTCTTTTTGCTCAGCATCGGAAAAAACTTTTTTACGGCACTCGAAACGAACAAAAAAACACCCGACCAAAACGGTCGGGTGTTTTTTTTCATCGTCAAACTCTCAATTACTGAACGCGCGCTCTTAACGCGGATACGATAGGTGCCCAGTCCACACCGTGGACCGCAGCGGCTTCCTCGATGGTTTCGCCGCGGGAAGCAGGTCAGCCTACACAGTGCATGCCAGCCTGGAAAAAGATTTCAGCCAGGTTTCTGTCGTAGTCCAGAACGTCACCGATGACGGTGTCCTTGGTAACAGTGAATGCCATTCTTTTTTCCTCCTTTCTGTTTTAAGTAGTATGCCAACTCTTTATGCGATCATACAGCCTCATTATAATACAAAAAAGGTATAAAATCAAGCCCCGGAAAAAGGCATCAAAAAAGACTGCGGAAATTATTTCCGCAGTCTTTTGTTGACTCATGGGAGATGTGCCAAACCGCTTATTCCTCGTCGGGTTCTTCCGGTTTGGGCTCTTCCGGCAGGATGTCGGCGCGCAGCTTGGCGATGCGCCGCTCCTCGGTGTCAAGGACAGTGAATTCCACATTGTTGATGCGCACAACGGGGTGCTCATCCTTGGCAGGGATGCGGTCGAGCTTGTCGGTGATCAGGCCGCTGAGAGTATCGTAATCCTCCTCCGGGCCGATGTTGCATCCGAGCAGCTCCTCGACGTCCTCAATGGACATCGAGCCGTCCAGGATAAAGATATTATCGGAGACCTTCTGGTATTCCTCTTCCTCCTGGTCATATTCGTCCTCCATGTTGCCGACGATCGACTCCAGCAGGTCCTCCATGGTGACAACGCCGGAGGTGCCGCCGTACTCGTCGACGACGATGGCCATCTGGGTCTTTTTCTCCTTGAAGGTCTTGAACAGGTCGGAGCAGCGGTTGGATTCCGGGACAAAGATAGCGGGACGGATGAAGGAGGTGATGGGCTGCTGGGACATTTCGTCCGGGGTCTCATTGATGCAGCGCAGCATATCCTTGGCGTAAACAATGCCGATAATGTCGTCGATATCTTCCCTGTAGACCGGGATGCGGGAGTAGCCTTCGTCGATTGCCAGGCGGATGACGTCCATGACGGTGGCGGTGTTTTCCACAGCGGCGACGTCGGTGCGGTGGGTCATGACGTCCTCGACGGTGATGTCGTCAAACTCAAAGATGTTGTCGATCATGTCCGCCTCGTCCTTTTCAATCGAGCCTTCCTCGTTGCCGACGTCGACCATCATGCGGATCTCCTCCTCGGTGACCTGCTCCGGCTGGTCCTCAGGGCTGATGTGGATCAGCTTGAGGATGGCGTTGGTGCTGACCGAGAGAAGGGCGACAAGGGGCTTGGCGATGGTGAAGACAAAGCGGACGATGGGCGCGACGGCCAGCGAAACCTTTTCCGGGTTGTGCATGGCGATGCGCTTGGGCACAAGCTCACCGAGAACCAGGTTGAAGTAACCGAGGATCAGGGTGATGACAAACAGCGCGATCGGCTCGGCCACCGAGTAAGGGATAACGGGGGACATCAGCTGAGCGACAGGCTCCGCGAACTGCTCCGCAGCGGAACCGGCGGCCAGAAAGCCCGCCATGGTGACGCCGATCTGGATGGTGGAGAGGAACTTGGAGGGCTGCTGCACCATCTTGTAGAGGGTGGCGGCGCGCTTGTTTCCGTCCTCAGCCAGCTTTTTGAGCTTGTTGTCGTTGAAGGTGACGATGGCGATCTCGCTCATCGCGAAGAAGGCGTTGACGCCGATGAGGATGAGAAGAATTACCAGTTGCAAAATGATACTGTTACTGTCAGGGTCCATTTCGATCTCCTTTTCTGTAAATCAATGTTTTTATTTTCGACGCACGACAGATTTTGACTTGGAAAAATCCATCATACAATTTAATACTATACACAAATCAGCCGGGAATGTCAATTTGGCTTTTGGCGGCAAATTAGGCGATTTTGGGGGCTGGCGGGCAGGGGCGGCCAAAGGGAGAGGCCCTTTTGATGAAAATCGGGGCAAGGCGCGGCCGGGGACGCTTTTTGCGTCGGCTTTGGGCCTGCACCCCCCATTATTATATGGGGCAGCGCCCCTCCGCGCTCCGGTTCTTGCGGAGGGGCGCCGGCTTTCTCTGTGCCCCAGAGTGGGCTCTTTGGAGAAAAGCCCACTCTGGCGGATCGCTCCTGCCCAAGGGAAGAAAAAAAGAGAAAGCAGTGGCGGAATCTGGTAAAACTGTTAAAAAAGTATAGCAGTTCCAGAAGAAGTTGCACACTTTGTCCCTTTACAATAAGGCCAAAAAATGCTAGAATTTATAAAGTAGGTATGTGTGATATGCTAGAACATAACATCCAGCAAAACCTATCAAGGAGGAATAATACATTATGGCTAGATCTATGAAAACCATGGACGGCAACAACGCTGCCGCGTATGTATCCTACGCGTTTACCGAAGTTGCCGGTATCTACCCGATCACTCCATCCAGCCCGATGGCTGACTATGTGGATCAGTGGTCTGCACAGGGAAAGAAGAACATCTTCGGCTCCACCGTTAAGGTAATGGAGATGCAGTCTGAGGCTGGCGCCGCAGGTACTGTACACGGCTCGCTGAACGCCGGCGCGCTGACCACCACCTACACCGCGTCTCAGGGCCTGCTGCTGATGATCCCGAACATGTACAAGATCGCCGGCGAACTGTTGCCAGCGGTATTCCATGTTTCCGCGAGAACCGTTGCTTCCCACGCGCTGAACATCTTCGGCGACCACTCCGACGTTTACGCCTGCCGCCAGACCGGCTTTGCCATGCTGGCTGAGACAAACCCGCAGGAAGTTATGGACCTGGGCGCTGTTGCGCACCTGGCTGCCATCAAGGGCCGCGTTCCGTTCATCAACTTCTTCGATGGCTTCCGCACCTCCCACGAGATCCAGAAGATCGAGGTTTGGGACTATGAAGACCTCAAAGAGATGTGCGACATGGATGCAGTAGAAGCATTCCGCAAACGCGCACTCAACCCGGAGCACCCAACCATGCGCGGTTCCCACGAGAACGGCGACATCTTCTTCCAGCACCGCGAGGCCTGCAACGAGTACTACGAGGCAGTTCCTGCTGTCGTTGAGGAGTACATGGGCAAGGTCAACGCCAAGCTGGGCACCAACTATCAGCTGTTCAACTACTACGGCGCACCGGACGCTGACCGCGTCATCATCGCGATGGGCTCCATCTGCGATGTCGCCGAGGAAGTTATCGATTACCTGACCGCAAAGGGCGAGAAGGTTGGTCTTGTAAAAGTAAGACTGTACCGTCCGTTCTCTGCAAAACACCTGCTGGCTGCTATTCCTGAGACCGCGACCAAGATCGCTGTTCTGGACCGCACCAAAGAGCCAGGCGCTTACGCAGAGCCTCTGCACCTGGATGTTATGTCTGCGATGAGCGAAGCTGGACGCAAGGCTACCATCATCGGCGGCCGCTATGGTCTGGGCTCCAAGGACACCACCCCGGCCAGCATCTTCGCCGTTTATGAAGAGCTTGCAAAGGATGCTCCGAAAGCAAGATTCACCCTGGGCATCAACGACGACGTTACCCACCTGTCTCTGGAAGAGAAGGAAGCGCCGAACACCGCTGCAGAAGGCACCATCGAGTGCAAGTTCTGGGGCCTGGGCGGCGACGGTACTGTTGGTGCGAACAAGAACTCCATCAAGATTATCGGCGACCACACCAATAAATATGTACAGGCATACTTCCAGTATGACTCCAAAAAGACCGGCGGTATCACCATCTCGCACCTGCGCTTTGGCGACAAGCCGATCAAGAGCCCATACTACATCAACAAGGCTGACTTTGTTGCCTGCCACAACCCGTCCTATGTAACCAAGGGCTACAAGATGGTTCGCGACGTAAAACCGGGCGGCGTCTTCCTGATCAACTGCCAGTGGACTCCGGAAGAGCTCAACGAGCACATGCCGGCTGAGGCAAAACGCTACATCGCCAAGAACAACATTCAGCTGTACACCATCAACGCGATCGACAAGGCAATCGAGATCGGTCTGGGCAAACGCACCAACACCATCCTGCAGTCCGCCTTCTTCGCTCTGGCAAACGTTCTGCCAAAAGAGGACGCGATCGCTTACATGAAGGATGCAGCGACCCGCAGCTTCTCCAAGAAGGGCGAGGCCATCGTTAAGATGAACCACGACGCCATCGACGCCGGCTTTGACTACTATGTCAAGATCGACGTTCCGGCTGACTGGGCAACCGCTGAGGACCACAAGGCTGAGGAACACGTTGAAGGTCCGGCCAAGCTGGTCACCATGGTCAAGGACATCATGGAGCCTGTCGGCAAGATGGACGGCGACAGCCTGCCGGTATCCGCCTTCGTCAACCACGCTGACGGCACCTTCGAGCAGGGCGCTTCCGCTTATGAGAAACGCGGCGTAGCCGTTATGGTTCCTGAGTGGGACGAGACCAAGTGCATCCAGTGCAACCGCTGCTCCTATGTCTGCCCGCACGCGACCATCCGTCCGTTCGCGCTGACCGAAGAAGAGGTTGCTGCTGCACCTGCTGGCCTGCAGACCGCGAAGATGGTCGGCAAGGGCCTGGAAAACTACAAATTCACCATGGCTGTTTCCCCGATGGACTGCATGGGCTGCGGCGTCTGCGTAGGCGAGTGCCCGGCCAAAGAAAAGGCCATCAAGATGGTTCCAAGAGAGAGCCAGGAAGCAAAACAGCCTGTATTCGATTACCTGGTTGCCAACGTTGGCAAGAAGCCAGGCATGCCTGCTAAAGAGACCGTCAAGGGCAGCCAGTTCGAGAAACCGCTGCTCGAGTTCTCCGGCTCCTGCGCTGGTTGTGCTGAGACCGCTTACGCTCGTCTGATCACCCAGCTGTTCGGCGACAGAATGTACATCTCCAACGCAACCGGCTGCTCCTCCATCTGGGGCGGTCCTGCTGCTACCTCTCCATACACCGTCAACGCACAGGGCCATGGTCCGGCTTGGGCAAACTCCCTGTTCGAGGACAACGCGGAGCACGGCTTCGGTATGTACCTGGGCCAGAAGGTTGTTCGTGACGGCCTGATCGAGAAGGTTCGCGACCTGGTCGAGAACGGCAGCAACGAGGCTGTTAAGGCTGCTGGCCAGAAATATCTGGACACCGTCAACAACGGCAAAGAGAACCAGGCTGCTACCGAGGAGCTGATCGCTGCTCTGGAAGCCTGCGGCTGCGACAAGGCACAGGAAATCCTCAAACACAAAGAATATCTCTCCAAGAAATCCGTTTGGGTATTCGGCGGCGACGGATGGGCATACGATATCGGCTTCGGCGGTCTGGACCACGTCCTGGCTTCCGGCGAGGATATCAACGTCATGGTATTCGACACCGAGGTTTACTCCAACACCGGCGGTCAGGCTTCCAAGGCTTCCCAGATCGGTCAGGTAGCACAGTTTGCTGCTGCTGGTAAGGCGATTGCCAAGAAGAGCCTGGCGGAGATTGCGATGTCCTACGGCTACATCTATGTAGCACAGATCGCGATGGGCGCTGACATGAACCAGACCATCAAGGCTCTGGCTGAGGCGGAAGCTTATCCGGGTCCGTCCCTGGTAATCGGCTACGCTCCATGTGAGATGCACTCGATCAAGGGCGGTATGACCAACTGCCAGAAAGAGATGAAACGCGCTGTTGACTGCGGCTACTGGAATATGTTCCGCTTCAACCCGGCTCTGAAGGCAGAGGGCAAGAACCCATTCACCCTGGACAGCAAGGCTCCGACCGCTGACTACAAAGAGTTCATCATGGGCGAGGCTCGTTACTCCTCTCTGACCCGCTCCTTCCCAGAAAGAGCAGAGGAGCTCTTCAACGAAGCTGCCGAGAACTCCCGTGCTAGATACGAGCATCTGGTACGTCTGGGTGAGCTGTACGCAGCAAAATAATTTTTTAAAAATCGTTTCCTGATTTTTGTGCAGCGGCGAAACTGATGTTTCGCCGCTGCTTTTTTATCTTGTTGCCGAGGGGGCAGTCGCTTCTCGCAAAGAAGCGGCAGAGACAAAGCCCTCTGCAAAAAAGGAGGAAGAAAACATGAAGATCACAACCCAGCGGCTGGAAATTCATCCGATGTGCCAGGCGGAATGGCGGGATATCCTGGAGCTGTTCCGGGACTTCTCGGCTTCGCCTGCGGTCATCTACGACTTCCCGCTGCCGACCAGCGAGGAGAAGGCAAGGGAGCAGGTGCGGATTTGGGCCGAGAGCGGGTTCTTTTACTCGGTCTGCCTGCGGGGAGAGAGCAGGGTGATCGGCTATCTGTGTTTCCCTGGGGAGCAGGAACGGGATTTCGGCTATCTGTTTCACCGCCAGTGGCACGGCAAGGGCTATGCCCAGGAAGCAGCGCGGGCGATGATTCAGGAGCTGCACGAGAAGAACGGTATCTGCCGCTTCACCGCGGAGCTGGCGCTGGAGAACGAGGCCTCGCGGAAGCTGGCGGAGCGTCTGGGATTTGTGCAGGTGGGGAGCAACGAGCGCATATTCCATAAGGAGCAGGGCAGGGTGATGCGCTGCGGCATCTTTGCTCTGGAGCTTCCAAAATAGGCTTTTTGCTCCCCCGGAAGCAGGGCGGCGGACTTGGCTCCTCACTCCTCCTTTGCGAGGAGGGGCTGACGCCCCTCCGGGAGCAAGTCGTCAGACTTGGCTCCTGCACCCACCTTTTTGGGCGCTCCGCCCCAAGCCCCGGAGGAGATTTATGCAAGGACATAGTCCCTGCACCCACCTTTTTGGGCGCTCCGCCCCAAGCCCCGGCCTACTTTCTCGCGTAGAGAAAGTAGGCAAAGATACGCCAGGAACCTCCTGGTTCCTGGACCTCCGGCGAAGGGGGCGTAGCCCCCTTTGATCCCCCGGCCCTCTGTCCTAGCGGTATTGGTGGAGGGGGTACAGGGTCTGCGGCATCCTCGGGGGGCGGCGCGGCAGAGCGGGCTGCCGATAGCCTTTCCCTTATTCAGGAAAAAATTGCTGGATGCCCGGTGGGGAGCGCGGGCCGCACATGACAGCGCGGGCCGATGTGGGCGCAGAGGCCGCTCCCGATTAAGCGATAGGGACAAAATATGGGGACGGAGGGGTCAAAACTCTTTTCTCCCTATATCCTATATAAAATATCTTTTATTATATAGAGTAGGATTTTGTCCTCAAGAAAGCATTCGTTAAAATTAAAAATGGCTTTGTTATGCGGTTTTTTGGAATCTCACTTTGTCGTACAGATAGGGACAAGAGTGGGGACAAAATAGGGACAAAGTAGGGACAAATTGGGGACAAAAGCCTGTTTTTTCGGGTGGAGCTCCGTTTGGCTCAACTTTCTAATCTGCTCTATTTGGGGACATCCTGCTTTGTCCCCACCGTTTTGTCCCCATTTCGTCCCCATCCGCGCTGCTTGCCGGAAGGAGGGTGGGGCGAAATTCCCCCTTCACTAATACCCCGTTTGCCCCCAAAAGTTGCACAGGAACGTGCAACTGTAACGCCCCGAAAGTATAAAAACAGACCGGCCTGTCCCCGAAAACATGGGGGATAAACCGGTCTGTTTTGATGGCTGCACACTTATTTTCCCAGCTTCTGCAAAAACGCGATCAGCTCGGCAGAGCAGTTCTCCTTGACGATCACCATCCCCTGATTGCGGGCGATCATCAAGTAAAAATTGGTGGGGGTCTCCACCACGCGGTAGAGCTTGTCGTAGGGGATGGTGGTGAAGCCCAGCGTGTTGTTGGTCTCCACATGGTCGGGGTAGAAGGAGTAGGTCAGCACGATGTCCTGCATGGCGGTGTTGGCGTAGTAGGCCTTCTTCTCCATCCGGGAGCCGATGAGGGAAAAGATCAGCGGGGTCAGCACCGCCACGATGAGGAAGGCGACCCGCATCGAGTTGTCGTCCGAGAGCAGGGCCAGCAGCACCAGGCAGGCCATCATAACCGCGATGACCAGCGGCCGGTGCATCACCTTGTTCTGCAAAGCGCGGCTGTAGCGCCTGTACTCGGCGAAGGTGTAGGTGGTCTGGGTCTGGAAAAGGGGTGTGGTTTCAGGCATTTGGTTCAGTCCTTTCTGTGGATGATAGCTCCATTGTAACATAGGGCAGGTGGGGAGACAAGGGGGCTTTTTCTAAACAGAAGGGGTAAAGAGAAGATCAACCGTGGTTCCCAGCACCTGCGCCAGCCGGAAAGCCAGGGCGAGGGTGGGGTCGTACTTGTTGTTCTCGATGGCGTTGACGGTCTGGCGGGAAACGCCGCAGGCGCGGGCCAGCTCGTCCTGGGAGAGCCCCTTTTCTTTTCGAAGCTCACGAATGGTGTTCTGCATCTTAGTCACCGTACTTCCGTTTGTAGTAGAACAGCTCGATGCTGTAGATGATCGAGATGACCGTCAGGGTGACGATGGGATTCATTTTCTCTATGGGTTCGCCCTGCGCGACTGAGCGAACGATGCCTTCGATAAAGCAAAAGAGGAGGTAGAGCACCGTCACCGCAAAGGTGTTGGCGCTTGCAGTCTGGACAATCATCCGCCGCCGCTCGTCCCCCTGCCTGGCCAGTGATATAAACATGGCAACAATTAAAATGAGGAAGATCAGCAGCAAAAAGAGTGGAAGCCAGACGATGAGTAAGCTTCTGAGATCCATAAATACACCTCCAAAATGTCAAATTATTTTTACATCATCAGTATAGCACGCTGAGGTGCAAAATGTCAAGACTTTTTGACATCTTGCACCTCAAATTCCCCGCGCCGCAGATTGAAAGCAAAACGTGTTCCCTCGAAGAAACTGCGGGAGAACAAAAGACCGGTTTGCCCGCTTGGAGTGGGTGGGCAAATCGGTCTTTTGTTGTGTCTGAAACCCCCATTGGGGGGGTGCGCGACGCTTTACGGCGCCGCCGCAGGGGGGACAACGTGCCCCCCTCTCGGGGTCCAGGGGCGCAGCCCCGGCACGCCTTTGGTTCCTTTCGTCGTGAAACGAAAGAAACCCCGGGTGTGGGCCGGGTAGGCCCACCCATGGGGAGGAGTGCAGAGGACGGGGCCGCACCTCTGGTGCACCCCTCCTCGCATCCCCCCGCCGGGCGGCGGCTACTCCACCATCAGCCCCTGATAAGGCTGGGTGTGCAGGACAAACGCGCCGCCCTCCAGGAAGATGTCCCCGCCCTCCAGGCAGAAATAGACGTCCAGATTGCTTGGGTCACCCAGCTCCGGGTCGATGAAGTTATATTGCAGGGTGCGCTGGATCGAGTCCAGGATGGTCTGGGTCAGCTGAACATTGTCGTAGACAAAAAATTCCTCCTTCTGCGGGTCGGGCGGGCCGACGACAAGGGCGCTGGTGTTTGCAAAGTCGACCGTCATCCCGCCCTTGCCGGTGGAGACCGGCTCGGCAAGGTCGAGGTTCCAGCCGGTGAGGTCGCTGATCTGCCCGATCAGCCAGTCGGGCGTCAGCGTGCCGGTGCAACTGACCGGATATTCGGTGAAGCCGCTGCCAGAGGAGCCGATGTAGAGGGTCGCGGTTTGAGACTGCGCATCCGGATTCTCCGAGCTCGGAGAATCTGCCGGCTGCATGACCTGCCCCGCCGGATCGATCGTCACGCCGGAGGCTTCGGCGGGCGGCTCCGCTTCGGTGCCCGCAGCCTCAGACGATTCCGCTTCGGTGTCCGCAGGCGCGGCGCTCTCCTGCTGTTCGGTGTCCGGGGATTGGGTTTCGGTGTCCGGCTGGACGGCTTCGGCGGGCTGGTTTTCCGGCTGGACAGTTTCGGTGGTCTGCCGCCCCTGGCAGGCGGCGAGGGCCAGGATCAGGCACAGAGCCAAGATGATTTTTTTCATCGCAGAATCTCCTTTCTTTTGCGAGGGGCGCACCGGAGGTGCGGCCCCTCTGCACTCCCCTTTTTATTCTCTCTACCGTGGGGTGGGTGGGAGCACCCGGGGCTTTTTTGGGGGGCTTTGCCCCCACAGCCCCCGAGAGCGGGCGCTCCGCCCCGCGCCCCGGCCTACTTTCATTTCACGATGAAAGTAGG
>URGV01000023.1 GCA_900547455.1 uncultured Oscillospiraceae bacterium
TTTCATATATTCCCACATACGAAAAGGAGAGGCTCAACTCGGAGCCTCTCCTTTTCGCTTTCTCTATTCTTTACCCAATTCCGATACACTCCATGCAGATGTTGACCGCCTTGGTCAGCACCAGCTGGGCCTCTCCGCTGAGCGTCCCCGCCACAATCAGGGCCACCGCTGCCGCGATCAGGACAAACGGGACTGGACCGATCTTCTCTTTCGCTTTCATCTGTTATTCCTCCAGCATCGCCAAGCGGGCGTCGATCTCCTGCTGCCAGCTCGCCTTATCCCGGGCGCCCAGAGTTGCTTCGCCCACAACCTTGCCCTGAGAATCTACAAAATAGGTAGTCGGCACCACCGCAACCTCCTGCATCAAAAATTCCATCAAGTCCGCGTCCGGCACCAGATGGCGGTAGGAAGCGCCGGTCAGCTCGACAATCTGTTTTGCCAAGTCGACCCCTTCCTGCACCGGCTGGCCCTCGATGTCGGTGATGTCGGTGCAGATGCCGATGATCTGTACGTTGTTATCCCCCGCAGCGTATTCGCTGGAAAGCTCCGCCAGCTCCGGCATCTCGCTCAGACACGGGTTGCAGAAGGTGGCCCAAATATTAATCATGGTCAGATCGTAGTCCTCAAAAACACTGCTGTCCACCTCGTTGCCGTCCAGATCGGTCAGAGAAAGCGTCTCAAAAACGTCCCCGCTTTCCTGCTGCTCCGGCTCCGCCTCCTGCTGCTCCTCGTCAGCGGGAAGCTGTACCGTCTCCTCCTCGACTGCCTGCTGCTGACCGCTGCATGCCGCCATGCCTGCCGTTAACAGGGCCGCTGTTAAAAGAGCTGCGAATATACGTTTTGCCATATTCAAAAATTCCTTTCCTGTCAAAAAATCCATTCTCTGCGCAGATGCAACCACCGGCGCGTCTCCTTCCTTATTATACCCGGGAGCAGCGCCTGTGTCCAGTGCCTGATCTTTCTTTTGTGAAATTTTTTGACAACCGAAAAAAGATCTTTTCTTTGACCTTCTATTTTGAAGAAAATCCATTCTTTATCCCGTTTTATTGATAGCGCCCAACTTTTTTTTGCAGGGGAATATTCAAAAAAACTTTCCTTTTGCATTGATTTTCGACAGGCTTTGGCC
Source organism: uncultured Oscillospiraceae bacterium (assembly GCA_900547455.1). Lineage (GTDB taxonomy): Bacteria > Bacillota > Clostridia > Oscillospirales > Ruminococcaceae > Negativibacillus > Negativibacillus faecipullorum. Next base: position 1,127 of record URGV01000023.1, read on the forward strand.
TATACTTTTAATTGGAACATTTTTATCACGGGAGGAGAAATATGCGCATCGCAATTTTTACCGAAACCTACCTGCCGCAGATCAACGGTGTGGTTACCCATATCAAAATCTTAAAGGAAGGGCTGGAAGCATTGGGGCACACCGTGCTGATTGTCACTGCCGACGCCAAGGCACACAGGCACTACATTGAGGACGGTGTGCTGCACTGCCCCGCCCACACCCTCAAACGCATCTACAACATGTGCCTTGCCTCACCGGTCAGCAGCGCGCGCCTGCATTACCTGCGGGAATTTAATCCCGACATCATCCACCTGCACACCGAGTTCAGCGTTGGCCTGAGCGGCCTTGCCATCGCCAAAATCTTAAAGGTGCCGGTTGTCTACACCCTGCACACCATGTACGACGACTACATCTACTACATCGCGCCCAAGCCGCTTGTTCCGCTGACCAGAAAGCTCTCCCACCACTATTTCCGCATCTTCCCACAGCACACCAACGTGGTCACCGGGCCATCCAAAAAGTGCCAGGAGTACACCACTGAGATCGGCAGCGACAAAAAGGTGGAGGTCATCCCCAACCCGGTCGAGCTGGATGCCTTCCATCCTTCCACCTCCACCCAGGAACAGCGGAACGAAATCCGCAACAAGCTGGGCATCCCGCTGGACGCTACCGTTGCCTGCTTTGTCGGGCGCCTGGGCCGCGAAAAGAGCGTCGACGTTCTGCTGCGCTTCTGGGCACAGGAGATGAAGCTGGAGGATAACATGCGGCTGATGATTGTCGGCGACGGTCCTGAAAAGGAGCCGCTGGAGCAGCTGGCAAAGGAACTGAAGATCACCGACACAGTGGTGTTCACCGGCAAAGTGGTGCACGACGAACTGCCTCCGTACATCCATACCTGCGACATCTATGTCACAGCCTCCCTCTCCGACACCAACTCGATCTCGATGCTGGAGGGCATGGCAGGCGGCCTGCCGGTGCTGCAGCTGTACGATGAGCTCAACGCCGACCAGGTGAAGGACGGCGTCAACGGCTATATGTTCCGCGACGCCAAAGAGATGGGCCAGCGCCTGCGCCAGATCCGCGACATGGACCCACAGGAACTGCAGACCCTCAAGGCCTCGGTCATCCAGTCGGTCAAAAATTCGGGCGCGCAGACATTGGCAAATTACATTCAGACTATCTATTACAATATTTATAAAACCCAGCCGCCGAAAAAACGCCCTTTGTTTCACATGGCAAGCCTTTCTTCCATGCGAAAAAAATAGTTTTTTACGAATAGTTGTGATAAAAGCTCTGTTAAAAGCAGAGCTTTTATTGTACATGCACAATAAAATGTTTTTCACCTTGCTTTTTTCTTCCAGAAATGATAGAATCAAGTCATCTTATCCAAACAAAAAAGAAAGGTGGTTTTCTCTTGGACGTTTCACTTTTTTGCGACTGCAAGGATCGTGTATTAAAAAATTGCGGTAAGGTTATCGTTGGCAAGGACGAGGTGATCAATCTGGTTTTTACCTCCTTCCTCTGCTCGGGCCATGTGCTGCTGGAGGACGTGCCCGGCACCGGCAAAACGATGCTGCTGCGCGCCTTTGCCAAAACGATTGGCGGCAAGTTTAAGCGCATCCAGTTCACCCCCGACCTGCTGCCCTCTGACCTGACCGGCATTAACTTCTATAACCAGAAAACCGGCGAATTCCAGTTCCGCGAAGGTCCCCTTTTCTCCAACATCATCCTGGCCGACGAGATCAACCGCGCCACTCCCCGCACCCAGTCCAGCCTGCTGGAGGCGATGGAGGAGCGCCAGATCTCGGTGGACGGCACTACCACCAAGCTGCAGGAACCCTTCATGGTCATGGCCACCCAGAACCCGCTGGAATCCTACGGCACCTTCCCGTTGCCTGAGGCGCAGATCGACCGCTTTTTCATGAAGCTCAAGCTCGGCTATATGACCCGGGAGCAGGAGCTGTCGGTCATCTCCCGCCCTTCCACCTCCAAGATTGTGGAGGAACTGGAGCAGGTGGTCTCGCTGGAGGAAATCGAGCAGCTTAAATCAATGATTCCCCAGATTTCCATGTCCGACGAGGTGGCCGGATACTTGATGGATATCGTGGAACACACCCGCAGCAGCGGCCATTTTGTGCTGGGCGTCTCTACCCGCGGCGCCATCGCGCTGTACAAGGCCTCTCAGGTCACTGCGGCGCTGGCCGGCAGGGACTATGTCCTTCCGGAGGACGTGCGCGACGTGGCCCCGTACGTGCTGTGCCACCGCGTCACCTTCAACGGCCCAGCCCGCACCGGAGATATTGAGGAGACCTTCTCCAGACTGCTCGCAGAGGTCCCCGCACCACTGGAAAATATCCGTCAATAAAAAGGAGATGATTGCTTGATTGTCCTGCTGATCATCTCTATATTGGTTTTGTTTTTGGTGGAGCGATGGTCCATCCGCCACGGTCTGGACCGCATCACCTATGACGTTGCCCCCTCCCAGACCCTGTTGGAACCGGACGAGGAGTTTACCGTTCGGTCGACGATCGAAAACCACAAGCTCTGGTTTGTCCCCTATGTCAGCATGGTTGAAAGTTTCCCGAGCGGCATCCAGATTCCCGGCGAGGAGGAGAGCCTTTCCACCGGAACAGTCAACACCAACATCTATGTCAGCTCCAACTCCAGCGCCTATCAGGAGCTGGCCAGCAGCCAGCTGACCACCGCCTTTTACCTGATGCCGCGCCAGCGCCTGACCCGCACATTGCAGGCCAAGCTTCCCAAGCGTGGTCGCTACCTCTTCCTGGGCTGCCGGATAAACGGCGGCGACCTGCTGGGATTGCAGGACGACTACCGCACTCTCTCTCTTTTCAAAGAGGTGGTCGTCATGCCGCGGCGCGCCGCCTCCCCTTCCTTTGACATGCTGCTGGGCGGCATGATCGGCGACATCTCGGTCAACCGCTTCATCTTTGAGGACCCGATGCTGACCATCGGCTTCTCCGACTACACCGGCCGCGAACCGATGCGCGACATCAGCTGGACCCAGAGCGCCCGCCTGGGCAGGATGATGGTCAAAAACTACGACCACACCATCGACCTGTCGGTCACCATCCTCCTCAATGTACAGTCGGTGCTCAACGTCTTTGAGGAGGACAACAAGCTGGAGGCGTGCTGCTCCATCGCACGCTCGGTCTGCGAGCAGTTGGAAGCCAAGCACATCCAGTACAGCTTTCTTTCCAACGCCATCCCCTCCGGCACCACCAGCCTCTACACCGACATCGAACAGGGGCTTGGCAGCGGCCACTTTTACGGGGTGATGGAGTTTCTGGGCCGTGTCACCCAGGGCGCGCTGGAAAGCTTCTCCTTCACCCTGCAGCGAGCCTGCCGCAACTGTGAGCCGGGACGGCACCACATCATCATCACCCCCAGCCGCAGTCCCGCCTGGCAGGATGAGCTGCTCCGACTGCAGGAGCTTTCGGACGGCAGGGTCTTTCTGCTGACTCCGGACGACCTGCATGAGCAAAACAATGACGGCGACAAGGAGGGAAAAACCGCATGACCTTATTTTTCTTTCTCAGACTTGTTGGAGACCTCTCACTGTTTTACGCGGTGGCCAACGCCTTTTTGTGCATGACCAGCTGCGATGTCACCTTCGTGCCGCTGATTGTGCTGTCGCTGTGCGGGGCGCTGGCCTACTTTACCGCGCAGAAAAAGGAGGCGCTGCGCTTTCTGCCCATCCTGCTGATGCCGCTGGCCCTGATCGGGGTGGAAGATTTGGTTACCGCCCTCATCATCCTGGCCTCGGCCATCTATGTGGCGGTGTGCTTCGTCCGCAAAATCTTTGTCATCGACTACGACGACCGGCTCTCCTTTTTGTCGCTGGCGGTCAAGGCGCTGATTGCATCCGTCTTCCCTATTTTCCTTTTCATCTGGGACTTCGAGAAGCTGCCGCGCTTTGTCCCCTTTGTCCTCACCCTGGCAATCAGCACACTGCTGCTGACCCAGGCGCTGCGGCACAACCCCAAGGTGTTCAGCCAGCGGCGCTTTCGCACTGCAAGCCTTCTGGTCACGGCGGGGCTGCTGCTCATTATCCTGATCATCAGTTCCCCGGAATTTTTACGGCTGGTCGCGATGATTCCAGGGTTGATCTACGAATGGATTATCGCTCCCATCATCCTCGTCTTCTCCTATGTAGTCGGCGGGTTGGTCTATTTGATTTCCCGTCCTCTCAGCGGCTTGTTTGCTTCCCGTCCTGATACCAAGCTGAAAACGTTTGAGTTTCAGGACGGCTTTATGGAGCTCATATTCAGCTTTGTCAACACCCCCACCACCTCCATCCTGGATGTAGTGAAGCCCATCGTCACCATCGCGATTGTGATCGCAGTCCTTGTTTTTTTCAGCAAGCTGCTCAAGAGAGGCTACCACCGTTTTCGATACAACTCGATCAAGGAGACCCGCTCCACCATCACCGAAAAACGTAGCTTTCAGGAAGAAGCGCCGCTGGACCTCTTTCCCCCTGCCGACCCGCGCAAGGCGGTGCGCTACTATTACCGGCAGTTTTTAAAGATCTGCCGCCGTCACGGATATGTCCTGGAAAAATCCGATAACAGCGCCATCGTCGAGCATAGTGCAAAGTATATCTTCCGGCCGGAGAATTTTTCTATTCTGAGTCACCTGCGCCAGATCTACATCAAGGCCCGCTACAGCGAGCACCATGTCACCGATCAGGATGTCGAGCAGATCAAAAAGGACTATGAAGCCCTAAAGCAGGAGAGCGGTGAACTGGACAGCCGGATGTAAAACTTATTTTCACACATAAAAAAGAGGAACCCTTTTGGGTTCCTCTTTTTTTATGCTTAGCCTCTGATCTGCAGCAGCTTCTGCTTTAATTCTTCCTCGATGCGTCCCAGCTCGACCTCCGCGTCGCGGCGCTTCTGGCGGCCCTCCTCCTGAATCTTCATCACTTCGTCCAGGGTGGAGATGAGCGACTCGTTAGTCGCCTTGAGCGTCTCGATGTCCACGATGCCGCGCTCCGATTCCTTGGCGGTCTCGATGGTCGCCATCTTTAAGGTCTGCGCGTTTTTGCGAAGCAGTTCGTTGGTCATATCGGTGACCTCCCGCTGTGCCTGCGCCGCCTGCTGGGAATGGGTGACGCCCAGCGCCAGAACCATCTGGCTCTTCCAGAGTGGGATGGTGTTGACGATGGTGGACTGGATCTTTTCGGACATCAGCGTATCGTTGTTCTGCACCAGGCGGAGCTGTGGGGCCATCTGGATGGAGATCATGCGGGTCAGCTCCAGGTCGTGCAGCTTCTTCTCAAAGCGGTCGCACATCGCCGACAGGTCGTTTGCCGCCTGTGCGTCCTCAGGGAGGTTGGTCTGCTGCGCCTTCGCAATCAGCTGGGTCAGCTGGGTGGAGCGCACCTCCTGCAGCTTTTTCTGTCCGGCCAGAATGTACATCGACAGCTCCTTAAAGTAGGTCTTGTTGATCTCATACATCTTGTCCAGCATTGCAACGTCCTTGAGCAGGGTCATCATGTGCTTTTCCAGGCCCTCCACAATCTGGTTGACATTCGCTTCCGCCTTGGCGTACTTGGCCTTCATCGAATTGAGCTTATTGGCGTTCTTTTTGAAGAAACCGAAGAATCCTTTTTCTTCCTCTTCGTCAAAGTTTTTCAGCTCGGTCACAACGCTGGAAAGCATCTCGCCGATCTCGCCCAAATCCTTGGTGCGCACATTTTCCAGCGCGCTCTCGGAAAAGTCCGCCATCTTTTTCTGGGCGCCCGCGCCGTACTGGAGGATGACGTTGGAGTTATTCAGGTCGATCTGGGCAGCAAAGTCGTTGACCATCTTGCGCTCCTGCTCGGTCAGCTGACTCTCGTCAAAGATTGGCTTGGGCTCCTCTTTTTTCTCCGCTGGCATCTGGGCCTGCGGCTGCTCCATCGTTGGAACCTCCTGCGCAAAGGGGTCCAGCGTCAAGGTCAATTCCGGTTCCTTTGCCGGATCGTATGGGTTGCTCATCTTGCTTTCCTCCTCCAAATTCTGCTTTTATTTGAGATCAAATTCCGAGCCGGTCAAGCCTTCCTGCTTGAGCATCGTCTCCAGGACCGAGATGTCCGAGCTGACGTCCAGCACCTCATCGGTAAAAAGTTTATCCAGCAGATTCTCAAACGCGATGTTGATGGTATCCAGCGTCTGCTCGATCTGCTGTTTTGCCGTCTTGATATTTTCGCCCTGCACCGGCTGGCTGTCAAATTCCTCGTAGGCATCCAGCAGCTTTAAGGTGGTGGGCAGATAGTAGTTCATCAATTTGCGGATATCCGGCAGCTTTTCCGGGTGCTCCTGCACCTGTTCGAAAATCTTCTCTGCAATCTGTTCCAGGCGGTCCATCTTGGCAGAAACTTCCTCTCCCTCGATGCGGTCGTTGGATTCTCGGATGCGCCGGATCATCTCGCGGCCCTGCCGGATGGTGGCGGCAAGCTCAGGATTACCCGCGAAGGCCTGCTCCTCCTGCTGGCGCTGCTGTTCCTGCTGGCGCTGTTGCTCTTCGCGCTGGCGCTGCTCCTCCTGCTGGCGGCGCTGAGCCTGGCTCTGCACATACAGGTACTGCTGGTAGATCTCGTCGCCCAGCATCAGGCAGGTCTTCTGGTCGTCGATGTGCGCGTCGGGCAGGACGCGCTTCTGAATCATCTTCTGCAAATCCTTGAGCACAAAGGCGCGGTCAAATCCGCTCTCCCTCACCAGCATATCGATGGGGCAAAACTGGCTGTTGCCCACAATCTTTAAGTACTTTTTCAGCCGGCTGGTCCGCTTGAGCAGTGAGATTCCCTTAGCCAACATCCAGATGGAAATTCCTGTCAGGATCAGCAAGACGAAACTCAAAAACAGATACGGCATCCCGAACATATCGGTCAAAATTGTGAGCCCAGTTGTCATCAACAGAAAAATCAAAAAGACACCCAGCCCGATACCGCCAAAAACGGTAAAGAGAATGCCGGCTGTGCTGACCGTCTTGTATTTGTTTTTTGGGGCAACCGAAACATGTGAATTTCCCTGCCGATTTGTCCCATACTGATTTTGGGCGCTGTACTGGGGACGGCTTTGCGCATCGGTGGAGTCGCCATCCGGATGCGGCTGGCCGTTATCCTGGCACCAGCCGCCGTCCTCATCATTGGGAGAAAAATCCCCTCTGCCCTGATAGGACGAAAATTCCCGCTGAACATCCTTTGCCATATTCCGCAGATCGCGCTGGATATTTTTCATCTCCGGCGAACGGGCAATGCCGCGCGACAGTTCGCGGACCATTCTGCCTATCATCCGAAAAAAATAATCGTACAACCTGGGGACACCTCCATTCATCCTCATGTTTACTCCTATTATAGTGCATTTTTCGCAAAAGTACAAGAAATTTGTATTGCCGCAAAAAGAATTCAAGATTTGTTTAAAATGTCAAAATCGACGCCTGCCAAAAGGCGCAAAATCTTCTTGCCGCTATCAAAATTCCCTGCTATATTTTTTTCCCCCACTGCAAACATTAAAAAGGACAACTAGGTTTTGACCAAAACAACAGCGATGATTCCAAATCAAAAAACTTTTAGAACTGCGAGGAATCCAACGGTGAAACAATCCCATATCCTTTCCAAAAAATTTTTCTTTCATGCCTACCGCACACTGGCCGCGGTATTTTCCTTTGTGGTGATGTGCGGGCTTGGCTTTGCGCTCTATCTCTCCGCCGAGCTGCCTGACCGGTACTATCTGGCAAAGGGAGATCATTTTTCCATTGGCGACAACCGGCTGATTCAAACTGCGGGCAGCAGCCGCTCCTACCCGCTTTCGGTCTACTCCTCTGCCGGGAACACCTTTCAGATGAAGCTGCGCCTGCTGGGGCTCATCGACATCAAGGACGTCAGCGTCCAGGTGGTGGACCGCAGGGTGGTGTCGCTGTGCGGCACCCCGTTTGGCATCAAGATGGTGACCGACGGTGTCATGGTCGTGGGGACCGGATCGGTGACTAACCTGCAGAGCCAGGCGGTGAATCCGGCAGAGGATGCCGGCGTCCTGGAAGGGGACGTCATCCTCTCGCTGAACGGGGAAAAAATTTCCTCCAAAAAACAGCTGACCCAGATTGTCAGTGCCTGCAGCGGGCAGCCCATCTCGATGGTCATCCGCCGCGGCGACGAGCTGGAACAGCTCACCGTCTCCCCTGTCAAGTCCTCACTAGACAACGACTACCATCTGGGGCTTTGGGTGCGGGACAGCTCGGCAGGCATCGGCACGATGACCTTCTATGATCCGCAAAACGGCTGCTTTGCCGGGTTGGGACATGCCATCTGCGACGTGGACACCGGCCAGATCATGCCGCTTTCCCAGGGGGAGATTGTGGAGGCCTCCATCATCGGGGTCGAGCCCGGTTCCTCCGGCGATCCCGGCCAGCTACAGGGGGCTTTTGTGGCGCAGCAGGCGTCGGGTCTATTGTACGCCAACAGCTATAACGGCGTATACGGACAGCTGTTTGACGCGCCCGCCTATGCGCAGACCATCCCCATGGCACAGAGCCAGGAGGTGACCGAAGGTCCCGCCCAGATTCTGACCACCATCTCCGGAGAAACCCCCGCCTATTTCGATGCCTATATCGAGAAGGTTTCGCTCTCCCAGGAGGAGCCGACCAAAAACATGGTCATCCGCATCACCGACCCGGATCTGCTGGAAATCTCCGGCGGCATCGTGCAGGGGATGTCCGGCAGCCCCATCATCCAGGATGGGATGCTGGTAGGGGCGGTGACCCATGTTTTTGTCAACGACCCCACACGGGGCTACGGCATCTTTGCAGAAAACATGGACAGCACTCTGCTGACCATCGCCGCGCAGGCGGCGTAGCGAATTCAAAACCCCAGGTCACCTGTTTCGCAGATAGCCTGGGGTTTCGTTTTTCGAAAGTGTATCGTTTACCAGTATACTACATGGGAGTTTAACGGCTCATCTCCGCGCTCAATGACCCAAGCCGCCAGCTGTTGGGCGGTGGTGTCGAGCAGGGCAAAGTCGAGGTTTTCTGCGGTGTCGCGGGTGGAGTTGAGCACAACGTTGGCCGCCGGGTCGTTTAAGCACACATCCTGAAAGAGCACCACCGCGCTCATCTTCTCCCCGTAGAAGGCTTTTTCATCTGCGCCCAAATCCCGGTCGGCGTACTGCAGCCCCAGCCCTCCGGCCAGGCTGTTGCGCAGATTGGCGTTTGCGCTGGTGCCGTAGACGGTCAGCGGGTGGCCCTGCCAGCCCAGGCACTTGAGGTTGAGCATCCGCAGCTGCTCGTAGCGGCCTTCCAGCTCATTGGCCAGCGCGGTGGAGCCGTTTTCGCGGTTGTCCTCAGTGTTGAAGGCCGCGAAAATGACGTCGCAGGGCAGCTCGTCGGCCTTAGCGAGCCACGCCGCCGTTTGCAGCATCGTCGCCACGCCCGAGGCGTTGTTGTAGGCGCCAGCCATCAGCAGCGGCCCGCACTGGCCCGCGCCGTCGAAGTTGGCACCCAGCAAAACCGCCTTTGTGCTGTCCCTGCCGGGCAGGTAGGCAACCGCGTTCTCCGCCGTGCCCAGCTCATCGACGGCGTCGGGCAGCCGCAGACGAATCTGATAGCCCGGCTGGTTGAGCTGCGCATAGACCTCCTCGCTGACCAGGATGCGGCTGGGGGTGCCCGTAGCATTGGTGTAGTTGGTGCCGTTGGCGACGTCGCCGCTTGTCAGACTGAGCCGGCGGGACGCGCCTTTCAGGTCAAGCTTGGCGTCCCAGATGCCCTTGCCCTCGTCGCAGAAGGCGTCATCGGTGGAGAGGGTAAGGGTGGCGTCCACCGGCTCCGGCGAGGCCCGGAAGGCCCAGTCCACACCCAGCTCAAGCGGCGCTTCACTGCCGTCCGGGGCGACCAGCCACGCCTCCCCGGGCAGCACCGCGGTGATGGAGGTCGGATAGCCCTGCTTCCAGCCGCCAAGCCCCGGCAGCTGCTGCAGCCCCAGCCGCTCAAACTCCGCCGCGATGTAGTCTGCGGCAGCGCGGTTGCCCTCACTGCCGCCGCTGCGGCCTTGATATTTGGGGTCGGTCAGCTCGCGGACGCAGGTTTCGGTGCTGCCCTCGACTGTGCCGCCGAGTGGCTGCACCGGGTCGATCCCGGTCGTCCAAAGAAGCTCGGCTTGGGTCTGGGCAGACGAGTACTTTTTGGGGGAATCCTTTGTTTCTTCAGCTGGCGTCTGTGCTGTGGAAGGGGGCGGCTGTTGGGAGGTATCCTGCGAGCAGGCGGTCATCGAGAGCGCAAGAGAAAACACCAGCAAAAGGCACCATATTTTTTTCATAAAGCACCTCCTAATTTTCGGATAGATGCGGTTTCGTTGTATCACCAATAGACCGGGTAGCGCTGCTGGACATCGCTTCCGCGCTCGATGACCCACGCGGACAAATTCTTGGCCAGGGCATCCAGCGCTTGGGGGTCAAGATTTTCTGCGGTATCACGGGTGGTGTGGATGGGCGCTGCTGTGTCCCAGCTGTCCTGTGAAATGGTGACTGCCGGGACCCCGTTCTGCTGAAAGCTAACCTGGTCGCCGGGATAAACTTCGCTTAAAAAGGGGAGAGAAAGCCCCGCCGCCAGCTCGTTTCGCAAGGTGGCTTGCTCCGGCCCGCCGAATACGGTGAGCGGAGCCCCTTTGCATCCCAGGCTGTCGAGGTTGATCATAATCATCTGTTCGTATTGGTCGGCAAGCAGCTTGGAAAATGCCTGGGAGCCGTTCATTCCGATCTCCTCTGCGTTGAAGGTCGTGATGATGACGTCGCAGGGCAGGGCGTCGGCTCCCGCGAGCCACGATGCTATCTGCAGCAGGGTGGCTACACCTGAAGCGTTGTCGTAGGCGCCGGGCATCACCGAACCGCACTGCCCGACCCCATCAAAGTGCGCTCCCAACACCACAGCCTTGGTGTGCTCCTCCCCGGGGAGCAGTCCAGCGACGTTGTCCGCCAGTCCCCACTGGGCGGCAGCTGGCAGCTTTAGGTGCAGCTTGGCGCCGTCCTGTTTTAGCTTGGTGTAGATCTGCTCGGTGACCAGGATGCGGCTGGCGGAATCTTTGGGGTTAAAGTAGGGCATTCCGTCCGCGACATCGCCGCAGATGAGGTCGATGTACTGGCGCGGGGAATCCTGCTCGGTGACGTTGGCGTCCAAAAACGCCCTGCCGGCTTCGCAGTCGGCGGTCTCTTCGGAGAGCGGCAGCGTCAGATCGACCGCCTCATAAGAGGCGCGAAAGACCCAATCCTGCCCCAACACCAGCGCAGTCTGTGTGCCGTCGGCAGAGACAATCGCTGCCTCTCCCTCCTTGACCTCAAAGACAGGGGAGTAAAAAGGATGGCGGTAGCCCTGTAGATTTGGCAGCGGCTGCAGCCCAAGCTGGACAAGCTGCTCCTCGATATAGTCTGCGGCGGCGCGGTTGCCCTCACTGCCCACCACTCGGCCCTGATACTTTGGGTCGCTCAGTTCCAGCAAAAAGGTCTCGCTGGAAGTTTCCACTGTCCAGTCCGGCACAAAGGAAACCTTCGGCAGGTCGGTTACCCAGGTAAGGGAAGGCTCCTCTGCCGCCGGTTCATCGGGCTGTGTTTGCTCGGAGGATTCTCCTTTTGCAGGTGCCGTTTGTTGCTGTGCCGTATCGGGCGGCGACTGCTGCTTCGGTGTCTGGGCCGCTACACATCCGGACAAAAGCAGCAAGCTCAAGCATAGAGCCAGCGTCCGTTTCATCCTACCTGCCCTCCTCCAGTGCGCCGTCCTTTAGATGCAGGACCTCGTCTGCCTTATCCGCGATGGCGAGGTCGTGGGTGACGACGATGATGCAGTAGCCTTCCTCGTGCGCCAGCCGCTGAAGCAGCAAAAAGACAATCTCACTGTTCTCGGTGTCCAGGTTGCCGGTCGGCTCATCCGCAAGGATGATGCGGGCGCTGGAAACCAGCGCTCGGGCAATCGCCACGCGCTGCTGCTCGCCGCCCGAGAGCATGGCGGGCAGGCGCTTGTAGTAGGAGCTGTTTAAACCCACATCCTTCAGCTTTTCGTGGGCGGTTTTCTTCGCCTCGTCCGCGGATACGCCCCGCAGCAGCATCGGGTAGGTCACATTTTCCTCCACCGTCAGCAGGGGGAAGAGGTTGTAGCTCTGGCAGATCAGCGAGATTGCCTTGAGGCGGTAGTCGTCCCGGTTGCGCTCCGCCGTGCTCTTGCCGTCGTAGAAAATCTGCCCTTCGGTCGGCAGGTCAAGGCCGGCCAGCAGCGACAAAAAGGTGGTCTTGCCGCAACCGCTTTTGCCCACGATGGCGTAGAATTTGCCATCCCCAAAATCAAAGTTGATGCCCTTCACAGCATGCACCTTCTGGTATTTGCTCTGATAAATGAAGTGCACATTTTGTGCCTGTAAAATGCCCATAAACTCACTCCTTATCCCGCAGAATATCCATCACATTGACACGAACGGTCAGCAGCACCGCCACAGCTGCGCCGACGCTATAGCACAGCAGAATGGCAGCGCAGATGCCGGGCCGAAAACCCTCCTGACCAATGATTCCCACTGCCGCCGCGCCCAGCAGCACGCCGCCAAGGCAGAGCACAAACTGTTCGAGCAGCGCCTTTAAAGTGATCTGCAGACGGCTTTCACCCAGCATCCGCATGACGGCGTATTCCGGTTTGCGTCCCCGCGCCAGCAGGAAGCTCAACAGGAAGCCGATGGCGGCAATCATCACAAAGAAAAACAGATAGGATCCTTCCAGCTGGGCGAGATTGCTCTCGATGGGACCGACCGTCTCCTTCAGGATGCGGTCATCGATGCGGACGCGCACCAGTTTGTTGCTGCGAAGCCCCGACTCAGTGATCGCTGCCTTGATCTGGTCAAGCTGCTGGTTGTCCCGAACGGTGAAGTAAACCGCGTTGAGGCCAAAGTTCCATGCATAAGGGTTGCCCGCCTGTTTGTGAACAGCGGTGGCAGCGATGGTCAGGTCCTCCATCGTCTTCAGGGGCATGACGGCGGCGAACTTGGTTATTTTGCCCGGGTAGGTGCCGGCGACCTTCAGGTGAAAGATGCCCTCCAGCTGGGTTTTGCTGACAGGCACCCGCGCCAGCAGGGGAATGGTGTCCCCCGGGGCATAGCCCCATTTATCGGAGATGATGCAGATCCGCTCGTCGCCCTCCAGGCAGCTTTCGTCATAGCCCTCCAGCCAGCGGATGTCCTCCCGGATGCGCACCAGCTCGTCCTCGGCAGAAAAGGAGCTGCACGCCTTCATCGAGCCAGAAACGCCGCCACTGTCCTCCTCTTCAAAGCTGGCGAGCAGGTTCTGGAATGCGATGAGTTTCTGCTGCTCCGATGCTCCTTCCCCGGCGCTTTCTTCCAGGATATCCTTGGGAAAGGTGCGGATGACGAAGGACGCGCTGCCATACAGCGAGCTGAAATAGCCGCTCTGCTGCATCTTCTCCCACATGCTGCCGGAAACTGCCGGGACGATTTTGTCCTCGGAGAGGATGCTGCCGGTCACGGTGATGCTGCTGTAGGTTTCTTCCAGCCGCTTGCGGGTGTTGTCGATCAGGCTGGGGTAAAAGAGCATGAACACCGTCGCCGCCATGGTGGAAACGACCACCAGCAAGCAGGCGGCCTTGCGGCGCCAGGCCATGTGCCAGAGATAAGAAAAAGCCTTCACTCAAATTCCCCCTCTTACTTATTCTTGGGAAGCAGTTCCCGCGGTTCCTTCTTTAGGTCCGGTGCGGCAAAGCCCAGCAGGAAGGCCGGGAAGAGCAGCACCGCGCCGCAGGCTTGCAGCGTTACCGGCAGGTCCGCCTTGATCCGGATGTTGGACTGCTGCTCTGTCAGGGCGGAAATGTCGTTGTCCTGGCTCATATCCATCTCGATCTCCTTGATGTTCTCCTGCATGATACCGTTGCCTACAATGTATGCCATCCCGTAACCGGTCACCGCGCCGGCCGCCGCACCCAGAACGGTCAGCACCATCGCACAGAGCAGGACTGCTGAAACTGCCTGCTTCTTCGTCCCGCCCAGCAGGCGGAAGATGCCCACCGTCTGCCGCTGGTTCTGCCAGAAGAAGTAGGCCGCCAGGATGCAAACCATCAAAAGGAGGATGGACGAGAGCAGGAGCAGCAGCTTGGCGGTGCTGTTCATCGACAACAGGCTGGATTTGACGGCGCTGTAGCCTTGGTCGTAGAAGGTAAAGTGCGGCGTGTACTGGTTTGGCTGCGGGGTGGTGAGGCCGTTGGCCTCCATGTTGTCGAGGAAGGCTTCCACCGAGCCGTTTTTGATTTTCACGCTGAAGGTGGAGCCATGGATCAGAACATCCTTCTGCTCCCGCGGCTTGGCGATGGAATTGGTTGGAACAAAGATGGTATGGGGCGAAAAGTCCAGCGTGTCCGGGGCAAGCTCGGCGTAACCGGTGTAGGGGTAGAGGGAGTAGATGCCCACGATCTCATATTCGCCCTCGCTGATAAACGGGGTTTCTTGCGCATCATAGATCGGCTGCTTCGGGACAAAGGGAGCGTTTGGGATGTAATCGCTTTCAAACAGCTGCATGTTCAGCTTGTCGCCGACCTTCCACTGCTGATTTTCGGCCACCTGCTCGCTGATGACGCAGACCTTTGCGCCGGACGCATATTCCTCCGGGGTGATAAGCCTGCCCTCACTGATCGCGGCGCTGCCAAGGTGAAAGGTCGGGACGGAGCTGAGGTCGTTGGTGGCGACGACGCTGTGGGTGTACTGCTGGACGTGGATGTCCTGCCAGAGATCCCCGAAGTAGGCTTTCAGCTTTGGGTCGTTCTGCACATCCTCCCAGCGCTGAATTGGGAACGGGGTATCGCCGGTTTCGTACTCCATTCCCTCTCTGCTTCCGTCATAGGTCAGCCGGAGATTCTGGTAGTCCTGTGCCGGTGTCGCGAAAGCAAAATTGTCGTCAATTCGGTCAGTAGAATACACCAGGGTGCCGTCCTCGGTCCACAGCCAGGGGCCGTGGGCTTGAAGAATCGCGATATACTCCACATCGGGGTAGAGGATCAGGCGGTCGGTGTCGTCGGTTTGGTTGAAGGCTTTGATGTCCTGCGCGTGCGCTTCCCACTCCTCTGGCTCAAATCCCAGGTCGGAATAGTACAGGGTTTCGGGATAGGCAAAGCAGCCGGCAGCGTCGTCGAGGACCTCCAGACCGAACGGCAATGTCTGCGGATGATAGATGTCGTATGGATGATACTCCAGCTCGAACGGCTCCTTTGCCCGAATCCGAAAGCGGATGACATTGTTGCTTTGCATATACCATGCCGGGGTTTCTGTGCCATCGCCAGACACTTGAGGAGCGTACCCCATGACTGGACACGACTCGATGTAGGCGCCATACTGGCTGCGCAGGTCATAGCTTTCCACCGCGTCGCTTTGGAGGATGGGGGCGATGTCGTACCCCTTTACCCCCACGGCCTGATAGCCGATGTGGGCGTCGCTGTTGCGTTCCACCAGCTCTCCGTATCGGTCCACCTCGCCATACAGCTCGGTGACAGCCAGGGTGGAGAAAGTGTTCTCGGAAAGCTGCAAATTGCTGGTGCTGTTGTAATACAGGTTCATGCTTGTGACAAAAAAGGTCGCTGCAATCAGCAGAAGCCAGAAATAAACAACTGTCTTTTTGCTGCGTTTTAACTGATCGATGAATATCTTTCGGTGCATAACGCACCTCCTCTCCCGCAGGATATATTTTTCTACAATTTTACATCGACCACCATTTATGGTCAAGTGGTTTTCAAAATTTTCTACATAATGGTGTAGAAAATTGTTCAGTTTTGTTCTAATCGCACATACAAAATAATTTTAATCCGGCGGGAAGGATGCGTAAAAGAAGAAATTGTTTTTTGACCTCCTGAAAATTCCCCTGAAATAGCAAAACCCCCTCCCGCTGGATGCGAGAGGGGGGAATTTTCCTAATTGTTAGAAGGAGAAAATATCTTCCATGGAGTCTGTTTCTCCATCTGCATTGAAGTTAGCAACTGCTTTGTAGGTAACACCTGGTTCAAAGTCCCAATAAAGTCTTGCCAATAAAGCTGTAGAATAATCAGAAAACGATTTTTTTGCTAGAAAGGACCAGCCATTTCCCTTTTCCTGATATAACGTAATCGTTATTTGTAAGGAGCAATCTCTATCCGTTTCCAACATAGCTGCAACTTTTTCTTCCGTAGCATAAAGCTCAATACTAAATATTACATCATATAAAGGTTGAATCGATCCATCTTCACCTTGAAATTTTTCGTTAATTGGTTGCTCTACATAAGTTTCTGCACTAGATGGCACGGATAAATTGGCGAAAATTAACAAGGCAACCAACATTGTTGATAATGCTTTCTTAAATTTTTTCATTCATTTTCCTCTTTTCATTTCACAAGTATGTAAAATTCAAATATAAATTATCTTTCCAAAAGTTCTAGATTTCGAGCCATTCTGAAAATTTCTTTTTTATCTATATTTCCATATATGCTTACTGATAAATTACCCATATCAAGATAGATTGCCTTTCTGCTTTCCATCTCTGCATAAAATCCTTGATGCCCATCTATTTTTATATTTTCCACTTTTGAATTTTCTGTGTCTATCCTCTTCTGCTTTTCTGATAATATAGAACTCTGCGATATAAAAAAATATTGCTCTCCACTTTCAAACTTAATATAATACAATTCTCTATCTGATATTTCTTCCGTCACCGTAAACCCTACAGGCAAATACTTCGGAAAATAAAAATAGTCCAAAGAGGACTCGTCCTCTTCCGACACAATCTGGTTATAAACTTCTATCGAGGTGTAGCGCTCTTTCCTCAAAAAGATGGTCTCGTACACCGGGATGCCGTTGGCCTCTGCCCAAAAGCACAGCCCGCCGGACACCAGCCCTGTCATCAGAACAAACGAAGCGACCTTGCGCAGCGCCTTGCTCTTGAGGGTGTTCTTCACCGAATAGCGGAAATATTCCCTGCGCAGATTCCGCAGGAACTTTTTGGAAGGGACATAATCGCTGGTGTCAATTTCTTCCAGCTCGCGATTTTTTTCCTTCACCTTTTCCTCTTCCAGCTGTGAAAGCGCTTCTTTCAGGAGTGCGTCAAAGATTTCATCGTTCAGCTTCGAATCACTCACCTGACACCATCCTCTGACTCGTGATATTTGTTCATAACCTTCTTGCGAATCCTGCTCAGACGAACCGACACATAGTTGGAGCTGATGCCCATCACATCCGCAATCTCCTGATTGCTCCACTCGTAAACCACTTTGTAGATCAGCATATCCTGATCGTCCTGCGGCAGTTCCGAGAGAATTTCCTTGAGTATGCGAACCGATTCCTGTGCAGAAACCTGCTCCCATATCGGGTCATCCCCTGCCGTCAGCAGCTCGTTGCTGTCAAGCGCCACCTGCAGGATCCTGCTGTTTTTGTGCTTGGTATCGTACGCGATCCGCTCCAGGGTACAGAGCAGAAAGGCAACTCTTCTAGGCTCGTTGAGTTCCATAATTTTGTCCAGATTGTTGAGCGCACGGATAAAAGCTTCTTCCACCGCATCCTCCGCTAAATCATAGGAAAACAGGATTGTTCTAGCCTTGCAGACTAATTTTTTATAATGCTGCTTAAAAATAGTCGTGAACTTTTTTGACTCCTCGGCAGTGAAGGTCATGAAAAACAGCAATGGACATCCTCCCCAGATCATTTTTGATTCGTACACAATCTGCCCTTACGCTTCTGGAATTCCTTCCAAAATGTAGGATGCCGGGACACCCAAGGCCCTTGCAAAGCAAAGAATTTCATAATCTTGAAAGCCACGCTTCCCATTTTCAATCAGAGAGATGGTCTTTTTATCCACGTTCAAACCTTCCAGCTGCGCCTTTCTTGCCAAATCCGCCTGCGAAAGATTTTGGATCGTCCTGATTTTACAAAGATTTTTGCCACAAACATTATACACATTGTTAAACTTTGCCAATGAAAACACTCCTTCATTGACTTCAGTTTAACCAAATACTCCAAAATCATGGTTACCAAATCAGTAACCCCTGTGATCTGAGCACAAAAATTTCCATTTTGGTAACTTTGCAGCTTTCCAAATTGCAAAATCAGTTGGATTTTATTTTCCTCTGTCGACTATCTCGATCGCATTCCCCCTTTGCATTTTCCGCAATGCCACGTTGTTTTCTGCGCCTTTACCGCACACCCGCTACGCCATCATCTGCAATGCGGCGAAACCGCTGGGCCGTCCGATACAGGCACACCAGTTCCACAACCGTAACAACCGCCATTCCAATGGTGGCGGCCTGTAGCGTCAGCATCGCAATAAATGTCAGGACAAATACCAGCAAACCGCTGACAGAGAACAGTGCAAACATGCCGATGTTCCATTTCCACAAAACAACCCATTTGTCCGCAAGCGTGTCGTCGACCTTGTACAAAACCGCCGCGTGCCCCATGTAACAGTGGTACTGCCCCACCAGGGACACCACTATCACTGGCAACAGGACCAGCAGCAGCCAGCCGCTTTCCATGCCCGCGTCGGTAAAAAGCTGCACCACAAAACTGACAACACCTGCCACGATCTGGCAGATACCGGCTGTGCGGTAGCTTAACTCCACCTCGGAAATTTTCAGAAAGATCGCGCCGTCGGCAAGCAAAAACAGCAAGCTCGCAATCTGCCCCGGCCAGTACAGCTGTGGGAACCAACCCACGACCGTTTCGTCGCTCATCAGCCCCACCACCGGTTGGACAACAATCATCAGCCAGAACAAAATCCAAAGCCATTTGCCCAACAGATCTGCCTTTTTGGCCGCTTCCTGCTGCCGCTGCGCGCTGCGCTCCCGCTCCTGAAAGCGGTACTGCGGCTGCTCGCTGCGGTCGTAAAAGAGACGGCACCCTGCGGCAAAGCTGCAGGTTTGACAGCTCTCATGCCCTTTTTGCTGGCAGCACCTTGCCAATTCGCACTCTGTGCCCCAGGTTCGGCCAGGTCCTGACCGGCACCCGGAACAGCTCAACTGCTCCCTGAGGGCACAGCTTTCGCAGCCTTTTCCACAGTATGGACCGGCCATTTCCTTCGCTCCCCTGCAAATTTCCAAGAGGTCTATCTATAGGATACCATATTCTTCCTTGTTTTTCTACCAGAAAAGCAGAATTTGAATTTTTTCAGAAGATTGCACAAATTCTCCTTCAACAAAATAGATGTTTTCACATTATATTTTGTCACCGTTGTTTTTTTGACTTGTGTTCTTACCTGTTCTCTGCATCTTTTTGAGCCGCTTTGTGCCCGCTGTCAGCAGCAGAACACCCATCAGCTCCCCGATCACAAACAGATACAGCATGCCGTCCAGCTCCCCATCCAGCAGCAGAATGAAAGGCATCACGACCCCCACCGCGCCAAAGACCAGCAGGATGATGGGGAGGCAATACCCCTGCGGCAGAACGCCCGCATGGTAAACCCCGCGCATCGTGAGCAAAAAGGCAACTGACAGCCCGATAAAGCTCAGGCCCGGCGCGTCGTACGCAGCTCCCAGCACAAACAGAAGGCCCCCGAGCGCCCACCCAAACAGGATGGGAAACAGCACCCTCGCCTTAAAAAAAGTTTTCATCGCACAGCACTCCTTATCCGTTAACCTTGTACTGCCGTCGGTACTCGGTAGGCAACAACTGGACGCTTTCCTTAAAGGCCTTGGTAAATTTTCCCTGCGTCTCATAACCGACCTGCTTTGCGATCTGGGCGATGCTGTCGTCGGTCTCGCGCAGCAGCTTCATCGCCTGCTGGATGCGGTACTCCTTGACATAGGAGGCCAGCGGCACCCCGTACACCGCTTTGAACACCGATTTGAGCGAGGAGGTATTGATCAGATATCGCTTGGCCAGCTCCTCGATAGTGAACCGCTGGTCCAGATGCTGCACCAGAAAGTCGTGGATCTGCCGGATCAGCTCGGTCTGCTGGGAGACATACTGGTTGCTTTCCTGCTGCCATTCCGGCTTTGCCCATCCCAGATAGAGGAGCACCTCCTGCGCCTTCAGCTTATAATAGGGTGCGCGCAGCTGCTGCGGAATCTGGTAGAGCGGCGCAAAAATCTGCTCCACCCCAGCGCAGGCCGGCAGCGTCATCGGGACCTTGGCCGAGCAGAATTTGCGCTCAAAAAAGGCCGCGTCCATCCCAGCCTCCCTCAAAATCTCCGGCTCGCTGCCCCGCAGCCGCTCCAGGTCGACGGTGAGGTCAATCCCCTCATAGTACCCCAGCGGCAGCAGAATCTCCGAATCCGCGCAGCACTCCCGGGTGTGCAGGCACAGATCCCCCGCCCCCAGATAAACCGAGATGCCTTCGCTCATTTTCCAGCCGATTCTGCCCTTGCGGCAGTGGTTGATCTCCAGCACCGAGTCGGAGGCGCGGTGGCAAAAATGCACCTGCTCCGCCAGATACTGGTGGTAGGAAAGCTCGATTCCCGGATAGAGCAGGTAGCTCTCAATCCGCCCCCTGCCCGCGGTCCGGGTCGTCAGCTGGTCGACCATGTGGCAGCCCTGGGCGGTCTGGTTGTCGTGCCGCAGAAGGGCAAAGGTTCCCTCCGGCACCTCCTGCAGTGCCTGAGCGATCGCCGCTGCACATTTTTCCTGCATATTTTCCTCCCCTTTCCTCGCTGTTTTTATGCATCCGGACAGGCGATCTCCACCATCTTTTCAATCATGTGGTGCAGCAGCTGCGCCTGCTCGGTGTCCGCCGCGCGGTAGTAGACCTCCTTGCCCTCCCGGCGGCTGACAATCAGCCCGCTGTTTTTGAGCTGGCGCAGGTGGTGGGAGACGGCCGGGCTGCTCATCCCCACGATGGCGGAGAGGTTGATGACGCACTGCTCACAGTGGCACAGCAGCCAGAAGATGCGCACGCGGCTGCGGTCGCACAGCAGCTTAAACAGGTCGGAGACAATCTGAAAGTCCTCCTCCTTCGGCATGGCATCCAGCTGATGTTCTATCTGCTGTCCGTGGTCGTGCGGCAAAAAACGCTCCTGCATAACAGTCCCTCCTTTTTCTGGTATTGTACCATATTTTGCCGCGCAAATCCAACCCCCGCCCGCAGGCTTTTGGGGCCTCTTTGCCCAAACGGAACGTTTTTTAGCCCAAACAGAAATACCTGTCTTCCCCCTCTTGACCCCGCAGGCGATTGCGTATATGATATAGATGAACAATTAAACAGGTATTAAATTGTAAAGCAAAATTGAAATATCATTTCTCACGAAAGGAGCTTTTACTGATGAAAAAATCCTACAAGATTGAGGTCGACTGCGCCAACTGTGCAAACAAGATGGAGGACGCCGCCAAACGCACCCCCGGCGTCAAGGATGCCACCGTCAACTTTATGATGCTCAAGATGAATGTTGAGTTTGAGGACGGCCAGGAGCCAAAGGCCGTCATGCAGCAGGTGCTGAAAAACTGCAAAAAGGTTGAAAGCGACTGCGAAATCTATCTGTAAAAAACGAAGGGCGCCAACCGGCGCTTTTCCTTGGAGCAACATATGAATAGTTGCTCATATGTTTTTCAAAAGAGAGAGGGAGATGTCCTATGAACAAAAAACAAAAGAAGATGCTGGTGCGCATCATTCTGGCGGCGGTGATGCTGGTCGCCCTTTCCTTCGCGCCGGTCACCGGGCTTGTGCGCTTTGTGCTCTACCTGATCCCCTATCTGACCGTCGGCTACGACATTCTCATCAAGGCTGCCAAGGGAATCAAGAACCGCCAGATGTTCGACGAGTGCTTTCTGATGGCCATTGCTACCATCGGCGCCATCGCGCTGGCGCTGTATGAGCGCAGCGGCGACTACACCGAGGCCATCGCCGTCATGCTGTTCTATCAGATTGGCGAATGGTTCCAGAGCTACGCGGTGGGCAAGAGCCGCCGCAACATCAGCGAGCTGATGGACATCCGCCCGGATTACGCCAACATTGAGCGGGATGGCAAGCTGGAACAGGTCGACCCGGACGAGCTGGAAATCGGCAGCATCATCGTGGTGCAGCCGGGCGAGAAGGTGCCGATCGACGGCGTGATTATCGAGGGTGCTTCCTCCTTAAACACCAGCGCCCTGACCGGCGAGAGCCTGCCGCGCGACGCCAAGGTCGGCGACGAGATCATCTCCGGCTGCATCAACATGACCGGGCTCCTAAAGATCCGCACCACCAAGGAGTTCGGCGAGTCCACCGTCTCCAAAATTCTGGACCTGGTGGAGAACGCCAGCTCCCGCAAATCCAAGTCGGAGGACTTTATCTCCAAATTTGCCCGCGTCTACACCCCCGCTGTCTGCTACGCCGCGCTGGCACTGGCCATCCTGCCGCCGCTGGTCCGCATGCTGTTCATGGGGCTTGACCCGGCCTGGGGCGACTGGATTTATCGCGCCCTAACCTTCCTGGTCATCAGCTGCCCCTGTGCGCTGGTCATCAGCATCCCGCTCTCCTTCTTTGCCGGCATCGGCGGGGCGAGCAACGCCGGCGTGCTGGTCAAGGGCTCCAACTATCTGGAGACTCTCTCTCAGACCAAGATTGTCGTCTTTGATAAAACCGGCACCCTGACCCAGGGCGTCTTTGAGGTCAGCGGCATCCACCACAACAAGCTGGAGGACGAAAAGATTCTGGAATACGCCGCGCTGGTGGAGAGTTCCTCCTCCCACCCGATCAGCAAGAGCCTGCAGCGCGCCTACGGCAAGGAGATCGACCGCAGCCGCGTCAGCGACATTCAGGAAATCAGCGGCAACGGCGTCACCGCAAAGATTGACGGCGTCGCGGTCGCCGCGGGCAACAGCAAGCTGATGGACCGCCTGGGCATCCCGTACATCAACTGCCACAGCGTCGGCACCATCATCCACATGGCCATTGACGGCCAGTATGCCGGACACATCGTCATCTCCGACATCGTCAAGCCGCACGCCAAGGAGGCCATCGCCGCCCTGAAAAAGGCCGGCATCCACAAGACGGTGATGCTGACCGGCGACACCAAAGCAGTGGCCGACAAGGTCGCTTCGGAACTTGGCATCGACGAGGTCTACAGCGAGCTGCTCCCGGCCGGCAAGGTCGAAAAGGTCGAGGAGCTGCTGCAGGCAAAACCGGAGAAGGCAAAGCTCGCCTTTGTGGGCGACGGCATCAACGACGCGCCGGTGCTGGGCCGCGCGGATATCGGCATCGCGATGGGCGCCATGGGCTCGGACGCTGCCATCGAAGCGGCGGACGTGGTGCTGATGGACGACGACCCGATGAAGATTTCCAAGGCAATCCGGATTTCCCGCAAGTGCCTGCGCATCGTCTACCAGAACATCGTCTTCGCCATAGGCATCAAGCTGCTCTGCCTGCTGCTCGGCGCTTTGGGGCTGGCCAACATGTGGCTTGCCATCTTCGCGGATGTCGGCGTCATGGTGATCGCCGTGCTCAACGCCATCCGCGCTCTGTTTGTCAAAAATCTCTAAGGACACTGCCTTTCCTATCGACAAGGGGGAGAGGGCCCGCGGGCCCTCTCCCCCTGTCTTTTTCTCTATCAACCTTTTATCAATCCGAAGGATGCTGCTTCTTCCAGGCGGCAATCCGGTCGAGAAAGACCTTGCCGTAGCGCTTGGCCTTATACTCTCCCACGCCGGAGACCTGCAGAAATTCCTCCATCGTGTCCGGCTGGCGGGCAGCCATATCGGTCAGCGAGGCGTTGGTGAAGATCAGATACGCCGGGATGTTCTGCTTCTGCGAAAGCTCGTTGCGCAGGTCGCGCAGCGCCTCGAAGAGGTTTGCCGCCTCCTGCTGTCCCTGCGGGTCGAGCGCAACCTGCTCCACCGATTCCGCTGCCGCCTTTTTGCGGCGGGAGGTGGGCAGCTTTTTCTCCTGCACGCTCGGCACCCGGCGGGAATATTCCACCGTCTCCCCATGGAACAGGACCTCCCTGGCCTGCGGGGTGGCGCGCAGCACCGGGTACTCCCCCTGCGTCAGGTAGAGGTAGCCGCTGTCGATCAAAAACTCCACATACTCCCGCAGCTGCTTCTGGTCCACCCCGTGCATGATGCCGTAGGTGGAGAGCTTGTCCAGCCCCAGCTGCAGCACCCGCTGGTTTTTGCTGCCGCGCAGCATCGCGATGATCTGGGTCAGCCCCAGCCCGGTCGGGTACTTCTTCTCCACCCGCACCACGCCGGAGAGAATCTTCTGCGCCTCCACCGTGATGTCCTGACGAATCCACTCGCCGACACAGTTAGCGCAGTTGCCGCAGCGCTCCGGCGCCTCCTCGCCGAAGTAGCGCAGCAGGTAGGCACGCAGGCAGCCGCTGGTCTTGCAGTAGCCCACCATCTCCTCCAGCCGGCGCAGGTCCTGCTCGTGGACAAACTGGCGCTCCTCCTCATCGAGCGCCTCATTCTCCGAGGCGTTTTCGATAAAGTATTTTGCCGTCTGCACATCCCCAATCGAGAACAAAAGCAGGCAGTTTGCCGGCGAACCGTCCCTGCCCGCGCGGCCCGCCTCCTGGTAGTAGCTTTCGATATTCTTGGGCATGTGGTAGTGCACCACAAAGCTGACGTTGGACTTGTCGATTCCCATCCCGAAGGCGTTGGTGGCGACCATCACCCGGGCGCGGTCGAACTCAAAGTCCTCCTGGTTGCGCCTGCGCTCCTCGTCGTCCAGCCCCGCGTGATAGCGGGTGGCGGCAAATCCCTGCTCCCGCAGTTTGTCGCAGACCGACTCGACCGCCTTGCGGGTGGCGCAGTAGACGATGCCGGTCTGCTCCCGGTGCTCGGAGAGAAAGGAGAGCAGCGCCGCCTCCTTCTTTTTGGGGTGCATCACCTCAAAGTAGAGGTTGGGGCGGTCAAAGCCGGTGGTCAGCCGCAGCGGGTCGATCAGCCCCAGCATCTTGTGGATGTCGTCCTTGACCTGCTCGGTGGCGGTGGCGGTGAAGGCCCCCAGCACCGGCCTTTCGGGCAGCTGGGAGACAAAGTCCGCGATCCCAAGGTAGCTGGGGCGGAAGTCCTGCCCCCACTGGGAGACGCAGTGCGCCTCGTCCACCGCTACAAAGGAGACCTGCACCCCGCGGACAAAGGCCAGAAAGTCCTCGGTGCTAAGCCGCTCCGGCGCGACATACAACAGCTTGTACGCCCCCTGCTCAGCCCGGCGGTAGACCTCGTCGTACTCGGCAAGGCTCAGCGAGGAATTGATGCAGGCCGCGGGAATCTGGGACTGTTCCAGCGCCGCTACCTGGTCCTTCATCAGCGAGATCAGCGGCGAAATCACCAGCGTCAATCCCGGCAGCATCATGGCGGGCAGCTGGTAGCAGACCGACTTGCCCGCGCCGGTGGGCATCACCCCCAGCACATCCCGGCCGGAAAGGATGGCGTCGATCAGCTCCTCCTGCCCCGGGCGAAACTGGGCGTGGCCAAAATATTGTTTTAACATCGTCAGCTTATCGATGGGGAACACCTTCTTTATCTGCCCGCCTCCACAGCGGGCCGTTTGCTTTGACATTATTATAGCAAACTTATCCGGCAGGCGCAAGAAGCGGAGCAGCCGGCCTGTTTCCCGCTGCCCCGCTTTTCTTCTGACAGAAGATAGACAAAAATGGATGGATGAATCGTTCTGTCCTGGTTTTCGTTTTTGCAGGGATGGTGGCTCTGTAAACTATTCCCCATCCCTAAGTCTTTCCACAATCGTGTGGCGGGCGATGACCCGGTAGGTCAGCAGCGGGATCAGCAGCCCCAGCAGTACAAAGACCGGCGCAATCAGCAGAACCGGCCAGACGGTAAAGCGGTAGCTGAAGAACCAGAACATCTGCTCGACGGCGCCGCCCAGCACCGGCGAGAGGATAAGGCTGAGCAGCAGCGAGAAAATGATCGACAGCAGGGTGTACAGCAGCCCTTCCAGCATCAGCATCGTCTTGAGCTGGCGGCCGGTCATGCCGATGGCCTGCAGCACCGCAAACTCCCGCTTGCGGGTGATGATGCCGGTGAGCACCGCGTTGACAAAGTTGAGCACGCCCACTAAACCCACGATGAAGCTCAGCGCCCCGCCCAGCGTCAGGAACATTGAGCGCATCCCCTCAAACTCGGAGACATAGTCCTGCCTGCACTCGTAGTCGTAGGCGGTCTGGACGGTGGTGGTGTACTCCTCCAGAAAGTCCCGCATCTGCGCATCGGCCTCGTCGCTCTCCATGTTGAACAGGTAGGTCATCACGTCGCTGGTGCCGGTCTCCCGCTGGAAGTGGTCGGCGTCCAGAATAAACTGGTCAGCGCCGTAAAAGCGGTAGCCCTCGTTGCTCGGCACGGTGACGCAGGCGGCCACCTCATAGGTGACGTCGTGATAGGTTGTCGCGCGGACCTGGAGGCTGCCCTGATAGCTGTCCGCCTGCTCGGATGGGATCACCTGACCGGTCGTGGGGTCATAATATTCCAGCTCGTCGCCGTAGCGCAGCGTCACCTGGTCTCCCACATTCATCCAGTTGCTGTCCGGCTCGACGTTGTTGTAGTCGTCCATGGTGTAGACCGCGGCGATGTAGTTGCGGTCGGGGTCGCTCAATTTGGAAAGATCCCCCGCCACCACGTTGACCAGGCTCAGCGGGAATTCCTCCATGCCGTAGACCTGCACCCGGTTGGCGATCAGGCCCTCGGCGTTTTTGTCCGCCGTCGCGATCATGTCCTCCAGCACCTCCGGCGGGTACCATTTGCCCTCGCTGTCCCGGAAGTGCTGCTCGGTGACAAACTGCTGCAGCCAGCTGGTCTGCCCATAGATGCGCCCCGACTGGGCGATTCCGCCCTGCGCGTCGATGTCGGCGATCAGGTCCTCGGTGACCGGCTCCTCGATGCCGTCCGACTGGAAGTATCCGGCACAGCCGAAGATGAAGTCGGACACCACCTTGTTCTGCAAATATTTGTCCATGTCAAAGCCGCCCGCAAACAGCGCCGTCACGTTGGTCAGCACCACCGCCAGCGAGAGGGAGAGCACCACCAGCAGCGTCTTGATGCGGCTGCGGCCGAGGTTTGCCCAGGCCATCGAGAGAAGCGACGAACCCTTTCCACTCCCCGTTTTGGCCCTGCGGGGACCGGCGCTCACGTCGGTGTAGCGCACCGCCTCCACCGGGGAGACCCTGGCCGCCACCCTGCCCGGCTTGCGGCAGGAGAGCAGGACGGTGAACAGCGCAAACAGCGCCGCCCCGATGAAGATGAGGGGGCTGAAGCTGACAAAGGCATTTTTGTAGGTCAGCTGCTCCATGATGACGGGGGTCAGCTTGTTGCCGACCAAAAAGCCCAGCACCAGCCCGACGGGGATGCCGATGAGCGAGAGCAGCAGCGCCTGGCGGCGGATGATGCTCTTAAGCTGGCGGCCGGTGGTGCCGATGGTCTTGAGCAGGCCATAGAACTGGATGTCGTTGGTGACCGAAATCTGAAAGACGTTGTAGATAATCAGATACCCGGTGAAGATGATGAGCAGCAACAGGGCGGAGATGGCGACGACGGTCAGAGGGTCAGCTTGAGCCCCCATCTGCGCAGCGGTGTAGCCCCAGTTGACGCCGCCGTCGATGTAGTTGTCCGCCTGGGGGTCGGTGTCCTGATAGCCGTGGTTTTCCAGCAGCTCTGTCAGGTCGCTCTCGATGTGCAGCGAGCTTGCAAACATCACGTTCAGCGTCCACCGGCCGGTCATGTCGTATCTGCCCTGGTTCTGGTAGCCCTCCAGCGCCTCCTCGGCGCGGCTTTGTGGCAGCAGGATGTTGCTGGCGGTGACCGCCTCGTCGTACTCCCACCAGCCGGAGAGGGTGAAGGTCTGGGTGACTTGCTTCGGATTGCCGGTGCCGACGCCGAGATTGTAGGTGACGGTGAACTGCTCGCCCACCTTCGGCTCGACACCCAGCAGCCCCAGCACCCGGGTATCGGTGGCGGCCTCGTCGGTGCCCTCCCGGGGCAGGCTGCCCTCGACCGGCACGCAGAAGTAGTGGGAAGCCAGCTGCGGCTCCATGTAGCTGACCTCGACGTGCGATTTGTTAAACGGCTCCTCCTCCGGCATCCCTAAAAAGAGGCGCGCGCCGCCTTCCTTCACCAGCGGGTCGGCGCGCAGCTGCTCCGCCTGCTCCCAGGTGATGTTTTTGATGCTGGCGTGCATGTCCCCGCCGGCCATGCGGAAATTTTCCTGCTGGAAGGAGTGGTTGATCGAGGCGGCGATGGTGAACAGCGAGGTGAACATCACCGTCGTCAAAGCGATGGCCAGCACCGCAATCAGGTTGCGGGTGCGCGCGGCGCGCAGCCCTTTGAGCGAAAGGTTGCGGATACAGGCTCGATTGGAAACTTTCATGCCGCCGCCCCCTTATCTTAAAACGATCCTGCCGTCCTCGATGCGGACGATGCGGTCGGCCAGCTGGGCAATCTCCTCGTTGTGGGTGATCATCACCATCGTCTGGGAGAATTTCTGCCCGGTCACCTTCATCAGGCTCAGCACGTCGTTGCTGGTGCGGGAGTCAAGGTTCCCGGTCGGCTCGTCGGCAAGCAGGATGGCGGGCTTGGTGGCAAGCGCCCGCGCGATGGCCACCCGCTGCTGCTGCCCGCCCGAAAGCTGGCTGGGCAAGCTCTGCAGCTTCTCCTTGAGCCCCAGCGCGCCGATCACCTCATCGATGTAGGCGGCGTCCAGCTTGCCGCCGTCCAGCTGGATGGGCAGCACGATGTTCTCGTACACCGACAGCACCGGCACCAGGTTGTAGGCCTGAAAGACAAAGCCGATCTTGCGCCGGCGAAAGACGGTCAGCTCCTCGTCCTTGAGGGTGGAAAGGTCGCGCCCGTCCACCACGACGCTGCCCGAGGTGGGCCGGTCCAGCCCGCCCAGCATGTGCAGCAGGGTCGACTTGCCCGAGCCGGAGGTGCCGACGATGGCCACAAACTCCCCGTTCTCCACCTGCAGGTCCACCCCGTCCAGCGCGCGCACCTGGGTGTCGCCTGAGCCGTAATATTTTTTGAGATCCTTTGTCTGTAAAATAATCATGCAGCATTTCCTCCATCGGTAACAGTTTTCCTCCTTAGAGGATGCCTTTATTTTACCAGCACAATCTGTCGAGAATCTTTCCAGAATCTTTCAGTGTTGAAAGATTTGTATGCGACAGCTTTATCCGCGCGGCAGATAGAGCGAGAAGGTGCTGCCCTGCCCCGGGCGGGAACTGAGCTTGAGGTAGCCGCCCTGCTTCTGCGCAATCTCCCGGGCAAGGTAGAGCCCGATGCCAAGCCCCTCCTGCTCCCGCACCTGCCGCCCGCGGTAGAAGCGGCCGAAAATCTGCGCCTGCTCCTCCTCGGCCACACCGATGCCGTCGTCGCGAACATCGATGCGGCAGAACAGCTCGTACTGCGTGACACTCACCTGGATGCACCCGCCCGGCGGGGTGTATTTGACCGCGTTGTCCAACAGGTTCCCCAGCGCCTCCGCCG
The DNA here is from genome assembly GCA_900547455.1 of uncultured Oscillospiraceae bacterium. Classification (GTDB taxonomy): domain Bacteria; phylum Bacillota; class Clostridia; order Oscillospirales; family Ruminococcaceae; genus Negativibacillus; species Negativibacillus faecipullorum. The sequence continues at coordinate 30,513 of URGV01000023.1, forward strand.
TCCAGCGCAGGTCGTAGAGCGCCTTCATTTCCGCCTGCTGCTGCAAATGCAGCTGAAGCGCAATCCCCTTCTGCTCTGCCGCCGCCTTTGCCTGCGAGGCTGCCCGCTCCAGCAGCGGGGAGAGCGGCTGGGATTTTGGCGTGACGGCCAGCACATCGGTCTCCAGCCGGGAGAGCTTGACCAGGGTTTCAATCAAAAAGCTGAGCTTCTCGCTCTGCTGGAAGATGACCTGTGCCTGCTCGCGCTGCCGGGGCGTCAGCTCCTCCTCCATCAGCAGCGAGGAGTAGAGCCTGAGGTTTGCAAGTGGAGTCTTGGTCTGATGGGAGATGTCCGAGAGCAGGCGCTGGATGCTCTCCCGCTGCCGCTGCACCCCGCGCAGCGAGCGGGCGCTGCCGTTTAAAAAGCGGGCCATCCGGCTTTCCAGCGCGGAGGGCGCCGACTCGTCAAAGCTCTCCTCCCCAAAGCCGCCGTCGATGGCGGTGGAGAGCATCCGGTCCAGCCGCCGCACCGTCCGGCGGGCGTCCAGCCAGAGCCAGAGGCCCAGCAGCAAGCCTGCCAGCCCCAGCACACCCAGAAAAATCCCCATCTCAGCGCACCTCCCAGGTGTACCCCAAGCCGTACACCGTCTTGATCGGCGCGTCAGTCAGCTTGTCCCGCAGCCGCTTTACCGCCACCGAAAGGGCGTTTTCGTCCACAAATTCGCCGCCGTCCCACACCTTTTCCAGCAGCTGCTCGCGGGTCAGGGTGTGGCCGCGGTTTTCGGTCAGCAGCCGCAGCAGGCGCTGCTCGGTGCGGGAGAGCTCGACCGGCACCCCATCGCGGAAAAACTGCATCCGCGCAAAGTCAAAGACAAACGGCGGGTCGGTGAAGGCGGCCTGTGGCCGGGCGCGGCGGCGCAGCAGGTTGCTCACCCTTGCGCGCAGCACCGCCAGCGAAAAGGGCTTGGTGACATAGTCGTCCGCCCCTAAGGTGAGCCCCGCCACCTCGTCGCTTTCCAGGTCGTTGGCGGTGAGGATCAGCACCGGTACCTCGCTGCGCTGCCGCAGCCATCGAAGAAAGTCCAGCCCGTTGCCGTCCGGGAGGTTTAGGTCCAGCACCACCAGGTCAAAGCTCTGCTGCTCCCACCTGCTTTTTCCCTCCTGCAAATCCCGCGCCAGCGCGACGATTCGCCCCGGCTCGGTCAGCGCCACCGCCACCCCGCGGCCCAGCGCGCTGTCGTCCTCGATCAAAAGAATCTGCTGTTCCATCCGTCGCATCCCGTCCTTTTCTGTTTGCGTTTGGTCTTATCCTACCACGTTTATCGGGGCTTTGCAATCCTGTTTTGGCCGGGTCCGTTCCGCCCGCTTTAGTCTGCTAATATGCTACCATATTACTAAATATCCCTCTGCAAATTTGGTGAAAATCACTGTCATTTTGTACAGATAAACAGAGCGATATTTTGAAATACTGTAGAAATTACTCATCTTTTCCCTCTTTTCATTTGACACCTCCTGCTTTGTCTGTTATCTTGATATTAAAGAGGAAACGTCCTGTGCGTTTCCTGCCCGTACGATTTTTTTACCATACAGAGAGGAATGAAAGCGATGATTATGAACCCATCCACCATCCATGAGGTCGTCATCGACGGACACAGCCTGACCATCGAGTCCTTTGTGGCTGTCGCCCGCTTTGGCGCCAAGGTCAGCGTCTCGCCCGAGGCGATTGCCAACATGCAGAAATCCCGCGACCTTGCCGAAAAGATCGCCGCCGAAAAGCGGGTAGCCTACGGCATCACCACCGGATTCGGCGACTTTGCCAAGGTTGCCGTGCCGGAGGAGATGTCCAACACCCTCTCCACCAACCTGATCCTCAGCCACTGCACCGCCACCGGCGAGCCCTACTCCGAGGAGGTTGTCCGCGGCATGCTGCTGCTGCGCGCCAACGCCCTGTGCGTCGGCGTTTCCGGCGTGCGCCCGGTGCTGGTGACCATGATGGCCGAGATGCTCAATAAGGGCGTCGTGCCGGTCGTCCCGCAGAAGGGGTCGCTGGGCGCTTCGGGCGACCTTGCCCCGCTGGCGCACATGTCGCTGCCGCTGCTGGGCAAGGGCCGCGCCTACTACCAGGGCGTCGAGATGGACGGCGGCGAGGCGATGGCCAAAGCCGGCATCCAGACGCTGGACACCCTGGTCTGCAAGGAGGGCCTGGGACTGACCAACGGCACCTGCGCAATGACCTCGGTGGGCACGCTGGCGCTGTACGACACCATCTGCGCCTCCCAGCTGGCCGACCTGATCGCCTCGATGAGCATGGAGGCGCTGACCGGCCTGCTCAACGCCTTTGACGAGCGGGTACACGCGGTGCGCGGCCACAAGGGCCAGCTGACCGTCGCCAAAAACTTCCGCCTGCTGACCGAAGGCTCCGAGATTCTCTCCAACTGCCAGCAGGACCGCGTCCAGGACGCCTACTCGCTGCGCTGCATCCCGCAGGTACACGGCGCCATCCGCGACGCCATCGACTATGTCATGGAGAAGGTTTCCATCGAGCTCAACGCCGTCACCGACAACCCGCTGGTATTCCTGGATGATGAGAACGTCATCTCCGGCGGCAACTTCCACGGCGAACCGATGGCTCTGGCCTTTGACTTTTTGGGCATCGCCTGCTCGGAGATCGCCGACATCTCGGAGCGCCGCACCGAGCGCATGGTCAACGCCGCGCTCTCCAACGGCCTGACCCCCTTCCTGACCACCGAAGGCGGCGTCAACTCCGGCTACATGATCGTGCAGTATTCGGCAGCCTCGATGGTTTCGGAGAACAAGGTGCTGGCGCACCCGGCCTCGGTCGACTCGATTCCTTCCTCCGCCAACCAGGAGGACATGGTCTCGATGGGCACCACCGCCGCCCGCAAGGCCGGCTGGATTGTGCAGAACACCCTGTCGGTTTTGGCCGACGAGCTGCTGACCGCCTGCCAGGGCATCGACATCCGCCGCCGGCTCAACACCCACGGCCAGGGCATCTCGCCGGTGCACCAGAAGGTTTACGACTGCGTGCGCAAGGTGGCGGACTTCTACGAGGTCGACCGCGAGCTGTGGCCGGATATCAAGGCCGTTGAGAAGCTGGTCCGCTCCGGGGAGCTGCTGGAGATCGTCCGCAGCACGGTTGCTGATTTTGAATAATCTTTTGCGAGGGGCTGCGCGCCCGGGGGGGTTATGCAAGGACACAGTCCCTGCGCCCACCGATGCGGGCGCTCCGCCCCGCGCCCCGGGTGACTTTCTTATGAGAAGAAAGTCACCAAAGACTCACCAGGGACCTCC
>URGV01000024.1 GCA_900547455.1 uncultured Oscillospiraceae bacterium
GACTTTCTCATCGGGGAGAAAGTCACCCGGGGTGGAGGGGCGGAGCGCCCCCTCACAGGGGAGTGCAGAGGGGGCGTTGCCCCCTCGCATATCGTAGGCCGCAGGGGCCCCCGCCCCTGCAAAAAAGCCCCCCGAGGGGGACCGCAGTCCCCCCTCTACCTATACCCCGAAACGAACAAAAAGTTGCACCCCAACGTGCAACTGCGGGCAACAAAAAAGCGAGGATTTTCTCCTCGCTTTTTTTGCTGCCAAATTACAGCATGCTGACTAAAATGTAAATCCAGTGCGCCGCTACGCCTGCGACCAGACCGCCAATCGTGTGGCTGATGATCGCCTTGCCGGTCATGTTGCTGTAGCCCAGGCTGTCCATCATCGCGACGTGGGTGCTCAGGTAACCGCTCCAGCACATGCACATGGCGGTGAAAACCGCGATGTCGTTGCCGCCTGCCAGCCCGTCCTGCACCATCTGCGGAACCAGGCCGATGGCCGCGCCCGCCGCGCCCAGCGCCGTGATCGGCACCGAGACGCCCTGGGAGCTGGTGAAGCCGAACAGCGGCTGCAGGATAAACTCCAGCTTGTCGCCGATGGCCGGCAGCAGCGCGATGCCCTCATAGGCCGCGCCGGTGTAGGTGCCGTCCGCCGAAGGGCCGTTGGTCAGCATCATGACAAAGGTGCAGATGATCAGAACGCCCGGGATGATCGCCATGCCCATCTCGACGCCGGACTTGCCGCCGTCCAGCATCGCCGACAGAAAACGGGTGCCCACGTTGCCGGGGCGAACCATGCGGTAGTCGGTGTACATGATGGCGTTGATGCCCTCCACCTCGCAGTCCTCGGTCTTGCCGTAGACCTTGGCGGTGAACATCAGCATCAGCCGCACGCTGACCACGCTGCCGATGATGGCGCCCAGGTTGCCGATCAGCGCCGGCACCACAAAGCTCTCCCCGCTGGGCGAAAGGATGCCCACCATGAACGAGGTGATGATGAGGCCCATGCCAAAGGCGGTGCCGATGTTGGTCAGCGCCGGCAGCTGGTAGCGTTTAAAGTACCGGCGGAAGCCCTGATCCTCGGCCAGGGTCAAAATCGCCGGGTTGTCCGACAGATAGGTCGCCAGGATGCCGACCACGCTGGCGCCCGGCAGGTCATAGACCGGCTTCATCAGGGGCGAGAGAATCTTGTTGATGATCGCCACGATACCAAACTCGGTGAACAGTCCCGACAGCGCGCCCGCCAGCACCGCGATGGCCATGATGTAAAAGACGGTGTCCAGCAGCAGCTGATAGGCGGTCTGCATCATGGTGTTGATCATGTTGATCGCGCCCATCCGGGTGCCCAGCAGTCCAAACAGCGCCGCCACGATGATAAAGAACACAAGGCTCTCCAAACTCATGACCTTTTTGATGTGCGGATGTTCCTGCAAATCCTTTTTGGAGGCAGCTTCCGGTGCGGAAGTGCTCTTTTCTTCCATGGAATCCATCCTTGATCCCCTCCTGAAAACAAAAAAGTATCCCCCTCACATCGTGTGCGCAGGGATTTCCTATTGGCCATCATAGCATACTGCACATAAGAATGTCAATATGAAATCCAATTTCGAGCGTGTTGTATAAATTTTGTGTCTGTTTTTATGAAAAATATTGAATTTTTCATGTACAGCTCACATTCCCGGGCACACAAAAAAGGCAGGGAGCGCCGCTTCCCGGCTTTCCCTGCCCGTCTGCTTTCTTATTTTTCAAATTCTGCATGCTCTTGCAGCCAGAGCGCCACGCTGTCCGCATCGTTTGAACCAATGATCCCCGTCGCAATTTCCTTGAGCGCCGGGTCCGCATTTTGAGTCGCATAGCACTCGTCAGCGATTTCGAAAAGATCAAGGTCATTTCTCCCATCCCCAAAGACAACCAGCCGCTCACAGCAGAGAAGTTCCTTGAGTTGCTGCGCGGCGTGGGACTTGCTGGCAAACATCGGCATGATCTCCAACCACTGGTCCCCGGTATACAGGTCCTTTTGAAAGACACAGTGCAGCTGCTCTCGGTAATGCTCATAGATCGGCCGCAGTTTTTGCTCCTCATCAATGCAGGTAAAGTAGAAAATATCCCCTTCCCGCAGCTGCTCCTTACGCTGCACCGGGTGATCTCGCACATCCCCTTTACGGCTTTGAACAAAGGTGCGCACTCCGTCTGTCATCTGCCCCAGCAGATAACTGAAACGCTCCTTCCCTCCCTGCATCGAATAGACAATCGGCCAGATTTCCCGACTCCGCAGGCAGTCAAGCAGTTCTTGGGCCTGGCTCTGCTGGAAGATATTGGAGAACAGCACCTTCTGCGTTGTGCTGTCCAGGATGAAGGCGCCGTTGTACAAAACAAGCGGAATATGCGCATTCATTCCCGCCGTCACCCGGCTGGCTGTGATGTAGGAGCGGGCCGTAGCATAGGAAAAGAACATTCCCTGCTTCACTAACTCGTTGATTGTCCTCGCAGTAAAGGCAGAAATTGTCTGGTCGCTGCGCAGCAACGTGCCGTCTAAATCCGAAAGGTACAATGTTCTCATGACAGCTCCCTCCTGAAATGGCTGGCCAAAAAGCTCTGCAGGCGGGGGTTTTGCGGGTGATCGAAGATCTCCGCCGGCGTGCCCTCCTCCTGAATCCTGCCATCGGCCAGAAAGATGACCCGGTCCGCCACCGACCGCGCAAAGTCCATCTCGTGGGTGGTCAGCAGCATGGTCATGTGTCTGGCCGCCAGCTTGCGGATGACCTCCAGCACCCCGCCCACCAGCTCCGGGTCGAGCGAGGAGGTCGGCTCATCCAGCAGCATCAGCTTCGGCCCGGTGGCAATCGCGCGGCCGATACCCACCCGCTGCTGCTGCCCGCCGGACAGATGGGAGGGATAAGCGTCCTCCTTGTCCTCCAGCCCCACCAGCTTCAGCACCTCGCGCGCCTTCTGCCGGGCGTCCTCCTTGCGCATCTTCTTGACCCGGATCAGCGGCTCGGTGATGTTCTGCAGCGCCGTCTTGTTGGCAAACAGGCTGTACTGCTGAAAGACCATCGCCGTCTGCGCCCGCAGCTGGTACTGCTGCCTGCGGGAAATTCCGGGCGCCTGCACCGCCACCTCCCCGATGGTGATGCTGCCCTCGTCGGGCAGCTCCAGCAGGTCGATGCAGCGCAGCAGCGTCGATTTGCCGGTGCCGGACGGGCCGATCACCGCCACCACCTCGCCCTGATGCACCTGCAAATCGATGCCGTCCAGCACCACCCTGCCGTCAAAGGATTTTTTTAAGTTTTCCACTCTCAGCATGACCTCGCTCAACACGCACCCCTCCTTTGCCGATCAATACATCCTGGACAGCCACTTTTCCAGCAGCTTCTGCAGATAGTTAAAAAAGGTCACAATCAGCCAGTACACCACCATGACCGCGGTGAAGGATTCCAGAAACTTCAGGTTGGTCGAGCCCTCCATCCTGGCCACCGCCATGATCTCGGTGACGCCCAGGGTGAAGGCCAGCGAGGACTGCTTGATGATGTCCACAAAGTTGTTGGAGAGCCCCGGCACCGCCACCCGCACCGCCTGCGGAAAGACGATGTGCCAGAAGCCCTGCATCCTCGTCATGCCGCAGGCAAGGCTTGCCTCCATCTGGGCGGAGCTGACCGAGGAGAGCGCCCCGCGCAGCGTCTCGGACATGTAGGAAGAGGCGTTGAAGGCGACGCCCCAGATGATCAGGGTCATCACGCTGACCCGCTGCATCGGCACAATCACCTGCGGCAGTCCGTAGCAGATCCAGAAAAGCTGCGCCAGCAGCGGCGTCCCGCGGAACAGCGAAACCCATGCCGCGCAGACCTGCTTGAGCCCTGGGATATTCAGATAGTACGCCGCCGCGATGACGACGGCAATCAGCAGCGCCAGCAGCAGCGCCGCCAGCGAAATGCCGAGGGTGACATCGATATACCGGAACATAATGGGAAACAAATGAAAGAAAAAAGAACTGTCAAACATCCGGCTTCTCCTTTTATTTCTTCTGTCTTCTCTGTCTTGACAATTTGGATTTTTTCTATTTGAAAATACAATCTGTTATTTTCGAGGATGATGTAAGAAAAGCCTGACCCAAAACAACGTGTTGTTGGATCAGACTTTTTTCGTATTTCCTTTTTTTGCAAAGTCGTTATTCCGGCGGGTTGGTGGCGTCCAGTCCAAACCACTGCTCGGACAGCTCGCTGAGCTTGCCGCTCTCCCGCATTTCCTGCAGCGTCGCGTTGACCGCTTCTGCCAGCTCGGTATTGTCTTTCTGGAAGGGGTAGGCCGCCGCCTCGGTGTAGACCACGTTGTCGGTAATCTTAAAATCCTGACCGTTCTGCTCAATGTTCATTTTGCTCTGCAGCATCGGGGCCACCCGGCCGTCGATGCGCCCCATCTCGATGTCGCTGTCCATCGCCGGCGTGCCTTCATAGCCGACAATCTCGATGCCGAGGTCGTTCTCCTCGTTGAGCTTTTTGAGGTTGAGCTCACCGTCTCCACCCATCACAACGCCGATGCGCGTCCCCTGAAAGTCCTCAAGCTCCTCCAGTTCGCTGTCGGCGCGGACCACCAGGTTGTAGGTCGAGTAGAGATAGACGTCCGAGAAGAGATATTTTTCCCGTCTGGCCTCGTTGTCCGAGGAGGTCTGCCGGGCCACCGTGTCGATGCGGCCGGTGTCCAGCATGCCGAACAGTCCCGAAAAATCCGCCACTGTGTACTCGACCTCCCAGCCGTTCTGCTCCGCGATGTAATCCCACATGTCCACCTCGAAGCCCTTGAGCTGGTCGTTCTCCTGATAGCAGAAGGGGTAAAAATCCCCGCTGACCCCGACACGGATCACCGTATTCTCCGCCGAGCTCTCATCCGCCGAAGCCGGATTGCTGCAGGAGGTCAAAAAACACATCGTCATCGTCAGCAGCAGCGCGCCCAGTCGTTTCAGTTTCATAAAATTACCTCCCTTTTTTCATTTTTTCTGTACAAATTTTCTTTTTTATTCCCTTACATTATACTACTTAAGTCTTTTTCACGTCAAGATGTCCACAATTTTGTTGCGATTCAAACTAGTATTATTTACTGATCGTTCATATTCTTTTGTCGCGCAAAACAAAAGGACAGGTGCGTTTTTCACACCTGTCCCAAAAATGGATTGAAAATATCAATCGGCTTTATCCTTGCTGGCCATCCATCCTGCTCATCCAGAAGGCGATGGCGGCGCCCGCAATCAGGGCGATCAGCGACAGCAGGGTGTGCAGCCCTGGCGTGTAGCCGGCGTTGAGCAGAATCGGCAGGATGGAGCCGGCAATCAGACCCAGGATTGCAAAGTAGGTCTGCTGCTCAAACCGCTTCATGCACCAGTCGATCAGCTTGGCGCCCCAGAACACACCCAGCAAAACCCCCAGCGCCACCGGAATCAGCACCGGGATGTTGAAGGAGGAGATGGCGGTCAGCACCGAGGTGTAGACGCCCAGCAGCACCATAATCATCGAGCCGCTGATGCCCGGCATAATCATGCAGGCCGCCGCTGCCACCGCCGACAAAAACAGGCGGATGGCGCTGCCCACGTCCAGGGTGGTGATCAGCGCGCTGCCGGCGTCGGTCACATTCTGCAGCAGGGTCATCACAATCATCACCGCAAAGCTGGCGGCAAAGGGCAGCAGGCTCACCTTTTTGAGCTTCTCCCGGGTGGCCCGCCGGTAGATCATCGGGATGCTGCCCAGAATCAGCCCCAGGAAAAAGATGTTGGTCGGCATGGTGAAGTTTGCCAGCAGATACTCGATCAGGTAGCTGAAAAGCAGGATGCCCAGCAGCGCGCCCACGCCGATGGGAAACAGATAGATCACCGAATTTTTAAAGTCGCGCCGCAGATCGGACACCGCCCCGATCAGCTTGTCGTAGATGCCCATTACAACCGCCATTGTGCCTCCGCTGACGCCGGGGATGATGTTGGCGACGCCCACCACCAGCCCCTTGAGCATGCGGGATAAAAAGTCCATGTTCTCTCTCCTTACCGTTTGGAATTGTTTTCTTGATTATACCGCAAAGCGCCGCCCGGTTCAAGCCGGAAAAGAAAAAACAGATTCCGGCAGCTAGGATGCCGAAATCTGTTTGCCCTTGCCGGATCTGCCCGGTTTTGCTTTCTGCCAGACACCCGCCGTCGCGGTGAAGATGCCGCCCACCAGAATCGGCAGGTAGAAGGTCAGCAGCCGCCACAACAGGATGGCAAGGCTTAAAAACCGGGTCGGGAAAAACAAGCCAAATACGGTGTGAAAACCTATCTCCGCCCCGGCGGCCGCGCCCGGCAGCGGGATGAAGGAGGTGAAGTTTAACACAAACGCGCCCGCGCAGATCATCAGCAGGATGTCCACCCTTCCCAAACCAAAGGCGTAAAAGATGCACAGCGGGATGAGGAAAAAGGCGGTCAGCTGCACCGCGGTCAGAAGCGAAATTTTGAGGATGCCGCCGATGTCGCCGCGGATCTGCGCAAAGCCCTCATAAAACTCCTCCAGCTCCTTGGCGATGCGGGCGTTGGCGCGCTCGGCCTTCTCCTGCCCGATAATGCGCAGCTTTTTGAGCAGCGAGACAATGCCGTACAAAAACTTCTCCGCCGGCCCCCGGAAAAATCCCAGGCACAGCAGCGCCGTGATGACCAGGATATTGACGCCAAAGCCCACAAAGGCCAGCCACCCCACCGCCGAAATCTCGCTGGTGAAGGTCTTGAAACACAAAAACAAGGTGATGGCCGAATAGATGGTCAGCACAAACTGGTAGACGATAAATTTAATCATCAGCGAGCAGCTGGCAAAGGAGAGCGCCATCCCCCGCTTCATCAGGTAAAACGCCTGCATCGGCTGGCCGCCGCTGGAAAAGGGGGTGATGCAGTTGAAAAACTGCCCGATCATGGTGGCGCAAAAGGTAGTGCCCGGCTGCTGGTCCGGCGCAAACCGCCGCACCGCCAGGTGCAGTCCCCCTGCTTCCAGCAGCCAGTACAGCACCATCAGCCCCACCGCTGCCAGAATCCATCCCGGGCGCACCCCGAGGATCAGCTCCCACAGCTTTGGCAGGCTGTACTCCCGCAGCAGCCAGACACACAGCACCAAAAAGGTGGCCGCAATAAAAAGCAGGCTTTTGCCGTAATGCTTTCCCTGTGCGTTGTTCATCTTGTTCCTCCCGTCGCCATCTGAAGAACCTTCCTCAGCGGCTTTCTGAATGTTTCCTGTTTGCGGATGCTCTCCTCCATTACCTGATGGTAAAACTGCCGCCACATCGACAGCACGTGCTCCTCGCTGTAAAAGGCGTTGCCCTCCCCGCTCATCTGCAGGGCTCTGGCGTAATATTCGCTGTCGGTGGAGAGGCTCAGCAGCTGCTCGACAAAGCCGTCGTTGTCCTGCGCTTTCAGATAGTAGCCGTCCAGGATCACCCTGTACAGATCCAGGTCGCGCAGCAGAATCGGCAGCCCGCAGCTCATCGCCTCCAGCACCGTCATCGGGAACAGCTCGTCAAAGCTCGGCAACAGCATGACGTCGCCCATCTGGTAGATCTGCGGCATCTTCTCCCGGTCGACAAGGCCGGTAAAGAGCAGATTTTTCGGGTGGTTCTGCAGCAGCTGTTCCAGCTCCCTGTGGCCGTCGCTCATGTTGCCAAAGGCAAAGTTGCCCGCCCAGACAAACTGCATCTGCGGCAGCCGCTCGGCGATCTGCGCAAACTCCATGACGCCCTTTCTGGTCTGCAGCTGGCCGGCGCAGACCACGGTAAACCGCTCCGGGTCCAGGCCCCACTCGCGGCGCAGCTCCTTTTTGCGCTGCTCATCCACCCTGGAAAAGCGCTTGGCCGAGACGTAGTTTGGGATGTAGGTGACCTTTTCCGGGTCGATCCCATAGGCCGCCAGCTTTGGAATAAAGCACGGGTTGACGGTAACCAGATGGTCCATGCTCTTATAAAATTGAATGAGGTAGGAATAAAACACCTTGCGGAAAAGGCGCGGAATATGTAAGCTCTGGTCCATCGTCTCGGGCAGAAAATGCACCGAGCCCACCGCGATGCCCTTGGCCTTGATCAGCGGCAGCTGCAGGAAAAACTCCGGATTGACCGTGTGGATGTGGGTGACATCCCCCACCGTCCGGGCGTTGACCCGAACTCGGATGCGGTAGTCGTCCCCATCCCCTTCCAGGCGGTCCAGCCGGCCGGTGACCAGCGCCAGCTCCTCCTCATAAGCGGACAGCACGCCCTGTCCCTTCACCTGATCCGCGTGTGACAGCATGTTCAGCGTATACTCTCTCATCAGTCTGCCTCCCTTTTTATCTCAAGAACACCATCCGGGACGCCGGACGGCAGCATTTTTTCTCTTCAAAATTCCCTTCTTTTATAAAACGATTTTCCCTTCTCCTGTGCTACAGCTTCTTTAAAAATTCACAAATTCCGTCAAGATTATTCACAAAAGAAAGCCCTTCTTTTTTTATTTATAGCACAAAAATGTCAAGCCCAGATTGCCCTTTTGTTAGAATATCGTTAAAATTTTCTCTCCCCGCCCTGCTGTTCCGCTGCTGCCAGCAAAGCCATTGCTATCCGCTCGTTTTTCTTTGCTTTATTTTTGGGAAAAGGGGCTTGACATATATCCGAAATCGGATATAATAAGAATGTACGAAATCATACAAGGAGGACATGATGCGCAGAGAAATTACCAAACGATACAACTACCTGTCCAGCGAGATCAATTCCCTTTACCACCAGGCGGCCAAGAAGATGGGCATCTCGGACAGTGTGCAGAATATTCTTTACGTCCTGTGTGATCAGGGCAACCAGGCCCTGCAGAGCGAGATCTGCAGCATCTCCGGCATCAGCAGGCAGACCATCAATTCCGCCCTGAGCAAGCTGGAGCAGCAGGGCCTTGTCCGGGTGGAGCCGGACAAAGGAAGGAACACCATGGTGTTCCTGACCGAGGAGGGGCAGAAGTTCGCCGCCGAAAAGGTCGCCCCCCTCTTTCAAATTGAAAACAAAATCTGGAGTGAATGGACAGCTGCCGAACAGCAGCAATATTTGGAGCTGACGCAAAAATACCGCGACAGCCTGAAAAAAAAGCTGAAGGAGCTGCTGTAACTCCGGCAATCGAAGGAGTTAAGAAAAATGAACCGGGAAAACAAGCGAAAACAGTACGAGAAAGGCTACTATAAAACCCACCCCTGCACCGACAGCTTCACCTGCAAGGTCTGCGGCCGGCCGGTGGTGGCGGCAGGAGCCGGCAGCGGCCACCGCAACCACTGCCCCAACTGCCTGTCCAGCCTGCATCTGGACATCGAGCCGGGCGACCGCCAGGCCGACTGCGGCGGCATCATGGACCCGGTGGGCGTGTGGGTGCGCAAAAACGGCGAATGGGCCATCATCCACCGCTGCCGCCGGTGCGGACAGCTCAGCTCCAACCGGGTCGCCGCGGACGACAACCCGATGAAGCTGATGTCCATTGCCATGAAGCCGCTGACAAGCCCTCCGTTCCCGCTGGAGCGCATCGAGGAGATGACCGCTTTGATGGGCGGCGACGGGTGCCTGTCCCGCGCCCCAAGATAACCACGAAACAAGATTCGGCCATGATTTCGTACCGTCCAAATCACTCACCTTTTTTCACCAAAACATATAAAAAGAGCAGCAGAGTTTTTGCCTCTGCTGCTCTTTTTGCACGCTGTCTGTCCGGCAGCGATTTTTTAATCTTCGTCCAGCTCGTTGACCTGATAGCACAGCGTCATCAGGCTGTCGCCCAGGTGGACATTTTCCACCACAATCGGGTTGCCCTTGTCGCGGTGGCGCAGCCCGATGTCGTAGTGTGAAAAGTTCCAGAAGCCGCGGATGCCGTAGCTGACCAGGCGGTCGCCCAGCTCCTCCACCACCTCTTTGGGCAGGCAGAGGATGGCCGCATCCGGCTTGTGCTCCCTGCAGAAGCTCTCCAGCGCGCTCTCCGGCAGGATCTCCACCCCGTGGATCTTCTGCCCGATCAGCCGTGGGTTCTTGTCAAAGATGCCGATCAGGCGGAAGCCCTTGGCCTCAAAGGAGAGGTGCTTGACCAGCGCCATGCCCAGGTTGCCCGCGCCCAGCAGGATGATCTTCAGCCCGCGGTTGAGCCCCAGGATGTTGCCGATCTCCTCGTACAGCGCGTCCACATTGTAGCCGTAGCCCTGCTGGCCAAAGCCGCCAAAGCAGTTGAGATCCTGGCGGATCTGCGACGCGGTGAGGTTCATCAGCTCCGCCAGCTCGCGCGAAGAGATTCTGTGAATATCCTTCTGCAGCAGGTCATATAAAAATCTGTGATATCTCGGCAGCCTGCGAATGACCGAGACCGAAACGCCCTCATATCTTGCCATAACTTTGATTCTGTCCTTTCCATATCTTCTATACAAAACGCATTTGGTGGATTACAAAAAATGCTGAAAAAATATGACATGAACTTATTTTATTCTTCCATCGCCCGTTTGTCAATCGTCTGTCCGGCCGCAAAAGCCGTCCAGTTTTCTAGAGGTTTCCTTGTCAAAAAAACAGGTTGCCCTGTATCTTTCCTTTACAGACACACTTTATTCACAAATATCAGTTATAATGAAAGGGAAGGGAAATGACGCGGACCCATTTTTCGTACAAAATGCCCTGATATCTCCCGCCTATTTTTTGCTGCCGCGTCCTTCATAATATAACCGGATAAGGATGGATTTTATCAATGGACAACAGAAAAAATGAACTCGTTTCTTCTTTGAGAAGCACTGCGGTTCTGGTCACCAATCAGTTCCAGTGCGAACGTCTGATCCAGGCCGGGCGCAGCGTAGCGGATATTTCCAAAACCGATCTCATTGTTCTGAACGTGCAGAGCAACGAGTACCCCGCAAACCCCGAGGCAATCCAGTACCTGTTCAACATCGCCACCCAGAACAACGCGCTGATGAACGTCATGTACGCCGAGGACAGCTTCAAGACCATCGTCAAGTACATAAAGGACAACAAAACCGCCTACGTCGTCACCGGTATGCCGCAGACCAAAAATTCGATTCTGCACCGCATCTGGCGGAAATTTGCGCACGTCACCTTCTTCACCGTCGATGAGGCTGGCACCCTGCACGAAGTGACGGACAAAAGCGTTTACCAAAAGACCGCATCCCATTAACCATTTTGAAAGGGGGCTTTTCCATGAAAACGAATTTCTCTCCTGACAATCTGGAATCCGATCTGTGCTGGCACACCTTTTCGCTGCCCTCCTCCTGTCAGGGCGAGACGCTGTTCTGCCGGCTGGCGGAACCGACAACGCCCTTCCGCGCCGTTGTCCAGATCTCGCACGGCATGTGTGAGCACATCGACCGCTACCTTCCGTTCTTTCGCTTTCTTGCCAGAGAAGGATTTGTCATCTGCGGACACGACCACCTGGGACACGGCAAAAGCTGCCAGGACCCTTCCCGTCTGGGATTCATCTCCTCCGAAAACGGTTATCACTATCTGGTGGAGGACCTGCACGCCGTCTCCCTTCACCTGAAAAAGCGCTATCCCGATCTGCCGCTGTTTTTGTTCGGGCACAGCATGGGCTCGATGATCGCGCGGCTGTACCTTTCCAAATACGCTTCCCTCTTGCAGGGCGCGGTGCTGTGCGGCACCGCAGGACCCAATCCCGCCTCGCGCGCAGGCATGGCGCTGTGCCGGCACATCATCGCCACCAAGGGCGAGATGTACCGCTCCCCTCGCCTTTATCAGATGATTTTCGGCTCCTACAACAGCCGCTACAACCATCCCAAGACCGAATACGCCTGGCTGAGCCGGGACGAAGCAGCGGTGCAGGCCTACATCCAGGACCCGCTGTGCGGCTTTTCCTTTACCGCCTCGGCCTATCTGGACCTGTTGTCGCTGCAGTATTACTGCAACACCCGCCTGTGGTACAAGACCCTGCCCAAGGATCTGCCTCTGCTGCTGATCTCCGGCAGCATGGACCCGGTGGGCAACTACGGCAAGGGCATCCAGGCCATCGAGCGCCAGCTGCGTGGGGCGGGGATTCAGGACCTGACGGTGTGGATCTACCCGCAGGCCCGCCACGAGCTGCTCAACGAGCTCAACCGCGACGAGGTCATGCGCGACGTCCTCTCTTGGTTTGCCTGCCGCATCTAATGATCGCTTTCTCAGCGCCGCAGAATCCCCTCTGCGGCGCTTTTATTTTGGGCAAATCAAGCTCCCTTTAAATCAAAAAGCCGCCGTTTGGGCTGATGACCTGCCCGGTCAAAAAGGAAGCGCCCTCCCCCGCCAGGTACAGTGCCAGGTCGGCCACCTGCTTTGGCGTCCCGATGGTCCCCAGCGGTGTCTCCTCCCGCAGCTGAGCCATCACCTCAGGGGTTAGATTCCCGTTCATCTCGGTGTCGATCACTCCCGGGGCGATGCAGTTGACCCGGATGCCGGAGGGGCCGACCTCCTTGGCCAGCGCTCTGGTCAGCCCGATGATCCCCGCCTTGGCCGCCGAATAGGGCACCTCGCAGGAGGCGCCGGTGATGCCCCAGATCGAGGAGGTGGTGATGATGCAGCCGCTCTGCCGCCGGATCATGCCGGGCAGCACTGACCGGCAGCAATAAAAGGTCCCGTCCAGGTTGACCGACATCATCTGCCGCCAGTCCGCAGGGGAAAAATCGGTCAGAAGCCCCTGCCGCGCAATCCCGGCGTTGCAGACCAGCACATCGATGTGTCCAAACTGCCGCTGCACCGCCTGCACCATCCGCTCCACCTGCTCCGGGTCGGAAACATCCGCCTGCACCGGAATGACCGCGCAGCCTTCCCGCTCCATCTGTGCGGAAAACTGTTCGATCTGCTCCTTCGACCGGCAATAATTTGCCGCCACCTGATAGCCCGCGCGCGCAAAAGCTTCCGCTGTTGCCCTGCCGATGCCGCGCGAGGCGCCGGTGACCAGCGCCACCTTCGCCATCCTGATTCCTCCTTTGTCGCGATAAAAAGAAAAAACCGCATGATTTGCCGGAGCGCCGGCATGATCATACGGATTTTTTGATAAAACAAAGAGCCGCCGAGTATTCCCGGCAGCCCTTTTGTGGTGACCTATCGGAGACTCGAACTCCGGACACCCTGATTAAAAGTCAGGTGCTCTACCGACTGAGCTAATAAGTCATACCTGTATTGTGATGCTCGCTTGCAACGTTATGTATTATATCATGCCTGTCCGTCTTTGTCAAGCCTTTTTTTGAATTTTTTTGCTTTCTTCGAAGGAGGCATTTGTGATTTTTTCGTCCATGTGGTATAATAAAGAAAGATTTGCGCCGTTTTATCCAACACACGGCAAAAGGAGGTGAGTGGAATGGCCATCAGTCTGGACACCAGCATCCAATATCTGACCGGCGTGGGGCCAAAGCGTGCCGCGCTGTACCAGAAACTGGACATCCACACCGTGCGGGATCTGCTGTACTATTTTCCCCGCTCCTACATCGACCTGACCGCTCCCTGTGACATCGCCGCGATGCCGCTGTTTGAGCAGTGCGCAGTGCGGGCGCGGGTGGTGGCAAAGTCCGCCCCACAGTACATCCGCCGCGGTATGACCCTGTTCCGCGTCAAGGTGGCCGACGACAGCGGCAGCATGGTCATCACCTTTTTTAACGCCAAATACGCGGTGGAGGCGCTCAAGTACGACACCGAGTACATCTTCTACGGCCGCTCGGGCGGCACCCTGACCCGCCGGGAGATGGCCTCCCCCTCCATCTATCCCGCCGACCTGCCCAACGCCCTGATTCCGGTCTACCCGCTGACCCAGGGGCTCTCCTCCAAGATGGTCGGCGCCAACATCGCCCAGGCGCTGCAGCTGCTGGGCGAAGAGCTGGACGACCCCATCCCCGACTTTATCCGGCAGGAGTATCACCTCTGCCACCTGCAGTTTGCCCTGCGCAACATCCATCTGCCCACCGACCGGGAGAGCGCCGAGATTGCCCGCCGGAGGCTGATCTTCGAGGAGCTTTTGATGCTGGCGCTGTCGCTGCGCTCGGTGCGGGACGACACCTACACCCAGACCTCCTATGTCTGCGGAAAAGCCGATCTGCAGCCCTTTTTTGACCAGCTGCCCTTCACCCTCACCGGGGCGCAGCAGCGGGCAATCGACCAGGTGCGGCAGGACCTTGCCAAAAATACGCCGATGAACCGCCTGGTGCAGGGCGATGTCGGCTCCGGCAAGACGATGGTGGCGGCGGCGGCCAGCTACATCGCCTTCCAGAACCACTACATGTCCGCCCTGATGGCCCCCACCGAGATTCTGGCCCAGCAGCACTATCACGGCCTGTCCAGGCTGCTGGAGCCGCTGGGGATGCGTCTGGGGCTGCTGTGCGGGTCGATGACCGCCAAGGAAAAGCGGGACATCAAGGAGCGGATTGCGCTGGGGATGGTGGACCTTATCATCGGCACCCACGCGCTGATCTCCAAGGACGTCGACCTGCCGAATCTTGCGCTGGTGGTCACCGACGAGCAGCACCGCTTCGGGGTGCGCCAGCGCGCCTCTTTGAGCGAAAAATCCAACCACCCGCACACCCTGGTCATGTCCGCCACCCCCATCCCCCGCACCCTGGCGCTGATGATCTACGGCGACCTGGACGTCTCCTCGATCGACGAGCTGCCGCCCAACCGCCAGCCGGTCAAGACCTACGTCATCAGCTCCAAAATCAAGGAGCGGGCCTACAACTTTTTAAAGGACCACCTCGACCGGGGGCTGCAGGGGTACATCGTCTGTCCTTTAGTCGAGGCGATGGAGACCACCCCCGCCAACCTGCAGAACGCCGAGGAGTACGCCGACAAGCTGGCGCGCGGCCCCTTCCAGAATTACCGGGTCGGGGTGCTGCACGGCAAGATGCGCGCTAAAGACCGAGAGGCCATCATGCAGCAGTTTGCCAGCGGGGAGATCCAGCTGCTGGTCTCCACCACCGTCATCGAGGTCGGGGTCGACGTGCCCAACGCGGTCATCATGATGGTGGAAAACGCCGAGCGCTTTGGCTTAAGCCAGCTGCACCAGCTGCGCGGGCGGGTCGGCAGGGGCTCGGTGCAGTCCTACTGCATCCTCATCTCGGACACCCAGAACCCCGACACCAAGCAGCGCCTGCAGGTGCTGCACCAGACAAACGATGGCTTCAAGGTCGCCGAGTACGACCTGAAGGCCCGCGGCCCGGGCGACTTTCTGGGCAAGCGCCAGCACGGCCTGCCGCAGCTCAAAATTGCGGACCTCAGCTCCAGCATGGACACGATGGAGCAAGTGCAGCAGGCCGCGCAGCAGATTCACGAGCACCCGCTTTCCGCCGGCGAAAAAGCGCTTTTGCAGCAGCGCATCCAGCACATTCTCTCCACCGTCGGCACCAATTTAAACTAGGCTGTTCACTGCTCCAAACAAAAAGACGATTCCGTTTTGGAATCGTCTTTTTTGCTGCTATTATTTCTGGTGAACCTGCAGCCCGGCCAGCAGGTCGTTTTTGATGTCCCACAGCTTCTGCGACAGGTCGACGTAGTAGTTGTGCGGGTTCTCAAAGCGCTTGACCTCGTCCCACAGGGTGTCCACCTGCTCCTTGCAGTGGCGGCGGACGTCGTGGATGCTGGGCAGCTCATAGACCAGCTCCCCTTTTTGGAAGATGGGTTTGAGCATCTCCTTGGCGCGCACATTTTCCAGCGTGCAGCGTTTCCAGGTGGCCAGCGGGTCGAAGATGGTCAGGGTGATCGGGTGCTCGGTGTCCAGCTGCTCGTCGTGGACGCAGACATAGTCGGCGACCGCGTGGCCGGTCTGGTCAAACAGGCGGTACAGCTTTTTAAAGTGCGGGTTGATGATCTTCTCCGGGCTCTCGCTGATCTTGATTTTCGGGACGTACTCCCCGTCCTTCTCCACCGCTACCAGCTTGTAGACGCCGCCGAACACCGGGTCGGACTTGCTGGTAATCAGCCGCTCACCGATGCCGAAGCTATCTATCTTCGCCCCCTGCAGAATCAGGTCGCGGATGATGTACTCGTCCAGCGAGTTGGATGCGACGATCTTGACGTCAGGGAAGCCGGCCTCGTCCAGCATTTTTCTGGCGCGCTTGGAGAGGTAGGCGATGTCGCCGCTGTCGATGCGCACGCCCTTCGGCCGGTAGCCCTGCGGCAGGATGACCTCGTTAAAGACCTTGATGGCGTTGGGGATGCCGGATTTGAGCACGTTGTAGGTGTCCACCAGCAGGGTGCAGTCGTCCGGGTATATCTGCGCGTAGGAGCGGAACGCCTCGTACTCGCTGTCAAACATCTGCACCCAGCTGTGCGCCATGGTGCCCACCGCCGGCACGCCGAAATCGCGGTCGGTGATGGCGCAGGCGGTGGCGCCGCAGCCGCCGATGTAGGTCGCGCGCGCGCCCAGAATGGCCGCGTCATAGCCCTGGGCGCGGCGGGAACCAAACTCCATAATCAGCCGGTCGCCCGCGGCGCGCACCATGCGGTTGGCTTTGGTGGCTACCAGCGACTGGTGGTTGATGGTCAGCAGCACCATCGTCTCCACCAGCTGCGCCTGAATGACCGGGCCGCGGATGGTGACAATCGGCTCATTGGGGAAGATCGGAGTGCCCTCCTCCATCGCCCAGACGTCGCACTCGAAGTGGAAGTTTGCAAGGTAGTCCAAAAACTGCTCGTCAAAAATCTTCTTGGAACGAAAGTATGCGATGTCCTGCTCGGTGAAGCGCAGGTTCTTCAGATAGTGCACCAGCTGCTCCAATCCTGCAAAGATGGCAAAGCCGCCCCCGTCGGGGATGTTGCGGAAAAACATATCAAAGACCGCCACTCTGTCTTTCATCCCATTGAGGAAGTAGCCGTTAGACATGGTGAATTCGTAGTAGTCGGTCAGCATTGTCAGGTTTCGTTCTTCTGTCCAATTGATCTGCATGGTTTTCCAACCTTTCTGTCTTTTGTTATTTTCTCCGGGCAGGCGCGCTCTCTCCCGTTCTCCCAAGGTTTTGCCTGCGCCCGTTTCTTTTTCCCTCAATGTGCCAGCGTCTGCGGGGAGCCGTTGTCAAAGGAGGGCAGCCCCTTCGGCTCATACGGCACGCCGCTCTGCGAGCAGTAGTAGATGCGCTCCATCATGTCCGCCGCCTGCAGCGCCGCCGTGTAAAAAATCTGCGGGAAACTGCGGGTGTCCTGCTTTTCCGGCGTCGCCAGGTGGTACCACGGCTCCCGGTCCAGGTTGAGGATGTCCTCCCGGACCTGACGGCGGCGGATGTGCGGCGAAAAGAGGTTGGGGCGGTTGGCCAGCGCCTCCGCAGCCGGAACCAGGCGCACCAGGCACCCATGACGGTCCAGCGTCAGCTGCACCATGCGGCGCGCGTCGTCAAAGCATTTTTCCACCTCGGTAGGGTCGGTCTGCAGGCCGTAAACCTCCTCCAGCAAAAACTGGTACAGCCGCGCAATCACCCGGTACTCCCAGGGGCTGCCCCACAGGCGCTTGGCCGGGCGGTACTCCTGGACGCTCCTTCCCCGCTTCATGCGGTAGAAGGCGGTGTCGATGTCGCTTTCGATGCGGTTGTGGATGCCGCGGCGCTGGTCTGCGGCCAGCACCCGCTCCTTCTGCACCTGCTTAAAATAGACGTAGGGGTGCGCCTCCCGGTCCAGACAATAATGCCCCACAAAGCCCAGAATATACGCGGCCAGCGTCTCGTACTCGTCGGTGTCCTTGCGCTCGTTTAGGTAGCTGCTCATCGCCCAGAACAGCTCGTCGGTCTTTTCGCAGTGCATCAGTCCGCCGTATCTTTGCAGCACGCTTCTGCCAAAAAAGGCGTCCCGGAAAAACAGCAGGTCCGGTCCCTGCAGCCCCCAAAAATAGGGCGCAGGGTTCATCTCCAGCATCTCCTGGATCTCCTCGTCCAGCTGGCCAAAGACCTGCGTACCAAACAGTTCATGTGTCACAAAAGCCGGCATGGCGGCCTCCTTTCTTCTCCTAAGCGCCCCGGCAATGGGGCCGATTATCCTAAAAACATATCCGATGCAATCTTGAGCAGCAACAGCAGCATGGCCACAATCATGATCGGCCGCACGATCTTGGCGCCGTTTTTCAGCGCCAGCCCCGAGCCGACCCAGCTGCCCAGGATGGCAAAGATGGTGCACTTGATGCCGATGCCGACCAGAACATTGCCGTTCATCCCGTAGGTGATCAGCGCGCCGACGTTGGACGCGAGGTTGACCACCTTGGTGGTGCCGCACGCCTTAATGATGCCCAGCCCCAGCACCGAGTTAAACAGCAGCGTCATAAAGGTGCCGGCTCCCGGTCCAAAAAAGCCGTCATACATGCCGGTTCCAAAGCCGACCATCGCCGCCAGCAGCACCGAGCGCAGCAGCGGCATCTCCTCCTGGCGCTCCCGGCCAAAGTCCTTTTTGCGCAGCACCAGCACCGCAATCACCGGCACCGCCACCAGCAGGATGTAGTTGAGATACTTTTCATCCAGCGCCATGGCAAGCTGCGCGCCCAGAGGAGAGCCCACCAGCGCGCCCAGCGCCGCCACCAGGGCGACCTTGATGTTGATCTGCCCCTCCTTTAAAAAACGCAGCAGCGCGGTCAGGGTGCCGATCGAGTTGGCAAATTTGTTGGTGCCCAGCGCCATGTGCGCCGGGATGCCCACCGCGTAGTAGGCCGGCAGGGTAATCAGCCCGCCGCCGCCCGCGATGGAATCGACCAGGCCCCCCAGAAAGACGCAGGCAAACAAAATCAGCATCTGTGAAAGTTCCAGTTCCATATTGTTCCTTCCATTTCTTCTTTTTTCTTCACAAGTATGTCTCCCGCCCGGCTTTTTCTAGCGCATGGCGGAGGTACCCTTCTCCTTTAAGTAGGTGGAATAGACGTCCGCCAGGTGGAGCTTGACCGCCAGCGGATAGCGCTCGTACGCCTGGCTGATGGCAAAGCTGCCGCCGCGGGCCGCCTCATCAAAGCCGCCCATGTGCCAGCGGATGGCCACCGCCTCCGAAGGCTTTAAGCGCAGAAAGCGCTCGATGAGGAAAACCGATTTTTCCCCGTGTCCATACGGGAACTGGTCCTCGATGGCGTAGTAGGGCTGCGGCTCCCAGCGGCCGGTTTCGGGGTTTTTGACGTTGCGGGAGCTGACCTTATAAAACTGCGCCTTGCACACATCGTGCAGCAGGCCGCAGATGGCAAAGCTCTCCATGCTGTCCCCTTCCTCAAAAAAGCGCTCCGCCATCGTCTCAAAGACGCTGATGCTGTGCATCACCAGGCCGTGCTGGCAGGCACAGTGATACTTGGTGCTGGCAGGCGCCGAGAAAAAGTCGGTCTTTTTCAGCCACTCCAAAAGCTGCTGCGCCCCCTCCCGTTTGATGTGGGTACAAAACAGCTCCTCAAATTTTTGCTGGTAATTGATTTCTTCCATCTTGTTGCCTCCGGTATCCTCAAACAAAAATGTGCCGGTCCGCTCCTTTTTCGCTGCCGGTTCAGGATTATTATAGCACATTTCTTCCAATACGCAAAAAGTTTTCTTAAAAAATATGGGGCAAAACAAAGCAATTTGTGAAAAAGATAAAAATCCCCTAGACCAAAGCGGTATCCCTGTGTTAAAATGAAAGCAGATAGAATGACCCATCGTCCGGCAAACGCCGTCCGACAGGAAATGGAATGAAAAGAGGTTATCATTATGAAAGTCATTGTCGTAAAGGATTACACCGAAATGTGCAAGCGCGCCAGCCGCATCTTTGCCGCTCAGGTCACGCTGAAACCGGACAGCGTGCTGGGACTTGCCACCGGCTCCACCCCGGTGGGGATGTACAAGGAGCTGGTGCAGATGTTTGACGAAGGGCGCATCGACTTCAGCCAGGTCAAGACGGTCAATCTGGACGAATATGCCGGCCTGCCGGGGAACAACGACCAGAGCTACCGCTACTTTATGAACCAGAACCTGTTCGACCACATCAACATCGACAAGGCAAACACCAACGTCCCGGACGGCACCGCCGCCGACCTGCATGCCGAGTGTGAGCGATATGAGCAGGTGGTTGCCAGCATGGGCGGCGTGGACATCCAGCTGCTGGGCATCGGCAACAACGGCCACATCGCCTTCAACGAGCCCTGCGACGAGTTCCCGGAAAAGACCCATGTGGTCGACCTGACCCAGAACACCATCGAGGCCAACGCCCGCTTCTTCCAGTCGATGGATGAGGTGCCAAAGCAGGCCATCACCATGGGCATCGGCACCATCATGAAGGCCAAAAAGATCGTCCTGCTGGCAAACGGCCCCAAAAAGGCGCAGACCATCTATGACACCGTCTACGGCCCCATCACCCCGAAGGTTCCGGCCAGCATCCTGCGCCTGCACCCGGACGTCACCATCTTTGTGGATGAGGAAGCCGGTGCGCTGCTCAAATAACCATGCACAATCCCTTCCCCTATTCGGATACCAACAAGCGCTACCACACCTTCGACTACTTTCTGCGACACCGCTTTGGCGGCAAGGTCGCCAAGGTCTCGCTGGACGCGGGCTTCACCTGCCCCAACATCGACGGCTCGAAGGGTGTCGGCGGCTGCACCTACTGCTCGGCTAAAGGCAGCGGGGACTTTGCCGGCGACAAAAATCTGCCGCTGCGCGACCAGTTTGAGCAGGTGCGGCAGATGATGGACCGCAAGTGGCCGGGCACCCGCTACATCCCCTATTTCCAGGCGCACACCAACACCTATGCGCCGCTGCCGGTGCTGCGGGAAAAGTTTGAGCAGGCGCTCTGCTTCCCCAACGCGGTGGGGCTTGCCATTGCCACCCGCGCCGACTGCATCAGCGACGAGGTCGCGGATTACCTGGGTGAGCTTGCCCGCCGCACCTATCTGGAGGTGGAGCTGGGGCTGCAGACCATCCACGACGCCACCGGCGAGCGGATCAACCGCTGCCACAGCTACGCCGACTTTTTGACCGGCTACCACAAACTGCGGGAGCGCGGGGTCAATGTCTGCGTCCACATCATCGACGGGCTGCCCGGCGAGACCCATGAGATGATGCTGCAGACTGCTCAGGCCCTCTCCCAGCTGCAGCTGCACAGCATCAAGATCCACCTGCTGCACCTGTTAAAGGGCACCAGAATAGCCGAGGAGTATGCCCGCGGGGAATTTGCGCTGCTCTCCCGGGAGGAATATGTGCAGATTGTCTGCGACCAGCTGGAGCTATTGCCGCCCGAGCTTGTCATCCAGCGGCTGACCGGCGACGGCGAGCGAGAGTCGCTCATCGGGCCGATGTGGAGCCTAAAAAAACTGGTGGTCATGAACGAGATCGACAAGGAGCTGGCCCGCCGGGACTCCTGGCAGGGCAGGCGCTTTTCTCCAGCTCATGTTTAAAAAGGCCATACAAAAAAGGAACCTTCGCGCAGAAGGTTCCTTTTTGCATGCTCTTTTTGTTTAGCCGAGGATCTGGTCCAGCACTTCCTGAGCCTTTTCGTTGTCCGGGGAGATGACAAGGAAGATATAGTTGCCCTTTTCCTCAATGATGGCGCTCTCGATCTTCGGCATTTCCTCCGGTTTGTAGTCCTCATAGCGGACCTTCAGGTCGGAGATGCGGTCGTTGATCAGGCTCTTGACGGTGGTCATCTGGTCAGATTCCTTGACCTGGAACATGGCGATCTCGTCGGCGTTGCCGGTGGCGTAATCAGCCATGTAGATGGCGTAGTCTTCCAATGTGGCCGGGTCGATGTAATAGTAGTTGTTCAGCGCGGCCTCGGTCTGCTTCTGCATCTTGCTGGCAGAAAAATCGATCGAGCTGGTCAGCTGATTGTACACCTCGTCAAAGGAGATGTAGGTTTCCTCGCTGCTGCAGCCCGCGAAGGCCATGCTCATGGTCAACACTGCCAGAATCACTGCAAACAATTTTTTCATTCTTCTCATCGCTTATTCCTCCGTTACGGTATGGGTTCGCAGATAGTCGAACCACAAATTGTAATATTTTCCGCCAAAGTGCATGCCGTCGCCGTCAGAGTCTGCCGGCAGGCAGCCCTGGTCATCCTTGAACACCGAGGCGACATCCAGATAGTGAACGCCCTCGTTCTCCGCAATCTGAACCACCAGCTCGTTGTACTGGTTGATCTTTTCGTTGGAGATGTCGTCGCGCTCATCGTCAAATTCCTGGGTCACCGGCAGGATGGACTGCAGAAAGATCTCGCTGTCCGGGTGCTGCTCCTTGACCTGCTGGACAAACTCGGTGTAAGTATCGGTGAAGTGTTCCTCTGTGAACCAGCCGACACCGTTGGCGCCAAACATGATGTAAATCTTGCTGGGAGCTGCCTCCTCCAGCGCCCCCATGACGGTGGTGTAGCCCGCATCGGTGCGGATCTGGTCGTCGGTAAAGACGGTGTCCAGATTGATGCCTCTGGCGGCAACCACGGTGGCGTTGCTCATGATGTCGTAGAGCTTGATGCCCTCGGTGATCGAGTCGCCCACAAAGGCTGCGTCGTCAAAATAGTCGTCGGTGACCGCAGAACCGGTGTTGGGCACCAGCGCCGGAGAATTGAGAATCCGCTCCGAGGTCCTGTCCACGATGTCGACCGTAGTCGAGGCTTCCTGGGCCTCCCCAGTCTGTTCCTCCTGTGTCTCTCCGGTCTGCTCCTCCTGGGTCTCATCGGTGCCTACTGCAGCCGCCGCGTCCTCTTCCGGCTGCTGCGGCTGCTGGTCGGCAGTGGCCGCGTCCGTCTGATCGGCTTCTGTCTCAACCGGCGCCTCCTTTGGCCCGTCGGCGTTGGCCTGCGCCGAAAGCTCCTCATTTCTCTGCTGCTGCAGGTTGCCCCAGTAAAACGAAATCCCCAGCGCCAGCACTGCCGACACCAGTAAGATGACCAGGAAGATCATCAGGTTTTTCTTTCTGGATTTCCTGCGGCTTGCATAGATACTTACTTTACTGTACAAACCTTCCTCCCCCTTTTTCCCTTTCAAAATAGCAGGTTGGGAAATTTCCTATCTAGTATACTACATCCATCAAAAAATTCCTAGACCTTCCTTTAAATTTCATAAAAAATTCATAAAAATTACGAATGTAATTTTTATTTCTTATGGCAGTAGAGGAATATTTTCTCCAAAACGGTCAAAAAGTGCTTGACTTTCCTGCCTGTCAATGCTATAATAGACTGCGTTGAACCGGTCCCGGTCAACCCAATATTGCATATGCGAGTGTGCTGGAATAGGCAGACAGGCACGTTTGAGGGGCGTGTGTCTTTGACGTACGAGTTCAAGTCTCGTCACTCGCACCAAAATCCGTCAGAGTTTATGACTTTGACGGATTTTCTTTTCTGTCCGAACATTGCTTTATTGTGAACTATAAGGAATGGTATTTCTGTTGATTTATAGGAGGCTCTTTAGACGATGGCTGATTTATCGAACAATTTGAACTGGTCTAAAATACACGCGAGTAATCCGCTAAAATTTTGATTCCTAAAATAATTGCTGCTCCATAATAAGATAACACCTGCAATTATAGCAATACATCAAAAAATCGAAAGGTATCGTATGACTACAAAAAAATATATACCGATCCATAACTTAGCATGCTGTTCTGAATATGACCCAGATTCTTCCATATGTCAGAATTGTGATTGCTGTTATGTTGATATTGAGGAAACAATTATTTTCCAAGAATGTCATGCATTTTACACAGTATTCTTATATTTAGAGAAACAACTAAAAACTAGCGGACTTCACGATAGTAAATTCGATGTTAATCTTCCAATTTTACTTTCTGTTCCATATGCGGTAAACGGAGCTTTTGCCTGTGAATTAGCATTGAAATATCTTCTTATTTCTTCAAATATTCCCTTCGCCATGGCGAAGGGACATGACTTAGAATATCTATTTCAACTGCTCCCTGAAAATCAAAAAGACACTCTAACACTGCTAATAAAAAAAAGAGGCTGCTTAGATGATCGCTCTTTTCAAGATGGCTTACACTCAATAGCTAATATATTTAATAAACATCGTTATCAATTTAGCAACTATGATCAAAACCTTACCATTCATTCTTTGTTTAACCCTTTTGTTCATATTTTATGCGAATTCGTGCTTGGAAAAAAGGAGGAAAAATGATGCTGCATCTGGAATCGGAGCGCCTCACCTACCGGAAAATCACCGAGCAGGATTTTGAAATTGTGGCCGGCATCCTGCGTGATCCGGAGGTCCGCCGCATCTGGGAGCAGGATTTTTCCGACGAGGAGGTTTGGGCCTGGATTGCCCGCCGGCAGGAAGGCTACCGGAAAAGCGGCATCGACTACCTTCTGGCGCTGGACAAGGCCACCGGTCAGCCGGTCGGACAGATCGGCGTGCTGCGGGAGGAAATCAACGGCGAAAAGGTCTGGGGCGTCGGCTATATCCTGCGGGGCGACTGCCGCAAAAAAGGCTATGCCACCGAAGGCGCCCGCCGGATGGCCGCCTATGCCTTTGAGGAACTTGGCGCCGACAAGATTATCTGCGACATCCGCCCGATCAACGGCCCGTCGCTGGCGGTAGCCAGAAGGCTTCACATGACCGAAACCGGCAGCTTTGTCAAACGGGTACACGGCGTCGAGATGGTACATCTGCTCTTTGTCCTGCGCCCGGATGATCTCCACCAACAATAAAATTTTCAACCGCACAAATCCCCGGCAGCTTTGACGCTGCCGGGGATTTTTTATGCAATCGTTACAAGCTCAGTTCATTTAAACCAATCAGGCTGATGACGTAAATCTTGAGCGCCTTCATCATATAGTCGACGCTGTTGCACTCGTCCGGCATATGCTCCTCGCCCTTGCCCTCGCCGCACGGATTTGGCATCCCGCGGAAGTGCGGGCCAAACGCGACCGCATTGTCAAAATGTTTGGCGTAGGTGCCACCGCCGATGGTGTACGGTACGCCCTTCTCGCCGGTGACGTGGTCGTAGGCTGCCAGCAGGGTCTTGATCTCCTGGGTGTCCGCCGGTTTGTAGCATGGAGAAGTGTTGTGATTGAGGATCGCTTTGCCGCCCGCCTGTGCCACATGGGCCTCAATCTTTGGGAACAGCTCGTCGCCCTTGAAGGTGACCGGATAGCGGATGTCCAGTTTGAGGGTGATGACCTTGTCCTTCATCGAATCGACGCCGTTGATGTGGGTGATCTTGCCGGAAACCTCATCCTCTACCGGGACGCCGATGCCCGCGCCGTGGCAGTCCTTGAGCACTTCCGCTACGACCGCCATCGCCTTCTTCTCCGCGTCGGAGAGCTGCGGCAGGGCAGCGATCTTCTCGCACAGCAGCTTGGTGGCGTTGATCGAGCCTTCCGGTTTAGCCGCGTGGGCGGTCTTGCCGGTGGCAGTCAGCTTGATGCCGCCCTCGACCGACTCTACATGGTAGATGCTGTGGTCGTAGTCGCCAAGGTCCGCCTCAGAGACGCCCTGCAGGGTCGCGGTAGCCGAAGCGCAGACCGCGTTGCCGACAGTGCCGCCAGTGAAACCGGTGATGGTCTTGCCGTCGACAGCAAGCTCGATAGCGACGCTCAGCTGGCCCTTCTCACCGATGCAGACCGGGAAGTCCGCGTCCGGGGTAAAGGCAAAGGTCGGCGCCTTTTCCGCTGCCAGGTAGTGCGGCATATCGCTCATGCCGGTCTCCTCGCTGCAGCCCATGACCAGGCGGAAGGTGTAGTTTGGCTGGACGCCCAGCTCCTTCATGCACTTCATGGCGTACAGGCCCAGTACGGTCGGGCCCTTGTCGTCCGCTACGCCGCGGCCGTAGATGTAGCCGTCCTTTTCAATCATATCGTAAGGGTCGTGGCTCCAGCCGTCGCCCTCCGGAACAACATCGAGGTGGCCGAGCAGGGCGATCTCCTTCTCCCCGCTGCCATAAGCTGCGCTGCCCGCGTAGTAATCATAATTCTTGGTGGCAAAGCCCATCTGATCGCACATCTGCAGCGCCTTGTCCAGCACCTTGCGGCAGCCCTCGCCGTACGGCGCCTGCGGATTGTCGCAGGCCTGGCTGACGCTCTTGATGTTGACCAGCGCAGCGATATCGTTGACGATATTCTGTCTATTATCTGCAATAAATTTGTCGATTCTGGATTCCATCTCTTTTGAAACCATGGTTAATCCCTCCATTGCATTTTTTACATTCAGGCCCCCGTTGCCCTGCGGCCCGGCTTTGGCCCACAGCTTCATTATATCACAAATCCGAAAATTTACCATCATTTTCTAAGAAAAATTCTGCACGCCAGCAAAAAGATTTGTTTACCCTGTCTGCCGCCGTCAAAGCCCGGCAATAAAAAAAGAGAGGGGCAGGCCCCTCTCCTAAAATCGAAGTTTGTTGACATTCCAGTAGCCGACTACCTCGCTGACCGTGCTGACGGTGACGAAGGCCTTCGGGTCGTTTTTGCGGATGTACTCCATCAGGAGCGCGTATTCGTTTTTGGCCAGGATGGTGACAATCTCCACCTTCGGCTTGTTGTCATAGCCGCCCTTGGCCTCATACAGTGTCACGCCGCGGCTGATGTCGTGCATGATGTAGTCCGCCAGCTTCTCGTGCTGCTCGGAGAGGATGCAGACCCTCTTGCGCTTGGAAAAGCCGCTGATAAACTCGTCCAGAACGATGCCGTTAAAGTATGTACCCAAAAAGCCGACCACCAGCGTCTTGGTGTCGTAGACAAAGAGCGAGAGCGCAACGGTGATCGCCCCGATGAAGGCGATGCTCTTGCCCAGCTCGACGTGCAGGTACTTGTTGAGCACCTTGCCCAGGATGTCCAGGCCGCCGGACGAGGCGTTGGCATTAAACATCATCGCCTGGCCGACACTGATAATCAGAATGCAGCTGAGCGCGTCCAGCGTCATATCTCCTGTGAGCGAGGGGTTGTTCGGGAACAGCACCTCAAAGATGTACAGAAAGACCGGCATCAAAATGGAGGTATAGACCGTCTTGGCGCCAAACTCCCTGCCGACAAAAACAAACCCAATCACCAGGCAGATCATGTTGAGGATGAAGGTCATCACCGACACCTGCACCGGGATAAAATTGACCAGAATCATCGCCAGACCGGTGATGCTGCCGAAGATGATGTTGCCCGGAATCATAAAGAAATAGATCGCGAGCGACGCCAAAAAGATGCCGATGGTGATCACGACATATTCCTTCAGGATTGTCTTTTTGTCACCGACTGTTTTCACTGCTTTTTTATTTGTCTCTTCCACCGCAAATTCCTCCTGCTGGGCAAAATTTTGCCCCAAAATCTCATTTTTCATTCTTCTTTGCTTTGTTTGACACACTGTAGGGAGCGTTCTGCCTGGACAACACCGAAAAATTTTGCCATCAGCGGAAGATAGGTCACCACAAAGGTCGCTGCCGCCAGAGAGACAACCAGCTTTCTTCTGTTTTTGGGAGCCAGCACGCCGGCCAAAACGCCCATGGAAAACAGGCAGAATTTAATCAGCGCAAGATCTCTCCAATCCGACTGCCGAAGGTACTCATCCGCAATTGCAAACAGATTTTTCATTTTCACTTTTCCCCCTTTTTTTGACTGATACTCTCTTTTTCCTCACCTCACTTGGACGGTTTGCTTCTGTATTTCTCGGTGGGAATCCCCTTTTTGTGCAGCCGCATCCAGACCGTCTCCCTAATCAGGCTGTAGAGCACGGAGAACAGCGGGATATAGATCAGCATACCCACAACGCCCATCATGCTGCCGCCCAGGGTGACCGCCACCAGCACCCACATGGCGGGCAGACCAACCGAGTTGCCCACCACCTTGGGATAGATGACGTTGCCCTCAAACTGCTGCAGGCACAAGAACAGAACGATAAACCAAAAAGCCCGGATCGGGCTGACCAGCAAAATCAAAAACGCGCCAACTGCGCAGCCGATGAAGGCGCCGAAAACCGGAATCAGCGCGGTGAATCCGATGAGCACGCTGATCATCAGCGCGTAAGGGAACTGCAGGATGCTCATGCTGACAAAGAACAGCGAGCCAAGGATAACTGCCTCGACACACTGCCCGGACAGGAAGTTGGCAAAGGTTTTGTTTGCCATCCGGCCGACACGAATGATATAGTCCGCATGTTCTTCTTTAAGCACCGCGTACAAAAGCTGTTTGATCTGGCTGCCCAGCTTCTCCTTGTTGGTCAGCAGATAGAACGAAAAAACGATCGCCAAAAAGGCGGTGACCACTCCATTGAAGATCGAGGCGGCAACATTCACGGTGGTGCTCAGGACATTTCCCGCGCCGTTCTGCAAAAAGCTCGCCACTTCGGTCAGCACCTGCTGCCAGTTGATGCTGTCCAGATTCAGGTCCAGCTGTTCCAGCCACAGCGCAATCTGCGGCGTCCACTCCATCAGCTTTTGGCTCCAGCTGTGCAGCTGTTCCGGAAAGCTGCGCAGGCTGTTGGCGATGGTGACAACGCTGTTGGCAATCTCGGGCACAATCAAAAACATGCCAATGAACATCACGCCAATCACCAGCACCAGACTCAGCACCAGGCTCAGCGGCCGCTTTGCGCGGTACCAGAAAGGCGGATTTTCCTTTTTGGCTGCCTGCAGGGTGGACTGCTTGCCCTTTCCCTTCTGCGGCTGCTTTTGCCGCCGGGCATAGGGCTTTTCAAACAGGGTGCGCTCCAAAAAACGCATCGGTACATTGATGATAAAAGCCAGCGCCCCGCCGATCAAAAACGGCAGGATCAGCCCAACAAGCAGCCCCAACAGCCTTCCCAGAAAGTCGGTGTTTTTTAAGCCCCAGTTGAGCAGGATTGCAAAGCTGACGATTCCGACAATCTTCTTGATATTTTCTTTATCCAACTGCATGGTTTTCCTCCCCCTTTGCCATTTTGCGGATTAAAGCACCCTGCCCCGCTCTTTTAAGGGCAGAACCCGCTCCCAAAGCTGCGGCCGGACCTGTTCCCGTATCCGGTCCGGCACCGAAAGGTCGCCCCAGAGATGGATGGGCAGGATGTGCTCTGCCCTGACCGCTGCGTCAAAGGCCAGCAACCCGCGCAGAAAATCTCCCTCCAGCCTTGGGTCAACCGGCACGCAGGCAAGGTCGAGCGGTTCTCCGTCCAGCTCCTGCGCCAGCAGCTGCATCTGGTGCTGATAGCGGCGCTCCTGGTCACGGTTAAACTCGTCCTCCCCTTCCCAGTGCCACCAGTTCAGGTCACCCGCGTGATAGATGCGCAGGCCGTCAATCTCCAACAGGTAGGCCACCCCGATGTCGGTCGAGGCAAAGGTGGTGATGCGGCAATCCGGCAGCGCGTAATGTTTGCACTGTTCCTCCTCTGCCGAGACAAAGAGGTCGGCCTGATACACCTCATCCAGCTCCTCGGGCAGCACAAAACGGACCCTGCTGAGCTTCTCCCGCAGCGAAAAGATGGCCGGATCAAAGTGGTCCTTATGCTCGTGGGAGACAAAAACCAGCACGTCCTCGTCCTTGATTTCATCCGGGCTCACACAGCCCTCTGCCAGCCCCTCTCCCGGCTGGCCCGACAGAGCCTTGCCCGCCAGATCAAACAGCAGCAGGTGCTTTTCGGTCTTGACCGCCACCGCGCTGTGATCCAGATACCAAACCTTGATTGTCAGCCCTTCCTTTCCCTCGTCACAAAAAAAGGCCGCAGAAAGCGGCCCTTATTTTTCTGTCAGATCGTCTCCTCACTGTCGGTTTCCTGCGGTTCCTCCATGGCTTCTTCTGTTGGTTCGTCCACAGATTCTGCTGCCGGCTCCTCTGCCTCTTCCTCTACTGGTGTCTCAGCAGGTTCCTCTTCCTGATAAAATTCTTCCGACACCGGCTGCTCGGCTGTTTCCGGCTGGCTGTTCTGCTCCTGGCCGTCTCCTTCCTCACTGCATCCGCAGGGGCATTCGGTATATTCGTCCTCTGCCTCATTCTGTCTGTCACGGATTACCTTTGCACAAACGGCGGCTGCTCCTGCTGCCACCGCACCCAGAATTGCCAACATAGCTGCTTTTTTCATTTGAAAAGCGCTCCTTTCGTTTTAGATGATAACCCTCCATATAAACATATATACCATAAAATGAAACATTTGTCACTAGCCATTTGGTAAATAATTTAATAATTTTTCTTTAGTTTTCTCCGCCGGCCGCCATTTATGACTCCAAAGAGAAAAACTTTCTCCAAAAAAAGATTTGCCTCTTTATTCCTGATGGAATTTATGCTATAGTAGTCTTGATCCGTCGGCCTGCAGCCGGCGGAAAATTCACCAGATATTTTAGGCTTGTAAAGGAGTCTTTTTATGAACGTACTGATTATCGGCTGTGGAAAGGTCGGCTCCCACCTGGCGGATACCCTGTGCCAGCTGGGACACGACGTCTCGATCATTGCGCTCAACCGCGAAAATTTTGATCTGCTGTCGGACGATTTTTCCGGTCTGACCATCCAGGGCGTCCCCATTGACCTGGACATCCTGCGTCAGGCAGGCATTGAGGAATGCGACGCGCTGGCAGCGGTGACAGAGGACGACAACACAAACATCATGGTTTGCCAGATCGCCCGCGAAATTTTCAACGTCCCCAAAATTGTCGCCCGCATCTTCGACCCGCTGCGGGAGGACATCTTCTCCCGCTTTGATATCCAGTCGGTTTGTCCCACCAACATCACCGTTTCCTCTGTCTATGCCATGCTGACCAAGCGCACCCAGACCCGTCACCTGACAGTGGGCAACGAGGTCATGTCCGTCTCCACCATGCCTGCCCCGGAGGAGCTGCACGGCAAAACGGTGGAGCAGGCCGCGCGGATGCTGCAGCCCGAGTCACTGATAGCCATCATCGACGAAACCGGCGAGACCATCATGGTGGTCGACCTGATTTTAGGCCCTGCTCATCACCGCACCATCCGTCCTGGAGACAAGCTGCTGATCTGCACCAACATCCACTAATCGTTTAAAGAGGGAAAAGAATATGAACGTTATCGTAATCGGCGGAGGCAAGGTTGGATTTTACCTGTGCAAGACGCTGCTGGAGCACGGACACCAGCCTCTGATCATCGAAAAAAACAAACGCACCTGCGAATACGCTTCCACTCAGCTGGACATCCCCACCATCAACGCGGACGGTTCCACCATTGAGGCGCTGACTGCCGCCAACGCTTCCCGCTCGGACGCCGTCATCGCGGTCACCGGTCTGGACCAGGACAACCTGATTTCCTGCCAGCTGGCAAAGGAAATTTTTCACGTTCCTAAGACGGTCGCCAGGGTCAACAACCCGAAAAATGCTGCTGTCATGAAAAAGCTGGGCGTCGACATCCCGATTTCCAGCACCGACAACATTGCGCGTCTGCTGGAGCGCGAGGTCGACACCGCCCGCATCAAGGCACTGCTCTCGCTCAACCGCGGCGAGGCCTCACTCAATGAGCTGCAGATTCCGGACAACTACCCGCTGAGCGGCAAGCGGCTGTTTGAGCTGGACATCCCGGAGGATGCCGTACTGGCAGCGATTTTCCGCGACGACAAGCTCATCATCCCTCGCGGCAACGCGCAGATTATGAGCGGGGACAAGGTTCTGGTGATTGCCAAAGACCGCGTCCTGCACGAGCTTTCCACCGCCCTCAAGCTCACCCGCTAACGGCAGGCTGAGCCTGCACCCAATTCGCGGCAGGCTGAGCCTGCACCCGATTCGCGTATCGGTTAGATAAAAGCCTTAGCTTCTCCCTCGCGGCCCCGGGCTGAGCCCGGGGCCAATGCGCGAATGGAGCTTCTGCTGATCGAGGATTAACGCTCTCGCGCTGATCGCTTGCCTTCGGCTGCCCTCGGTGGCGTGATGCCGAATCCTATTTATGGTGGGCTGAACCCCCACCCAATTCGCGGATTAGCTGGGTATAAAATTGAAGCTTTTATTTCTCGACGCCGGGTTTGTAAAATAGCTTGTTTGTTCTTTCAGAAAGGCCTCCCGTTGGGAGGCCTTTCTGATTTTCCATCCTTCCACTTTACAAAAAGGGCCTTTCATAGTATGATGAAAAAAAGATCATTCTGTAAAGGAGGCCTATCTGATGAGCTGGGTTGAACTGATAATCACTTTCGGAATTTCCGTAGGCGCTGTGGTATGGGGCTTCAATATCTATCATCAAAGAGGAACCTGGTTCCTTGCTGGGTGGAACACCATGCGGAAGGAAACCAAAGACACTTACAACGTACAGGCCCTCTGCCAACTCTATGGAAAATGCGTGATGGGGTGCGGCCTGGGGCTGTTCCTGCTGTTATATGGCAGCTTCAGCGGACAAAATCCTCCGCTGCTCGTGGGGCTCAGCATTTTTATGGCAATGGTTGCCCTGTCTATCCTGATTCCAATTCTCAACCCAAAACGATACCGCAAATAAAAAAATCGCTGCGTCAAACTAAATGCAGCGACTTTTTTATTTATGATTTCAAAAAATCCTTAATGAGCTGTGCCGTCTGCTCGGCATTGGTTAGAATGGAGGGATGCCTGCCCTTTTCAAAAAGGTGGATTTTCGTCTGCAGCAGCATCCGCTGAATTTCGCGGTAGCGCTCGGCAAAGTTTGGCGCAACCATCTCATCCTCCCGGCTCCCGGTCAACA
This sequence comes from uncultured Oscillospiraceae bacterium, assembly GCA_900547455.1. Classification (GTDB taxonomy): domain Bacteria; phylum Bacillota; class Clostridia; order Oscillospirales; family Ruminococcaceae; genus Negativibacillus; species Negativibacillus faecipullorum. The sequence goes on from URGV01000024.1 coordinate 32,466, forward strand.
AGAGCGGAACGCGAAGCTGATCGAGCGGCTTTGCAAAGAGGGAAATCTGCTGCTCAGTACAAGCGACCAAAGCGCGGGTATCCTGCTCGACCACCCGCTCCCAATCCTCGCCCTGACACCACTGATAAAACTGCCAGGCATCCGAAGACTTCGCCGCCTCTCGCTCTGCCACCACGCTCCGGGCAAACTCAGGACGCAGGTGCTCGGAAGCATCAAAGCTGTCCGCTACCACCTTCTCCACCAATTCCGGACATTCCAGCGCCGCATTGACTGCTGACCAAGCGCCCCCGCTGGTGCCGACAAGGGAAACCTTTCCCATATCGAGGTGCCGCACCAGGGCAGCCGCCTGCCGTCCCCACTCAATCCAAAGCGCCGGCGGAAATTCTTCCACCCTGTCTGACCTGCCATTCCCTAAAAAGTCCATCAAAAAAACGCGGCAGTCCGCCTGATAGAGCGGCAAAATGAACTCGAACATTTTGGAAGACGCGGTATTTCCGTGCAGAAAAAGAACCGGTTTCCCCTCTCCCACTTCTCTATAAAAAATTTTCTTTCCATGGTATATAAAATAAGACATTCTTCAGTCTCCTCACTTTTTTCAAAAGCAGCAAGGCCCGTTGCCCTGCCGGCTAAAACCAATCCCACATCTTTTTCCTCTCCTTTCTAATTAAACTCATTATAGCATAAGAACAGCAAAAAAGCGACCCGCAAAATGCGAGTCGCTTTTCTTAATCTGTGTTGGCACCGCTCTATCTTTCCAGGCAGTCGCCCGCCAAGTATTTTCGACACTGATGAGCTTAACTTCTGTGTTCGGAATGGGAACAGGTGGATCCTCATCGCCATTAGCACCAACTATTTACTTTAGGGTATTGTACCCTCAAAATCGAACAATGAAAACATGCTTTGTAAGGACCATCCAACACTTGGTCAAGCCCTCGACCGATTAGTACTGCCAAGCTCAATGCCTCACGACACTTACACCTGCAGCCTATCAACCTTGTAGTCTTCAAGGGGTCTTACCTGGTTAACCCAGTGGGATATCTTATCTCAGGAGCGGCTTCATGCTTAGATGCTTTCAGCGTTTATCCGTTCCGCACGTAGCTGCCCAGCTGTGCCACTGGCGTGACAACTGGTGCACCAGAGGTGCGTCCATCCCGGTCCTCTCGTACTAGGGACAGCTTCCTTCAAATATCCTGCGCCCACGACAGATAGGGACCGAACTGTCTCACGACGTTCTGAACCCAGCTCGCG
>URGV01000025.1 GCA_900547455.1 uncultured Oscillospiraceae bacterium
CTGTTTCCCTGGCAGTTGTTTCTGTAGCTGCTGCTGGCGCTCTGGCTCTCAAGAAGTAATTTAACTTAAGCGAAATTACTTCTATGGGCAGTTTCTTAACTCCCATCGGGTAGGGCCTGTGCTCTCCCGGGAAGAAAGAAAAATGCAATTCAGCGAAAGCTGGCAGAATGGCATCGGGCCCGCCCGGTGCCATTCTTTTATCAGGCAACGCGGGGACCCCTCCGCCGCACCTGTCCTAAAAATTTTTTCTTTGCCCCAAAAGGGCAGCCCCTCTCCCTTTTCGCTCCACCGAAAGGGAGACAACAAAAAAGCCTGCTTGACGCAGGCTTTTTTGTGTGGTATAATAAAGCCAAAAGGTGGCCACCCTGCGCGAACAGGGCGGTCTCCCCTCGAAAAAAAGCTTGAGAAAGACCGCGACTATTCTACTGGGTTGCGGTTATTTCTTTAGGTACATTAAAGTCCCAAAGACAACCGAGCACAACAAATTGAGAAGCATAAGTACTTCTGTCAATGTCATACTGGCCACCTCCTCTCGCGAGGATTGTGGGAATAACCGTTTGGCCACCTTTTGACATGGGACCATTATACCACCTTTGGCGAAAAATGTAAATGATAGTCGAACAAAAAAGCCCGCTTGACGCAGGCTTTTTTGTGTGGTATAATAACCACAATGGGCGGCTTCCTATTCGCACTAGGAAGCGGTCAACCTAAATACTATAATAGCTTGAAGATTGCCGTTTCCTTTATGTTAGACTAGGAGCGGCTATTTTCTTGACTGGATAGCCATGCCAAGCAAAATAGCGTCGATGACCAACGCAATCAAAGTGCAAACTTCGATCACTGTCATGCGATCACCTCCCTTCGGAGGTTGACCGCGCCGCCTATGAGGATTATTATACCATCTTTGGCGAAAAATGTAAATAGAGAGCGAAAATACCACAAGCCCCCACCCTTGACGGGAGCGGGGGCTTGTGGTATAATGACAGCAAAGGCGGTTTCCCGGTACCAGCGGGAAACGGTCAACCAATTACATGATGTACTTGAAGATTGCCGCTTCCGCGCTTAGATTAGGAAGTGGCTATTTTCTTTTGACTGTCGCGATGACAATCCCAAGATTGATAGCCCCGAGAACAACGAGCAGTAAATTACACGCATCGCTGAACGTCATGCGGCCACCCCCTTTCGAGGTTGACCGCCCGCCTTCGTGTCGGAGACAATTATAACACAGATGGCGAAAAAAGTAAATATTGGTCGAACGGCAGCGCGCCCAGCTTGATGGGCGCTTTTTTTATGCGCAGATACTTGACCGATAGAAGAGGAACGGGTAAAATAAATGTAATAGATGTTGCAAAGGGAGGAAGAAAAATGGCAGAGCAACTTCGTTGGTTGGCGCTGGGCTACGGCGTACCGGTCAATCCGTCCAAGAATCGCGTCTACGTCTGGAGGAAACTCAAAGAGTACGGCGCGGAATATTTCAAACAGGGTGTGGCGGTCCTGCCCTACAACCGCCAAAGCTATACCCGCTTCAAGTATCTTTCCGCGAAGATTTTGGAGATGGGGGGCGAGGCCTCGATTGTAGAGATGAAGTTTATGGACCCACGCGACGAAAAGGATATGGTGGCGCGTTTCCGTGCGCAGGCGCTGGAGGAGCTTTCCCAGCTCAAGGACGACTGCGCCGAGGTATTGCGCCAGCTGGCTGCCGGCGGCTTTACCGAGGATCAAAGCGAGCAGGTCAAGCGGATGATCCGGCGCTACTCCAAGGCCCGCAGCCGCAATCACTTTGGCCTGAGCGCGGCGCAAGATGTGGAAAAGGGACTGTACTCGATTATCTCGGTGGCGCGGCAGGCCTCCATCGAGCTATCGTCCCAGCTGGCAAAAGCGATGGACAAAGCGGTAAAATAAGGAGAATTGCCTATGTACGAAAACAAACAGCAGCAGCAGACCGCGGTGCTGGCGGCGGTGGACACCGGAGAATACGATGTACAGCGCTCGGTCGATGAGCTGGAGGAGCTGGCGAAATCCGCAGGGGCCGAGGTGTTGGGCCGGGTGATCCAGCGCAAAGACCGTCCCGACCCAGCCACTCTGATGGGTGCTGGACGCCTGGAGGAGCTGGCGGATTTTGTGCGCAGCAGCGAGGCGGAACTGGTCATCTTCGACCACGAGCTGGCGCCGGCCCAGCAAAAGAACATTGAAAAGGTGGTGGATGTTCCGGTCATCGACCGCACCACCTTGATTTTGGATATCTTTGCCCAGCGCGCCAAAACCAGCGCCGGACGCCTGCAGGTGGAGCTGGCACAGCTCAAATACCGGCTGCCGCGCCTGAGCGGACTCGGCACCAGCCTGTCTCGACTGGGCGGCGGCATCGGAACCCGCGGCCCTGGCGAGAGCAAGCTGGAAAGCGACCGCCGGCATATCCGCAGACGCATCCATGCGTTGGAGCAAGAGCTGGAGGCTTTGGAAAAGCACCGCGACCTGCTGCGGCAGCGCCGGAAAAAGGACGACGTCATCACGGTGGCGATTGTCGGATACACCAACGTCGGCAAATCGACTCTGCTCAATACTTTAACCGATGCCGGTGTGCTGGCAAAGGATATGCTCTTTGCTACGCTCGACCCGACCTCCCGGGCGCTGAGCCTGCCAGATGGCCGCAAGGTGATGCTGATCGACACGGTTGGACTGGTCAGCCGCCTGCCGCACCAGCTGGTACAGGCCTTCCATTCGACGCTGGAGGAGGCGGTGGACGCGGATTTGATCCTCAACGTCTGCGATGTTTCATCGCCGGAGTTTGACGAACAGCTGCGCATCACTACCGAGCTGCTCAAGGAGCTGGGTGCGGAAAACGTGCCGGTCCTGACGGTGCTCAACAAGTGCGACAAGCTGCCGGAGCTGCCGCTGACGCTGGACAAAAAGACGGCAGCCATCTCCGCCAAGACCGGAATGGGATTGGAGAAGCTGCTGGAGAAGATCGCGCTCAACCTGCCTGAGACCCACCGTCACCTGCATCTGCTGATTCCATATGATAAGAGTGGGTTGATCGGGGAGATCCGGCAGAGCGGCAAAGTCTACGCGGAGGAGTACCGCGAGGACGGAACCTATGTGGATGCCAACGTCGATTTAAAGCTGTGCCATCGGGTGCAGGAATATCTCCTTTTCAACGAAGAATAACGGCGGGGAGGAAGACGCATGGATTTTGCAAGCCGCAGGAAAACTCGACTGCAACAAAAAAGGCTCCAAAAGTTGGAGAAGAAGGAAGCGAAGCTCCTAGAGCCCCAGGAGCCCTCTTTTCTTTCGCGCAAGGCCCAAGAGCTGGTGAGCCCGCTGAAGGAAAAGGTGGAGGAGAAGATTCCACAGAAGGCAGTCGACAAATCGGTTGAAATGCTGCAGGCTGCCTTTGAAAAGAGCTTTGATTTGGTGCTGGAAAAGGGCAGCGATCTGATTGGCAAGACCTGCAGCGAACAAAAATTGTTGGAACAGTACGAGGCGTTTGCGAACAAACCGCTCTCCAATTGGGAGCTTTCCAAGCTGGGCGCCAAGGCCGCCGCGCGGGCATCGGCCAACATGGTTTTTTCCACGGTACAGGGCGGGCTGATGGGTGTCTTTGGTATCGGTCTGCCCGATGTGCCAATCTTCCTGGCGGCGGTATTCAAGACGCTGTTTGAAATCTCGCTGCGGTTTGGATATCCGTACAACACAAGGCAGGAGCAGCTTTATCAGATGCTGGTGATCTGTGCGGCGGTGGGGGAACCCGCTGACCGCCGGCGCGCGGCGGCGGACCTGAATCTGTTGGCGCGCGAGCTCCAGATTGGAGCTGGCGTCTTCTTTTCCTGGGAAGAGACCAAGCGGCGCGCGGCCAAAGCTCTGTGCAGCGCGGCGCTGACCGGCAAGGTGGTGCAGGGTGTGCCGATTGTCGGGGTGTACGGAGGCTTTCGCAACGGCGTTTTGCTGCGCCGGATCGGTTCGATGGCCGCCGTCAAGTATCAGCAGCGTCTTCTTTCCTTTTAAAAGGCGGCATGATGCCGCGCCCGATTCACGTATCGGTTTGTGGTGATGGCTGACCTTTTACCTCGCGGGACCGAGTTGGGCAGGAACCCGATTTGTCAAAAATACCATTTTTGACGGACCATCGATTGTGTCCCCCCAGATGCGAACAGCTTATTCGATACAGAACGAATCAAAGACGACAACAAAAAATCATTTTTATAGGGGAGCAGGCGAAAGCCTGCTCCCCTCTTTTTGCGCCTTTTTTGAGCAAGATGCTGTGGTAATGCAGAATATATTTGTAAACAATATATATTGCAATAAAGAATAATAAGTGCTATGATATATACAACGAAGAAAGATAGGAAGGGAGGAAAGAAAATGAACACACAGTTTAAGAAAGGCGCGCTGGAACTGTGCGTGCTGTCCCAGCTTCGAAATGCAGACAAATATGGCTACGAGTTGACCGAGACCATTTCCCAGGAAATGGAGCTTGCGACCGGAACGCTGTACCTGATTCTCAAGCGGCTCAAGGACGAGGAGTATGTCGAGACCTACTCGGTGGAGTCGGAAGGGCGGCCGGCCCGAAAGTATTATCATCTCACCCAGAAGGGCCTGGAATATCAGCAGGCACTGTGCGGGGAATGGAAAGAATTTACGGCGGCGGTGGACCGCTTGATCGGTTAAGGAGGAATGAAAAATGACAAAGTTAGAATATATGCAGTATGTAAGGGAGAAACTGCAGGGATACGACCGCGAGTTTGTGGAGGAAATCTTGGAAAATTATGAGGAGCACTTTGAGGCGGGCTTAAAGAACGGCCGCAGCGAGGAAGAAATCTGCGAGGAGCTCGGCAACATCGAAAACCTGCTGGGCGACATCCAGGATGTGATGGGTGACAAGGATTTAAAAACCCACGAAATCGACCAGTTTACTGCCATCGAACAGCCGCAGGAGAGCTACAGCGGCATCGAGGAGATCGAGCTGAGCCTGCTCTCGATGGACGTCCAGATCCTGCCTTCGCGGGATGGCCAGCTGCACGTTTACCTGGCGGAGGGCAAGGAGAAGGCGAAATATCTGGAGGAGAGCATCTCCGGCAACCGGTATTTTGCGCGGGAGAAAAATCGCAGCCAGGGCAAGAAGTTCTTGGGGATCGCTTTCCTGATCGGCATGAACCGCGACGAAGATTTGAAGCTGATTGTCGAGGCGCCGCAGCAGATGAAGGCGGTAACCGTTAAGACGATGAGCGGCGACCTGCAGGTGCGGGGAATCACAGCCGAGGCGATGGTGCTGGAAACGATGAGCGGCGACGCCACACTGCGGGAAGCAAGCGGGGAGAAGCTGACCATCAAGACAGCCAGCGGCGACATCAGCCTGCTGAACGCCGGCGGCAGAGAGATGGTTGTCCAGAGCACCAGCGGCGATGTGGACTGGCGCGGGGCTGGCAGCGAGAACACACAGATCACCACCACCAGCGGCGACGTCGACCTGATGGAGATCGACGCGCGGCAGATGAAGATCAAGACGATCAGCGGCGAGACAGAGATCCGCACCTCCCAGTTCGATAACCTCAATATCAGCAGTACCAGCGGCGATGTGGAGGGCAGCTTCTTTGCGCAGAACAGCTACGTGCAGACGGTCAGCGGCGACATCGAGATCGCGCTGGACCGCAGAGGCAAACAGCTCTGCGCGCGGGCCAAGACCGTCTCGGGCGAGAGCAACGTCTACGGCAACAACCGGTGCGATGCGCCGGACGCCGAGCACTACCTGACCGCCTACTTCTCCACCGTCTCGGGAGACATCGAAATCCGCTAGGACAAAAAAGACAACACACACCACAACCACGACCACAGGTTGTTTTCGTATCGCTTATTGGAAAAGTAAGGAGGAAGAGAGAAAGCTCTCTTCCTCCTTACTTTTCGCGTTCTCATGCGCAGCAGAAAAGGTGCTTTTGATCGGAACCTGTCTATTCCCCTATATAATAAGGAAGAAAGCGCAAAAAAATCCGCTTCAAAATGTCCGCGAGAGTAAAATTTTGATTTCAGCAAATTGCACAAGTCTAGCGAAAAAATAACAGAAATAATAGTCATAAATAACGGCGACAAAATATTACAAAAATAATTTTACTCCTTTTATGTTGTTCATATCGGCTGATTTTTAGAAGATAAAAAAGCAAAATATCATGTAAAATAACAAAACAAAAGCAGACGAGCAGCAAAGAAACAAAAGTTTCTTTTTGCGCTCGGGCGCAGTACAATTAGGTGCAGAAAAACAAGTGGAGGGATGAAGATGGCAATCCCAAAGGTGGCGGCAATCCACGACCTTTCCGGATTGGGAAAATGTTCTTTGACGGCGGCGATTCCGATTCTGTCGGTCTGCGGTGTGCAGGCGGTGCCGCTGGCGACGGCGGTGCTGAGCAACCAGACCGCCTTTGAAAGCTATACCGGGGTGGACCTGTCCGAGTACCTGCCGATGATTGCGGCGGAGTGGAAGAAGCGCAAGCTCTCCCTGGATGGAATCTTCACCGGCTACCTCAGCAACGAGCAGCAGGTCGAGTGGGTTGGCGGGTTTATCGACAGCTTTGCCAAAGACGACACCCTGATTCTGGTCGACCCGGTGCTGGGGGATGAGGGCGTCTACTACCGCGGCTTTGGGGAGCAGATGCGCCTGGCCATGAGGCGGCTGTGCGGCAAGGCGGACGTCATCACCCCCAACCTGACCGAGGCGCTCCTGCTGCTGGGCGAGGATGCCTCCCGGGCAAAGCAGCCCTTTGGGCAGGAGGAGATCCGACAGTTTGCCCGCCGCCTCTCTGCGCTGGGGCCTAAGACGGTCATTGTGACCGGCATCGAGGAGGAGGAGAAAATCTGGAACATCGGCTTCGATGCGGGGACGCAGCAGTTTTTTGCGGTGAGCACCCAGCGGCGCGGCGCGGGCTATTCGGGGACGGGGGATATCCTGTCCTCGGTGATCTGCGGCTGCATGGTGCGCGGCGAGGGCGCGCAGGCCGCACTGGAAAGAGCAGCGAAGCTGCTGGAAATCTCGATTGCGGAAGCGGTGGCGGACGGCACCGACCCCAACGAGGGAATTGCGTTTGAACACCATCTGCGGCTGCTGATGGATTAAAGGAGGAAATCACGATGAGAGACCAAGCCCATGAAAAGATGAAAAACCTGACCTTGAGCGCGATGTTCGCGGCGGTCATTATGCTGATGATTTTGTACCTGTTCCACATCCCGGTGGGCAGCAGCGGCGGCTATGTCCATTTTGGCGACGCCTTTATCTATCTGGCAGCCTGCTTTTTGCCGATGCCGTATGCCTGCGGCGCGGCGGCAATCGGCGCGGGACTGGCCGATGTGCTGTCCGGCTCGGCAATCTGGGCCATTCCGACCATGATGATCAAGCCCCTGACCGCCCTGTGGTTCACCAACAAACAGGAGAAGCTGTTTAACCGCCACAACCTGATCGGCGTGCTGATCGCCGGTGCGGTTTCGATTGTCGGCTATTACCTGGCCGAAGTCATTCTGGTGGGAAGCTGGACCGCTCCGCTGCTGAGCATCTGGGGCAACGTGGTGCAGGCAGTGGGAAGCGGCATCCTGTTTGTGGTGATGTCCTTCGCCATCGACCGCGTCTCGCTCAAGAAAAAGCTGGAGAGCCGGTAACGCGCAGCCAAACAGAAAGAAGGAAACAAGATGGAGGATATTTTATACACCTATCATGGGCAGCTCTATGTTAACCTGACCAACCAGTGCCCCTGCGCCTGCACCTTCTGCATCCGCTCGCAGACCAGGGCAATCGGTTCGGCGCAGGACCTGTGGCTGAAGCACGACCCCAGTGTGGAGGAGGTCAAGGCGGAGCTGGACCGGTATGACCTGAGCCAGTTTCAGGAGGTTGTTTTCTGCGGATACGGTGAGCCAATCTGCGCGCTGGACCGCCTGATTGCGGTGGCGGACTACATCCACAGCCAGGCGGACATTTCAATCCGGGTCAACACCAACGGCCTGGGGGACCTGATCCACGGCAAAAAGGTAGCGCCGCTGCTCAAGGGCCATGTGGATGTGGTTTCTATCAGCCTGAACGCGCCCAACGCCGAGGAGTACAACGCGGTGACAAGGCCGAAATTTGGAATCAAATCCTTCGATGCGATGCTGCAGTTTGCAAAGGACTGCAAGCAGGAGGGGATCGACACCCGCCTGACGGTGGTGGATGTGATCGGCAAGGAGGCTGTGGAGCAGTCGCAGAAGCTGGCTGACAGCATTGGAATCCCGCTGCGGGTTCGCGTCTACGAGGAGTAAAACAGAAAAGAGAAACAATTCGATGCGGGCGCCGGAAGAAAAAACCGGCGCTCGCATTTTGTCGTTTTCATAACAGGATTAGAATAAATGTTGAAAAGAAGGGCGACAACTTCAATAAATAACAAAGATAAAAGAAAATAAAATTTATGTAAACTGCAAGATTTCGAGAAAGGCTGGAAATTTAAGGCAATTTGTACATAATTTTTTAAAAATAAGCGGTCTTAAAAAGAAATGTGCACAATCTTTTACAGAAACTTTTTTCAAAAGGCAAAATTCCGACAGATTTTTTACGGGGGTGATTTTCTTGACACCCGCCGGCAGGATGAATATAATGACAACAATCCTGCTAAAATACAGGGTGTGAGGGGCGATGAAGGACCGGCAGGCCGGATTTTGGCACTGTTCCGGATGCCTCTCAAATCAGAACAAAGGAGAACGTTATGCAAAACTTCAGAACAAAAGCCCGCGCCTCATCGGGAATTTTTTCCGGGAAAAAGGTTGCGGCCTGTATGCTTTCTGTAGCGGTGGCAGCGGTCATCTTTTGGGGTATTACCCTTACAGGCAATACAGAACACAGCGACGAACAGATGACGGTGGCGCAGGCGCTGCGCGCGGCGGGCGATACGCTGTCGGCAAACGCCGATCCCACCAAATTTACAGGAGGAATCTCCAGCCGGGTCAAGATGATGGAGCTGGAGGAACAGGGGCAGGCGTCCAGCGACGATGAGGCCGAACAGGAGGCCGAGGACGTGCAGGCGCTGCTCAAGGAAGACGAGGAAATTGTGACCGGAAAGTTTTTGGGGGCGTCGCAGCGAGGCGGCAGCACCCTGGAAACCAAGACGGTTGTGGAGGAGGAGGTCATCGCCTATCCGGTGCAGCAGCGCGAGACCTCCCTGCTGGACCCGGGCGAACAGAAGCTGATCCAGAGCGGCGTCAACGGCAAAAAGACGGTGACCTATGAGCAGCGGATTGTCAACGGCGAGCTGCGCAGCCAGAAGGCTGTGGAGGAGACGGTCACCCAGCAGCCGGTGCCGGAGATTGTGCTGGTCGGCGTGGCCGGCAAGGCGGTCTCCCCGCTGGATTTTGACGTGGAGCTGGATGAGCAGGGCATCCCCACCCAGTACACCCAGCTGCTGACCAACCAGGTGGCCACCGGCTACAATGTCGGCAGCAGCGCGATGGGCGCTTCCGGTCAAGGGCTTTCGGCGGGTTACGTAGCGGTGCATCCGGGAGAAATCCCCTACGGCACCCGGATGTATATCACCAGCGCGGACAACAGCTTTGTGTATGGATTTGCCATCGCGGCGGATACCGGGCTGGGCCTGCTGGGGGATGTGATCGATGTTGACCTGTATTACGACACCTATCTGGAGAGCTGCCTGAACGGCAAGCGAAATGTCAACATCTATCTTTTAGATTAAGCAATCAAAAAATAAAATGAGGCGCAGGCGCTTTTCCTGAAACGGAAAGGCGCCTGCTTTTTTATGTGGCGGTAAACCAGAACAGGATAGAACAATGAAAGGGGCGGGAGCGTTTTGGAGGCGCTTCCGTCCTTTTTGGATGAAAAAGAAAGGGATAGAACAAGAAAAAAGCTCTTTTTTTCAGAAAATTTTTGAAAATCCCAAAAAAGTTGCACGTTTGCGTGCAACTTTTGGGCCAAAACGGGGTATAGGTGAAAGGCAGTGACAGGGCCTTATCCAAAACAGAAGGAGGAGATGGACTTTATTGAACTAGGAGAAGAACAGGCAAAGGTGTTTGCCTACTGGTACTTCCTGCTGCGGCAGCCCGAGCAGGCGGCCCAAAAGGCCGGAGTGCAGGACGGTGTTCTGCTGCTGGGGGACCGCAGGGTCCGCAGGGAGCTGAGAAGGCTGCGCCGGGAGTTTGCAAAGCAGGGCGCGGGGGAGCTGGCAAAGCTGGGATTGTGCCGCCTCCTCTTTGCCCAGGCAGAGCGCGACGAGGAGGGGAATCCGGTGTTTGACGGATTTTCGGCCGAGCGCTTTGGTACGGGCAAAGGGATGGAGTACAAGGCCTGGGACAAGCTGAAGGCCTGCGAGCTGCTGCTGCGCCTGGCCGAGCGGGAAAACCAGGGCGGGTCGGAGTTTGGAGAGGTGCTGCAGGCGCTGCAGGAAGGCGCGCGGCAGCTGGACGACTGGAAGGAAGCGGATGAGCCATGATCAAGGGGTTCAGCAAAAAGCAGCTGGAGCTGATGAGCTGGTGGTGCCCACAGAGCAGCCTGAGCGGATGCGACGGCATCATCTGCGACGGGGCGGTGCGCAGCGGCAAGACGCTGTGTATGGCGCTCTCCTTCTTTTCATGGAGCATGGCGCGCTTTGGCGGGGAAAACTTTGCCATCTGCGGCAAGACCATCGGCGCGGTGCGGCGCAACCTGCTGATTCCGGTGCGGCGCCAGCTGGAGCAGATGGGCTTTCTCTGCAAAGAAAAGCTCTCCCAAAACTATTTGGAGCTGAGCTGTGAGGGCCGCACCAACCGGTACTACCTCTTTTCCGGGCGGGATGCGGGCAGCGCCGCGCTGATTCAGGGCATGACCCTGGCGGGCGTGCTGTTTGACGAGGTGGCGCTGCAGGACCGCGGTTTTGTGGAGCAGGCGGTGGCGCGGTGCTCGGTGGAGGGAAGTAAGTTCTGGTTCAACTGCAATCCCGAGTACCCGGGGCACTGGTTTTACACCGACTGGATTCAAAAGCGCCGGGAGAAAAACCTGGCCTACCTGCACTTTCGGATGGAGGACAACCCCTCGCTCTCCCAAGCGATGCGCAGACGATATGAATCGTTGTACAGCGGCGGATTTTACCGGCGGTTTGTGCTGGGGGAGTGGGCCGACCTGCAGGGTTTGGTCTACCCGATGTTCAGTCAGGAGAAGCACGTGGTGCAGAGCCCGCCGGCCTGCACGCGGTTTTGGGTTTCCTGCGACTACGGCACCCGCAACCCCTGTTCGATGGGGTTGTGGGGGGAGAGGGGCGGCAGGTGGTACCGCCTGCGGGAGTACTACTACGATTCCCGCCGGGAGGGCCGCTGCCGCACCGACGAGGAGCACTACCGGGCGCTGGAACAGCTCTGTGCGGACAGCAGGATCGAGGGGGTGATCGTCGACCCCAGCGCCGCCAGCTTCATCGAGTGCGTGCGCAGGCACGGAAAGTACCGGGTGTTCCCGGCCGACAACCGGGTGCTGGCGGGCATCCAGAAGGTCTCCGCGCTGCTGCAGGAGGGGAAACTGCTCTTTAGTCAGGATTGCTCGGACAGCATCCGGGAGTTTTCGCTCTATCGCTGGAGCGAGGAGGGCGGCGGGGAAAAGCCGGTCAAGGAAAACGACCACGCGATGGACGAGATCCGCTATTTTGCCATGCAGGTGTGCGGGGAAAAGCGCGGCGGATTTTTCGCCATCGCCCAGCAGAGAGGGACAGCAGGAGCCCAAAGCACAAACAAAGGAGGAAGATAAAGGATGCCGATATGGCAGAAAAAACGAAAACAGCAGACGCCCCCGCCGGCCTTCTGCGTGCAGAGCGTGCAGACCGGGCAGGCGCAGAATCCGTTTGCCGGGCAGCTGCATTCCGGCATGATCGACCAGAACGCCAACCGTCTGTTTGAGCAGATCCGGCAGGCGGTGCCAGTGGTGGACGCGGCAATCGGCAAGATCATCCGCCTGGTGGGCGGCTTTACGGTTGTCTGCGATGACAGCCAGGTGCAGCGGGAGCTGGACGAGTTCTGCGCCCGGGTGCAGGTGGGGCCGTCCGGGATCGGGTTGCCGCAGTTTTTGTACGGGTATCTGGACGATTTGCTGACCTATGGCAATGCGGCGGGCGAGATGGTGCCGCTGCAGAGCGGGGAAGGGCTTGGCGCGCTGTACAACGTGCCGCTGGACGACCTTGCGGTGGAGCGCGGGGAAAGCCCGCTGCAGCTGTGCTTTTCCAGCTTTCCGGACGGGGTGACGCCCCAGCCGGTGCCGCACCCGGAGCGGATTCTGTTCAGCGCCCTGAACCCGGCGGCGGGGCAGATTCGCGGGCGGTCGCTGCTGAGCGGCCTGCCGTTTGTCTCGTCGATTTTGCTGAGCATCTTTCAGGCGACGGGGCAGAACTTTGAGCGGATGGGCAACCTGCGCTTTGCGGTGACCTATCAGCCGCAGGGCGGGGTGGACGGCAGCTATGCCCAGGAGATCGCGCAGGATATGGCGCGGCAGTGGGCCGACACGATGCGCGACGGCGGCCAGGTCAAGGACTTCATCGCGGTGGGCGACGTGAACATCCGGGTCATCGGCGCGGACAATCAGGTGCTGGACACCCAGGTGCCGGTGCGTCAGATGCTGGAACAGATTGTGGCAAAGCTGGGCCTGCCGCCGTTTATTTTAGGGTTAAGCTGGTCGACCACCGAGCGGATGAGCCAGCAGCAGGCGGAGATTCTGGCAAGCGAGCTGGAAAGCTACCGCGAGCTTTTAAACGCGGTGATTCTGCGCATCTGCCGGTACCACCTCAACCTCAAGGGCATGGGCGGCGCGCTTTCGGTCAAGTGGAAGCACGTCAGCATGAGCGACGAGGTGGAGCAGGCCAGGGCCGAGCTGCTGCACATGCAGGCCAAACAAATCGAGCAGGGCCTTGCACAGGAGGGCAAGGCTCAGGAGGAGGAAGATGAGGATGAACTATCAAAAAGCAGGGAGCCTGCTCTGTAAGGGGCTGGAGCTCACAGCGGAGGAGCTGGAAAAGATCAACCGCCTGACCAGGCGGGAATTTTCCGCCGAGGAGCTGTACTGCTTCCGGGTGGTGCTGTGCGACAATGAGGTCGACCGCGATCTGGAACAGTTTGACCCGGCCACCCTGGAGCAGCTGGCGGGATTGTTTGTGGGCAAGACCGGCATCCGCGACCACCAGCCGAGCAGCCAGAACCAGCAGGCCAGAATCTATGAGGCGGCGGTGGAGCAGTTTCCGGGGAAATACAACTCGCTGGGCGAGCCGTACTGCGCGCTGGTGGCCAGGGCCTACATGGTGCGCACCGAATCCAACCGCGACCTGATTCTGGAAATCGAGGCGGGCATCAAAAAGGAGGTCAGCGTGGGATGCAGCGTCCGGGAGAGCGTCTGCTCGATCTGCGGCGCCAACCGCACCCTGTGTGACTGCGGCCACCACAAGGGAGAGACCTATGACGGCCGATTGTGCTACACCATCCTGCGGGATGCACAGGACGCCTATGAGTGGTCCTTTGTGGCGGTGCCGGCCCAGCGGCAGGCGGGCGTCATCAAGGGCATGCAGCTGGAACAGCAGCAGGGAACGGTGCAGAAGCTGTGGCAGGCCGCCGAAAGCGGCCAGGGTGTGTGGCTGGATAAGGAGCAGGTCTGCCAGCTCAAGCGGATGATGCGCAACCTCCTGGAGGACTGCGAGGAGGCGCGCAGGGGCGCCCGCAGGCAGATCACCCAGCTTTGCTCGAAGAAGGGAATGTGGGACGAGCAGGCAAGCAGCGACCTTTATGAGGTGCTGGATCTGCTTTCGATTAAACAGATGAAACTGCTGGGACATCTGCTGGACACTGAAGAAAAGAGAATAGAGCAGCTGCAGACGGCGCGCAAAAAGGCGCAGGGCGCTGCGGACGGACAATTTATCATTTAACAGCTTTAGAAAGGATGGATGGAATGAAGGACATTTGTTTGCAGGGGTATAACAGCAGGTACATCACCATGCAGGCCGACGGCAAGATGGAGCCGGGGGACCTGGTGGTAATGAGCGGCAACAACACCGTCAAAAAGGCGGCAGCGGGCAAGTTTGTGGGAGTCGCCCACGCGGTCAGAGGGGACTATGTGCTGGTGCAGACCGGCGGCTTTGCGGTGCTGCCCTATTCCGGCACAGCGCCAACCGTTGGCTTTGCTACCCTGGCGGCGGACAGCAACGCAGACGCCACCGCCAGCGCTTCCGGCAGGGAGGTGCTGGTGACCGAGGTGGATGCCACCGCCAAGACGGTCGGTGTGCTGTTTTAACAGGGACGTATTGGACGAAAGGAGCAGTTGACAATGAAGTATAACTATCAGAACATTTCCATTTCCAAGGATTTTTACAAGAGCGCGGAGGGCTTCAGCAAGACGCTGGAGCGCCTGGACCCTTCGGAACAGTACCGCGGCACCGAGCTTGCCGGGTACGACGCCTTCCAGCGCCAGCTCAAGCGCTTTGACATCAAGGTGGCGGGCGCGGACAGCGACCGGCTGCAGAAATTCTTCGCGACCAGCGACAGCGCCGCGCTGTTCCCGGAATATGTGTCCCGAGCGGTCAAGCAGGGTGTGGATGACAACCACATTTTAGAGGAGATCTGCGCGGCGCACACCCAGGTGGAGGGGATGGACTACCGCGCCGTGGCCTCCGACCCGGACTGGGAGACCCAGTCGCCGTCGGTGATTGAGGAGGGCGGCTTTATCCCTGAGACCACCATTCACCTCAAGGACAGCCTGATCCGCCTGCGCAAGCGCGGCCGCATGATGGTGGCCTCCTATGAGGCGATCAAGTTCCAGCGGCTGGATCTGTTCACCGTAGCGCTCAAGCAGATCGGCGCATGCATCGGCAAGGCGCAGCTGCAGGACGCGGTGGATGTGCTGATTAACGGCGACGGCAACAATAACCCCGCGGGCAAGGTGGACCTGGCCACCAAGGACACCCTGACCTACGCCGACCTGCTCAACCTGTGGAACAGCTTTGGAGAGTATCAGATGAACGTGATGCTGGCCTCGCCGGACATGATGCTCAAGCTCCTGCAGGTCAAGGAGCTGCAGGATCCGCAGACCGGGCTGAACTTCCAGGCGACCGGTTCGCTCTCCACCCCGCTGGGCGCCAAGCTGTTTGTCTCCTCGGCGGTGCCGGCAGGGACCATCATCGGCCTGGACAAGCGCTACGCGCTGGAGATGGTGAGCGCGGGCGGCGTCAATGTCGAGTACGACAAGCTGATCGACTGCCAGCTGGAACGAGCGGCGGTGACCTCCATCGCGGGCTTTTCCAAAATCTTTGCCGACGCGGTCAAGGTGCTGAGCAACCCGGAGGAAACCGAGGATCAGGGGGAATAGAGAATGGACGAAGAACTGCTTATGCAGAACTTCTGCCTCATCAGCGGCATCGCCGCTGATGAGGCAGCCCAGTGGAAGCCGCTGGTACTCTCCTGCTGGGAGGAGCTCAAAGGCAAGCTGCGCCAGAGCGTGGAGGTGGAAAAGCACCAGCAGCGGCTGGCGCTGGCCTGTGCGGCGCTGGCAAACCACCGCTTCCAGACCATCCAGGGCACAGTCTGCGCCGGGGTGAAGGTGGGGGACATCTCCTTTACTCAGAGCGACGGCGCACAGGCCCGCAGGGAACTGCTGGAGATGGTGGGCGACCTCATCGATTCGCAGGGCATCTGTCTGAAGGGGGTAGCGGTATGTACTGCAGACAAGTAGTGCGCCGCCTGCTGCGCCAGTGCGGCCGCAAGGTGACGGCGCAGCTGCCGGAAGGGGAAATTTCTCTCACCGCTTACCTCAACCCGCTGCGCGAGCGCAGCGACCGGCTGGGTTTTGGCGAATCGGGCATGGTGCAGCAGGGCCGATGGCTGCTGCTGGCCCCCTGGGAGGAGGGGGAGGCGCTGTCTGCCGGGACGGTTGTGACGGCGGCCGGCGAGGACTTTTTGCTGGAGCGGGTGGAGAAGGTTTACTTTCAGGGCGAGCCGGCCTATGTGTGGGGCCTGGCGGTGCGAGAGCAGGAGGTGGAAGCGGATGGATGATTTTTCGCAGATGCTGGAGCTGGTCGCGCAGCAGCTGAAGGTCAGCGACAGCGCGCTGCGGGTGGAGCGGGCCTATCCGGCCAAGCTGCGCGGCAATCCCCAGTGTGAAAAGCTGGCGGTCATCGGCATCCAGAAAGTGAAGCTGGAGCCGGTGGGGCTGCAGAACTTTTACGGTGGGCAGACGCTGCCGCTGGGCCGGCAGGCGACGGTGTGGGTCAAGGTCTCGTTCTGCTGCAAAAGCGGCGAGGACTGCTGGAAGCTGTGGGAGAGCTGCGCGCAGGGGATGCTGTTTTCCCAGCAGCTCAAGCTCAGCCAGATCGAGTGCGGCGAAGCGGCGTGGAACAAGGACTGGGGCGGCGTGGTGCTGCCGGTGCTGCTGTGCTTAAGCTTTGTGGTCAGCGGCAGCGATGAACAGCAGCCGGGCACCCGTTTGGAGGAAATCAAGGTGATCAGGAAAGGAGCGGCTCAATGACAAAGACCTATCGACCGGGGGTTTATTCCCAGTACGACATCATCAGCCAGCGCAGAAGCCTGCAGGACCGGTACGCCTTTTACTGCGGCGCGGCCAAGGTCCGGGAGGGCAAAAGCATCCCGGCGGGCGGGGTGGTGCAGATTCACTCCCGCCAGGAACTGGAGGAGTATTTTGACGCGCAGGGCGGCGCGCTGTTCTGCGCGGTGTGCGGCATCCTGCTGGACAGCGGGGTCAGCGGTGTCTATGCGGTGCCGCTGACCATCGACGGCACCGCGGCGGCGGAAAACCTGTACGAACCGGCCATCCAAAAGCTGTGTGAGGTCAAGCGCAGCGGGGTGATTTTGTGTGACAGCCAGGCGCAGACGGTGTTGCAGAAGATGGTAGAGCAGGTGCAGCTGGCCTCCCAGAACGAGCGGGAGCGGCTGGCAGTGGGCGGCGTTGCCAAGGCGCAGGCGCAGCAGATTGCCAAGGCGCTCAACTGCGAGCGGCTGGTGCTGTGCTGCCAGGCGGGCAGCGACGGCGAGACAGAGAGCTCGGTCATTTTAACGGCGGCGGCGCTGGCGGCGATGCTTGTGGGCAGCGAACCGATGGACAACCTGCACGGAAAGGTGCTGGAGAGTTTGACGGTGATCGACCCGCTGGAGGAGCAGGAGGTGGAGTCGCTGCTGGGCAGCGGCGTGACGGTGCTGGAAAGTCTGGACGGGGCGGTCAGCTGCATCCGCTGTGTGACCAGCCGCACGCTGACCGGCGGCGAGGAGGACAGGACCTTTGCCTCGGTGAACACGGTGATGATGATCGACGATATCATCCGTTCGGTGCGTGAGCGGCTGTCTGGCCTGCTCAAGGGCAGCACCATCCTCTTTTCGCAGGACAGCGTTGCCTCCCAGGCGGCGGTGGTGCTGGACCAGAAGCAGCAGGAGGGGATGGTCACCTTCTTCGAGCCGCCGGTGGTCTATGTGCAGCCGGACGACCCGTCGGTGTGCGTGGTGGAGCTGGAGTTTTATTTAGCTTCGGTCTTCAGCCAGATCTATCTGACCGCACACATCTCGATTTAAAAAAGAGGAGGGAAAAAGAATGGCGTTACTATCCATCCCGACCAGCGCGGACATCTCCATCGAGGTCAACGGCCAGAAGGTGGCCGCCGCGCAGAGCTACCGGGTGCAGTCGGCGCGGGAAAGCCGGTACATCGAGGCGTTTGGCAGCCGTGAACCGGTGGGCACTGTAGGCGGCAGGGTGCAGCACAAAATCGAGCTGACGCGCGTCTGCCTGTGCCAGACCGAAGGGATCGATTTTTACAATCTGAGTGGGTTTAATCTGGTGATCGTCCAGCCGGACTGCAAGATCATCTACTCCGGCTGCGAGTGGGCGGACATTACCCAGTCGGCGGCGGTGGGCGAGACTATTTTGGAAAAGGTGAGTGTGGTCGCCAGCAGGCGAATCAAGATTTAAAGGAGGAGGAAAGCGGTGAAACGAAAGATGAAAAAACTGACAGCAGTGGGCGAGCTGCGCCTGCATACCATGGCGCGCGAGGGCTGGCGCTACCTGCAGTCGGTGTGCGGAGAGAGCGACGACCGGGAGTGGGAGCAGCAGCTGTGGGCGGTGGCCAACAACGCAGCGCTGGTGGCGCTGTCGACCAGCTATCTGGGCAGCCCGATCTTTACCAGCGCGCGGCAGGTGCTGGACGAGCTGGACCTGACACAGATTGTGCGGCTGGTGCAGGAATATCAGCGCCGCTTTGAGGAGGTGGCGAGATGACACTGGGAGAAAAGCTGTGGATCAATAAGAGTGTGTTCGAACAGAGCCTTTACTACGAGGAGATGCCGGGCGGCAGGGAACCGGTTCCAGCGCGGCAGGCTGCGGAACCCGCTGTCCAGCAGGAGCGCCAAAGCGCGCCGGCGCAGGCGGACGAGCCTGCACGAACCGACAGCAGCCCTTCCCGCCGCCAGGACCAGCGGCAGGCAGTGGTGACCCGGGAGATTGTGCGGGAGCAGCAGGTGGTAACGGTGCAGCCGCAGTCACAGCCGCAGCAGAAGGGCGGCAGCGTGCGAGAGCTTTCGGACGAGCTGGAACGCCTTTCGCAGCGGTACGGCAGCTCGATGGAGGACTGGCTGTATGACCAATCTGCGCTTTAAGGAATACACCTTCCGCCATAACCCGAGAACCCTTACGGTGCGCAGCCGGCGGCTGACAGCGCAGATAAGCTGCTTTGGTCTGGGTCAGGCCCTGCAGGAGCTGGGGCCGGGACTGACCGAGGTGGAGGGCGAGGGCGAACTGTTTGGAACCGACGCGATGGAACAGTTTCTGGCGCTGCAGCAGCTGCAGGGACAGGGCGGCAGCGGCATTTTAAGCGGCGCGGGGCTGGAGCCGATGCGGGCGGTGTTCGACAGCCTGGAGATGACCGGCACCGGCGGCGATGGGGCCATCGGCTACCGCGTCCACTTTATCGAGGACAGGGGGTAAGGCTGGATGGAGCTGCACTTTTTTCTGGAGCAGCTGGACGGGCAGCGGCGGAAGCTTGTTCACCCGGTATCCTTCTCGCTGGTTCGTTCGGCGGACACCCCGGCGGACAGCCTGAAGGCGGAGTTCATGGTCCCCGACGCGCAGGATTGGGAGCAGGAAATCGCCCGCATCGAGCTGCAGGCGAAGGGGAGGCGGCTGTTCCGCGGCATCTGCGACCGGCAGATTGTGGGGCTTGACAGCGCGGGCTGCCGCCTGACGGTCTGGGCGCGGTCGGACGCGGCGGTGCTGCTGGACAACGAGGCGCTTCCGCAGGAATACAGCTGCGTGACGCTGGACGAGATGTTTGCAAAGCACCTGGCCCCCTACGGCTTTCAGAGTGATTTGGAGGGGGAGGGCAGCCTGCTGGGCTATCAGGTCGGCAAGGGGGTGAGCGAGTGGGAGGCTTTCTCCACCTTCTGCCAGCGGGCGCTGGGCAGGAGTCCGCACGTCCACCTTTCCCGCGTCTCCTTCCGGCTGCCGGGCAGGGCGCGCAGAACCATTTCGAACGGGCAGGCGGTCAGCGCGGTGAGCAGGACGGTGCGGCGCAGCGAGGTCATCTCGCAGGTGCTGCTGCGCGACGAGCTGGGGCGGTACAGCACCGCGCTGGAAAACGAGGCGGCGCGCGGGCTGCAGATTCTGCGGCGGCGCTGCATGATTCCAAGCGCCCAGTGGGCCAACGCCGCGCAGGACGCGCGGCTGAAGATGCAGCAGTCGATGCGGGAGCGGATTCAGTGGGAGATCGAGCTGCCGCGGCTGGTGGACTGGGAGCTGGGTGACCAGGTGAGCGGGGAGCTGGCGGGCCTTGCTTTCCGGGGAAATATCGTCTATCAGGAGCTGCGCTTTTTCGGGCAGGGGGAGAGCAGCCTGCTGATTTTGGAGTAGGAGGGAAGATAAAATGTGGTTGATTCGAAAGACAGCCGGAGGGCAGCAGGACTGCTCCGGGGCCTTTACCAGGCTGACCAGCGCCACAAGCGGAGAGGAGTACATCGTCGGGGCGTATGAGTCCCGGCAGCTGCCGGTTTGTGCGCCCTATGGCGTCTATGCAAGGCCGGTACAGGGGCAGGAGGCGGTGGTGCTCTCGGCGCAGGGCGGGGCGCAGCTGTGTCTGGGAAGCGTCACAGAGGGCTGGCCGGAGGGGCTGCATCCCGGGGAAATTCTGCTGCGCTCGGCAGGGGGCGCGAGTATCAAGCTGTGCAGCGACGGCAAAATCCTGCTCAACGGCAAGGAGTGGAAGGAGGCGTAGCGGAATTGGACATTTTGCTGCATCATGGGGACCATGAGCGCAACGCGCAGGGATTTTTGCAGCGGGCCGACGGTGCGCGGGAGAGCATCCAGCAGGCGATGATCCGCCTGTCGGTGCCGCAGGGCAGCTTTGCGCTGGACAAAAGTCTGGGCAGCAGGCTGCACACCCTGCCGAACGCGCCGAAGGAGCGGCAGGAGGAGCTGGCGCTGGAATACGCGCAGGAGGCCCTGCTGGATCTGCCCGCGGTGCGGGTGGTGTCGGTCAAACGGCAGGGCGGCGAAGAGCTGGAGCTTATCTTCGAGCTTGCGTACAGCGGCGAGGAAGGCGAGCAGCGCTTTGTGACGCTGTGGGCGCTCAATTTTTAGAGGGAGGAGTGAGAGAATGGCGGAAGGATATGAAAGCTTTTTGGAGCAGATGAAGCAGGCCTACCAGCAGCGCACCGGCATCCCGGTGGACAGCGCCTCGGATGTGGGCATCCGCTTTGCGGTGCTGGCCGAGCAGCTGGCGCTGCTGCAGCAGGAGCTGGAAACGGCGCAGCAGCAGGCCTTTGCACAGACAGCGACCGGTCAGGCGCTGGAGATGCACGCCGCCCAGCGGGGGCTCAGCCGCAAGCAGGCGGTCTATGCCAGAGGGACGGCGGTTTTTTCCCGCGAGGAGGCGGCGCAGGCGGACATCCCCATCCCGCAGGGCTGCTTTTTGACCGAGCCGACCGGCAGCATCCGCTATGCGACCGAGCAGGAGGCGGTGCTCAAGGCCGGGCAGACCCAGGTGGAGGCGCCCGTCCGCTGCCAGACGGCGGGCAGCGGCGGCAACGTGGCCGCGGGCAGGCTCAGTGTCATGGTGACGCCGGTGCAGGGGATTGCGGCGGTGAGCAACCCGCAGCCGATCCTCTCCGGCGAGGACGCGGAGAGCGACCAGTCGCTGCGTCAGCGGCTGCTGGACAGCTACAGACAGGTGACCAACGGCACCAATGCGGCCTTTTACTACGATCGGGCGATGAGCTATCCGGGGGTCTCCTCGGTCAGGGTGCTGCCGCGGGTCAACGGGGTGAACACCGTCGGGCTGGTGCTGCACGGACCGGGCGTCAATGAGGAGCTGCTCGAGCAGGTGGAGACAGAGCTGGGGCAGATAAAGGAAATCAACGTCGACCTGACGGTGGAGCAGGCGCAGCAGAGTACGGTGAGCATCTCCTTTGCGATTGCGGTGGAGGACGGATACAGCTTTGCGGATGTGAGCCCCAACTGCAAGCAGGCGGTGCAGCAGTGGATGGGCCAGCAGAAGATCGGCCAGCCGCTGTATCTGGCGCAGCTGACCAGGGTGATTCTGGAATGTGAAGGGGTGGCCAACTGCCATGTTTCGCAGCCCGCTCAGGACCAGTACCCGCTGGAAAAGCAGGTGCTGACCTGCTCGAGCTGCACCGTCAGCGAGATGCAGCAGAAAGGGGAGAACTAAGATGCCGGATTCGGACTGCAGAAAGCGGATGTACGGCAGGATGCGCTCGCTGCGGCTGTATCAGCTGGGCGAAGGGTCGCTGGTGCGCGCCGAGCTGGAGAGCTATCTGGATGTGCTGGAGCCGATGCTGGAGGCAATCCGCGCGGTACAGCAGGACGCCCTGCTGCAAAGCTGCAGCGAGCAGCGGCTGATGGCCTTTGAGCGGATGCTGGCAATCCCCATTAACGAGAACATCCCGCTGGAGGAGCGTCGGCAGATCGCTGTCAGCAAGATGAGCATCGGGCCAAGCGACTTTCACCGGGAGGGGCTGGAAAAGGCGCTCAACGCCATCGGGGTGAGCGCCACCGTGCAGGAGACGCCGGGCGGCGGGACGATCACCGTGACTGCCAGAAGTTTGGCGGACAGCCAGATGACGCTGGAGCAGGTAAAGGAAGCCTTTGAGGCGCTGATCCCCGCGCACCTGCAGGCGGAGTTTGTCACCGGCGGCATCACCTTTGCGGAGTTTGACAGCCTGAACAAGACCTTCACCCAGCTGGACGGGATGGACAGGACCTGGTCCCAGCTGGAGATGATGCCAAAGGAAGAATGGGAAGAGGAGGAATGAGATGTCTAGTACCTACAAAACGACCAATCTGGGGCTGAACCAGTTTGTCGGCAGCGACCGGCCCAAGATGGAGGATTTTAATTTTGACAATCAGCAGATCGACCAGAAGTTTCAGGAGCACGTGCTGTCCAATCTGCACCTGACCGAACAGCAGCGGGAGCAGCTGGGCAAGGCAAGCTACCAGACCGGCAGCTACAGCGGCGACGGGCAGGCCAGCAGGACCATCGCCGTGGAGGGGGAGATCGGGTTCGGGCTGATTTTTATGGTGGGGGAGGTGTTTAACCAGACCGTCACCAGCTCGGGCGACACCTATGTCTATGCGGCCATCATCACGCCGCAGGGCTGCAGCAAGGGCGTCAGCATCGCCGAGGGCGGCTTCACCGTCCAGCAGAGCGCCACCAGCCCGATGGATGGAAAGCGCAGCATGCTCAACCAGAGCGGTAAGAGCTACCTCTACATCCTCTTCCCGCCGGCGGCTTAGGCTTTTGCGCAACAAAAAAAGGAGGATGCATCTTGCATCCTCCTTTTATCGCTAGGATTCTATTGGATATTTGATAAGGTTAGGCCCAGCTCCACTTCGTCGTCATCGCTTCTGCCGGTTTCGGCAAATCCGATTTGACGATACAGCCTGCAGGCCACCTCGTTTTGTGGATTGCAGGTCAGCAAAACGGTGCCGGAGCTTCCAAAAGGCTTTGCGGCAATATACTTGAGAACCTCCTGCAAGGCGGCCCTGCCATACCCCTTTCCCTGAAAGGCACTGTCAATCATCATGTGCCAGATGTTGTAGGTCTCCTCGTCGTAGTCGTAGATGACCATGACATAGCCGACCATTTTGTCCCCGGCATAGATGCCAAATGGCGTACATTGGTTGTAGTAGACATAGGCCTGTGCGAGACTGCGGATTGGGTGGGAGACATACGCCTCCTGTCCCGGCGCGAGCTTCAGGTGAAAGCAATCCAGAAAATTGGACTCGTCGATTTTTCTTAAGGAAATGTTGTTCATCATGATCCTCCATTCTATTGGGAGGGTTAGCGCAGAGCATCCCTCCGGCTTGTGTTGTTTCGAACAGTTTTCATTGTCATAATGAACATCCCCTTTCGAAGTAATCCACCCGATTTTATAGATACCATATCCTGAGGTGTTTGTCAAGAAAAATCTGGCGCAGGGGCTAAACGGGCCTTATTCCTGCTGCATCTTGGCGTAAACCAGCAGCGCCGCGCACTGGTCGAAGGCGCTGTCCTTATTTCTGGTGGTGAAGCTGCCGTTGGAGGCGCTTGCGGTGTCAAAGGTGCGGCAGGTTTCCATCAGCATGACCGACTGGGTGAAGAGGTCCTCCTCGCCAACCTCCAGCGCGATCAGGGCAGTCAGGGCGTAGAGGGCGGGGGTCTCATAGTTGTAGGTTGCGACCACCTCGCCGTTGGTGGTGTAGCGGGCGCGCAGGCCGCCGCCCTCCACCTGATCGTACAGCCAGTTGATGGTCTGCTTTCTCACCTTGCCGACCTGGGCCAGGTGGTAAACGGTGGTCAGCGCGTCGGCGGTGTCAATGACCTGATGGTTATAGGTGCTCTTGTCCGCGTTGTATTCGCTGTAATAGAGCGGGAACTGCGCGCCGATGAAGCCCTTCTGGATGACCGACAGCGCCTCATCGTACGGCGCGCCGCGGCCCAGCAGCATCATCGATTCCAGATCCAGGTCGCTCAGCGAAACCTGGCCGTTGAGCTGACCGTCGGCAAAGTAGGTGTTGACGATGGTTTCCCCGAGGGTCGCCGCGTCCCCTTCATAGCCGCGCCAGGAGGAGAGAGCGCCCAGCAGGGCGAGGTCGTCTCCGAGGTCGCCGGTGGAGCCGTTGGCAAGGACCCACTGACGCTGGGTGTCCAGCAGGGACTTGTTGAGCGAGTCGACCGCGTACTGCGCGAGCAGTCCCTGTGCGGCGGAGCTTGTGGTGGTGGAGCCGGCAGCGCGCTTGACCGAGCCGCTTTCATTGAGCAGGTTTGCCTGCACATAGGAGAGGGTTGCGCTGTCCGCGCCGTTGATGGCGTAATCCATCATGGCGCGCAGCTGGCCGGGGGTGGTGATGACGTTGGGATTGATCAGCTCCACCTCGCCTTCGGGATTCAGCAGGATGGTGGTCGGGATCGAGTTGATGCCCAGCGCGTTGCGGAAGGCAAGCCCCTCGTCGTACAGCGACGGCAGGGTGATGCCCTGCTCCTTCAGATAAGCAGAAGCGGTGGCGATGGTGTCGTCCACACCGTCGGTGCGGTTGACCAGGTACCACTGCACATTTTCATATTCATCCAAAACCGGAAGCAGCTCGGGCAGGTGGGAGAGCTCCTCCTCGCAGTCCGGGCACCAGCTGGCCCAATAGGTGATGAGGGTGTACTGATTTTCGCCGATCTCAATCTGGGCGGGGTTGCCGTTCTGGTCGGAGAGCTGATTGTACGGCAGCTCCTCGCCGATGAGGGTCTTGGTGGGATAATAATAGCTCTGGATGTACTTGGTCGAAGCGGCGGACGCAGTGACCGAAAAGATCACCGGCAGCACCATCGCGAGAGCGCAAACGGCACAAAGCACCCGGCAGAGGGTTTTCTTCATTTTCATGGCGGTTCCTCCTTGTTTTTTTATCTTGCTTTTTTAATATACCTGTTTCCCCGGCGGGTGTCAAGCGGCGGCTATCCGTCGATTTTGACAAGGTGATAAGCTCCGCAGCCTTCGATTGCCTGTCGGATGGCTTCTTCCGGAAGGTCGTGCTCGAGATAGATTTCGACGTAGCGCTCTCGGAAAATAATTTCCTGCACCGCAGGGATTTCCTTTAATGCGGCGGCGATGCGCAGGTTGTCCTCGCGGCTGCGGCTGCCCTCGAGATAGGCAGCGCAGTAGTCCAGCCGCTCAAGCTTGACGATGACCGGGCGGGTGCCGTCCGAGCAGCAGGCGATCATCACCCGCTCGTCCTTTATCCAGCCGCGCATAATGCTGCCGCCCTGCAGGGCAGTGTAGATGTAGCGGCTGACCGCGTCCCACAGCTCGGAGCAGTGCGGCCGGCCCGGGCCGCCGGCGACGCCGTCGATGCCGTGGGTGGCCTTGATGAGGGTGCCGGCCCCCATCTTCCAGAAGTCGTCCGCGCCGTCGTACCGCTCAAAGAGGTACTGGTCCCCCACATGGTAGCAGGGGCAGGGGCCGGACTGTGGGTCGGCGCAGTAGGCTTCCTGCAGCTCGGGGTAGAGCTTTTTGTCCAGGATGGTCATTTTGCATTTGTGCAGCATGAGCGTTGTCCTCCCTTAAACGCTTTGTTCAAAAAGGACAGCGCCCCGCCAAAGCCGGGGCGCTGTTTAAAAGCTAATATCCGATCTGTTCCATCGAGGCGTCCTGGTTGACCCAGCTTTCCCAAACGTCGATGGTGCGGTAGGAGGTGGCGGTGTCGCGGACCACCACCGTCTCGATGCCGGCGTTGATAATCATCCGCTTGCACATGGCGCAGGGGTTGGCGTTTTGAACATAGCTGCCGTCCTTGTACTCGAGCCCCACCAGGTACAGGGTGCTGCCGATCATCTCGGAGCGGGGCGCGCTGATGATGGCATTGGCCTCGGCGTGTACCGAGCGGCACAGCTCATAGCGCTCGCCGCGGGGGACGTTGAGTTTTTCTCGGGTGCAGTAGCCCAGGTCGCAGCAGTTTTGCCTTCCTCTGGGCGCGCCGACATAGCCGGTGGAGATGATCTCGTCGTTTTTGACGATGATCGCGCCGAAGTTGCGGCGCAGGCAGGTGCCCCTTGCCGCCACCGTCTGGGCGATGTCCAGATAATAGTTTGTTTTGTCAACTCGTTTTGCAGTTTCCATTTTTTGTTTCCTCCTTTCAAGAGGCGGGGATTGCGGGGATTACGCTTATCCTTTCTGGCGCAAAAAGCCGATGCCCAGCATCTTTGGCCCACTGTTGATGCTCACGGCGCACCCGACGTCCTGCACCATGTCCGGCTTGCGGTTCAGCTTTTTCTGCAGCAGGTCGCGCATCTCCTCGTTCATGTCCGGCAGGGTGCCGTCCAGCATCAGCAGGGGGGAATCCTTGGCGATGTTGTCCTGCGCAATCTGGGCGATGCGCTGCAGCACGATGTTGTTGCCGCGGGCCTTGGAGAAGATGGTGATCTCCCCCTGGTACAGCCGGATGACCGGCCGGATGCCCAGCGCCTCGCCGACGATGCTGGCCGCGCAGCTGATGCGGCCCGACTTTTTGATGAATTCAAAGGAGAAGGCGGTGATGTACAGGTCGATGCGCTCGACCCAGTCGGTCAGGTAGGCAAGGATTTCTTCAGCAGTTTTTCCGTCCTGGATCATCTGGGCGGCCTGGGTCAGCGGGTAGCCGTAGCCCAAAGAGAAGGTCTTGGAGTCGATGATGTGGATTCGAAAGGATTCCTTTGCCTGCGGGCAGTTTTCAAAGAACAGATCTGCCGCGTCCTTGGAGCGCAGGTAGGTGGCCGACGCGGTGGACGAGATGCCCATCAGGATGACGTCGGTGTAGCCCTGCTGGTAAGCGGCATGGTACCGCTCGCAGTAGGTGACCGGCGAGATCTGCGAGGTGGTGGGGATCTGCTTTGCCTGCTGCAGGATGGTGTAGAACTCGCGCGGGGTAAAATCGACGCCCTCCAGATACCCCTTGCCGTCCACTGCGATGGGGATGGGGATTACTTCGATGCCGAGCTGCCGGGCAAGACTGCCGGGCAGGTCGCACGCGGAATCGGTCATCAGTTTAATACGTTGCATAAATCGGTTCCTCCTTTTTCTCTCTCCCTTTTTGGTTTTCTCTTTTTTGACTGCCGAAAAACGGCAACAGATCGGAGAAATATTAAGTCCATATACAACGCCTATAAATAATAGTTTACCGAATTGTAAGGACAGCTTCAACCTTTTTTTGAAATTTTATAGTTTGTTCATTCGCGTTCGTCCGCTTTTGGGCAAAGCGCCCTTTTCTTTTTGGGCGTTTTAGCGTATAATAAAGGCAGATTCATAAAAAGAAAGGGTGGTTTTATGTCCGTTCCTACTCCTCACAACAGCGCCCTTCTGGGCGACATCGCCAAGACGGTGCTGATGCCGGGCGACCCGCTGCGCGCAAAGCTGCTGGCCGAGACCTATCTGAAGGACCCGGTCTGCTACAACCAGGTGCGCGGGATGCTGGGCTTTACCGGCAGCTACAACGGCAAGCCGGTCTCGGTGCAGGGCAGCGGCATGGGTATGCCGTCGATGGGCATCTACTCCCACGAGCTGTTCTCGTTTTATGGGGTGGACACCATCATCCGCATCGGCTCGGCCGGCGCCATCGACCCCTCTTTGAAGATTGGCGACATTGTGGTGGCGGTCTCCTCCTGCACCACCTCCAGCTACGGCGCCCAGTACCATCTGCCGGGCAGCTTTGCTCCGACAGCGGACTTTGACCTGGCGCGCCGCGCCGTCGAGCTGTGCGAGCAGAAAGGTTTCCGGCACAAGGCCGGGACGGTGCTGTGCTCCGACTGGTTTTATGACGAGTCGCAGGGCCTGCCAGAGTGGCAGAAGATGGGCGTTCTGGCCGTCGAGATGGAGTCCGCTGCCCTGTATATGGAGGCGGCTCGCGCGGGCAAAAAGGCGCTGTGCCTCTTGACCATCTCGGACAACCCCTTCACCGGAGAAGCGGTGAGCGCCGAGGTGCGCCAAAACGCTTTCACCCAGATGATGGAGGTCGCGCTGGGGCTGGTTTAAGCAAAGGAAGCGAGCAACAAGGAAAGGAGAAGGGAAGATGTATGAAAAGAGACTGATCGAGCTGGCGCTCAAAGCGCGGGAAAAGGCGTACTGCCCCTACTCCAACTTTGCCGTCGGGGCGGCGCTGCTCTGCCAGGACGGCACCATCTACACCGGCTGCAACATCGAGTCCTCGGCCTATACCCCCACCATCTGCGCCGAGCGCACCGCTTTCTTTAAAGCGGTGTCGGAGGGCAAGCGGGAATTTATCTGCATCGCGGTGACGGGCGGCCGCGTCGATGCGGATGTGCTGCCCATCACCACCCCCTGCGGGGTCTGTCGGCAGGTGATGATGGAGTTCTGCGACCCGCGCAGCTTTCTTATTTTCTGTGCGTCCTCGCCGGAAAATTATAAGGCCTACACCCTGGCGCAGCTGTTACCAAAGGGCTTTGGCCCGTCCAATTTGGGAATCTAGAACAACACAGGAGGAATGTTAAAGATGAAAAATTATGAGTATAAATTTGTGGAAGTGCCGGTTGCGCCGGACAAAAAGGAGGACGCCAAGGGATTTTCTCCATATAAAATCTGCGCGCGGGTGATTGGAACCGAGTCGCAGGCCGGCTGGCGGTTAAAGCAGATCATGGAGCCGAAGATGAGCGTCATCGGCGCGAACGCTTATCTGGTTATCTTAGAAAGAGAAAAAGAGTAACTTACTTTCTTTTTAGTAAAAAAAGAAAGTAAGCAAAGAAAAAACTTCACGCTTCGCGACGCATGAACGTGAGGTACTGCAAAATAAAGTTTTCGCCAGCCTTTTTCAAAAGGCTGTGGTTTCCAAAGGCAAAGCCTTTGGTCGAGCTCCGCAGAGCTCGAAAAGCCCTTATCGTTCAAGCGCCTTTGCGGGTGAATTTTGCAAGCCGAGAATCGGCTTGCAAAAGAGGGGGCTTTTGTAAGAGAAAAGCCCCCTTAGCAAACTACCGTTTTATACAACCCAAGCAAAACCTTCCGGTAGACGGTTTTGCGCCGATCAACACACAGGGCCGCTTTCAAAAGCAGGTATCGAGCAAGGAAGCGTGCCCACTCAAAAACCAGAGCAATCCTCTTTTTTGCTGAAAGGAGCATTTCATGGAAAACCTGTCCAACATCTCGGTGATTCGGGATGTGCTTTCCCGCCACGGCTTTTCTTTTTCCAAGGGGCTGGGACAAAATTTTCTGATTAACCCCACCGTCTGCCCCCGCATGGCCGAGATGGGCAACGCAAAGCCCGGCTGGGGCATCATCGAGATCGGCGCGGGGGTCGGGGTGCTGACCGCCGAGCTTGCCCGCCGCGCGGACAAGGTGGTCTGCATCGAGATCGACAGCCGCCTGCTGCCGGTGCTGGACGAGACGCTGGCAGAGTTTGACAACATCAAGATCGTCAACGAGGATGTGCTCAAGGTCGATCTGCACAAGCTGATCGAGCAGGAGTTTGCGGGAATGCCGGTGGCGGTCTGCGCCAATCTCCCCTATTACATCACCTCGCCCATCATCATGAACCTGCTGGAAGCGCACCTGCCCATCGTCTCGCTGACGGTGATGGTGCAGAAGGAGGCCGCCGCGCGTCTGTGCGCCGAGCCGGGCAGCCGGGAGGTGGGGGCGGTGTCCATCGCGGTGCGCTACTACAGCGATCCGAAGATTCTGTTCCAGGTTTCGCGCGGGTCTTTTCTGCCCGCGCCGGATGTGGACTCCACCGTCATCCGTCTGGATGTGCGCGACCATCCGCCGGTGGAGGTGGGCAGTGAGGAGCAGTTTTTTAAGGTGGTGCGCGCGGCCTTCTCGCAGCGCAGAAAGACGCTGCCGAACACCCTTTCGGCGGGGTTAGGCATCCCGAAGGCGCAGGCCATCGAGATGCTGGAGAAGGCGGGTATCCCCACAAACCTGCGCGCCGAACAGCTCACCCTCGACCAATTCGCCTTACTTTCTTTTTAGTAAAAAAAGAAAGTAAGCAAAGAAAAAACTTCACGCTTCGCGACGCATGAACGTGAGGTACTGCAAAATAAAGTTTTCGCCAGCCTTTTTCAAAAGGCTGTGGTTTCCAAAGGCA
>URGV01000026.1 GCA_900547455.1 uncultured Oscillospiraceae bacterium
AGCGAAGAGCCAAGTCTAACGACTTGCTCCTGGAGGGGCGCAGCCCCTCCTCGCATCGGTGGGCGCGCATAAACCCGCGGGGCGGAGCCCCAAAAAAAGAATCGTGTCCCCGCCTACGAAGGCGGGCACCTACCGCGAGGACCACCTCCGGTTGAGCACCACCGACGAGAGAATCGAAACCCCAATCAAAATAACCACCAGCCCAACACTCTGCGGCGTCAGCACCTCCCATAAGCTGCCGGTGAGGCTCTGCGCCACCATGTCCGCCAGCAGCACGTGCACAATCATCAGCGGCGAAAGCCCCAGCATCGAGCCCAGCAGGTAGCGGGGATAGCTCACCGAGCAGGCCCCTAAAAATAAGCTGCAGAAGTCCCCCGGCAACACCGTGACAATCCGCGGCAGGTAGGACAGCATCACCTGGTTGGAGCTGCCGGCCTGATAGAGCTTGTCCAGCCGGGGATATTTCCGGATGAGATGCTCCACCACCCCCGCGCCGAACCGCCGCCCAATCAGATACGGCAGGGTGCAGCTGACCGTCAGGCCAAGGTAGCACATCATCAGCCCGCCCCAGCGCCCAAACCAGAGCGCGCAGGCGATGTACAGCACCGACAGCGGAAAGACCACCGACAGCGATTTCACCGCGTACAGCGCCAGAATCCCCGCCGCGGCCAGCAGCAGGTTCGGGGGCGTGTAGGTCAGCAGGTTGGACCAGGAAATCCGGCTGCCCACCACAAGACAGACCACCACCAGCAAAACGGTGAGGACCGGCGGCAGGACGCGCAGCAGCCGTTCAAAGGAAAGGGTCGTTTTCAAAAAATCAGAGCTCCTTTGTCAAAAAGGGAATAGGTACTGCATTTCATTGTAACCGCAGCAGACAAAAAGTCAAGAAAAATTTTTGTTAACCGCTTGGGGAAAATCCCTTTTCAAGCGTCAAACAATGTGCTAAAATGGAGAAAAACACCGGGAGTCCGGCAGTTTTTTTGTAAATGATGTGAAGGAGCGTAGATTGTTATGGAACGAATCAAACTGGACGAATTTTTGCAGTATCATTTTTTGTCCAATGTAAGGCTCAGTCCCAATGCCAAAAAGGCAGCCTTTGTTGTCAGCAGGGCAAACGAGGCCAAAGACGGGTACGAGGCGGGCATCTGGACGGTGGATCTGGAAACCCGTCAGTGCCGCCAGCTGACAGCGGGCAAGGATGAGCGTTCCTTTGTATGGCTGGACGATCAGACCATCCTGTTCACCTCCAAGCGCGACAGCAAAAAGGAGGATGTGGACAGTTTCTATACCGATTGCTTCCAGATTTCCCTCACCGGCGGCGAGGCCAGAAAGGTGATGACCCTTCCCGCACCGGTGGAGGCACTGGAAAAGCTGGACGACGATACCTGGCTGCTCTGTGTCGACTACGACGGCAGCCTGCCGGAGGACTTTTTCCTGATGAGCCGGGAGAGCCGCAAAAAGCTGTTGGCTGACCGCAAGAAGGAGAAGGACTATTCGGTCTTTACCGAGCTGCCCTTCTGGAGAAACGGCGGCGGCGTCACCGACAAAAAGCGCGACCGCCTCTATCTCTACCACGTCAAGGCGCAGGAACTGGAGCCAATTACCGGCCCGCTCTACCTGATGCTGGATTATTCCGTTTCCGCGGACAAAAAGCATCTGCTCTATGTCGGCAGCGAGTTTAAGGGCCTCCAGAGCTTAAAGCAGGAGCTGGTCGAGGTCGACCTTGCCACCGGAGAAGCGGATGTGCTGATTCCGGTTTCCAGCTGGGACATCCACCACGCTGAGTATGCCGGGGACAAGATTCTGGTCACCGCCACCGAGAATAAGGAGTACGGCATCAACGAGAACGCCGACCTCTACTGCTACGACCGCGAGCAGCGCGCGCTGGAGCTGATTCTCTCCCCGGACCGCTCCTGGTACAGCAGCGTCGGTTCGGACTGCCGTCTGGGCGGCGGAAAGAGCATGGTGGCCGAGGAGGACGGCGTCACCTACATCACCACCGAGCGCAACTGGTCCAAGATCAACCACACCGACTACAACGGCCACGTCACCTCGCTGACCGCCGACGAGGGCTCGGTCGACTGCATGGACAAAAAGGGCGGGGCGCTGGTCTACGTCGCCATGCGCAGGGATCAGCTGCAGGAGCTGTACTGCCTGACCGAACAGGGTGAGGTGCAGCTGAGCCACATCAACGAACGCATCTTTGAAAAGAAATCGGTTGTCACACCAAAACCGCTGCGCATCACCAACGACGAGGGCGTCGAGATCGACGGCTGGGTGCTGGAGCCGGTGGGCTACGACGAAAGCAAGAGCTACCCCGCCATCCTGGACATCCACGGCGGACCAAAGACGGTCTACGGCACCTGCTTCATGCACGAGATGCAGTACTGGGCCAACGAGGGCTACTTTGTCTTTTTCTGCAATCCGCGCGGCGGCGACGGCAGAGGAAACGAGTTTGCCGACATCCGCGGACGGTACGGCCAGGAGGACTATGAGGACATCATGGCCTTCACCGACTATGTGCTGTGGAGCTACCCGCAGATTGACAAGAGCCGCATCGGCATCACCGGCGGCAGCTACGGCGGCTTTATGACCAACTGGATCATCGGCCACACCCACCGCTTTGCGGCGGCGGCCTCCCAGCGGTCGATTTCCAACTGGATCTCGATGGAGGGCACCTCGGACATCGGCCCGTACTTCGGCCTTGACCAGGCCGGCGGCAACGCCTGGGAGCGCCAGGACCAGGCGTGGTGGCATTCGCCGCTCAAATACGCCGACAAGTGCACCACCCCGACGCTGTTCATCCACTCGGACGAGGACTACCGCTGCTGGATGGTGGAGGCGCTGCAGATGTTCTCAGCGCTCAAGGTTCACGGCATCGAGTCGCGGGTCTGCCTGTTCCATGGCGAGAACCACGAGCTCTCCCGCTCCGGCAAGCCCGAGCACCGCATCCGCCGGCTCAAGGAGATCACCGACTGGTTTAACCACTACCTCAAAAAGTAAACTATACCAAAATAGAAAATCCCTGTGTACCGTCGGTACACAGGGATTGTTTTATCGCTTGGCCAGCCGGAACACCACCGCCGCCAGCGCCGCGACAATCAGCAGAACCACCGCAGCGATCAGCAAGGGGGAACTGTCCGCCTTGGCGGGGATTTCCTCCGGGATTTGCTCCGGCTCGGGTTCAGGCTCGGGTTCAGGCTCGGGTTCAGGTTCAGGCTCGGGTTCGGGTTCGGGTTCAGGCTCGGGAGCAGGTTCGGGTTGCGGTTCGGGTTGTGGGGCAAGCTCCTGCGGCGTCACCTGAGCAGGAGTTTCTGCGGAAGCAGAATCGGGTGCGTCAGATTCGGTGTCGGCAGGCTCCGCTTGCGTTTCGGTGGAAGCAGTGCCCGAAGCGGTCTCCTTTTCCCCCTGCTCCGGCTCGGTCTGCACCGGGGCGGAAGGAGCGGCGCCGACCTCCGGCTCACTGTTTTTCTGCACACCGTCCGCCGGTGCATCCGAGAGGTTCAGTTCCAACGGAGCCGCCTGACAAAGCGCAAAATTTTCCCGCACCGCCGGGTCTGCCTCGTCGAAGGTGCGCAGTGCGAAGATTTCTTCTCCCTGCTTCCAGCAGTAGGTGGTGCTGCCGTCGTAAAAGCTGTACACCGTGTTGCCGTTGACCTCCTGTGTGGCAGGGTAATAACTCTCATACTCCTGCCATTCTACTGCGGATTGATAGGTATCGTCGTCACCATAGCGCAGCTCCAACAGTTGTCCGTTCCAGTTGAAATAGACACTGATATAGCGGGGAACAGCAAGAATGTTCGAGATCGCATCGGTCTGCCCCTCCAGCACGGCCGGGAGATAGAGCACCTTCATGGTGGAGAGGTAGGGCTGGTCGGGATGCTTCACCGCGCTGTGGCTGCGGATGCAGTTTTCCAGATCAGCGACCGAATCATATTCATAACCGTTGAGCTCATAGTTGGGCTTTTCTGCAAAGGCGGGGAGGGCAAGGGTGCAGCAGAGCAGGAGCACTGCGAGCAGTTTTGTCAGTACATGTTTCATGGAGACGATTACACTTCTTTCTCATTTTGTTGCGGAACGTTCAGCACCAGCTTGCGCGCATCGCACAGCTGCAAATGTTTCTCCAGCGTCTTGTCGTCCCGGTTGTCGGGCACGACGTGCAGGGCGCGCAGCTCGAAGCACTCTCCATCCTGCAACCAGCAGTAGTCACATTCCTCACCGGTATGACTTGCTGCGTAGATGGTCTTGCCGCCGACCTCAAAAAGGGCGGTGCCGTCCTTTTTGAGATCGTAGAGAGATTGGAAGTACTCATACTCGGAGTGGTCGGGATAGTGGTGCTCGAACAGATATTCCTTCCCGCCTTCCTCGAAGGTCACCTGCACCCAGATCGGGGTGACGAGGATGCTGGTGATCCGCTCGGGATGTTCCACGCACACCGGCGGGACATACAGGTTTTCCATCTCGGAGAGGTGCTCCGCTATCTCTTCATGGGAGATTTCCCCCAGATGGTTCCCGATGCAGATTTCCAGTGCTTCCACCGAATTGTACTCAGTACCGGCAAACTCAGGCCTGCTCTGTTCGGCGGGGGGCTGCTGCCTTAACTGCGGCAGTCCGAACAAGAGCAGAACGGCGGCGACAAGAATGCAAAGGGAAATGAGGGCTTTTTTCATGGAATTTACCTCCTGCGGATGGAAAAAATGTCTGGACGAACAGCTTATAAAGCCATCATATCAAACTACAAACATCATGTCAACATAATGAGATAAAATTCGTCAGAATCGATAAAAATAAGAGAATACTTTAGGCAAACAGCGGCCCTACCAGATTGAACAAAAATCCAATCCCCATAATCCCCACCGTCACGATGCCGGTGAACACCGCCAGCAGCTTTGGCTTGACCGCCTTGCGCAGCATCACCAGCGAGGGCAGCGACAGCGCCGTCACCGCCATCATGAAGGCCAGCACCGTCCCCAGCCCCGCGCCCTTGGCGTACAGGCTTTCCGCAATCGGGATGGTGCCGAAGATGTCGGCGTACATCGGCACGCCCACCAGTGTCGCCAGCGGCACCGAATACCACTGCCCGCTGCCCAGCACCCGCTCCACAAACGCCTGCGGGATAAAGTTGTGGATGGCCGCCCCGATGCCGACCCCCACCAGCACATAGGGAGCCACCTTGCGCACGGTGGAGAGCACCTGATTCTTGGCGTAGTCCAGCCGCTCGGCGGTGGAGAGGGTGGGGGACTGCAGGTCGACGCTGCCGATCTGCCGCGCCGCCTCCCGGATGAAGTCCTCGATCTGCTCCTCCATCCCCAGCCGCTCGATGATGCTGCCGCCGATGACCGCCAGCACCAGCCCCACCGCCACATAGGCCACCGCGATGCCGCCGCCAAAGACGCTGGTCAGCAGCACCAGCGACCCCAGATCGACCAGCGGCGAGGAGATGAGAAACGAAAAGCTCACCCCCAGCGGGATGCCTGCGCTGGTGAATCCCATAAACAGCGGGATGGACGAGCAGGAGCAGAACGGCGTCACTGTCCCCAGCAGAGCCGCCAGCGTGTTTGCCCCGAGGCCGTGGAACCGTCCGAGAATCTTTTTGGTGCGCTCGGGCGGAAAGAAGCTCTGGATGTAGGAGATGCCGAAAATCAGCACCGAGAGCAGCACAAAAATTTTGATGGTGTCATAGATAAAAAACTGCAGCGCCCCGCCCCAGCGCCCGGTGATGTCCACTCCCAGAGAGGAGAGCAGCCTGCCGGTGAGGGTGTTCAGCCACTTCATCCCCAGAATTTGATTTTGAAAAAAGTCCCATGCCAGCTGCAT
Organism: uncultured Oscillospiraceae bacterium; assembly: GCA_900547455.1. Lineage (GTDB taxonomy): Bacteria > Bacillota > Clostridia > Oscillospirales > Ruminococcaceae > Negativibacillus > Negativibacillus faecipullorum. Next base: position 5,818 of record URGV01000026.1, read on the forward strand.
TGCTTCCATGGCAAATCCTCCTGTATCATATCGATTTTAATCGATGTATTCTTTTCAAAAAAACTCCCGGAGCGCCGTCCGTCCCGGGAGGCAGTGCGTTTATTGTTGCAGCAGCTTCACAATCTTGTCGACCGGGAGCACCTGCCCGCTGACAATCAGCTTGCCGTCCTTCATCAGCGAAGGGGCGGTCATCACGCCCAGCTTGACGATCTCGACTAAGTTTTCAATCTTCTCGACCTTGGCGTCCAGCTGCAGCTGCTCCACCGCTTCCAGCGTGTTGGTGTAGAGCTTGTCGCACTCCGGACAGCCCGCTCCGATAACCTTCAGATTCATTTTCCATGCCTCCCTGCTAGTTTTTCAGCGGCATCGGCTCACCGAAATGCTGCTGCCAGGCCGCTGTCAATGGGTGGATGATGGCCGGACCGATTTTGGAGATAAAGACCATCTCCGCCTTCTCCTTTGGTTCGCAGGGCTTTAAGTCCACCCTCCGGCCGACCAGGTCCACCTGCTGCCAGCCCTTGCCCGCAATCTCAAAAAAGCCCTTGGCGCGCAGCAGGCTGTCCGCGACGTCCAGCAAAAAGGCGCGCAGCGTTTCCTCCTCCACCGGTTTGTCATAGTTCATAAAGAGGGTCTTGGGCTTGGTTTCGACCGAGTTGCTACTCTCCTCGCTCTCGGCCCAGCGGTACTGGGTCAGATCCTTCTGCAAAAAGGAGAGGTCGAGGTTGGCGTTGGCGCTGACCTCGATGGGGCAGATGGGGTTGATCTCCCGAATCTTTGCCTCCACTGCCTCCAGCCGCTGCGGGTCGACCAGGTCCACCTTGGTGACCACCGCCAGATGGCAGTGCTTGACCTGCCGGTAGACCGTCTCCTCGTCGCTGGGCTGGCCGTCCGCCAGCTGGTCGAAGAAGTTGACCGCATCCACCAGGCAAATTGCGCCCTGAAAGTCAAACACATCTCCGGCCAGCTCCTTTGCCGCCGCCAGAATTTCCTCGAGGTTGGAGGGGTCGCCCCAGCCGGAGCTCTCGACGAACAGATATTCCAGATTCTGCTTTGCCATTTCGGCCAGCCCCTGCACAAACGAGAGCTTTAAGCAGGTGCAGAAGATCGAGCCGCGGTTGAGCTCGACCATCTTGATGTCGCCGTCCCGCAAAATCTCCCCGTCGATGCTCAGCTTGCCAAATTCGTTTTGGATGACGCCGACCCGATGGCCTTTGAGCTGCTCAAGCAGCTTGAGCAGGATGGTTGTCTTGCCCGACCCCAGAAAGCCGGTCAGCACATACAGTTTTGTTTTGCCCTCCACAATTGTCTCCTCCTTTTTGGTGCAGGCGCACAGCGATGGGGCCTGCCGGGAGGCGGTGAGCAGGCCGTCCAGCAGCCCCTTTGCCGCCTGTATCCCCTCGGGCCGCAGCGAGTAGTGGGTCCACTTGCCATCCCGGCGGCTGGTGATCAGCCCCGCGTCGCACAGCACCTTCATGTGGTGGGAGAGGGTGGACTGGCTGATCTGCATCCGGGTGAGCAGCACGCAGGCGCAGCGCTCCCCCTCCTTGAGTGTTTCCAAAATCCGCCAGCGGTTCTCGTCGCCCAGCGCCTTAAAGATGGCCGCCGCGGCAGGATTATGTTTTTCCACCTCATCATCTCCCATCGATATTGATCGATATCAAGATAGCACACAAATCGATGAATGTCAATATGTTGGCGAAAAAAGGAGCGGCAGATTTTTTCTGCCGCTCCACAGTAGGGTGGACTATTTTCCTTCGATCTCGTCGATGGCCCCGATGACCGCCCCGCGGAAGCCCGCCTTTTCCAGCGCGGAGACGCCGCGGATGGTGGTGCCGCCCGGCGAGCAGACCGCGTCCTTCATTGCCCCGGGATGGGTGCCGGTCTGCAGGTAGAGCTTGCCGGTGCCGCAGAGCATCTTGGCGGCGATGCGGTAGGAGGCGGCGCGGGTCAGGCCGTACTTGACGCCTGCGTCGCCCAGCGCCTCCAGGTACATGGCGGTGAAGGCCGGGGTGCAGCCGCTGAGCGTACCGGCGGCGGAGAGGTGGTTGGTGTCGATCATCTCGATGAGCGCGATGGGGCTGAAGAGCTGCTCAAACTGCGCAAACTCCTGCTCGCTCAGCGAGTGACTCTGCTCGCAGACAAAGATGCCTTCGCCCACCGCGACCGGGGTGTTGGGGACGGTGCAGATGCAGTGGGTGCCCTGCGGCAAAATCTGCTGGTAGCGTTCCAGCGTCCAGCCCGCCGCCACCGAGACGACCACCTTGCCTGCCAGCAGCTGCGCCACCGGCGCCACCACCTGCTCGATGAGGTAGGGTTTGACCGCCAGGATGACCCAGTCGCTGTGCTCGACTACCTCCTGGGCGGTTGCCACCGGGTGGACGCCCAGCTCCCCGGCGGTGCGCTGCAGTTTGTCGAAATGCGCCGCACAGGCGTACATCTGGCTGCCCGGCAGCACGCCAGCCCCGATCAGTCCCTTGGCGATGGCCTGCGCCATGTTGCCGAATCCGACGAATCCGAGTTTGATTTCCATAATGCTTCTCCTCGCTTTCCTGATGGGCAGCCGCAGGTTGCCAGCTGCCTTTTACACCAGTATACCAGACAAATATGAAGAATTTGTGGATGAATCCGGACATGGGCGGGATTTTTTCAAAGGCTGTTTTTAACCGGCAGCCAGCAGGCGGACAAGCTGCAGCAGGCCACAAAGCAAGAAGCCGATGGCGGTGGGCAGCAGGGCGGAGAGGGCGCACCAGCGCAGGCTGCTGGTCTCCTTGCGGATGGTGAGCAGGGTGGTGGAGCAGGGCCAGTGGAACAGGCACAGCACCATCATCGCCAGGGCGGTCCACACCGTCCACCCCTGGGAGAGCAGCAGGCTGTGCAGCTCGGTCAAGCCCACCTCGGTCAGGGCCGCGCTCTGCAGATAGCCCATCAGGATGAGGGGCAGGAAGATCTCGTTGGCCGGGAAGCTCAAAATCAGGGCGGTCAAAATCACCCCGTCGATGCCGAACAGCTGCGCGAAGGGGTCGAGCGCCGAACAGATCAGCCCCAGCAGCGTCTGTCCGCCGGCCGAGCAGTTTGCCAGCAGCCAGATCAGCAGCCCCGCCGGGGCGGCCACCGCGGCGGCGCGGCCCAGCACAAAGAGGGTGCGGTCCAGCACCGAGCGGACAATCACCTTGCCGATCTGGGGGCGGCGGTAGGGCGGCAGCTCCAGCGCAAAGGAGGAGGTCTTGCCTTTGAGCGCGGTTTTGGAGAGCAGCCAGGAGGAGAGGAAGGTGGCCAGAACCGAGAGGACGATCAGCCCGGTCAGCACCAGGGCGCGCAGCAGCGAGGAGCCGGCGACCTGCCCCACCACCACAAACATCGCAATCAATGAGATCAGGGTGGAGAAGCGGCCGTTGCAGGGCATCAGGCTGTTGGTCAGCACCGCAATCAGCCGCTCCCGCGGGGAGTCGATGATGCGGCAGCCGGTGACGCCCACCGCGTTGCACCCCAGCCCCATGCACATGGTCAGCGCCTGCTTGCCGCAGGAGTTGGCCTTCTGGAAGCAGTGGTCGAGGTTGAAGGCGACGCGGGGCAGGTAGCCGAAATCTTCCAGCAGGGTGAACAGCGGGAAAAAGATGGCCATCGGCGGCAGCATCACCGCCACCACCCAGCTGAGCACCCGCAACACCCCCTGCACCAGCATCTCGCACAGCCACTGCGGGGCGTGCAGCGAGAGCAGCAGAGCGGTCATCGGCCCTTCCAGCGAGGAGAGCGCCTTGGAGAGGATTGCCGAGGGGACATTTGCCCCGCTGATGGTCAGCCAGAGGATGCAGAACAACAAGAGCAGCATCACCGGCACGCCGGTTTTGGGGCTGAGGAAGAGGCGGTCGAGGCGGCGGTCCAGCTCCCGGCGGGGAGAGGGCGCGGCAAAGACGCAGGCCGCGCAGAGCTGTTCGGCGCGGCGCACCAGCGCGGTCACCGACCGGTCCAGCAGCGACTGCCGGGAATAGCCGCGTGTTTGCAGCTGCTCCTTCGCCAGCTCCAGCGCGCGGCGCACCTGCTCCTGCCGGGCAAGGTCAAAGCCCAAAAAGCCTTTCAGCGCGTCCAGGATGCCCTCGTCCGGGCAGAGCAGCCGCAGCGCCACCCAGCCGGCGGGCAGCGATTCGGGCAGGAGGGGGCGGAGGGCTTCGGCAAGATTTTGCACCACCGGCTTCATGTCGCGGGGCAGGTGGGGCGGCTGGGGCGAGAGAGTTTTGCCGGATACTTCCCGGATGGCACAAAGCAGCTCTTCCAGCCCCTTTTTGTCCCGGGCGGTCATGCAGACGACCGGGATGCCGAGCTTTTGGGAGAGCAGCGTTGGGTCGATGTGAATCTGCTTTTTGCGCGCCTCGTCCATCAGGTTTAGGCACAACACGGCGCGGCCGGTGATCTCCAGCACCTGCAGCAGCAGGTTGAGCCCGCGCTCCAGACAGGTGGCGTCGCAGACCACCACCGCCGCGTCGTACTGCTCAAAGCAGAGAAAATCCCGCGCCACCGCCTCCTCCGGCGAGTGGGCCATCAGCGAGTAGGTGCCGGGCAGGTCGACCAGCCGGAATTGTCCCGCCCCGTCCCGGCAGCTGCCGCTGGCCAGCGAGACGGTTTTGCCCGGCCAGTTGCCGGTGTGCTGGTGCATGCCGGTCAGGGCGTTGAAGATGGTGCTTTTGCCGACATTGGGGTTGCCGGCCAGGGCGACAGTGAGCGGCTTGGGAGAGGAGGCAGGGGAAAGGGAGGAAGGTTTCATGGTGAGCCCTCCCCCTCACAGCAGCCGGACCAGAATCTGCTGGGAATCTTTGCTGCGCAGGGCGATCACCGCCCCGCGGATGAGGTAGGCGCAGGGGTCGCCGAAGGCGCTTTTTTGCAGGCACTGGACAGCGGTCCCCTCAATCAGCCCCAGGTCCTGCAGGCGGCGGCGCATCTGTCCGGTGACGGACAGGCTGGATACCTGTCCCGACTGCCCTTCCCGCAGCTGGGAAAGGCAGCAGAAGGTTTGTGAAGACGGCATAACGATAACTCCTTTTGGATGAAGATCGGATGTACACAGGGCGCCCCTTGCACAGGATGGAAGGGCGCTGCTTTATTCTATTCCGCCCACAAAGAAGCTGTGTGCGCTCTGGACGGAGGGAGGATTTTATAGTATGATGGTAAAAAAGGGGGAAGAAAGATGAGACAACAGGAAAATCTGACCATCCGTCCGGTCGAAGAGCGGGACCTTGCCTTTTTGCAGCTGGCGCAGACGCAGGAGATGCGCGGACGATTTCAGGAGGCGCAGATGGAATCGATGGCGCGGCTGCGCAGCCAGTGGGAGAAGGACGGGATGCTCGGCTTACAGTTCCAGATGCTGATGGTGGAGCTGGAGGGGCAGCCGGTGGGCTTTGTGACCGCCTTTTTTGTCCGGGAAGGAATGGTTCGAGTGGGCATCCAGCTGGATGAGAACTGCCGGGGACAGCGGGTGGGCAGCCGGGCGTTTGCGCTGCTGCGGGACTATCTGCTTGAAAATTTCCCGCTGGTGCGGCTGGAGGCGGACACCGATGTGGACAACATTGCCGCACAGAAGATGCTGGAACGGTGCGGATTTCGGGCGGAGGGGGTGCTGCGCAAGTACCGCTTTCATCATGGAAGCTACCACGACAGCTATCTGTACAGCTATATCCGGTAAAAAAAGGGAGCAGCCTGCACAATTTTTGGCGTGCGGGCCGCTCCCTTTTTTGCTTAGATGGAAAATAAAAACAAAATGTTAAGAAAGTGTTTGTAAAGTGATAAGAAAACCGCTATAATAAAAGGACACCAAAACGCGAAAAAAGGAGTATCACGATGGCGAAAACACTTCCAAAAGAAAAGAACGTTTCGACCTCCAACATCTACCAGCTGGATGGACGGGTGCCGTTGGGAACGGCGATTCCCTTCGGCCTGCAGCATGTGCTGGCAATGTTTGTGGCGAACCTGACCCCGATCACCATGATCGGCGCGGCATCGGGACTGGACAGCGCGCAGATTGCGGTGCTGCTGCAGAACGCGATGTTTGTGGCGGGCATCGCGACGCTGATTCAGCTGTATCCGGTCTGGCGGGTCGGCTCGCGGCTGCCGATTGTCATGGGCGTCAGCTTCACCTTTGTCACCATTTTGAGCTATATCGGCGCCTCCTACGGCTACCAGACGGTGGTCGGCTCGGTGCTGGTGGGTGGCCTTATCGAGGGAACGCTCGGCCTGCTTGCCAAATACTGGCGGCGGATCATCACTCCGGTGGTGGCCGCTTCGGTGGTGACGGCCATCGGCTACTCGCTGTTCACCGTCGGCACCCGCTCGTTTGGCGGCGGCTACACCGAGGACTTCGGCTCGGCGCACAACCTGCTGCTGGGCACCATCACCCTGGTCACCTGCCTTCTGTTTAACATCCTGGCCAAGGGTTACTTAAAGCAGCTCTCGGTGCTGGCGGGCCTGATTGTGGGCTATGTCGCGGCGCTCCTGACCGGAGCGGTGGATTTAAGCCAGATCTTCTCCGGCGGCTTTGTCTCACTGCCGCGCCCGCTGCCGTACCTGCCGGAGTTTCATCTGGGCGCCATCGCCTCCACCACCATCATCTTTCTGGTCTCGGCGGCCGAGACGATCGGCGACAGCACGGCGGTGGTCTCCGGCGCGCTGGGACGGGAGATTGAGACCCGCGAGATCAGCGGCTCGATTGCCTGCGACGGCTATGCCAGCGCCATCTCCGGCCTGTTTGGCTGCCCGCCGGTGACCTCCTTCAGCCAGAACGTGGGACTGATCAACATGACCGGCGTGGTCAACCGATTCACCATCATGACCGGCGCGGGCTGCATGATTCTGGCGGGATTGCTGCCGCCAATCGGCAACTTTTTTGCAAGCCTGCCCGAGTCGGTGCTGGGCGGCTGCACGCTGATGATGTTCGGCACCATTCTGGTCAGCGGCATCCAGATGATCTCCAAGGCCGGCTTCTCCCAGCGCAACGTCACCATTGTGGCGCTGTCGCTGGCCATCGGCATCGGCTTCACCTCCGCCAGCGAGACCCAGATCTGGAGCATCTTCCCGCAGGTGATTCAGGACGTCTTTGCGGCCAACTGCGTGGCGGTTGTGTTTGTGATGTCGATTGTGCTGAGCCTCATACTGCCAAAGAACATGGAGGTTCGCCCGCAGCAGGGCGAGTAAAGGGCAGCATTTTTAGGCGGACTTTTCGGAGGATGCTGCCTGCCCAAGGACAAAGTTGCTGAGAATAAACGAGCAGTCCTGCTCCGGGATGTCGGCGCGCAGGATTGCCAGGGTGGATGGGTCGAGCTGTACGGTGCAGCTCGACCCATTTTCGATCAGCGGGAAGGTGAGCAGCACGGTGCCGTCCTCCTGGTTTGGGATTTCGATGTTCTGTCCGGCGCTTAAAGACTGCAGCACCTCCAGAAACATCCCCGCGCCCGACTGCTGGAACAGCTCGTCGGAGGGCACCGAGCAGTCCAGTCCCTTGTAGGAGAGGGAGACCTGACCATCCTGCACCGAGACACAGAAGCCGTCCAACGAAGGGGGAGAGGTGAACTGGAAGGTGCAGTCGCCGATGTAGCTCTGCTGGAAAGCGGCCTTGGCCTCAAAGTTGGCAAGGCGCATCTGCAGGTCCGCCGAGAAACTGCCGGAGAGGTTTGCGACGGCGCGGTTGAGGTCGAAGTCCTGCGCGCTGCCGGAAGGGTTGCGGCAGAACAGCAGGATGCCGCCTGCCAGCACCGCCAGCAAGACCAGCACCACAATCAGACGTTTGGGCACAAAAAAACGGGACAACTTTTGCAGCATAAAACCGCCTCCTGTGAAAAGATGAGAGCGGATGGCAAAATGTCCCGTTTTTGTTTTCGCTTTTTTGAAAGATTAGCGGATGTGCTCCTTGAGCAGGCGGCCGAGATCGATGAGGATGTCGTCCGGCTGCATGAAGTATTCGCTCATCCGTTCGATGCAGCGGTCGGCGGCCGCGCCGTGCAGGTAAACCGCGCACACGGCAGCCTCAAACGGAGGCATCCCCTGGGAGATGAGCGAGGCCAGGATTCCGGTCAGCACATCGCCGCTGCCCGCCTTGGCAAGGCCGGGGTTGCCGGTCTGATTGATGAAGGTGGAGCCGTCCGGGGAGGAAATGATGGTGTGCGCGCCCTTGAGCACGATGGTGGCCTTGAGCTGCGCGGCCAGCTCCTGCGCGCACAGCAGCGGCGCCTTCTGGATCTCGCTGACCGAGGTGCGGCAGATTTTGGCCATCTCGCCGAAGTGCGGGGTCAGGATGACAGGACATTTGGCATCCGCTACTATGGATATGTCCATGGCCAGGTTGTTTATGCCGTCGGCGTCGATGACCACCGGGCATTTGGCTAGGTAGAGCACCTCCTCCAAAATGCCGCGCTGGCGCTGGCCGGTGCCCATGCCGCAGCCGATGGAGATGGCGGATGCGCCGGTCAGCGCGCCGGCCACATCAGCAGCGGTCTCAATAAAGCAGAAGGGCGACTGCACCAGGCTGGGGGCGATGATGGGGTAGATGGCCTGCGGAACGCCGGTGACCACATAGCCCGCGCCGGAGCGCATGGCGGCGGTGGAGGAGAGGACGGCGGCTCCGGTGCAGCCGATGCCGCCGGCGATGTTGAGCAGCTTGCCGGTGGAGGTTTTGTGCGCGTCAGGCTGGCGCTGCGGGATGCGGGAGTAGACATAATCCTCGCCGGCGACAAAGTGGTTTTGCGCGACGCCCTCGTAGGAGAGGGAATCGATGCCGATCGGGGCGAGCGAAACCTGGCCGAGACCGGGCAGGTATTTGGGCAGCAGGTGGGCGGGCTTGTAGCTGTCAAAGGCGATGGTGAAGTCGGCGTTGACGGCGTCCTGGGCGGCCTCGCCGGTGTCGCAGTTGATGCCGCTGGGGATGTCCAGCGAAAAGACGGCGGCGATGGCCTCGTTGATCATCTGGGTGATCTGGCGGCGGCGAATGTCGATCTCCCCGTGAAATCCGCTGCCGTAGATGGCGTCGACGATGACGTCTACCTCGTCCATGGCGGCAGAGACCGCTTCCGGCTCGTCCTCAAAGGAAAAGACAGGCAGCTGCATCGCGCGCACAAGGGAGAGCATCTGGATGGCGTCCGGGGTCTTGGGCTCGCCGTCGGCCAGCACGACGGTGACGTTGGCGCCCTGTTCACTCAGCTTGCGGGCGACCACAAAGCCGTCTCCGCCGTTGTTGCCCTTGCCGCAGAACACGACGCAGTTTAAGCCGGACACCGCGCGCAGCGTCTCAAGGATAAAGCGCGCGGCGGCGCAGCCCGCGTTTTCCATCAGGCGCAGGTAGCTCATCTGGTACTGGATCGAGTTTTGCTCGATCTGCTTCATCTGTTTGGAGGTTACAATCCTCATGTGTTCATATCCTTTCTATCAAGGTCAATCCGCCGGATCAGCTGCCCGGCGTCAAAATGTTTCTGATTTGATTATAGCAATTTTTGGCGGCATAAACAAGCGGAATTTACAGTTTCTGCACAAGGCTGCGGCGGTTTTCTGGCAAAGACTTTGGCGGAAAGGATGTACTGCCCGACCGTCAGCTCCCCGCCCCACTTTTCCTCGTAGGCCCTGGACACAGGCTCGGTGCGGATGGAGATGTCGCAGAAGCCGGCCATGCGGATGATTTTTTCCAGTTCTTCGACCGAAGAAGCGCCCGACACTCAGCAGGCGTACATCTGGTCGTCCTGTTTTATCTCTTTGGGCAGCTCCTTCATGATGACGATGTCGGAGATGCCGATGGCGCCGCCCGGCTTCAGCACGCGCAGGATCTCGCGGTAGACGCGGGGCTTATTTTGCGAGAGGTTGATGACGCAGTTGGAGATCACCACATCGGCCAGGTTGTCCGCCGCGGGCAGATTCTCGATCTCACCCAGGCGAAATTCCACATTGCGGCAGCGGTTTTCCTTTGCGGTGCGGCGGGCAAGGGAGAGCATCTCGGGGGTCATATCGACGCCGATGACCCTGCCTTTCCGGCCCACCTTGTGCGAGGCAAGGAAGCAGTCGAACCCGGCTCCGCTGCCGAGGTCGATCAGCGTGTCCCCCTCCTTGACCTCGACGATGCGAAAGGGGTTTCCGCAGCCGAGGCCCATATTGGCGGCGGGAGGGACCAGGCTGATTTCCTCCTCGGAGTAGCCGACGCTGACGTTGAGCGCCTGCTGGTCCGGGGAGGAGGAGAGGATGGTGTCCTGCTTGCCCTGTGCGATATCCGAATAACTTTGGCGGACAAAGTCCATTTTATGGTTCATGGAAGGTTCTCCTTCAAAAAGTAGGATGGGCTGGCGGCAAAAGAGCGCCAGACTGTATTTTTTCTATTGTATCACAAAAGCTTTGGTCACTGCAATCGAATTTGCGGACAAAGGAGCGGGCAGATTCGGGGAAAATGGAAAAATCGGTGTAAAAAATAAATTTCTGGCGGCAAAGGGGCTTGCAAGCGGGGAAAAGTTGTGCTATGCTAAAAAACATCCAGTAGATCAATCGCATAAAAAACGCTGAGAACAGGTCCAGTAACATTCCTGCTTTTCCCTTTTTCAGAGAGCTGCCGCCACAGGCTGCAAGCGGCGCAGAGGGGAAGGAGTGCGAACCTTCGCCTGGGAGCGGTTCCCCTGAAAGGATAGACGGTAGGGGGAGACGGAGGGCACCGTTATCTGCACAATGAAGCTGCCGGCTTTTTTGGCAAAGCCGGAATATGGGTGGTACCGCGGAAAGCGACAAGGCTTTTCGTCCCTGACGCCAGGCAAGGCGCGGGGGCGAAGGGCCTTTTTTGTGCGGTGAAAACAGCAGATGAAGATGATTTGTGAAAGGAATGATAGACAGATGAAAGCTGAACTGGAGGCAATTGCAAAACAGGCGCTGGAGGAGCTCAAAGGCGCACAGGACTTGAAGGTGCTGGATGCGGTGCGCGTCAAGTATCTGGGAAAAAAGGGTGAGCTGACCGCCATCTTAAAGCAGATGGGCAAGCTCTCCGCCGAGGAGCGGCCGGTCATCGGCCAGCTGGCAAACCAGGTCCGCGCTGACATTGAGCAGATGCTGGAGCAGACCAAGACCGACCTGGAGGCCAAGGCGCTGGATATCCGCCTTGCCGGCGAGACGCTGGACGTCACCCTGCCGGGCCAGAAAAAGCCGCTGGGCAAAAAGCACCCGCTGACCATTGTGCTGGACGAGCTCAAAGAGATCGTTGTCGGCATGGGATTTGAGATTGCGACCGGCCCGGAGGTCGAGCTGGACTACTACAACTTTGAGGCGCTCAACATCCCCAAGGACCACCCGTCCAGAGATACCCAGGACACCTTCTACATCAGCGACAATGTTTTGCTCAGAACCCAGACCTCCCCGATGCAGATCCGCACCATGGAGAAGAAAAAACCGCCGATCCGCATCATCGCGCCGGGCCGTGTTTACCGCTCCGACGCGGTGGACGCCACCCACTCCCCGCTGTTCCATCAGGTAGAGGGTCTGGTGGTCGACAAGGGCATCACCATGGCCGACCTGAAGGGCACGCTGGAGGTCTTTGTCAAGAGACTGTACGGCGACAGCACCGTCGTCCGCTTCCGCCCGCACCATTTCCCATTCACCGAGCCTTCCGCCGAGCTGGACGTTCAGTGCTTCCACTGCCACGGCGAGGGCTGCAGCCTGTGCAAGGGCGAGGGCTGGATTGAGATTCTGGGCTGCGGCATGGTGCACCCGCAGGTGCTGCTCAACTGCGGCATCGACCCGGAGGAGTACAGCGGCTTTGCGTTCGGCCTGGGGTTGGAGCGCATGGTCATGATGCGCTACGGCATCGACGACCTGCGTCTGTTCTATGACAACGACGTGCGTTTCTTAAAACAATTTTAGAATAAAAAGAAAGATAGAAAGTTTTCGCAAGCCTTTTTTGAAAAGGCGGCGGGCTGACCGGCGGGGCAGCGCCTGCCGGTCCCCGGAAAAAAGATCAATCCACGAAAGGAATGAGGATCTATGGATCTTTCGATGAGATGGCTGAAAGATTATGTCGATATTGGGGAAGTCTCGATGCGGGATTTCTCCGAAGCAATGAGTATGTCCGGCTCGAAGGTAGAGGGCTGGAAAACCGAATTTGATGAGGTCAAAAATGTGGTGGTCGGCAAGATTCTGTCGGTGGAAAAGCACCCGGACTCCGACCATCTGGTGATCTGCCAGCTGGATGTCGGCCAGGAGGAGCCGGTGCAGATTGTGACCGGCGCCTCCAACGTCCATGCGGGCGACATCGTGCCGGTGGCCCTGCACAAATCCGAGCTGCCAAATGGCGTCAAGATCACCAGGGGCAAGCTCAGAGGCGTGATGTCCAACGGCATGCTCTGCTCGCTGGGTGAGCTGGGCCTGACCAAAGGTGACTTCCCGTACGCCATCGAGGACGGCATCTTCCTCATCGAGGAGGAATGCCAGATCGGCCAGGACATCGCCTCGGCGCTGGGCTGCAACGACACCACCGTCGAGTTTGAGATCACCCCGAACCGTCCGGACTGCCTGTCGGTCATCGGCCTTGCCCGCGAGGCGGCGGCCACTTTCCACAAGCCGCTCAACCTTCATCAGCCGGAGGTCAAGGGCTGCGGCGGCAACATCCACGACTACCTCTCGGTCGAGGTGCAGAACAAGGAGCTCTGCCAGCGCTATGTGGCCAGAGTCGTCAAAAATGTCAAGATCGGCCCGTCCCCGCGGTGGATGCGCGAGCGTCTGCGCGCCAGCGGTGTGCGCCCGATCGACAACATCGTCGACATCACCAACTACGTCATGCTCGAGTACGGCCAGCCGATGCACGCCTTTGACATCGAGTATGTCAAGGGCCACAAGATTATCGTCCGCAACGCCCGCACCGGCGAGACCATCCAGACATTGGACGGCGTGGACAGAACCTTGAGCGAGGAGATGCTGGTCATCGCCGACGAGGAAAAGGCCAGCGCGGTAGCCGGCGTCATGGGCGGCGAGAACAGCGGCATCCACGAGGGCACCCACACCGTCGTCTTCGAGTCCGCCTGCTTTAAGGGCAGCTCGGTGCGCGTCACCGCCAAAAAGCTGGGCATGAGAACCGAGTCTTCCAGCCGCTTTGAGAAGGGCCTCGACCCGCAGAACTGCCTGCCTGCTGTCATGCGCGCCTGCGAGCTGGTCGAGCAGCTGGGCGCCGGTGAGGTTGTGGACGGCGTCATCGACGTGGACAACAGCGGCTATCAGCCGACCGTCCTGCACCTGGACCCGGCCTGGATCAACACCTTCCTGGGCACCGATATCTCCCGCGAGAAGATGGAGGAGATCCTCAAAAACCTGCAGTTTGGAATCGACGGAGAGAACATCATCGTCCCATCCTTCCGCGGCGACGTGCAGCACAAGGCCGACGTGGCGGAGGAGATCGCCCGCTTCTACGGCTACAACAACATCCCAACCACCACCGCCAAGGGCAATCCGGAGGGCGGTTACAGCGACTACCAGCAGTTTGAGCGCACCGTCAACCAGAACATGCTGGCGCAGGGCATGTACGAGATCATGACCTACTCCTTTGTCAGCCCCAAGGAGTACGACCGCATCCGCCTGCCGAAGGACGACCCGAAGCGCGAGTCGGTTGTCATCCTCAACCCGCTGGGCGAGGACACCAGCATTATGCGCACCAACGCAATTCCGTCGATGATGCTGATCCTGGCCAAGAACTACAACAACCGCAACGGCGCGGTTTCGCTGTACGAGATCGGCAACGAGTACATTCCGGTTCCGGGCGAGCAGCTGCCGGACGAGGTGCCGAACCTGATTCTGGGCATGTACGGCGAGGACAGGGATTTCTTCACCCTCAAGGGCGTGGTGGAAAATCTGTTCGACACGCTGGGCATCGAGGACTATGACGTCACCGCATGCAAGGACAACCCGACCTTCCATCCGGGCCGCTGCGCGGTCATCTCCAAGGACGGCGAGGAGATCGGTATCATCGGAGAAATCCATCCGCTGGTCTGCGCCAACTACGGCATCAACACCCGCGTCTATGTGGGCAGGCTGAGAATGAGAAAGCTGTATGCCCTGCGCGGTGCGGAGAAGAAGTACCATCCGCTGCCGAAGTTCCCGGCTTCCACCCGCGACCTGGCGCTGCTGTGCGACGACAGCCTGCCGGTGCTGACTATGGAGAAGGCGATCAAAGCCGCTGCCGGCAAGATTCTGGAGAAGGTCGAGCTGTTCGACGTCTACAAGGGCAGCCAGATTGCCGACGGCAAGAAGAGCGTGGCCTTCAATATCACCATGCGCGCCAGCGACCGCACCCTCACCGACGAGGAAGTGGGCGGCGCGATGAACAGGATTCTGAAGGCCCTCGAAGAGCTGGGTGCCCAGATCCGTTCCTAGCAGGCTGAGCCTGGCGGCACCAGGCTGAGCCTGGACCCAATTCGCGTATTGGTATGGTGGGCACTCTTAGATTCTACCTCGCGGCACCAGGCTGAGCCTAGACCCGATTCGCGGCGGCATGATGCCGCGCCCAATTCGCGTATTGGTTTGGTAGGAGGTCTTGGCTTCTACCTCGCGGCACCAGGCTGAGCCTGGACCCAATTCGCGGCGGCATGATGCCGCGCCCAATTCGCGTATTGGTATGGTGGGTAATCTTAGATTCTACCTCGCGGAAGCAAGCTTGTGGGGAGAAAAAATAAAATTTTCGTCCGCCTTAAAAGGCTGGCGGTTTCAAAAGGCGAAACCATCGGGAGACGATGGGGACGTGTCACATAGAAAAACCTCCCGGTTGGGAGGTTTTTCTGCTATGGAATATCAAAATGACCGGCAGGGCCGGCCTGTCATCGGGAAAGGAGACGGTTGTAATGCTGATTTTGGAGTTTCAGGAACACAGGGGAAACGAAGAAGGACGGGAAATTTTTGACGGCTATGACTGGTGGAAGGAGCTGGTGAGCAGGGCGGCGCAGGGGGCCGACCGGTTTGAACTGCGCTGCTGGGAGGACGAGCGCGAAGGAATCGCCTTCGGCCAGCAGTACGGCGAGCAGCAGGAGAGCACCACCCAGGAGCTGGTCTATACCGGGGCGCTCAGCCAGGAGGCGCTGGATGCACTGCTCGACGGGTGCGTGGCTGCCGACGGGGCGTTGAGCTACTTCACCCTCAACCTCTACAGCGGAGAGAAGATGCTCTTTTCCAGCTCCCACTACGGCTCGGAGGTTTACTGGTTCCAGGACAGCTTTGCCGAGATCGGCTTTTTGATGATGCTGGCCAAAAAGCATCCCTGCATCAAGGGGTTTGATAAGCGATAGCTTGTTTGAGGAGGGCTGTTTGCTGTGAGCGGAGCAGAAAGTGGCAGCAGGAAAGTTTCTTCCGACGGCTGTTTTCAGGAAAAAGGGAAAGAGGCGGCAGCATGGAGTGCTGCCGCCTCTTTCTTTGCCCAGCTGGTTTTATAAATCGACTTTTTCAAAGCGTTTTGCGGAAATGCGATAGGCCAATGGAACAAGGAGCGCATAGCAAAGAATCCCGATCAGCAGAATTGGCAGCTGCATCAGCAGGTGTTCTGGTTGGCAGCTATCCATCCAGACAAGCGCTGGGATGTAGGCGGTGGATTCTGTTGCGACCATGAGAAAAATCATGGGAATTGCCGCGAGGACAAAGGATTTTCCGATCTGGTAGGCGTTTTTATAAAATGCCGTTAGAAACACAAGATCGAACACCGCATATAAGATCAATCCAAATCCATACCAAGCGACGGTTGCGTCCAAGCCGACGGGATTATTTGCTGTCTTCAAGGCGCTTCGTAAAATTGCGAAGGGGATGGAGAAAAGCAGTTGAAACAGCTGAAAGAAAACGACAAGCAGGCATTTTCCAAGGACACTTTCCCGTTTGGTTACGGGTAAAACGGCGGTGTACCAAACGTCGTTTGTCTCCCGCGCGTTTAAAAAAGTGATGTAGGCTGCCAAACATCCAAACATGAAAATGACGCTGTAAGGGTAGGCCGGTACCAGAACAAGGCAGCCCAAAAGGGCAAAAACAATCGAGGTTGGATGGGCTACAAGCAGAATTTCCTTATGCAGTAATGTCATCATCCCATTCACTCCTTTCTGTGCGCAGCATAATTTCTTCCAAGGTGAGTGGCCCCGTATCATCTGGGGTTTTCAAATGTGCAAAGGAGCGCAAAAAGGTGTCTTTGTCCGCGCTTTGTAGCACCCGCCCATTCTGGATATAGGTAATATCATCTGTACATCTATCCAAATCGGAAGTAATATGTGTGGAAAACAGGATGGAACATGTTTCGCTTTTCACAATTTGCCGGAAAATGTGGAGCAGTTCCTCACGGGAGACCGGGTCCAAACCGGAAGTCGGTTCATCCAAAATCAGCAGCTCGGCGTGGTGGGACAGTGCCAGGGCAAGCAGATATTTTACCTTCATTCCATTTGAAAGCTCTTTGAATTTTTTATTTTCATCCAAGGCAAAATGTTTGATATACTTTTGATACTGGGCCTGATCCCAGTTTGTATAAAATTTCCGGGTGACGGCAGTAATGGTGGAAAGTTTCTTCAACGGGTAAAAGTCAATCCCGCCAAACACGACACCGATTCGTTGCTTGCACTCTTTTTCATGCTGATAAAAATTTTTTTGAAACATGGTGACGCTCCCGCTTTCTGGGGACACCATGTTGAGGATTGCTTTTAAGGTTGTGCTTTTTCCGGCTCCGTTTTTTCCAATCAGCCCCATAATGCGGTTGGGGGCAAGCGAAAAGCTGACATTTTCCAAAGCAAATCCGGGGTAGTTTTTGTTGATATTCTGGATACGCAGCACCGTTTCCATTATCTTTTCTCCTTTCCGTCGGGAGTATCGGCCATGTTTAAAGCGGTTTTAAACAGCTGGGCAATACCCAGAAAAAAATCTTCTTTCATCAGTGCAATTCCCGGATGGTTTGGATCTTCATCCCCCAAAACGACCAGCATATCTCCGGGTTTAATTTTGAATATCTCCCTGGCCTGCTTGGGGAGGACAATCTGACCGCGTTCACCCACACGAACCGCTCCGAATATGTGCTTGCCTTTGGGCGGTATGCTTTTGCCGCTTTGCTCCTGGTCGTAATGGATGAGGTCGTCCAGTTCCACGTCATACAGTTTGGCCAGCGCGTCACAGTTCAGAATGTCGGGCACGGATTGACCGGCCTCCCACTTTGCGACAGCCTGCCGGGAAACGCCAATCTGCTCTGCCACCTGTTCTTGCGAAAATTGATTGAGTTGTCGCAGGGTGGTCAAATTGTGAGCGATATTATTCTGTATTTTCATACTTTTCACACCTCCTGCCCCCTATTATACGCTTGATTTTTTGAAACTTCCACCAACCGCAACAGGCAAAAGATGTTATCTTTGGTTGCGCCGACAGCTCTCCTGATCCAAGGTTCAGCAAATGGGTGGAGTTGTCCCTCGGATTTTTTGTTTGCTTTTGTGCTGGAAAAAAGAGGTGGGAGCAAAAGCGGAATGCTTTTGCTCCCACCTCCCTCTTTGAGAAAAGGCTATTTGGAAACCGGTTTAAAGACGCCCCAGCCGTCCATCTCCAGGGGGATGATGTTCGAGCGGGTGTAGTGGATGATATTTTGCAGGCGGCTTGCCTCGTCCTTGGAGTGCAGCACAAAGGAGATGCCCTCCTTCTTGGCGCGGCCGGTGCGGCCGATGCGGTGCAGGTAGGCGTCGTTCTCCTGCGGGATGTCGTAGTTAAAGACCACCTGGATGCCGCTGACGTCGATGCCGCGGGCGGCCACGTCGGTGGCGACCAGGATGTCGATCTGTCCGGCCTTGTACTGCTCCATGATCTTGTTGCGCTCCGACTGGCGCATGTCGCCGTGCAGGCAGGCGGTGTTGAGCTTCTGGGCGTGCAGCTGCTCGGCCACCATGCCGGTGGTGTACTTGGTGTTGCAGAAGATGATGGCGCGGCTGACCTCGAACTGCTTCATCAGGCGCAGGATAATTTCGATCTTCTCCCGCCCGATGCACTGCACGCTGTACTGGTCGATCTTCGGCTCGCTCTCCTCCACCGGCAGCACGGTGATCTCCTCCGGGTCGCGCTGGAACAGCCAGCCGATGTCCATGACCTCCCGCGAGATGGTGGCGGAAAACATGCACATCTGCTTCATCGCTTTAAGCGAATCCAGGATTTTGCGCACGTCCTTATAAAAGCCCATGTCCAGCATCCGGTCGGCCTCGTCGAGCACCGCGGTGGTGACCGACTTGAGCGAGACGGCCCGGTGCTGCATCAGGTCGAGCAGGCGGCCGGGGGTGGCCACCAGGATGTGCGCGCCCTTTTTCAGCTGCTGCTTCTGCCGCTCCATCGACTGCCCGCCATAGACCACCACCACCCGCAGCTGCGGCAGAAAGCGGGTCAGGTTTTTGAGGTCCTCGCAGATCTGGGTGGCAAGCTCGCGGGTGGGCGCCAGAATCAGCGACTGGATGTCCGGCTTTTCGGTGTCGCAGTGCTCGATTAAGGGGATGCCGAAGGCCAGCGTCTTGCCGGTGCCGGTGGGGGCCTTGGCGATGACGTCCTGCCCGGCGAGCATCGGCGGGATGGCCTTTTGCTGGACCTCGGTCATCTCCTCAAAGCCCATCTGTTGGATTGCCTGCAAAATCTCGGGTTTGACAGGCAGGGAAGCAAAGGATTGCTGCATAAATTGTTCACGCTCCATATTTGAAACATCTATGTTTTTTAGAATCGTTGTCGAATAATTTTATTATAGCATAATTTCGCATACTTGCAAAGATTCCGGCGCCGGAGAGGCAGGAAAGTTCCCCTTGCTCTGCGCGGTCAGAGAGAAATTTCACTGCCGGCTATGTTCTGATTTTCCCATTCTTTTTTCAGAATCGCAAACTGCATGGTGTTTTCATAAAGGGGGGAGCTGTCCGGCTGGCTGATAAAGGAGACAAAAGCGGGCGGCGACAGCGGGGCTGTACTTTGCACAAGCGTTGTAGTATACTTTTTATTATACCATAACAAAGCGGCCTTGCAAAGGTTGGGCCCCAAAGGAGATGGCGATTGGATGGAGCAGATAGAAGCAAAGCGTATCCTGCAGCGCAAAAGGGACAAAAGCTGGTTTGGCAGCAGCTACAACGTCAACCTCTACCGGGGCTGCCCGCACGGCTGCATCTACTGCGACAGCCGCAGCGTCTGCTATGGGGTGGAGGATTTTGCGCGGGTGCGGGTGAAAAAGGACGCGCTGCCCCGGCTGCAGCAGGAGCTGGCGGCCTGCCGGGAGAGCGGAGTAGTGGTGGCCACCGGCTCGATGTCCGACCCGTACAACCCGCTGGAGCGGCGCTACGGCTACACCCGCGGGCTGCTCGAGCTGCTCGACCGGTATCGCTTCGGCGCTGCCATCGCCACCAAGGGGACGCTGGTGGAGCGGGACATCGACCTGCTGCAGCAGATTTCCACCCACTCGCCGGTCATCGTTAAGATCACCGTCACCACCCCGCACGATGCGCTCTCCGCCCTGCTGGAGCCGCATGCGCCGCCCTCCTCCCGGCGGCTTGCCGCGTTGGAAGCGTTGTCCCACGCGGACATCTTTGCCGGGGTGCTGCTGATGCCGGTGCTGCCCTTTCTGGAGGACGATCCGCAGGACATCCGTCTGCTGGTGCAGCTGTGCGCCAGGGCGGGGGTGAAGTTTATCTACCCCTACTTTGGGGTCACCCTGCGGGACCGGCAGCGGGAATATTTTCTGCAGCAGGTGCGTAAGAATTGGCCGAAGGTCTGGGAACGGTATCTGGACTACGGCGGGGATTACCTCTGCCCCTGCCGCAACGATGGAGAGCTGTGGCAAATCTTTGAGAGAGAGTGCAGCCGGTACGGCATCCTCTGCCGGATGGAGCAGATTGTGAAGGCCTACCAGTCCCCCTACCAAAGCGAACAGCTGCGCCTGTTCTGACGCGCAAAAAATCCCTCCCGGACGGGAGGGATTTTTGTTGTCCGGATTATTTGAGCCTGCCGTTTTTCTGGCGGTTGGAGTTGCAGCGCTGGATAAAGTACCCGACCGCGACCCCGATAAAGGCGGTCAGGGTGTAGACCAGCCACAGCGGCCAGACGCTCAGATCAAAGAAGAAGAGCATCGAGGGGACAAACAGCACGGCGGTCAGCGCCGGATAGTGCAGCTGCAGGCCGTTTTCCCGCCCGCACAGGATGCCGCAGATCAGGCACAGCAGCGGGAAGCCGATGAGCAGAATCACCGACAAAAAGTTCATCGAGCCGACGGCATTGGCAATCATCGGCATGGCGATAAAGAGCGTCAGGGTCAGGATCGAGCAGTCGATCAGAATTTTTGGGTTTTGCATTTTCATAAAAGGGACTCCCTCTCTTTCTGTTTGTACCAGTATAGCACATCCGCGCCCCGCTTGCAATCGGCATATTCCGGACAAAACCCTCATATTCATGGGACAGAGCATGTGAGCCCCCACAAGCGCCTGACGCATTCGGCGCCCGGGATGATCCGGCTTGACAGGAAAGAGAGGTTATCGATATGGAATGTAACGTAATGAACCACGCGGTCTGCGTCAACGAGACGGTGTATGACTCGGTGGTGGAGGTGCCGCTGGAGGCGGACATCATGCTGCCCGATTACTGTCCGGACATCGTCAAGATCCTCAAGTGCACGCTCAATGCCTGCGTCAAATCCGCCCGGGCACAGGGCCGGACGCTGCAGCTGGAGGGGATGTGCAGCGTCAATGTGCTGTATCTGGGCGAGGACAACAGCGGGATGTCCGGTTCCGGACAATCTGCACTGCAGCTGCGCAGCGTCGACTACAAGCTGCCCTACAGTAAGAGCGTGGACCTCAAAAGCGAGGTGGGGCAGGTCATCGTCTTTGTCTCGGCCGATTCCTCCTACTGCAGCTGCCGCGCGGTGAGCAAACGCCGGGTGGAGCTGCGCGCCTCGGTCAGCCACAAGCTGAGTGTGGTCAGCTCTGGGGAGGAGCAGGTGGTCGCCGATGTGGCGGAGGACACCCAAAACCCGCAGGGCATCCAGCTGCGCAAAAAGACGATGCAGCAGGATGCCTTTGTCACCCAGGCGCGGGAGACGATCAGCGTGCACGAGGAGCTGGAGCTTGCCCAGGGCAAGCCGCCGGTGCGCAGCGTCATCTGCTCGAATGGCTGCGCGGTGATGACCGACCGGAAGCTGATTTCCGGCAAGATTGTGACCAAGGGCGAACTGCGCCTGCAGATATTGTACTGCACCGATCAGAACAGCATCGAGCAGATGGAGTACGCGCTGCCCATCAGCGCGGTGATCGATGCGCCGGGTGCGGACGACGGCTGCGTCTGCTCGGCGGGGTACGCGGTGTGCGAGCTGGAGATTTTGCCAAAGCTCGGGGAGGACGGGCAGAACACCCGCTTTGAGCTCAACGCCCAGGTGGTCGCCACGGCGGAGGTCTGCCGCCGCACCGAGATTGCGGTAGCGGACGACTGCTACTCCACCCGGTACGCCTGCGAGGGACACAACAGGCCGCTGAGCTTTCTGAGCCTATTACAGCAGGTGGAGGAAAAGTGCCTGTACAAGGGGGAAATCGAGCTGCCCGACGGGGTGGACAGCATCATCGCCGGCTGGGGCAGGGTGACCGACAGCGCCGTAAGCTTCGAGGAAGAAAACGGCGAATACAAGGCCCAGTTGCAGTTGAGCCTCAACCTCTGCATGCTGGCCTACGACGATAGCGCAGGCATCCAGTTTTATGACAAGACCGAAAAGCTGGACTGCTCCTTCCCCGTCAGCGGGGTGGATGCGCAGGAGCAGCGGTTATTGTTCTGCCCGCAGCTGACGGTGACCGGCTTTGACTACAGCCGCAGCGCGGGCGCCCTGCAGGTGCGCTGTGAGGTGCTGGTGCGCGGCTGCATCTGTCAGCTGAAAAAATGCAGCGTGATGGAGGAGATTGTGGTGGATGAGCAGAAGCCTGTCGAGCGGGAGGACGACTGCTCGCTGACCATCTACTACGCCGACCCGGGAGAAAACCTCTGGGAGATCGCAAAGGCCTACCACACCGCCATGCAGTCGGTGCTGGAGGCCAACAGCCAGCTGGAGCTTTCCCAGGAGGACGCCGTCTCCAAGCGGGAGATGCTGCTGATCCCGATTTTGTCCAACTGATTGTTCTGCCACGCAGCACCAAAGAGAAGGAGTGAAGCCAACGCATGGAAAGCCGCAACATCTATACAGACATCGCCAGGCGCACCGGCGGCGACATCTACATCGGGGTCGTCGGGCCGGTGCGGACCGGAAAGTCCACCTTTATCAAACGGTTTATGGAGGATCTGGTGATCCCCAACATCGAGAGCGAGTTTTTTAAGGAGCGCGCGGTCGATGAGCTGCCGCAGTCGGCGGCCGGCCGCACCATCATGACCACCGAGCCGAAATTTATCCCCGAGGAGGCGGTGAAGATCGAGCTGGAACAGGGCGCCCAGCTCAACGTCCGCCTGATCGACTGCGTGGGCTACATCGTCCCAAGCTCATTGGGCTATATCGAAAACGAGCAGCCCCGCATGGTGATGACACCCTGGTTTGAGCAGGAGATCCCCTTCAACATGGCCGCCGAGATCGGCACCCAGAAGGTCATCCAGGAGCACTCCACCATCGGGCTGGTGGTGACCACCGACGGCTCGATCAGCGACATCCCCCGCGAGGAGTACGCCGAGGCCGAGGAGCGGGTCATCCGCGAACTGCAGGAGCTGCAAAAGCCGTTTGCCGTGCTGCTCAACTGCGAGCGCCCCAGCAGCGCCGAGGCGCAGGAGCTGGCCGAACAGATGCAGCAGCGCTACGGTGTGCCGGTGCTGGCGGTCAACTGCCTGGATATGACCGAGGCGGATATCCGCAAGATCCTCTCCAACGTCTTGATGGAATTCCCGGTCAAGGAGATCAAGGTCAATTTGCCGCGCTGGATCCTCTCGCTGCAGAAGGGGCACTGGCTGAAAACGGCGCTCTACGACGCCATCTGCAGCGCCTGCGGGGAGATTCGCCGCATCAACCACGTCGCCGAAAAGCTGCAGGAGATCGAAGACTGCGAGCACATCGCCCACGCGCAGGTCACCGGCATGGACCTGGGCAACGGCAAGGTGATGCTCTCGATCACCGTCAAGCCAAACCTGTTTTATGACATCCTCAGCGAGGCCAGCGGCCTTGCCATCGGCGGCGAGGAGGGCCTGCTGCCCTGCCTGTGCGAGCTGGCCCGCATCAAGAAGGAGTACGACAAGGTCAAGGGCGCGCTGGAGGAGGTGGCCGCCACCGGCTATGGCATCGTGATGCCGTCGCTGGAGGAGCTGACGCTGGAGGAGCCGCAGATTGTCAAGCAGGGCGGCCGGTACGGCGTGCGGCTGCGCGCCTCCGCCCCCTCCATCCACATGATGCGCGCCGACATCACCACCGAGGTCAGCCCCATCGTCGGCAGCGAGAAGCAGTCGGAGGAGTTGGTGATGAGCCTGCTGCAGGAGTTCGAGGACAATCCGCAGAAGATCTGGGAGAGCAACATCTTTGGCAAATCGCTGCACGAGCTGGTCAACGAGGGGCTGCACAACAAGCTCTACCGGATGCCCGCCGACGCGCGCATCCGCATGCAGGAGACGATCGAGCGGATCATCAACGAGGGGTGCAACGGGCTGATCTGCATCATCCTTTAAACGTCAGGCACTGCCTGACGGGGCGAGGGGGCCGCACCTCCGGTGCACCCCTCTGCACTCCCCGAGATGCAGGCGCTCCGCCCTGCACCCGGGTGACTTTCCCGTCGCGGGGAAAGTCACCA
>URGV01000027.1 GCA_900547455.1 uncultured Oscillospiraceae bacterium
ATCTTCTGCTCCCTCCTAATATTATTTCCTTGTCTGTCTTATTGGGAGCATACCACTTTGTCCAGAACAGAGGGCGGGGCCTCCTCACGGGCCGCCTTGTCAACCTTAAACGGGCGGCCTGTGCGGGGCTCCGTCGCTTTCTCCTTTTTTCCCGCAGACACCGCAGCCTGCTCTTTCGGGGGACGGCCCCGGCGCTTTTTCGGCTTATCCGCCTCCGGCGCTTTCTTTTCCGGGGCGGTAGTAGAAGCCTCCTTGCCGTCCTTATCAGCGGCCTGGATGTCCGAGAGGTTGATCACCTTGCCGGACGGGGCGGGTGTATCTTCGCCCATGCCGGGAAGAACAGTCTGCTGTGTGTGCTTGTCGGCTGACGGCGGATCGGGCTCCACATGATCGGGGGCCGCTTTATCTTCACCAGAAACAGCAGGAGCATTATTTTCCTCCAGCGGTGGCAGATCACCCTGGCCGGGCGGGGATTGGGTTTCCGGGGTCTTATTTTCCTCCGGGCCCATGTTCACTTTTTCATCGGCCATTTGCTAACCTCCTTTTTGATGGAATGAAAAAAGGCCAGACCTCCCGGCCTGACCAGCAAAAATAACTCCCCCTTTCATTTTCAATTTGAAATCAGCATCACTCCTTTCCAAAACCAGGCCATAAAAAAACGTCGCTTTTCACAAAGAAATAGCGACGTTTTAGTGTAGGTTGGCTCGATTTTTGTTGTGATTTATGATTATGCCTTTGTAAAGAAACCTAAATTTAAGCAAAAATCCCCGCCCGTAATAAAGGCAGGGATTTTTTGGAGCAATTTAAATCTGCTGATGATATTCATAGTCGACGCCGTCGTAGGTGAGGGTGCCTTCCAGTTGGATGAAGGTGCCGCTGAGTTCCGGCTTTTCCATCGGAACATCCAGCTTGACCTCGCCGGTGTTGTCCTCCGAGAGGGTAATCGGGAAGGCTTCCTCCACCCCGTTCACCGTCAGGGTCAGGTCGTGCAGCTCGCAGTCTGTCTCCTCGAAGGAGAGTTTGAAGCTGCTCAGGTCGCCGTCCACAAAGTTGTAGGCATAGGTGCCCTTGAGAATCAGCCCTTCATCCTCCGGCCCGTACATCTCGATGACCTCGCCGCTGGTGGGCGGGATGGCACAGAAATAACCGGCAAAGCTGTCCCTCTCCGGTGAGTTGTAGGTTTGAGCGGTGTAGAAGTGGCCTCTGGTGGACTGAATCCACTCCTCATACCCCTCCAGCGCCCCGGCTGTGACGGTCGCGTAGTCGGGCAAAGTCAGATCAGCGGATCCGCTCTGCGAGCAGGCGGAGAAGGTCAGCGAAATGCAGACAGCCAAAATGAGCGATGCGATTTTCTTCATTTTTCCCCTCCTATCCATCAATCAGAAAGAAATGATTCTACTCACATCATATCAGCTTTTTCCAGCCCTGTCAATCATGTTCTACAAAAATCTATCAGAATTTCTTATCCGATAGATCTGAAGAATAGGGACTTGTGAAAACCCCAAATTTACTCTTCTTCAAACGCCTGCCACTTTTCACAGCTCTGGCAGTGCCGGAACAGCTTTTCGTTGCCGTCCTCGTCGGTGACGTCGAAATACATCCAGTCATGGCAGTGGTCTTGGTCCGTTTTCTTGATGACCTGATGCCGCAGCTTGACCGACAGCTCATCTACGGTGAGGCCGGTGAGGATGTAAGCTCCCTCTCCCTGCTCCTCCAGAGCAATCCCCTTTCTCTGTGCAAAACCGGCAAGGGGATTTTCCTCCTCATAAGGCTCCCAGTAGTAATCCATCATCATGTTGTTGAGCAGCTCGGCGTCGCCTAGAATCAGAATCGCCTGCTCCTCCGGCAGTTTGGACAGGTATTCGAGCAGCCGTCTGACTGCTCGCGGGGTGTGGCTGGTGGACTGTTCCGCTTCCATGCAACCTCTTGCAGATTGCTCTACATTTTCCGGTGCGGCCGACACACTGACCGTCAGCACCGCCGCCAACAACCCTGCCGCAAACCATCTGCTCCACTGTTTCATACGCTCGCTCCTTTCGGTCGAAAGTTTGTGTCTCCTTTTCTCCATCATAACAGAGAAGTCGAATGTTGTCAACTATATTTTACAATATTTTGTAAAACAAAAACTCCCCCAGCCACAGCGGGTGGGGGAGTTTGCAGAAATTTTGTTTGTGATTTTCCAGCAAAGGAGGCGAGCCTTTATGGGCAGAATCTGGGTGCCGCGAGGTAGAAGGTCAGACTTCCCACCCAACCGATACATGAATCGGGCGCGGGCTCAGCCCCTGCTTAGATGATCTGGTTGCTTCTGTCCTTGAGCACGACGTCGTGGCTGCCGCCCTCGACGATGGAGACCGAGGAAACCAGGGTCAGCTTGGCCTTCTCCTGCAGCTCCGGAATGGTCAGGGCGCCGCAGTTGCACATGGTGGAACGGACCTTGCTCAGCGACAGGCTGACGTTGTCCTTGAGCGAACCGGCGTACGGTACATAGGAGTCGACGCCTTCCTCAAAGGAGAGCTTCTTGTCGCCGCCCAGGTCGTATCTCTGCCAGTTTCTGGCGCGGGCAGAACCTTCGCCCCAGTACTCCTTCATGTAGTTGCCGTTGATGTTGACCTTGTTGGTCGGGCTCTCATCAAAGCGGGCGAAGTAACGGCCCAGCATGATGAAGTCGGAGCCCATCGCCAACGCCAGGGTCATGTGGTAGTCCTGCACAAT
Organism: uncultured Oscillospiraceae bacterium; assembly: GCA_900547455.1. Lineage (GTDB taxonomy): Bacteria > Bacillota > Clostridia > Oscillospirales > Ruminococcaceae > Negativibacillus > Negativibacillus faecipullorum. Next base: position 2,713 of record URGV01000027.1, read on the forward strand.
GCCGCCGTCCGAGCAGATCGGGACATAGATGCCGGTCTCTTTATAGTACTCGTCGCGGGCCTTGGCCACCTCGATGACGGCGGTTGCCTGGCCGCGGCCGATACCCTTCTGCTCACGGGTGATGCAGATCGAGCCGCCGCCGATGCCGACCTTGACAAAGTCCGCTCCCGCTTTGGCCAGGAAGAGGAAGCCCTCGCGGTCAACCACGTTGCCTGCGCCGACCTTGACGGTGTCACCGTATTTGGCGCGGATGAAGTCGAGGGTTCTCTTCTGCCACTCGCTGAAGCCTTCGGAGGAGTCGATGCACAGCACGTCTGCGCCGGCCTCGATCAGGGCCGGAACGCGCTCCTCATAGTCGCGGGTGTTGATGCCTGCGCCGACCACATAGCGTTTGTGCTGGTCGAGCAGCTCGTTGGCGTTCTCCTTGTGGGAGGAATAGTCCTTGCGGAATACGAAGTATTTGAGTCTCTGATCCTTATCCACCAGCGGCAGGGAGTTGAGCTTGTGCTCCCAGATGATGTCGTTTGCTTCCTTGAGCGAGGTGTTGGCGTCCGCGGTGATCAGATTTTCAAACTTGGTCATGAATTCAGAGACCGGAGTGTCCAGCTCCATGCGGCTGACGCGGTAGTCGCGGCTGGTGACGATGCCGACCAGCTTGCCGTTGGCGGTTCCGTCCTCGGTGACTGCGACGGTGGAATGTCCGGTCTTATCCTTGAGCTCGAGGATATCCTTGAGGGTCTTGTCCGGGCTGACATTGGAATCGCTGGTGACAAAGCCCGCCTTGTAGCTCTTGACTCTGGCCACCATGGCAGCCTCATCCTCAATCGACTGGGAACCATAAATAAAGGAGATGCCGCCCTCTTTTGCCAGCGCAATCGCCATCTTGTCGTCCGAAACCGACTGCATGATTGCGGAAACCAGCGGGATATTCAGCGACAGGGGGCATTCTTCCTGTCCCTTTTTGAATTTGACCAGTGGGGTCTTCAGGCTGACATTTGCCGGGATGCACTCTGCGGAAGAATAGCCTGGGACCAGCAGGTACTCGCCAAAAGTGTGGGACGGTTCATTAAAATAAAACGCCATAAACTCAACTCTCCTTACTTCATCATCTTGGCCTGTGGATTAAAAAAAGTTGTATTTCTAATAATCATACTATAAGCCGTCGACAAATTCAACCTCTATTTTGACAAAACTTCGTTTCTCCTGCACCAACCCTTTTTGGAGACATCCCACAAAGGCAGGCTGAGCCTGCCTGCGATTCGCGAATGGGGCTCCTGCTTGTCGAGACTTCACGTTCTCGCGCAGATCGCTTGCCTCCGGCTGCGCTCGGCGGCAGGCTGAGCCTGCATGCGATTCACGTATCGGCTGGGTGGGTAGCCTGGGCTTCTACCTCGCGGCACTCAGATTCTGCTAATCAAGTTTTGCTTCCTTCTCAAAAGGAAGCAGGTGTCCAGCGGGCAGCACCTGCTAGTCGCCATGTCACGCTTGCAGCTGGCTGGGAAAATAGGCTATGCGTTGCGTGACCCGAAGTTGAACTTCGTTCAACTTCCCGGACTTTTTCGTCTATAGCTCACTGCAAAAATCGGACTTGCGTGGCATAACCTAGGCTTGTACACAGGAGCTCCTGTAAAAAAGTTCCCGGTAAACCACCGTCCCGCTCTACACCCGGCGACCTTCTGGCGGACGGCTGCAAGGAGATAGAAATCGAAAAATAAAATCTCTTCCCCAACTGCACGCAAAAATTGCCCCGTGCCGTTTTGGCACGGGGCAATCAATCCTACTTCATATTCTGCGCGCAGGCCTCCACAAAGGCGGTGAACAGGTTGTTCGCCACCTTGTCGCCAAGGCCCAGAATTTCCGGATGCCACTGCACACCCATCACAAACTTTTTGCCCGGGTAATAGGCGGCCTCCACAATGCCGTCGTCGGCAATCGCCATGCTGCGCAGCGGCTCGCCCAGCTTTTTGACGCCCTGATGGTGCAGGGTGTTGACGCCGATCTGCAGCAGGCCCTCGCTGAAGGTGTGCAGCGGGGTGTCGCGGATGACGTTGACCTTGTGCATCACCTTGTCCTTCTCCTCGGGCTTGGTGCGCTGGTGCTCGATGTGCACGCTGCTCTTGTTCTGGGTGTTGATATCCTGATACATGGTGCCGCCGGTGACCACATTCAGCACCTGGAAGCCGCGGCAGATGCCAAACACCGGCTTATCCATCGCGATGGCCTTCTGCATCAGCGGGATTTCCAGCGCGTCGCGCTCCGGCGCCAAAGCGCCGCAGCAGTCCAGCAGCTCCTCCCCATACAGTCCCGGGTGGATGTCCGGTCCGCCGCTGAACAGCACGCCGTCCACCCGCTCCAGCAGCTCATCCAGGTCCGCAACCTGGAAGGAGCCCTCCAGGCTGCTCAGCTGGATCGGGATACCCCCACAGGCGCTGACACAGTTGATAAAGTTCGGAAAGACATAGCAGAACTTGCTGTCCTCGTCCCCACCGTTTCCGGTCTTTGGCGTAATCGCGATAATCGGCTTTCTCATTGCTTCATTCCTCCGTTGATGATTGGTTTCTTATTCGTCATGCTGCCCGGGCTGCCGCAGGGAGGCAAAACCAGAGTCAGGCTGTTCTATAAAATACAGGAAGATTGCGGCTGCCAGTTCCTTCCAAAAGGCGGCCGCAAACAAAAATTCGGCCAGGCTGCCGCCGCCGGACAGGACGCTGTCGATCCGTTCCCGAATCAGCAGCACCACAAAGGCGCGGTCCAGCTTCTGCAGCTCCTCGCCCAGCGCGCGCAGGTCGCTCCAGTTTTCCCAGTCCACCGGGCGCTGACGGGCCTCTTTTGCTGCGCGCAGCAGCTCCTGCAAAAAGTCCCCGAAGGCATATTCCCTTTCCGGGCTCACCCCCAGCGCCTCCCCCAAAAATTCGGCGGCCATCATCATCTGGCGCGAGAGGGTGAAGGCGGCGGGCCTTCCTGTGTGGACCGCCCTGCGGCGGAACTGACGCAGCATCCGGCGCATTACGCCGGCACGCAGCGCCATAAACGAGCGCTCATCCCGTTGGCGCGCCCGCTCAAACAGCTTTTCCGACTGGGCGCGCAGAACCGGCGTGTAGAAGAAGGCGCTGTCCTTCTGGAAGGTGTAGAGCTGGCCGTCCGCCTCCCCAAAGGCTTTGCGCGCATCCAGATAGCCCAGCTGGATATTCCGCCGGGCCAGCTTCTCCTCAAACTTCAAAAAGGAACCGAGCGGCCACAGGCTGCAGATCAGCGTCACCTGCTTCTCCGGGTCCCGGACCCGATGGGTAATGCCGATCGATTCCAGATCGACCGCGATCACCCGGTCCGCCCCCATCTTCAGCGCCAGGTTGACCGGCATGTTGTCGTGATAGCCGCCGTCCATGTAGCGCCGCCCATCAATTTCCTTGGTCTGAAAGGCCGGGAAGCAGGCTGCGGAAGCCATCAGATATTCCTGCAATTTTCCTCTTGGGATGTCCTTCTTCATCAGCTCCAGCGGCTTTAAGGAGGGGTACTCCACCGTCACCAGCGCAAAATCGACCGGCGAATCCCAAAACCGCTCCTCGTCCACCAGCCGGCTGACAAAGTGCTCCAGGGCAGACAGCTCCACCCCTCCGTGAGCAAAGGCCTGGCGCGCAAAGGCCCGGCGCAGAAAACGGTCGTCCGGGTCATCCTGCTGCGGGATTGCATCCCCCACAATCTCCTGGGAGCTGATGTTCTCCCAGACCCGCAGTGCCTTGTCATATTCCTGCTGCACCATCAGCGCGCCGTTTAACGCCCCTACCGAGGTCCCGGCCACCAGCTGATAGTCGATATGAAGCTCCCGCATCGCCTTCCAGACACCGATCTGGTATGCCCCACGCGAGCCGCCTCCGGCCAGCACAACCGCTGTTTTTTTCATTTTCTTTGCCACCTCTTTTCCAGCCTCTGCCTGTCGATGGAGCAAGGCGGACCATTTTCAAGTATCCTCTTTTATCCACGATTCATCCGCCGCCCGGCACCGCTCCCTTTCTCTGATTCAGGGGCTGCTGCTCCTGCTACTAGTAATACCATAAATTGCCCTGTTTTACAAGAACTATTTTTGTTGTTCGCTGTCGTTTTATCAGTTCTGCACAAAATTTGGCACAATCTTATGGAGCACCCGGTTCTTGTAATCAAAATTAAAATATGATAATATTTACTTTAACGGACATGTTGCTTCGTGCTTTTTGGGGTGTGGAGCAACGGTTTTTTTATGGTATTTCATTTAAATAGGAGGGTATTATGAAGCATCGCATTGTTTCTGTAACGGACCAATCCAAGCATCCACTGCTCATCATCGTCATGCTGGCCTGGCCAATCTTTGTTGAGCAGGTTCTGGTCTCGCTGGTTCAGTCGGTCGACACCGCCATGGTCGGGGCACTCGGCGCCAATGCCACCGCCTCGGTCTCCATCAGCCAAAGCCCGATCAACCTGATCAACTCGGTGATCATGGCGCTGGGCGTCGGCTTCACCACCATGATTGCCCGCGCGGTCGGTGCCAAGCAGTTTGAGTACGCCCGCAAGCTGATCCGGCAATCGATCGTTGTCGTTTTCTCGCTGGGCATCCCTCTTTCGGTGCTGTGTTTCGTGCTCTCCCGCCAGATCCCCATCTGGATGGGCGGCGCTCCGGAAATACTGGATGACGCGCAAAGCTACATCCGCATCATCGCCTTCTCCATGCTGTTCCGCGGCCTGATGATGGTGCTCACCGCCATCTTCCGCGGCTTCGGCGACAGCCGCACCCCGATGATCATCAACATCGGCATCAATCTGCTCAATGTTGTCGGCAACTATCTGCTGATCTACCCCACCCACGACGTCACCCTTTTCGGCCACACCTTCACCGTATGGGGCGCGGGCTGGGGGGTTGCCGGCGCGGCACTCTCCACCTCCGGTTCCCAGATTCTGGGCTCGCTGGTACTGCTCTTTATGTGTTTCACCCCGCGCTCCGGTCCAATGCGCATTTCGATTCACGAGAGCTTCCGCCCCAGCAAAGAGACCATTCAGGAGGTTTTCCGGGTCAGCTTGCCGGTTATGTTTGAGCGCTTCACCACTTCCGGCGCCTTTGTCATCACCTCGTCAATCATCGCCTCGCTGGGCACTATCTCTCTGGCGGCAAACTCGCTGGCAGGCCAGGCTGAGTCACTGAGCTTCATGCCGGGCTTTGCGTTTGGCACCGCCGTCACCACCCTGGTGGGACAGTCGCTGGGCGCGGACAACGTCCCGCTGGCTCGCAAATATGTCCGCCTGTCCGGCATCATCGGGTCGGTGGTCATGTTCATCATGAGCATCTTCCTCTTTATCTTCTCGGACGGCATCATCTCGATCTTTACCCCGGACGCGGCCGTTATCGAGCTGGGCGGACAGTTGCTGCGCATCCTGGCCCTGATCCAGGTGCCGCAGATGCTGGCGATGGTCTTTTCCGGCGCGCTGCGCGGTGCGGGCGACACCAAGAGCCCGTTCCTCATCACCCTGTTCTCGATGTGGGGCGTGCGCATCCTGGGCTCCTTCATCTTTGTCCGCCTGTTGGGCAAGGACCTGCCGTGGGTCTGCGCCGCGATGTGTACCGACAACGTGGTCCGCTTTGTCCTCTTCCTCGCCCGCTACCTGCAGGGCAAATGGGCCGTCACCTACGCGCAGAACATCCGTCAGCCAAAGGAAGAAACCGTCAGTGAATAATTTTTATCAACTCCCGCGGGACAGAGCAGCTGCTCTGTCCCGCTTTTTTCATGGACGCGGCTGCAAAACCTGCTGTCCTTCGCGCCAAATTTGTTTGTTTTCGCGCTTGAAATCACCTTTAATATGTGCTATACTGTTGCTATAAAGCACACAAAACATTTGATATTATAGGAGGCACCCGATGCGAAAGCAAATTCCACTCGACAACCCCGACCAATTTCCCGACCTGCTCAGCTGCTTTCAGGGCAGGACCAACGGCCGCCAGCGCGCGGAGTACCGCCGCTTTTTGTACCGCTCGATCAAGACACAGCTGACCCAGCGGCAGCGGCAGATGATGGAGCTGCGCTATTTCCAGGGGCTTTCCATCCCGCAGATTGCCCAGGAGCTGCACGTCAACAAATCCACCGTCTCCCGCACCATCAACCGGGCGCTGAACCGCCTGCGGGAGCTGGCGGACGTCTACTTTGATGAATGAACAAAATAAAAAAGTTCCGGCCTCCCTTTTCAAAAAAGCGGTCGAAACTTTTTCAATATTTATTCGGCAAAAATGGCATCAGCCCAGCACAAAATAGAGCAGCAGAGCCGCCTGGATCAGGATGATGAGCGGGATGCCGATCACAAAATACCAGTGCTTGGTCTTATGCCGGAAGGTAAACATGCCCAGATACATCCCGACGCTGCCGCCCAGAATGGACAGCCCAAACAGCACCTTTTCCGGCACACGCCTTTTCTGACGCTGCGCGGCAAACTTATCCACCCCGCAGACGCTGAAGGTCAGCACACTCATAAACAGGATGTAGCCCCACAAAATATTTTCCATCATCTTCCTCCTTCTGCCTTTGTTGTCCCTACTGCTGCTGGAACAGCTGCTCGATTCTGCTCCACGCTGCCTTAGCGTCCTCATAGCCGTTTTCATAAGCGGCCTGCAGCTTGTCCACATTGTGCTCGATGCGGTGCAGCACCATCGGCTTGCTCGGCCGAATCACCACCGCCTGGCCCTTCTGCTCCAGCTCCTTTGCGAACTGCTGGCTCTCGTTGTAGTTGAGGTGGCGGTTCTCCATCGCCCGGCACAGGTTGGGGTAGTCGCGGTAGCGCCGGCGAATCAAGGGCATCATCTGGTTTGGTTTTTTGACATAGCCCTCATTCTGGGTCAGCACCACCACCTGCTTGTGCCAGCCATCCTCATAAGCCCTGCGGACCGGAATCGAATCTGCGACGCCGCCGTCCAGATACCGCTTTCCGCCGATTACCTTCATCGGGGAGAGCAGCGGCATCGAGCTGGAAGCAATCGAATCGGCGATGACGTCGTCCCCCTGCTGCCGGTTGGAAAACCAATGGCACTCCCCGCTCTCGCAGTCGGTGGCGCCCACCCGCAACTCCATCGGTGAAGCGTAAAAGGTGTCGTAGTCAAACGGCACATATTTTTCCGGAATCTCATAAAAGGAAAACTGCCAGTTGAAGATCGAGCCTTTGGTCAGCAGCTGGCGCATCCCCACATAGCGGGGGTCGTTGCAGAAGCGCTTGGCGATTGCGACATAGCGTCCCTTGTCCTGCGAAAGGTAGCTCAGGGCGTTGCACGCTCCGGCGGAAATGCCGTAAATGCTGGCGAACATCGCCTGTTTTTCCATAAAGAAGTCCAGCACCCCCGCGGTGTAGACGCCGCGGAAGCCACCGCCCTCCAAAATCAAAGCTCCCTGATACAGCAAAGTCTCCACTTCCTTTCTGCTCAGCCAGCCTAGTCTGCCAGGAAGGTGAGGCCGATGATCTGCGGTCCGGTATTGATGGTGATGGCCGCGCCGATTTTAAAGGTGCCGACCGGCGGATAACCTGCAATCTTTTCGCAGGCTTTGGCCAGCTGCTCGCTGGTCTCGGTGTCTCGCGCCACCAGAATCATGTACGGCGCCCTGCGGTCCCTGGCGCTGCGCTGCTCCTTGAACAGGCGCTCCATTGTACTGAGGATGGCGGCGTTGCCGCGCACCTTCTCGACGATACTGGTCGTTCCCACCGCCGAAATCACCGGGCGCAGGCCGATCAGCTCGCCGACGAAAGCCGCCGCGCAGCTGACACGGCCCGACTTCTTAACATATTTCAGTGTGAAGGGGCTAAAATAGATGCACACCCGTCTGAGGTAGTCGCGGATGTAGGCGAGCACATCTTCAAAGCTCTCCCCCTCCAGCGCGCGCTGGCAGGCCTGCATGATGGGGTAGCCGTAGCCGACGCTGTAGCAGTTGGAATCGATGACCTCAATCTGCATCGCGTCCGGGTGCTCCTCCAAAAATGCGTCCTTGGCCATCAGCGCGGAATGGTACATCGCCGAGGCGCCGGAATAGATGGTGATAACCGCCACATGGGTGTAGCCATTCTGGTAGGCTTCCTCATACTTCTCCTGAAAGGTGATGGCGGGGATGTGCGAGGTTGCGGGGATATCCTGACAGCGGTCGATCAGGTCATAAAATTCCTCCGCGGTAAAGCTCTCCCTCTCGTAGTATCCCTTGCCGTCCGCGGTGACCGGGATGGGCAGGATGGCAAGGTTCGGCAGCCGCTTCTCATCCTCTGCCGGGATGTCGCAGGCCGAATCGGTGATAAAAAAGATTTTCTCCTGGTTCATAGTTCCTCCTTAGTCCTGGGGAGCAAAGTCCTCCCAGCGAAATTTGTGCAGCTGCCCTTCATTTTGCAGCTCCGGGAATCCCCATTGGCGCAGTGTCTCATACACCGTGATGGCGACCGTGTTGGAGAGGTTCAGGCTGCGCACCGGACCGATCATCGGCAGGCGCAGGCAGCTCTGCGGGTGCTGCAGCAGGATCTCCTCGTCGATGCCCGCATCCTCCCGGCCAAAAATAAGGTAGCAGTCGTCCGGATAGGGCACCTCAGAATAGACCTTTCTCCCCTTGGTGGTGAAAAAGTAAAGCTGGTCGTCCCGGTGCTGCTCCAGAAACTGCCGGGTGGAATCGTAGTAGGTGATATCCAGAAAATGCCAGTAGTCCAGCCCCGCCCGTTTGAGCTTTTTGTCGTCTACCGAAAATCCCATCGGCCCCACCAGATGCAGCCTCGCTCCAGTGCAGGCGCAGGTGCGGGCGATGTTGCCGGTATTTTGTGGAATCTGCGGCTCAAACAGGACGACGTTCAGCCGCGGCTGATGCTGTTGCAAGGTGGTTCCTCCCCCAAAAATAGCTTTTAATACGACATCATGTCGTGTTTCATATCAGTTTCTTTGTAACAACTGTTATCTCTCTAATATTAACCATTCCGCCGGTATTTGTCAATGACTGTGGCGGGGAAGATATTTAAAGATTTTTTGGATTTTTACCATTGATTTAGTCATAAATTTGCGATATGCTGAAAGTATGATGATATTGTTTTCTCTGTGGGCGCGGACGCCGCAGGGAAAAAGAAGATTATATTTCCACGCTAAGAAAGGACGTTTCAAATCATGGGACAAGTGATGGATAATTTAAAGCTGATGAAAAATGTCAGGGATCTGGAATCCCCTCAGACGCTGCTGGAGCTGATTGCCGGGATGGAGCAGCACATGGCTTTATACCAGTCGGGCATTCAGGAGATCCGCACCAAGCTGGAAATTCTGCAGCGGGACGCCCGTTTTGGAGAGGGGCACAACCCCATCGACTCGATCAAGAGCCGCATCAAGAGCCCGATGAGCATTATCGAAAAGATGTACCGCAAGGGCTTCCCTATTTCCCTGGATTCCATGCGCGCCAACCTCAACGACGTTGCGGGCATCCGGGTCATCTGCCCCTTCATCGAGGACATCTACACCGTGGCTCAGATGCTGACCCGTCAGGACGACCTGGTAGTCATCAAAGAAAAGGACTACATCAAAAACCCCAAGCCCAACGGTTACCGCAGCTACCATCTGGTGCTGCAGGTTCCGGTCTTTCTCTCCGACCGAAAAGAGATGGTGCGGGTGGAAGTGCAGCTGCGAACCATCGCGATGGACTTCTGGGCCAGCCTGGAGCATCAAATCCACTACAAAACCAGCTGCGAGGTGCCGGACAGCGTGGTTGACGAACTGAAGCAATGCGCGGACATCATTGCTCAGACCGACGAACGGATGCAGCAGCTTTCCAAACAGATTCGATGCTTTAACGCTCAGCCCACATCCGAGGGTGATGAGGAAGCGCAGGAGCATCCTCTTGGCAGCCTGATCAGCGCCAGTGTTGTGGGGATGGCTGGAAGCATGGCTAGGAGCCACAACGATTAGTCAAAACAGACAAAGCCGTTCCCATAAAACCGGGAAAAATCCCGAAAGGCTGCAATTTCTCCGATAAAGCAATTGTAATTTGTGGCCGGATTGGGTATAATGAATCTATCAGAATCTGATGTTATCTCTTAAAGAAGGAGTGTGCTCCATGAAGAAAAGTGTACTGATTTCCCTGATTGCACTGGGCGTTTCTCTGGTCGGACTGCTGATCGCCCTTGCAGCCTGGCTGCACAAGAAAAAAGAACTGGACTGCGACGACTTTGACGACGATCTTTTGATGGACGACGATGACTCGGAGTACATCGCCGCGCAGTATATCGAACACGCCAACAGCTCCCCTTCCGCACAGGAGGACGGCGTTTCTGACTGCGAGCAGGAATAGTTTCGCTTTAAAATCCCGCCGTCTGGCGGGATTTTTTCCTCCTGCTCCCACTCTTTTGAAAAAAATCAAAAAAAGACTTGCATTTTTCTCCGAAATGTGGTATTATAGTAGAGCACTGGAAATTCAATATCGCGGGATGGAGCAGTTTGGTAGCTCGTCGGGCTCATAACCCGAAGGTCGTTGGTTCAAATCCAGCTCCCGCAACCACCAGACTGAGTCTGGACGCAATTCGCGTTCAGACTCTTTTCTTTTATCCTGCCGAAGCGGCTCGCGACGGCAGGCACAGTGAATCTTTCCCTCTCCTTAGCTGAGTCTGGACGCAATTCGCGTTCAGACTCTTTTCTTTTTATCTGGTCCGGCGGCTCGCGCTGGCAGTTTTCTTCACCGCTATCAAAAAAGGAAGGGATTCTTTTTTCAAAACACCCCCTCAGGGTCCAAGATTGACACCACTTTGCAGCCTGAGGTATAAAAATATTGCCCCATTGAAAACCCCCGGATCGCAAATAGCGACTCGGGGGTTTTTGTTAAATCTGTTCAATAAAGCGCAGGAACGCTTCCTTGCCTTCCGGCGTGCGCTTGTAGACGCCGGCATGCTCGAGAACCTTTGCAAACACAAGGCCGGTCTCCTTCTGCACAATCTCCATCGCGTTATCTTTGGTAATGGTGTAGTTTTTGGCAAACGCTTCTGCCCAGTCGGCGTGGGAGGCGGTCAACTCGTCGGCGCGCAGGTCGCTGCCGTCCGCCAGTTTTTCCGCCACCGCCGCCAGCTCCGCCTTCAGGCGGGCGGGCAGTACGGCCAAGCCCATGACCTCGATCAAGCCGATATTCTCCTTCTTGATGTGGTGCAGCTCGGCGTGCGGGTGATAGAGCCCCAGCGGATGCTCCTCGGTGGTGAGGTTGTTGCGCAGCACCAGGTCCAGCTCATAGCACTCGCCGCGACGGCGGGCAATCGGGGTGATGGTGTTGTGCGGCTCGCCATCGGTCTCGGCAAGAATCATCGCTTCCCTGTCTGTATAGCTGCGCCAGGAGGTCAGGATGCGGTCGGCAAGATCGATCAGCCGCTGCGGATCCTCCCCATTCAGGCGGATGACCGACATCGGCCACTTGACGATGCCCGCCTGGACGTCGTCAAAGCCAGGGAAGCAGACCGGCGTCTCCACCGGGGCCTTCTCCATCGCGAAGGTGTAGTGGCCGCCCTGGAAGTGGTCGTGGGCCAAAATCGAGCCGCCGACAATCGGCAGGTCGGCGTTGGAGCCGACAAAGTAGTGCGGGAACTGCCGCACAAAGTCGAGCAGCTTGCCAAAGCAGGCGCGGTCGATCTTCATCGGGACGTGCTCGCGGTTGAGGCAGATACAGTGTTCGTTGTAGTAGACATAGGGCGAATACTGCAGGAACCACGGCGAGCCGTTGATGGTGATCGGCACGATGCGGTGGTTCTGGCGGGCCGGGTGGTTGACCCGCCCTGCATAGCCCTCATTCTCCGCGCACAGCTGGCAGCGGGGATAGTTGGAGGCGGGCAGGTTGCGGGCGGCGGCAATCGCCTTCGGGTCCTTTTCCGGCTTGGACAGGTTGATGGTGATGTCCAGCTCGCCGTATTCGGTCATCGTCTTCCACTGCACGTCGCGGGCGATGCGGTCGCGGCGGATGTAGTTGGTGTCCTGGCTAAACTGGTAGTACCAGTCGGTGGCCTCCTTCGGGCTCTGCTGGTAGAGGGTATTGAATTTTTCGATCACCTGTGCCGGCCTCGGCGTCAGCGCGCCCATCAGCCTGGTGTCAAACAGGTCGCGGTAAACGATGCTGTTTTCTTTGAGCACGCCGCGCTCGTGGGCATCGTCCAGCAAGGCGTCCAGCACTGCCGGCAGGTCGATCTGTTCCCCAGAGGGGATTTCCGGCAGGGCGCAGCCGTCCAGCTCCAGCATCTCCAGCAGGGTGTTGACCGCCCAGTTTTTCTCCTCCGGCTGGATGAGCTGTTTTTCCAGCGCATAGGCAATCAGTTTTGCAATCGCTTGGTTGCGGTCCATCTCTATTCCTCCTCAAATCCATGTGGATGGCTCTTGTGCCATGCCCAGGCAGAAGCCACAATGGTGTTCAGATCGTTGTACTGCGGCTTCCATCCCAGCACCCGGATGGCCTTCTCCGAGGAGGCGATCAGCTGGGCCGGGTCACCCGCACGGCGTGGGGCAACCTTGGCGGGAATCGGGTGTCCGGTGACCGCTCGGGCCACGTCCACCACCTCTTTGACGGTGAAGCCGACGCCGTTGCCCAGATTAAAGACGTTGTTCTCCCCGCCCTGCATCAGGTAGTCCAGCGCCAGAATGTGCGCCTGGGCCAGGTCGTTGACATGGATGTAGTCGCGCACACAGGTGCCGTCCTTGGTGGGATAGTCGTCCCCGAAGATGCTGACCGCCTCCCGCTGCTCCAGCGGCACCTGCAGGATAATCGGAATCAGGTGGGTCTCGGGGTTGTGCGCCTCACCGATCTTGCCGGAGGGGTGCGCGCCGCAGGCGTTAAAGTAGCGCAGCGCCACATAGCGCAGGCCGTGCGCGCGGGAAACCCACTCCATCATCTGCTCCATCGAGAGCTTGGTCTGGCCGTAGCAGTTGGTGGGATTGGTCTTGTCGCTCTCCAAAATCGGCACCCGTTCCGGCTCGCCGTAGGTGGCGGCGGTGGAGGAAAAGACAATCTTGTCCACCCCATGCTCCACCATCGAGCGCAGCAGCACCATCGTTCCATAAAGGTTGTTGTCGTAATATTTTAAAGGGTCGCTCATCGACTCGCCCACCTGGGAGGAGGCAGCAAAGTGGATGACGCCGTCGATCTTCTCGGCCTGAAACAGGGTGTCCAGCGCGCCCTTGTCCCGGATGTCCAGCTGATAAAATTTCGCCTTGGGGTGGACGGCGGCCTTAAAACCGGTCTGCAGATTGTCGGCCACCACCACCTCCCGGCCCGCATCAATGAGTTCGTACACTGTATGGGAGCCGATGTAACCGGCTCCGCCCAATACCAAGATTGCCATAGAACGATCGCACTCCTTTCGATGATGTCACTCTTTTTACGGCCAGAGAACCGCGCCGCCCACCGGACGGATGCTCAGCATGTGGCAGCAGCCCGCTCCCAACATGCTCTCTACCTCCTGGCGGAAGGCCGCGCAGTGTTCCAGCGGAACAAACGCCTGGATGGTTCCAGCAAAACCGCCGCCATGTACACGGCAGGCGCCGCGACCGTTCAGCGCGCGCTCCGCGATGGTCAGCGCGACCGCCATCGCCTGCTCGCGCACCGCGCCAGTCGGGGTAATGTCCTGCAAAAGCTCCCAAGAGGAACGGCCCGACTCCCGCACCAGCGACAGGAAGGTGTCCATGTCGCCGCTTGCCAGTGCGTCGGCCTCGCGCTCAACCCGCTGATCGTCCGCGAAGAAGTGCAGCGCGCGCAGCACCGCGCGGTCGCCCAGCTTCTCCCGCAGCTGCGGCAGCGACTGAAGCACCTGCGCCTCATCCACCTCGCGCAGCACCTGCCTGCCAAACTGCGCTGCAACCGCACCCATCTCCTGCGGGATAGAGGCGTATTCGGCGGTCAGAGCCGCGTGGCTTGCGCCCGAATCGATGATGCACAGCGCATAGCCCAGGGCGTTCAGGTCAACCGAAACGGTGCGCACCTTCGGGTCGGCCGGATCGGCAAAGTCGATGGCGACGGCGCCGCCGACCGAGGAAGCGGTCTGATCCATCAGGCCGCTGGGTTTTCCAAAGTAGAGGTTCTCCGCCTTCTGGCCCATCTGCGCAATGGTCACCGGGCTGAGCTGGTCGTTGCAGAACAGGTGGTTCTCAATCACGCCCAGCAGCACCTCACAGGCCGCGGAGGAGGACAGGCCAGAGCCAGGCAGCACATCCGACACCGCGTAGACATCATAGCCTTCCACCGTATAGCCCCGCTGCGCCGCCTGCTCGGCCATGCCGCGCACCAGCGCCGGGGTGCTCTCCTTCTCGTCCTCTCTTGGGCCCTTGCCGTCCAGCCCGACCTCCACCATCGGCCAGCCCTCCGACTGGAAGCGGATGGTATCGGTGCCGTTGGGAGCCGCACAGGCCAAGAAGTCCACATTCACCGCCGCAGCCAGCACGCGGCCGTGCTGATGGTCGGTGTGGTTGCCGCAAATTTCCGTGCGGCCCGGGGCGGAGCACAGGGTCACAGGTGTATCCTCTCCCCTGCCAAAGCTCCGCTCAAATCCATCCAAAAGCGCCGCCACCCGCCGACGGGCTGCGGCAGGGTCTGCGCTGCAGGTCAGGCGTGCCAGCGCCTCATCCATCTCTCCTGCGTTCAGCGCCTTGCGCACATCGCTCAGTTTATGCATCTCATCTGCTCTCCTTTTGTTTGCCGGACATGCCGCTCACGTCCGGTTATTTTGTCACAATCTCATGCTCATTTCCCCGTCAGCCGGGGAAAGCCGCCGCAAAGCAGACCCGTCCTTGTGTCTGCCTTGCAGCGGCTTTCTGCATGAAGGAAAAATTATTTCTTCTGAACGTACTTGAGGCAGTCCAGCATAACCGCCACAAGGATGATGATACCGGAGAATACAAACTGCAGGTTTGTGTCAATACCCAGAGTTGTCAGGGAGTAGGTCAGGGCGGTGAAGATGAATACGCCCACTACAACGCCCGAAATCTTACCGATACCACCGGTGAAGGAGATGCCACCGACTACGCAGGCCGCGATCGCGTCCATCTCCCAGCCCTGTCCGTAAGCAGCCGAACCGGAACCGACCATTCGGATACACTCAAGCCAAGAACCGAAGCCGTACAGGATACCTGCCAGCACAAAGGCGCCTACTGTAACCCAGAATACCGAGATACCGGAAACCGCTGCCGCCTCGGCGTTGCCGCCGACCGCAAACAGGTTTTTGCCGAAGGTGGTCTTGTTCCAGATGAACCAGACCACGATAACCGCGGCGATTGCCCAGAGGATGATGGTTGGGAAGCCATTGATTCTTGGGATGATCATGTTCGGGATGGTCGAGTCGATCGCACCGAAGGAAACGCCCTTGGTGGAGTAGGTAACCAGACCGAAGATAACCAGCATGTTCGCCATGGTGGAAATGAACGGGTGCATCTTAAATTTGGCTGTAAAGAAGCCAGCGATGGTTGTGAAGATGGTGCACAGCACGATGCAGACCAGCAGAGCCAGAACGACACGCGCCAGAACCGGCAGGGTGCTGAAATCAAACACATGGCCAAAGACCGAACCGGTGTTCGGGCCCTGGTGCATCACGATGGTGGCGGCGGTCATGCCCATACCGACCATACGGCCGATGGACAGGTCGGTACCTGCCAACAGGATCAGGCCCGCTACGCCCAGCGCCAGGAACATTCTCGGCGAAGCCTGCTGCAGAATGTTCAGGATGTTGTTGACCGTCAGCAGCGGAACGTTCTTCACAATCGGGGTGATGATACACAGGGCGATAAAGATGACGATGATCGCCAGGTACAAACCGTTGCGCAGCAGGAAGTCTCTGCGGTTAAAGGTATACTTGTAGTTTTCCCATTTCTGTGCCAGCTGCTCAGCAAAGGTAAATTTGGACATGCGCAGCATATCGATCAGGTGATACTGATGGTCAAATGCGGCGTGCCGGCGATCCTTTGCTTCCTGCAGATCTTTGGCCAGCTGCATCTTGGCGTCAAACAGCCGGTTTTTGTGGACATATTTTTCGTCCTTGATCTCGCGCTGGTCAGACAGCTTGGAAACGGTGGCCTGATGCTCCTGATTGAGCTGTGCCACTGCCTGCTGATATTTCTGCTGGGCGAGTGCCTTTTCTTCGTTGGTGCTTTCCACCACCGCCTGATAATAATCCTTGTTGAAGTGTCCCTTCAGGTACCCCTCAGCGTCGGCAATCAGCTTTGCAATCTCGTCCTTGTTTTTGGATTCCACCGCCTTGGCTTTTTCCAGCTCCGCTGTCAGCTTTGCGCGAATGGATTCCTTTTCCTGTGCGGTATAGATGCGGTCGCGTTTGAGGTTGTCAAGTTCACCCTGGATGTCAAGGACCTTATCGGTACCGTTTTCCCGCAGGGCATTGATCTTTTGTTGAATAGCGCCGACATAATCATCAATCGGCTGGCGGAGCTTTAATTCCTGCTCCGCCGTCAGAATTTTTTTGTTATCCGTTGCCATATGCAAATTCTCCCACTATAGATATTTTGCGCTCAGCCGCAAAAGTTCTTCCTGATCGGTTTCCTTGGTGTTCACAATGCCGGAGAGATGTCCGTTGGACATGACGCCAATGCGGTTGGTGATACCGAGGATCTCAGGCATCTCAGAGGAGACGACGATGATCGTCTTGCCCTGCTTGGCCATGTTGATGATCAGCTCATAGATCTCATACTTTGCACCTACGTCGATGCCTCGTGTAGGTTCATCCATCATAAAGACCTGCGGTTCCCGCTCCAGCCACTTGCCAAAGATAACCTTCTGCTGATTTCCGCCGGACAGGCTGGAGATCATGTCATCCGGTCCCATGCACTTGGTGCGCATGATCTTGATTTCCTTGTTGGTGGCCTTCACCATCTTTGGATTGGAAAGGGCCAGGCCGGTCTTGTACTGCTCCAGGTTTGCAATCGTGGTGTTGAAGGTCAGGTCACACTTGAGGAACAGGCCGTTGGCCTTGCGCTCCTCGGTGATCATGGCAAAGCCGTGATCGATCGCTTCCCGGGCACTGTTAAAGTTCATCAGGCGATTTTTAAAGTAGACGCGGCCCGCCGCTCTGGTACGCACACCAAAAATGGTCTCCAGAAGCTCGGTACGTCCGGCGCCCACCAGGCCGTACAGGCCAAAGATTTCGCCCTCCTTGACGTCAAACGAGACGTCCTGCAGATAGGGCGCATATTTGGTGGAAAGGTGCTGAACCGACAGGATGGTGTTGCCCGGCGTGTTGTCCACCGGCGGGAAACGGCTTTCCAGCGAGCGTCCTACCATCGCGGTGATCAGCTCGTTCATGTTGGTCTCTTCCGTTTTCTTGGTCATGACCAGGTTGCCGTCTCGCAGAACCGAGATCTCGTCGCAGATCTCGAAGATCTCATCCATCTTGTGGGAAATATAAATCAGGGCGATGCCCTGCTCTTTCAGCATCCGCATCATTTCAAAAAGTTTATCTACCTCCTGCACGGTCAGGGAGGAGGTGGGCTCATCCAGAACAATTACCTGCGCATTGTAGGAAATTGCCTTGGCGATCTCACACATCTGCCGCTGGGAGACAGACATATTCCGCATCGGCTGGGTCAAATTGACGGTCATGCCAAGCTTGCGGAACAGCTCGGCCGCCTTTTTCTTCATGCTGCCCTCATCCACGACCCCCATGGAGTTGGTGGGGTAGCGTCCCAGGAACAGATTGTCGATGACATTCCGCTCCAGGCACTGGTTAAGCTCCTGGTGAACCATGGCGATTCCATTTTCCAGGGCATCTTTTGGTCCGGAAAAGCTGATTTCTTTTCCGTTTAAGTAGATTTTTCCTTCATCCTTCTGGTAGGTGCCGAACAGGCACTTCATCATGGTGGACTTACCGGCGCCGTTCTCACCCATAAGTCCCATGACCGTCCCGCGCTTCACGTCCAGGTTGATATGGTCAAGCACCCGGTTTCGACCGAAAGACTTGCTCATACCGCGGATTGACAGGACAATATCGTCTTTCGAATCTGCCATTCTCGTTACTCCTGTTTCTTTCAAATTGCCAAAAGGGGGAAGTCCTTCTATCGAGTGGAGATCATTTCTCCCAAACGAAGAAGTCCTTCCCCCTTAACAGCAGTCAATTATGTCTTACAGTTTAAAAATGAGGTCCAGATTACTGGTTCAGCAGTGCGGTGTAGGAAGCCGCGTTGTCGGTCTTAACCATGTTGATGGCAAAGGCGTCATACTGGCTTGGGTTGCTCAGACGGTTGGTGATGTTCGCCTCGGTCTGGCCGTCGCCGCCGATGTACTCTACATTCAGGTTCAGCAGATCGTCATATTTCTCCAGCAGTGGCTGATAGGTCGCGCTCAGGAAGTTATCCGCAGCGTTGTAGATGTTCAGCCATACATTCTTGGTCGGATGAGCAGTTGCATCCAGCTGGTTGGAAACAGGAGCGTAAACCTGGGTGGAATCCATGAAGTCCTCATAGTTTTCAGCGGTAACTGCAACGTTCAGAGCGTAGTAGGAGCGCTCGTCAGCATTGTAGTAGTATACGTCGTCGCTGAGCACGTTGCCAGCGTCGTCCTCGGTGCCGATACCGGTGTCAACATCAACGCCGTCCAGAGCGTTGCGCAGTACACGCAGGGTCAGGTAAGCCTGTACGTCAGCGTGCTGGCTGATGGTGCCGCCGTAACCTTCTGCGATAGCAGCTACCGCGTCAGCGTTTGCGTCGTAACCGAAGGTCGGAACGTTGTTGGCTTTGGACCAAGCGTTGAACATGGACATGCCCATGCCGTCGTTGTTGGAAGCGACAACGTCAATCTGATCGCCAAAGGAAGCGGACCAGGTGCCGATTGCGTTACCGGCAGTGGCAGCGTCCCAGGTCGCGCCGGCGGAGTTCTTCATTTCCTGAGAAGCCAGCTCACGAACAACATAGGTGGTGCCGTTTACTTCGATGGAACCGTCTTTAACGATGGTGGAGGTGCCGTCGGTGTTGGTGCCGACCGGGGTGGAGTCGATGGAACCGTCCGCCGCCTCAACGCCGGTGCCCAGAGCAGCGCGGACGCCGCGGGTACGGGCGATGGAGTCGTTGTGGCCGATGTCGCCGATGGCCAGAACGTAGCCGATGATGCCGTCGCCATTGCGGTCGATGGTGTCGATGTTTGCCTCGATGTACTCTTTGATCATGGTGCCCTGCAGCTCAGCGCCCTGGTTTGCGTCGAAACCTACATAGTAGGTGTCCTCGTTAAAGCTCAGAGCGGTCATGTCCAGTTCGCCGGTGGAGCTGTTGGACGGCTGGCGGTTGTACCAAACCAGCGGCTTGTCCTTATTTGCTACCTCAGCGGTCTCGGTTTCCTCAGCAGCAGGTTCTTCGGTTGCCTCCTCTTCGGCAGGAGCTTCTTCAGTGGTGGCTTCCTCTTCGGTCGCGGATTCGGTTGGGGTTTCGGTGGTAGTTTGTTCGGTGGTTTCGCCGCCGGAGCAGGCTACCATACCCATGGCCATAGCTGCGGCCAGAAGCAGTGCGATAATCTTTCTCATGTGCAATTCTCCTTTTTCATGTTTTCAATGGAGCACAATTACTCCATCCAACATAAATACATATTAGAGCAAATTGTTAAAAAAAACAAGATGAAAAAATACTGAAAATAGTGGAAAAAATTATCTTGTTTAAACAATAACGAAAAAGCATTCTTGTTTAAAATCGTATAAATTGATTATTTTTTTCTTGATTAATCCGCGAAAAAGCCTCTTTTTATAGTTATTTTGCACAAATTCCTCCTCTCTGTTTTCCCGTTGAAAGTGAGAGGAATTTGCAGATATTTTTTTGTATTGTTCAAAAAATTTTTCATCTGGAAGCTAATTTTTCGATCTTCACCTGTTTTTCAAATAGATCGGGGCGGCTGTGGCAAAATAAAGGAGGAACAAAAAAATTCCGACAGGAGAAAAAATTGCAAAATGCTGTACGAATTCGACGCCGTTATCCACAAAAATCCGGATATGGACGCGGCCTACATTGAAATTCCATTTGATGTCAAAGCCGCCTTTGGTAAGGGGCGGGTGCTGGTCCACGCCACCTTTGATGGAGAGCGCTACGACGGGCAGCTTGTGCGGATGCAGACGACCTGCCACATCATCGGCATCCGCAAGGACATCCGGGCCAAAATCGGCAAGGGGCCGGGGGACACCGTCCATGTCACCCTGCGGGAACGCAAAGCAAAATCCGGCTGTTCCTCTTGACCTTTTTCCCTCCCTTTGCTATAATAAAGAGCATTGTAAAAAGAGATTCTGTCGCCGGGCAGACAAGAGCGTTGTATTCCACATCGATAGGCCGTTGGAGATGTGGAATGACAGCGCTTTTCTTTTGTCCAGGTACATTTTGGAAGGAGAAATGCTATGAGCCAAAATAACATTCTGCGGGATTTTGCCAAATATTCTTCCCTCAGCGTCCTCGGCATGCTCGCCATGTCCTGTTACATCCTGGCGGACACCTTCTTTGTCTCCCAGAGCTTGGGGACAAACGGCCTTGCCGCGCTCAATCTGGCCATTCCCGCCTACAACTTTGTCCACGGCGTCGGGCTGATGCTGGGCATGGGCGGCGCGACCCGCTTTTCCATCTGCAAAAGCCGCGGCGAGGAGAACGAAGCCAACATTATGTTCACCAACACCGTCTACCTCTGTCTTGGATTTTCCGTTGTCTTTTTTCTGATCGGCCTGTTCTTTGCCGACGAGCTGATCCTCCTTCTGGGCGCGGACGAGACCATCTTTGACATGGCCTACACCTATCTGCAGACCATGATCCTGTTCTCCCCCGCCTTCATCTTCAACGACCTTTTCCTCTGCTTCATCCGCAACGACGGCAATCCGCAGCTTTCCTCCGCCGCCACCGTCACCAGCAGCCTCTCCAACATCGTGCTGGACTACATCTTTATCTTCCCGATGGGGATAGGCATCTTCGGCGCCGTTCTGGCCACCGGCCTCTCCCCGGTCATCGGCATCCTCATCATGTCGCCTCACTGGCTCAAAAAGAGCAAGGGCTTCCGCCTGACCCGCACCGGCCTGCGCGCATCGGTGGTGCGCTCCAACATCTCGCTGGGCTTTCCTTCGCTGCTGGCGCAGGTGTCCTCCGGCATCACCATGGTCGTCTTTAACGCCATCATCCTCGGCCTTTCCGGCAACACCGGCGTCGCTGCCTACGGCGTCATCGCCAACATCTCGCTGGTGGTGATCGCCATCTACAACGGCGTCGCTCAGGGCGTCCAGCCCCTCATCAGCCGCGCCTACGGGCAGCATCTGCGGGAGCAGACCCGCCAGCTGCTGCACTGCGCCATGGCCTCGGTGATTGCGCTGTCGGCTGTGATCTACTTTGTCCTGTTTTTGTTCGCCGGCCCCATCGCGCAGATCTTCAACAGCGAAAACAACCCCCAGCTGCAGCAGATTGCGGTGGAGGGGCTCAAGCTCTACTTCACCGCCATCCCGTTTGTGGCCTTCAACACCATCCTCTCCACCTACTTCACCTCGGTGGAGAACACCATCCCCGCCCACATCACCTCGCTGCTGCGCGGCCTGCTGCTCATCATCCCGATGGCCTTTCTGCTGGCGGCCATCGGCGGCATGATCGGCGTGTGGCTGGCCTTCCCCGCCACCGAATTGATTGCGGCGGTGCTGGGCGCTGTGCTGTACCTGCGCAGTAAATCCGCCAGCGAGCGCAAAGCCTAAAACCACACAAGAAGAAACGGCGCAGGCGTTGTTCCACAACGCCTGCGCCTCCCTTTTTTTATCCCTCATTCCGGCACAAAAAGTCCGGTTCCCGCCGAAAATCAAACTGCACCGGCTCGGTCCTTTCCAGCAGCCGCTCCAGCTCCAGATACTGCACCCGCTGGTTTTCATAGCTGGTCCAGTAGCAGCGCAGCGACTGCGCGCACAGCACGACGGTGTAGAGGGTGTAGTCGAAGGGGACAACTCCCTCGTCCCGCTCGGTGACGTGTCCGGGCTCGCTGACCCGCACCGCCCCCAGTGGAAAGGCCGCGCTCTGCATCAGGTGGAACAGCTTTGCCGCCCCGTCGACCTCATTTTCGCCCGGCACCGCGCATTTTTTGAGCATCGCCAGCCGCACAAAGCGGGACGGAGAGCTGAAATCCCCCGGCAGCCCCTGCATCCCGCTGCCGGAAAAGCACTGCGGGATGCTGTCCCCGCAAAGCTGCACCGCATCGTAGTCCAGCTCCCGCAGCCCCGCATAGTTGAGCAGGTTCAGGCGGTGCCAGCTGTAGGAGGGGCTGTTGGTCATCACCCCGATGGTGCGGCGGTAGATGTGCAGCCCGTCCCCGTCCGGCTCGACGACGATGCTCTCCCCGGTGCGGTCGCAGAAAGTCCAGTGCAGCGAAGGCACCGTCCCCAGCATGGGCAGCGCCAGGAGGCTGAGCTTCTCCTGCAGCTGCTGCACCACCTCCTGTACACTGGCGCACTGGGCCAGCAGGTGATAGACCACAAACGGCGGCTGCACTGCAAGCCGGCCGGGCTGCGGGGCATCTTCATAATGCGCAAATTCCCGGTAGTAGAGCTGTCCGCCCATCAGCCCCTTCTCGTTGATTCCTTCATACAGCACCGGGCTCTCCGGCGAGATGATCAGGCCGGTTCCCAGCGCGGCGTAGGCGGCTGTCTGGCAGCTGTCCTCCACAAGATTTCCTTCCCATTTGCTGCCGCAGGTGTAGTAGACCTGCCCGCGCGGGAAGAAGGTTGGCGCGCTGCCCTGCGCCATCCGGTTAAAGTCCATGTTTCTGCCCCACAGCACGCAGCCGTCCTTTGTCTGCCAGCTCACCGCGCTGCAGCCGGCGCCGCACATTTGCAGCATTTCTCTTTCTTTCACGGTCATTCCTCGCTTTCGATCATGGTCTTGTGCTGAACAATTTCCTTATTTGGATACCCGCAAAACGCAAAAATATTCCGATGCCGCAAGGAGCGCCCCCGACAGGCTGGGGACGCTCCTTTTTTTGCGCTTAGCGGTTATATTCGGTGTCGTGAGGATTCAGCTCCGCCGGGTCGGCCGGATAAAACTTTTTGTTGTAATAGCCCTGCGCCAGATAGACCGCCGCCAGTGGGTTGTGGCCGGTGACGCGGTCCTTGACCGCCAGCACGGTCATCGGGGCCTTGGCATACTTCATAAACAGGGTGTCGTGGCCGACGCACAGGCCGATCATCAGGTTGAAGTCGGTCTGCTGCTCGTTTAAAAACAGGGCCTGTCCGATGGGGTTGCACATCGATTCGTTCTTGCAGCTTCCGTGCACCGACTGCTCGTCGGTCAGCCCCAGAAAATCCTTGGTGATGGCGCCGTTTTTGCAGATGATCGAGACGACCTCGAAGCCGTTATACTCCAGGATGTTGACCACCTCCTGCGTCTCCTTAAACAGCCCGGTGCAGAAGGCGATGCCGATCTTTTTGTACCCGGCCCGGTGCATAAACTTGATGATCTCGACAAGTCTTGTGTCCTGGCAGTAGCCGCCCGCCTCGGTCAGCGCGGCGCAGTAGGCGATCTTGTAATTTTCCGGCTCCTTGTAGAGCGCCTTTGCCTCCTCCTGAATCTGGGCGTCCTTGCTGGGGCATTCCGGCAAGGTCTTGGTCATATCCTGTTTTGTGCATCCGCGCTGGAAACACTTTGCGCAATTGTACATAATACATCCCCCTTTAATGACGCTCTGAAATAAAAAAAGAAATCGCTGTCCCCATTATACCGCAATCCGCCAAAAAATCCAACCCCCTGCATATCCCATCCGCGCGGCGCATAGCCTGTAGCAAAAAATGCGGGAGGGATGCGGGGTGGAACAGCTGATCGAACGGCTTTCCCAGCTGCTCTGGGGGCGGGGGACCGTCCTGCTGACACTGCTGTGCGGGCTTTACTTTACGGTGGGGACCGGCTTTCTGCCGCTGACCCGTCTGCCGGCCATCCTGAAAGGGACGGTCGGCTCGCTGCTGCAAAAGCGCGAAGCGGGCGGCGTCTCCCCCTTTGCCGCTGTCAGCACCGCGCTGGGCGGCACGATGGGGGTGGGCAACATCGTCGGGGTGGGGGCAGCGCTGGCCCTGGGCGGCGCAGGCAGTATCTTCTGGATGTGGATCGGCGCCTTTCTGGGCATGATGACCAAATATGCCGAGGTGCTGCTGGCGGTGCGCTGGCGGCAGCGGGACAAGGGCGCAAAGGCCCTTCGCGGCGGCCCGATGTACTACATCTCTTGCGGGATTCCCAACGCCTTCGGCAAGGCGCTGGCGGTCCTCTTCTGCGTTTTCTGCGCACTGGCCAGCTTCTCCAGTGGCAGCATGACCCAGACCGGCGCCATCGCCGAGGCGCTGCAGGAGAGCTTTTCCCTCCCGCCCCTTCTGTGTGCGGCGGCGCTGACCCTGCTGTGCGGCTGGGTGCTGCATGGCGGCTGCGACCGCGCGGTGCGCACCTGCACGGCGCTGGTGCCGCTGATGTCGGTGTTCTACCTTCTGGGCTGCGGGGTGGTTTTGCTGACCTTCCGGCAGAACATCCCCGACGCCCTTACGCAGATTGTCAGCGGCGCTTTCTCCCCCAGTTCGGTGGTGGCAGGTGGAGCCTCCGGCTTTTTTGTCTCCATGCGGGTTGGCATTGCCCGGGGAATCTTCACCCACGAGGCCGGCCTTGGCAGCGCCTCGATCGCCCACGCCTGCAGCGGGGCGGACAGCCCGGTGGAGCAGGGCTTCTGGGGCATCTTCGAGGTGTTCTGCGACACCATTTTGGTCTGCTCGGTGACGGCGCTGGCCATCCTCACAAGCGGGGTTCCGCTGGGCCCTTCGGCGGCGCAGGCGGCCTTCACCCTGGTGATGGGCCAGGCCGGCGGCAGGATGCTGGCGGTGGCCGTCTCTCTGTTCGCCTTTGCCTCGGTCATCAGCTTCTGCCTGTACGGGCAGCGCTGCATCGAATATCTGTTTCCCAACAGCCGGATGGCCCTGCCGCTCTACCGGCTGCTCTTCCTCACCGGCTGCGCGGCGGGCTGTTTTGCCCAGCTGCCGCTGGTCTTTTCGCTGGCGGATCTGCTCAACGCCTGCCTGCTGCTGCCAAACCTCGCCGCCCTGCTCATCCTCTCCCCGCAGGTCTTTGGGGCGACGCGGGAATACTTTGCCAAAGGAGGACCCCGATCATGTTCATCTGCTCGCTGAGGCCCAAAGCGATTGTCAAAAAGCTGCTGTTCCTCGCGGTCATCGCTGCCGCTGTCTTTCTGCTGCTGACCTTGCTGAAGATTTCTTCCCGGCAGGAAAATGACTCCGGCAGCATCCCACAGGCCTCCCAAACCCACGAGACCGAGGCGCCCAACAACCTTGCCCGCATCACCTTTCTAAAGAGCTACGGCTGGGAGGTCAGCGAGGAGCCGAGCGAGGTGGTGTCGGTGGTGATCCCCCAAACCTTCGGGGATGTCTATGAAAACTACAACGCCATCCAGACCGCCCAGGGCTTTGACCTGAGCGGCTACCGCGGCAAGGAGGTCCGCCGCTACACCTATGAGGTGCTCAACTACCCCAGCCAGAAGGACTACATCCGCGCCAACCTCCTGATCTACCGCGGCAAGGTCATCGGCGGGGATATCTGCTCCATCTTTGCCGAAAATGGCTTCATGCACGGCTTTGCCTATCCTGAGCAACAGCTTTAGTCTTTCTTCCTTCACCCCAAAGGGGGCCCGCGCACAGCTGTG
>URGV01000028.1 GCA_900547455.1 uncultured Oscillospiraceae bacterium
AACCTGTGACCCTCTGCTTGTAAGGCAGATGCTCTCCCAGCTGAGCTAAACTCCCGCGTGTTTGTTGCCGTTCGTGACAACGTAGATTATTATACTACGCACTTTCTGAAATGTCAATAGTTTTTTTCCGTTTTTTTGAAAAAATATTTTTGGCAGAAATCTTCTCGCATATACACCCGCCGGCGGCCCACAATAAAAACAGCGGACAGCGCCAAAAACGGCGCCGAAAAGAGCCGCTGCCGGCTGCTCTTATCCGCCCAACCTTTTTTGGGGAAAGGAGCCTTTTTTATGCCGAAACACCGCTCCGGCCACTACCGCCACCAACCAGTAAACGACTGCAGACCCAATACAAGCTCTGTTCGGGCCTCGCTGCCCAACGGACACGCCTCCATCTTTCCGCGCATCGATCCGACCACCGGCATCCACCCGATGTATGCCAGCCGCACCAATCCGCATGCGACGCAGCCCGGTGTGCCGGTCAACAAAGCGCACCTGCCCATCCGCAACTTCGAGCAGCTGCTCGATCAGCGGGATCTGAACTCCATCCAATTATAGCAAGCTGAGAAAAGACGCCCAGACATTTTGTTTGGGCGTCTTTTCCTATTCGGCATAAAACAGCTCCTTCAGCCCGGCCAGCGTCGCCTCTCCGATGCCCTCGATCTCCAGTAGCTCATCCATATCGGAAATGCCGCCGCGCGCTGCAATGAAGTCCAGGATGTCCTGTGCGCGCTTCTCCCCAATCCGGTCCGCCTCCATCAGATCCTCGGCGGTGGCCTGATTGATATTCATCGGGAAGGAGGCCTCTCCCTCTCCATAGGGAACCAGCACACCCTCTCCCTGCTGGACCTCCTCCCCTTGCAGGGCCTGCTGCACCTGCTGGACACGGGTGACCGTCAGCGGATACCGCGCCTTCGGCGAAAGCGCCAGCTCAAACAGCAGCAGCCCCGCTACCGAAAGGACTGCCAGCAGCGCCATAGTGTACACCACCTTGTCCTCCTTCATGCTTTCTCCCCCCTCTCCATCCATTTTCCTAAATTTTATTATAAAATATATTTTTCCCCTCGTCCAGTTCCGATTGATTCTTCCTATCAAAAATTCTAAATTCTATTATCACAAAATAACGCATACGATGTGTTATCTCCCTCTGTTTGAGTGCCTGCAACGAATGCGAAAAGAGCTTTTTTCATAAAAATGATGGTATAATTTTATGAAAAAAGTTATGAAAAACCGTCAATCTGTCATTTTTTCGCATAATTTTACCCCTATTTTTTTTCGATAAACTTATTGACAATGTACAATGATTTCGATTATGATATAGTGGAAGAAGATTTTATTTCTTCTGGCGGCTAGCAAAATATAACATAATATAACAATTGCTGGCTGTTCCCGGAAAAAATGACCGAGACGAGGGGGTTTTATTGTTATTTTTTCCACAATCCACGCGCAGAAGGCAGCTTGTTTTCTGACAAGCTGTTTTTGCAGGTCTATAAGAAAAGGGTGGTGACAAAACTTGTTAGATGTACTCAGCAAAGTCAAGCAGGCTGAGGACGCTGCCCAGCAGCTTCTCAGCGATGCCCAGCAAAAGGCCGTCGCCATACGCGCCGACGCCCAGCGCCAGGGCAAGACAATCCTTGACAATGCCAAAGCCGACGCTGCCAAGCTCTCGGAGGAAACAGTTTCCCGCGCGCAACAGGATGCGCAGGTCTGGCTGGAAAATTCCCGTGCCTCGTGTGAAAACGAGTGCAAGGCGATGGCCGAAAGGTCCCGGGAGAAGCTAACAGCGGCGGCAAACCTCATTGCGGAGAGGATTGTGAACACGTTATGATTTTAAAAATGCAGAAACTGACGCTCATCGGGTTTCTTGCAGATAAGGAAGCTCTTCTGAAGGACCTGATGAGAAAGAAATGCGTCCAGATCGAAGGCCCGGAAAACATCCAGGACTATGAAAGCATCAGCGCCATCACCGTTCCGGGTGTTGCCCAGACCTACGAGCTGGAGCAGGAGCAGACCAAATTTACCTCTGCAATCCGCGCGCTTTCCCCTTATGAGGAAAAAGGCGGGCTGTTTGCCAAAAAGGAGCGGGCTGATTTTTCCGCCATGTTTGACAAGAGCCTGTACCAGGAGGCCTGCCAGCTGCGCGACGGTGTCAACGAGATTGTCAAGCAGATTGCCGATCACAAAAACGCCGTCTCCCGCATGCAGCTGCAGATCACCGCGCTGGAGCCCTGGACGGGGCTGGATCTGGATCTCTCGCTTGGCCGGACGCAGTCCTGCGAGCTTTTGTATCTGACCGCCTCCGCCGATGTGGATCTGGAACAGCTGCAGAGCCAGCTGGAGGCAGCCACTCCCCTGTGCTATCTGCACAAGGTCAGCAGCACCGCGGAGCTTTCCTGCCTGCTTATCATCTATCATCAAAGCGCGCGGGAAGAGGTTTTGGGCGTGCTTCGCGGCTTTAACACCAGCCGTCCGGATTTTTCCTCCCTTTCCGGCAACCCCGCGGAAAATATCTCCGCGCTCAAAGGACAGGTGGAGGCCGGCGGCAAGGAGATCGACCGCCTGACCGAACAGCTCAAGGTGATGGCCAAAAACGCCAACCTGCTCAAGACCGGTTCGGACATGGTCGCAATGCAGATCGACGACCAGAACGTTCGTCAGAACATCTTCCAGACCCAGAGCGTCTTTGCTCTGACCGGATGGATCACTGCCGACGACGCCGGCAAGGTCAAAAAGCTGCTGGACCGCTACACCTGCTACTATACCCTGGCAGATCCGCAGGAGGGCGACAACCCGCCGGTCAAGCTTAAAAACAACAATTTCGTGCGGCCATACGAGATCATCACCGAGATGTACTCGCTGCCTTCCCCAACCGGCATCGACCCGACCGCCGCTCTGACCCCGTTCTTCATCCTGTTCTTTGGCATGATGCTGGCTGACGCGGGTTACGGACTTTTGGTGCTGATACTGTGCATCGTGGGGCTCAAGGTATTGAAGCCGGACGAGGGATTTTTAAAGAACGCCCTGCAGATCGGCGTTTCATGCGGCATCTCCACCATCTTCTGGGGCGCCATGTTCGGCGGCTATTTCGGCAACCTGGTCACTCAGGTGGCGGAAAGCTGGTTCGGCATGACCGTAACCGTCCCGTCGGTGTTCGACCCGCTCAATGACCCAATGTCCGTTATGATTCTTTCCTTCATTCTGGGCGGCATCCACCTGTTCGTCGGTATGGGCATCAAGATTTACATGCTGGCGCGTGAAGGTCACCTGATGGACGGCCTGATGGACGTTGGTCTGTGGTATCTGGTCCTGATCGGCCTGCCGCTGATGCTGCTGCCTGCCTTCTTCAATGTTGGCATGGTGCTGGCCATTGTCGGCGCTGTCGGCCTGGTCCTGACCCAGGGACGCCACGAAAAGAACATCCTGATGAAGCCAATCAAGGGCGTCATGAGCCTTTACGACATCACATCCTACCTTTCGGACGTGCTGTCCTACTCGCGTATCCTCGCGCTGGGACTTGCCGGCGGCGTTATCGCCAACGTCTTTAACCTGCTGGGCACCATGCCGGGCTTCAACCTAATCGGCATCATCGTCTTTGTTTTGATCTTTGTCATCGGCACCGCTTTCAACGTCGCAATCAGCGGCCTTGGTGCCTATGTACACACTGCCCGTCTGCAGTATGTAGAGTTCTTCGGAAAATTCTATGAAGCCGGCGGCAGACCTTTTAAGCCGTTCCAACCAAACACCAAATACACTCTCATTTCTGACAAGGAGGACTTTTAGTCATGGAAGCAACAACTTTTGCTCAATTCTTTTTCAACGGTAACTTTTTAGCAGTTCTGGGCGCTGCCCTCGCAGTAGGTCTTGGCGGTATCGGTTCCGCAAAGGGTGTCGGCATCGCCGGTGAGGCCGCTGCCGGACTGATCGCGGAAGATCCTGACAAATTCGGTCAGACCCTGATCCTGCAGGCTCTGCCGGGCACACAGGGCATCTACGGCTTCCTGGTCGGCATCATGGTTATGCTCAACTGCGGTTTCCTTGGCGGCACCGCTGCGCTCACCACCTCTCAGGGCCTGTATGTGCTCGCTTCCTGCCTGCCCTGCGCTCTGACCGGTCTGCTTTCCGGTATCCATCAGGGCCGCGTTTCCGCCGCCGGCATCAACGTCGTTGCCAAGAAGCCAAACGAAGTTTCCAAAGCAATGATCTACGCCGCGATGGTTGAGACCTACGCGATCCTTGGCCTTCTGACCTCCATCCTGCTGGTCATCAACGTCGGCAACATCGCTTAATCCCCAACCGCACCTGAACCCACAAAATAAAAAAATCGAGGTGAAACCGGTTGAACAATATCGAAAGCATTATCAAAAGGATTGCCGACGACGCACAGGCGCAGGCGCAGCAGAAGATCGACGAGGCGCAGGCCGAGGCCAAGCAGATTCTGGCCGACTATGAACAGCAGGCCAAAACGCTCAGCCAGCAGACCCAGGAGCGAGCGCAGAAAGAAGCTGCCGTCATCGCCGAGCGCGTTGAGTCGCAGTCGGGTTTAATCCGCCGCAACATGATGCTGCAGTATAAGCGTCAGGCCATCGAGCAGGCCTTCCAGAAGGCACTGGAGGTGCTGTGCGCGCAGGAAAATGACAAGCAGGTTGAGCTGCTCTCCTCTGCCGCCGCAAAATATATCACCTCCGACGCCCAGGTTCTCCTCAACGAGAAGGACTCCGCCGCCTTCGGCCAGTCCCTGATCGACGCCATCAGCGAAAAGCTGAAGGCACAGAACAAGCCTTACGCCGTCTCCCTCTCCCAAAAGCCCGCCTCCATCCAGGGCGGCATGATCCTGGCCGAGGGAAACATCGAGACCAACCTTTCCTATGAGATCCTCATCAAGAACATGCGCGACGAGCTGGAAGCTGAGGTTGCCAAGGTTCTGACCGAGTAATGACATCTGATTTCATAAGGGAGGTGCATGGTTTGAAAAAGACAAAGGATACACAGTATCTGTATCTGTCCGCCAACATCCGCGCGCAGGAGAACCGGATGGTCGGCACCCAGGCACTGCACAAGATGATCTCTGCTGCAACCCCTGAGGAGGCCTACAAGACCGTCACCGACGCGGGCATTGGCGTGGACGTAAACTACCAAGATTTCGAATCTGCGCTGACCCAGGAGCTTGTCTCCACCTATGAGCGGCTGGAAAAGGCCGCTCCCGACCCGGAGATGTTCAAAATCTTCCGCTACAAGTATGACGGACACAACCTCAAGACCATCATCAAGGCGCAGTCCTGCGGCAATTCCACCGAAGGACTGCTCAGCCCTCTGGGCACTGTCGACGAAAAGACGCTGCTGCAGGGGCTGCGCGATGGCGATTTTGGGGAACTGGAGCCAAGGATTGCCCAGGCTGCCCTGCAGGCAAGGGAGACGCTTGCCAAGACAAACGACCCGCAGATGGTGGACATCATCATCGACCGCGCCGTTTTGGAGAGCATGTCCGCCCTGGCCGGGCAGTACAAGAGCAAATTCCTGACCCGCCTGGTCAACGCAAATATCGACATCGCCAATATCCGTTCCTTCGTGCGCATCAAGCGCATCGGCAAGGATCTGCGCTTCTTGAAGGAAGTGCTGGCTGACGGCGGCAGCATCGCCGTGCCGCGCTATCTGGAGCTGTTCCCCAAGACCTTTGATGACTTCTTTGAGATGCTGGACGGTACCCCTTATGGGCCTGCCCTCTCCGGCGCCTATGACGCCATCAAAAACCACGGAACGCTCTCCGAGTTCGAGAAGCTGTGCGACAACTTCATGGTCGAGGTGCTCAAAGAGTCCCGCTTCATCCCGTTCGGCATTGAGCCGGTGCTCTCCTACCTGCTGGCCAAGGAAAATGAGGTGCAGGCAATCCGCATCGTCATGGCTTCCAAGATCGCAGGGGTCGACCCTGACAAAATCACAGAAAGGCTGAGGGAAACATATGCGTAAAAAGATTGCAGTTGTCGGCGACAAAGGCAGCGTCCTCGGCTTTAAGGCGGTCGGCTTCGAGGTCTTTATGACCTCCACCCAGCAGGAGACCCGCGACACCATGCAGCAGCTGTGCAGGGGTGATTATGGCATCATCTTCATCACCGAGCAGGCCTACGCGCAGGTGCCGGAGATCATCGACGCGTACAAGGAGCAGCCCATCCCGGCAATCATCCCGATTCCCGGCAAGGACGGCAGCCTTGGCATCGGCATCCAGAATGTCAAGAAAAACGTCGAGCGAGCTGTGGGCGCAGATATTCTGTTTAACGAAGACTAAGTTTTCAATAGAGCCTTTCCCCGCAACACCATCCGGGAAAAGGCAGGGCTGTTTTTGTTCCGCGGCAGCTATCCCGCTGCGGAAAACTGATTTTAAAGTAGGTGAAAATATTGAGCCAAGGCAAAATTGTAAAGGTTGCCGGTCCGCTGATCGTTGCCGAAAACATGCGTGACGCCAATATGTCCGACGTTGTGCGCGTAGGCAAACAGAGGCTCATCGGTGAAATCATCGAAATGAGAGAGGACAAGGCATCCATTCAGGTATACGAGGAGACCGCAGGCATCGGTCCTGGCGACATGGTCGAGTCCACCGGCGCTCCTCTGTCCGTCGAGCTGGCTCCCGGCGTGCTGACCAGCATCTTCGACGGCATCCAGCGTCCGCTGACCAAGATCAGAGAAATTGCCGGAAGCAATATCACCAGAGGCATCGAAGTGACCTCTCTGGACCACGAAAAGAAATGGGACTTTGTCCCGACCGCCAAGGTCGGCGACCAGGTTGTGATGGGCGACGTGCTGGGCACCGTTCAGGAGACCGCGGTTGTCACCCACAAGATCATGGTGCCCAAGGGCGCCGAGGGTGAGATCGTCGAGCTCTATTCCGGCAGCTACAACATCACCGAGACCATCGCCAAGATCAAGGATAAAGACGGCAACATCCACGACGTCTGCATGCTGCAGAGATGGCCTGTCCGTGTACAGCGCCCCTACAAGCAGAAGCTGTCGCCTGACTTCCCGATGATCACCGGACAGCGCGTCATCGACACCCTGTTCCCAATCGCCAAGGGCGGTACCGCCGCTGTTCCGGGACCGTTCGGTTCCGGTAAGACGGTTGTACAGCACCAGCTGGCCAAGTGGTCGGACGTTGACATCGTTGTCTACATCGGCTGCGGCGAACGCGGCAACGAGATGACCGACGTTCTCAACGAGTTCCCGGAATTGAAGGACCCAAAAACCGGCGAGTCTCTGATGTACCGCACCGTTCTGATCGCCAACACCTCCGACATGCCGGTTGCCGCCCGTGAGGCTTCCATCTACACCGGCATCACCATCGCCGAGTACTACCGCGACATGGGCTACTCGGTCGCCATCATGGCCGACTCCACCTCCCGCTGGGCCGAGGCGCTGCGTGAGATGTCCGGCCGTCTGGAGGAGATGCCAGGTGAGGAAGGTTACCCGGCTTACCTGACCTCCCGTCTGGCGCAGTTCTATGAGCGCGCCGGCCGCGTCATCTGCAACGGCACCGAGGATCGTGAAGGCTCCCTGACCGCTATCGGCGCGGTATCCCCTGCCGGCGGCGACCTTTCCGACCCGGTTGTTCAGGCCACCCAGCGTATCGTCAAGGTTTTCTGGGGCCTGGATTCCTCCCTTGCTTACAAACGTCACTTCCCAGCCATCAACTGGCTGACCTCCTACTCGCTGTATCTGGACCAGATCGGTGAGTGGATGGATAAAAATATCTCCGAAGAATGGTCCGGCCTCCACCACGACGCCATGCTGCTGCTGCAGCAGGAAGCGGAGCTGGAGGAAATCGTCAAGCTGGTCGGCTACGACTCGCTGTCTGCGCCTGACCGCCTGACCCTCGAGAGCGCGCGCAGCGTCCGTGAGGACTACCTGCAGCAGAACGCGTTCGATGATGTCGATACCTACACCTCCAACAAGAAGCAGTTCATGATGCTCAAGATGATCATGGACTTCTCCAGGGAGTGCAGAAACGCGCTGGCAAGCGGCGTCAAGGTAGAAAAGCTGTTTGCTCTGCCGGTATCGGAGAAGATTGCCCGCGCCAAATATGTTCCGGAAGACAAGTTTGAAAGCTACTTTAAGGACACCATGGCCGAGATTGAATCTTCTGTTTCGAAAGTAATGTCTGAGGAGGTATCTGCATAATGTTAAAGGAATACCGCACCATAAGGGAAATCGCAGGTCCTCTGATGGTCGTTTCCGGCGTCGAAGGCGTCACCTATGACGAGCTGGGCGAAATCGAGCTGCCCAGCGGCGAGACCCGCCGCTGCAAGGTGCTGGAGGTAGACGGAGACAACGCCGTCGTCCAGCTGTTCGAAAGCTCTGCCGGCATCAACCTGCGCGACAGTAAGGTTCGTTTCCTGGGCCACGGCCTGCAGCTGGCGGTTTCGGAGGATATGCTGGGACGCATCTTCTCCGGCATGGGCCGCCCGATCGACGGCGGACCGGAAATCATCCCGGACCAGCGCGTCGACGTCAACGGCGTGCCGATGAACCCGGCTGCCCGCGTCTATCCAAA
Source organism: uncultured Oscillospiraceae bacterium (assembly GCA_900547455.1). GTDB lineage: Bacteria > Bacillota > Clostridia > Oscillospirales > Ruminococcaceae > Negativibacillus > Negativibacillus faecipullorum. The sequence continues at coordinate 8,534 of URGV01000028.1, forward strand.
CGAGTTTATCCAGACCGGCATCTCGGCCATCGACGGACTGAACACCCTGGTCCGCGGCCAGAAGCTGCCAATCTTTTCCGGTTCCGGTCTGCCGCACGCCAAACTGGCCGCGCAGATCGCCCGTCAGGCAAAGGTTCTCAACGCCAACGATAAATTCGCCGTTGTCTTTGCCGCAATCGGTATCACCTTTGAGGAAGCGGACTTCTTCATCAAGGACTTCACCAAGACCGGCGCGATTGACCGTGCCGTCATGTTCATGAACCTGGCAAACGACCCGGCTATCGAGCGTATCTCCACCCCGAAGATGGCGCTGACTGCCGCCGAGTACCTGGCGTTCGAGAAGGACATGCACGTCCTGGTCATCCTGACCGACATCACCAACTACGCCGAGGCGCTGCGTGAGATTTCCGCCGCGCGCAAAGAGGTTCCGGGACGCCGCGGCTATCCGGGCTACCTGTACACCGACCTTGCCACCATGTATGAGCGCGCCGGCAGAAAGATGGGCTCCAACGGTTCGATCACCATGATTCCGATCCTGTCGATGCCGGAGGACGACAAGACCCACCCGATCCCTGACCTGACCGGATACATCACCGAGGGCCAGATCATCCTGTCCCGCGATCTGTACCGCAAGAATATCGCTCCGCCGATCGACGTACTGCCTTCCCTGTCCCGTCTGAAGGACAAGGGTATCGGCGTCGGCAAGACCCGTGAGGACCACTCCGGAACCCTCAACCAGCTGTTTGCCGCCTACTCCCGTGGTAAGGACGCCAAAGAGCTGATGAGCATTCTGGGTGAGGCCGCCCTTTCCGAGACCGACCTGCTGTACGCCAAGTTTGCGGATGAGTTTGAAAAGCGCTATGTCTCCCAGGGTTACTACACCAACCGCTCCATCGAGGAAACGCTGGACATCGGCTGGGAGCTGCTTTCCATCCTGCCGACCACCGAGCTCAAACGTATCAAGACTGAGATGATTGAGAAGTACCTTCCGAAAAAAGACAGCGAAAACTAGGAGGGGTGACAGATGGCATTGATTAACGTCAACCCGACCCGCATGGAGATGACCCGCCTGAAAAAGCGGCTCGCTACCTCCATCCGCGGCCACAAGCTGCTCAAGGATAAGCGCGACGACCTGATGAAGAAATTCCTCGACCTGATCCGCAAGAACAAGGAGCTGCGCGAACAGGTCGAGCAGGAAATCAGCGATATCTACGGCGGATTTGTGGTAGCCAGCGCGGTCATGAGCCCGCAGATGCTGGAGGAGGCGCTGATGCTGCCCAAGCAGAGCATCGATCTGGAGGTCGGAGAGCGCAACGTGATGAGCGTTGAGGTCCCCTCCTTCGAGTTCATCGCCTCGGAAAGCGGGGACAGCGACATCTACTCCTACGGTTTTGTCTCCACCTCCGGTGAGCTGGACGATTCGGTGGCCGCGGTCAAAAACGTGCTGCCCCACCTGCTGGAGCTGGCGCAGATTGAAAAGAGCGCCCAGATGATCGCCGAGGAGATCGAGCGCACCAGGCGCCGTGTAAACGCGCTGGAATACGTGCAGATTCCCGACCTGCAGGAGACCATCAAATACATCAAGATGAAGCTGGACGAAAACGAACGTGGAAACCAGACCCGTCTGATGAAGGTCAAGGACATGATGCTCAAAGAATCGATCGAGCAAAAGCGCGAGACCACCACCAATACCTACAGCGATTAACAGTCGTTGCTGCCGCTGACAGGCAAAGCCTGTCAGCGGCTTTTTGTTTTGTCCGGCGCCTGGAAAACGGGCGCTACAACCCCTCCCTCAAGCTGGCGATGGACATTGCAAAGGTTTTCCACGTCAGCGTGGAGGAATTGTTTGAATTTGTCGACGACGAATAGACAAAAAAAGACCGGCCTGTCCGCCCCTCAGAGCGGCTCCAAACCGGTCTTTTTGTTTTGTATAAATTTTACTCGCCGCTGCTCAAACGCAGCTCACAGCGTTCCTCCACCCGGCAGGCGGAGAAGTATCGCTCCTCCAGCGGAATCCACCGCTGCCGGAACATCTCCAGTCCCTGCAGGCCGTTGCGCCGCTCGATTCGGCGCAGCTGCTCCTGCGGGTTGACCGTCAGAAAGACGTGCAGGTCATACCGCTCCCAGAGCGTCGGGTGGCAGCTGTAGGAGCCCTCCACCACAATCAGATTTCCCTGCCGCACCGCAACCGGCTCGGTCAGCTTCTGCTGCTTGCAGTCGTAGGGGCGGTAGGAACAGTCCTTGCCCGCCCGCAGCGGCTCCAGCACCTCGGCAAGGAACCGCTCATAGTCGACGTTGCCGCCCGGCTGCTCCAGCCGCTCGCGGGTGCGCTGCTCGGGCCGCAGAAAGAAGTGGTCCATGTGCACCACGCTGCACCCTGTCCGCTGCTGCAGCAGGGCTGCCAGCGTCGTCTTGCCGGAGGCGCAGCGGCCATCCAGCGCGACAATCAGCGGCTGTCTGCTCTGTGGCAGCGCCTGCACAGCCTGCAGCACCGCAGAAACCATCTGCTCCTGATCCATCCTTCCCCTCCCCTTTCTGCTCTGTCTTTTGGCTTACGCGTGCGAAATATCGCTGCCGAAATATTTCTCGCTCAGCTCGGAAAGCTGGCCGGACTCGCTCAGCTCAGCGATGGCCTGGTTGATCGCTTCGCGCAGGGAGGCGGAATCGTCGCCCTTGCGGGTCGGGATGCAGACCAGCGAAGCCTCATCGGTCAGGGCAGCAATCTTCAGGTTGGCGTCCGGATGCTGGTTCATGTAGTCGTAGTAGGTGACCTCGGCGTTGAGGGTCGCGTCCACACGGCCCGCCAGCAGCAGCTCGATGGTCTGGTTGAGGTCATCGACGCCGGTTGCGGTGGCGCCGTAGCTCTCCGCCAGGGTGGCGTAGGTGCTGGCCAGGGTGTTGGCGGTCGTCTTGCCGTCCAGGTCCTCGAAGGAATTGATGTCGGTGTTGTCGCCGTTGACGATGATGGCGGTGCGGATGTAGGCGTATGGGTCGGAGAAGTCATACGCCTCGGCGCGCTCCTCAGTGACCTCGACGCCGTTGATGACCACGTCGTACCGCTCAGCGTCCAGGCCTGCAAACAGGCCGTCCCACTCGCCCTCAACAAAGACCGGCTCCACGCCCAGCTTCTCGGCAATCAGCTTGCCCACCTCGACGTCGTAGCCAACCAGCTCGTCGTTCTCGTCGTGGAAGGTCCAGGGCGACCAGGTGCCCTCGGTGGCGATCACAATCTCGCCGGCCTGCTGGATGCGCTCCAGCTGGTCGCCGCTCGCTTCGCTGCTGGCAGAGCCGCTGTCCTGTGCGCCGCAGCTGGTCAGGGCCATCATGCTGACGGCAAGAAAAGCCGCCAGCGCTTTTTTCCAAATGGTTCTTCTCATCATATCTTCTCCTCTTTTCTGTTACTCTTCAAAGGTCGTACCCGCATTCTCCCCGACCAGGCGCAGGAACTGTTTGGTCCGCTCCTCCTTCGGGTTTTGGAAGAAGCTGCGGGAATCGGCCGATTCCACAATATTTCCATTTTCCATAAAGATGACCCGCGAGGAGACGTTGCGCGCAAAGCCCATCTCGTGGGTGACCACCAGCATGGTCATCCCCTCGTTTGCCAGCTGGCGCATGACCGCCAGCACCTCGCCGGTCAGCTCGGGGTCGAGCGCGGAGGTCGGCTCGTCAAAATAGATGATCTCCGGGTTGGTGGCAAGCGCCCGCGCGATGGCTACCCTCTGCTGCTGCCCGCCGGAAAGCTGGCTGGGGTAGTAGTCGTACCGGTCGGAGAGCCCGACCTTGTCCAGCGCCTGCCGTCCGATCTCCTGCGCCTGCGCTTTTGGCATCCTGCGGGCGATGATCAGGCCCTCGGTGACGTTCTGCAGGGCGGTCTTGTTGCGGAACAGGTTGTAGTTCTGAAAGACAAAGGCCGTCTTTTTGCGCAGCCGGGCGATGTCGCGGCGGGGGATGCTGTGCATCGAAAAATCTTCCCCGTCAAAGGTCATCTGCCCCTCGTCGGCCATCTCCAAAAAGTTCATGCAGCGCAGCAGAGTGGTCTTGCCCGAGCCGCTGGGACCCAGAATCGCCACCACGTCGCCCTTGTTGACGCTTAAGGAGACGCCCTTGAGCACCTGCAGCCCGCCAAAGGATTTTTTCACATTCTTTACTTCCAACATAGCCTTAACCTCCGCGATACTCATGGGCATTCAGCCTCTTTTCCCCCACGCTCTGCAGCTTGGTCAGCACGGTGCAGAACAGCAGGTAGATCAGTCCCACCTCGATGTACAGCGCCAGCGGCTCATAGGTGCGCGCCACAATCCGCTGGGTGGCCATGAACATCTCGGTGACGGTGATGTTGGCCGCCAGCGAGGTGTCCTTAATCATCGAGATCAGCGAGTTGGACAGCGACGGGAAGGCCGTGCGCATCGCCTGCGGCAGGATGATGCGGCGCATCGTCTGCAGATAGGTCATGCCGACGCAGCGCCCCGCCTCCATCTGTCCGGCCGGCACCGACTCGAGCGCCGCGCGGATGATCTCCGCCATGTAGGCGCCCTCATTGATCGAAAACACAATCACCGCCGCGGGGAACGGGTCGATCAGGATGCCGATGTTGGGCATGCCGTAAAAGACGACAAACAGCTGCACCAGCAGCGGCGTGCCGCGGATGACCCACACATAAAAGCGCGCTACCTGCCGCAGCACCCTCACATGGGCAAACTGGATCATCGCCACAATCAAGGCGATAATCAATGCAAAGAAAAACGAGATTGCCGTCAAGGGAATGGTCATCGTCAATCCCGGAAGCAGAATCTTCCCAAAAGAGTCCACTATAATCTCAAACAGCCGCTGGTCTATCATCTTTTTTCATCCACTCCTTCTCTTCCACATCAAAAAAAGCAAACCAGTAAGCGAACACTCTTTTTAAGTATAAGCCACCTCCTGCAAAATAGCAACTATTTCCAGAGAGAAACTTCCTCAAAATCCTTGTGTATATAGTATAATATATCTTGGACAAAATAGCAAATATCTACATTGAATAAAGGAACATAACTAAAACCTATACTTTCTTTTTGAGCAAAGGGTAGACGCATCTAAAAATTAGCTTCTGCTAACATCCGCCGCTTGACAAAAGCGCACAAAGATGGTATGCTATAGCCACAGGTTAGCAATAACTAACCAACAGGCAACAAGCTGTTTTGCTGACAGGGAGAAGATTCTCCTTTTCTTTTTGAGTCTTAGTTAGCAAATGCTAATCAAGCAAGGAGGACAACGATGTTTGCATTTGAAAAGGCGCTGGTCTACCACTGCTCCCCCACCCTGAGCGGACTGAAGCCGGCCAACCTGCTTTCTCTTTCCAAGCGCGACTATCCCCATCTGCCAGAGCTGGCGGAAGAATACTCTATCCTTCTTTCTTCCAAGGGGATTCAGCTGGAAATTGTCTGCTCGTGCGGCCAGCGGTGGCTGCTCCTTGTTTTCCGGCCCCAGATGCTCGCTGAACAGCTGGCTGACCGGCGGGCCTTTGCGCTGCTGCGGCAGGCGGGCTATCCGGTCCTGGCAGACCGGCCGCTCGACCTGGCGGCTTTGCTCTCTCATCTGAAGAAAAGGCTCTCCCAGTCCGAGGGCTTCCCGCACGAGATCGGCCTCTTTCTGGGCTATCCGCTGGAGGACGTCATCGGCTTTTGCCGGCACAAGGGCGAGGGCTGCAAGCTGTGCGGTTACTGGAAGGTCTACGGCGACGTGGAGAGCGCAAGAAAAAGCTTTGCTCTGTTCGACCGCTGCCGCGAACTCCTCTTTTCCCACCTGCTGTCCGGCGCTCCGCTGCAGGAGCTGGTCGGCGAGCAGCCTTTGGCCGCATAAAGATACACGATTCTTTGATTCCATCAGGAGGTTTTTCTTATGAGTAAAGTAGCTGTCATTTATTGGTCCGGAACCGGAAACACCCAGCAGATGGCCGATGCCGTCGCCGAGGGCGCAAAGGGCGCGGGCGCAGAGGTCAGCGTCTTTTCCGTCTCGGAAATCAGCGCCGCCGACGCCGCTGCCTACGACCACCTGGCGCTGGGCTGCCCGGCAATGGGCGGCGAGGTGCTGGAGGAGAGCGAGTTTGAGCCGTTCTTCAGCGAGCTGGAGGGCAGCCTTTCCGGCAAAAAGGTCGTGCTGTTCGGCTCCTACGACTGGGGCGACGGACAGTGGATGCGCGACTGGCAGCAACGCACCGTCCAGGCGGGCGCGAAGATGCCGGCGGACGGCCTGATTGTCAACCTGACCCCGGACGAGGGCGGCCTGGCCCAGTGCCGCGAGCTCGGCGCCAGGATTGCGGAGTAAGGTTTTGCCGCATCTCCGCTTTATCTCCCCGCCTGCCGGATGGCGGAACGCTAAACCTATTTTTAGCACAAGCTATAACCGCTGCCCACTCCACGCTCTATCCCAGGAGGTTGGGGCGAAGCCACAACCTCGGGTGGCGGAAACAAATTCTCTTTTTTAGCACAAGCTATAACCGCTGCCCATTCCACACTTTATCCCGGGAGGTTGAGACTTTGTCTCAACCTCGGGTGGCGGAACGCTAAACCCATTTTTAGCACAAGCTACAACCGCTGCCCGCTCCACGCTCTATCCCGGGAGGTTGAGACTTTGTCTCAACCTCGGGTGGCGGAACGCTAGACCTATTTTTAGTGCTAACTATAACCGCCACATCATGATATCTTCTCTCAGGAATTTCCCCAATTTCTGATCTCTCTTATCAAATACCCCATCAGAAAAAGCACCGTTGTGGAATCGCCTCCACGACGGTGCTTTTTTGATTCCTTCTTCTTTGTAAAATCCAGCTACAGCGCGCTTTCCAGAATGTTTTCGACATCCTCCCGGCTGGCCGGCTTAAGGCTCGCCAGCATCGCGCCGTCGTTGAGCGCCGCCTGCACAATCTGCTTAAAATTGCGGCGGCTCACTCCCGCATCCCGCAGCGTCTGCGGGATGCCGCACTTCTGGTGCAGGTGCAGCAGGGTGTCCTCGATGGCCTCCACCAGCTTTTCCCCCCGCTGCTGGTAGGGGATCTCTGCGTAATACTCTGCCCCGCAGAAGGCGCACAGCAGCTCCCCATAGCGCGGCGCCTGCACGTCCATCTGCCAGCGCATCACTTTAGGCAGCAGCAGCCCCACCGCCTCGCCGTGCGGCAGCTGGCACACCGCTCCCAGCGCGTGCGCAATCGCGTGCGCCACCCCCACCATCGAGTTGGAAAAGGCCATCCCCGCCATGGCGGAGGCGCAGGCCATCGCCAAACGGTATTCGTCCTTCTTCGGTTCGCGCACCGCGGCGATCAGGTTTTGGCCGATCAGCTCCACCGCGCTCCTCGCGTAAGCGTCGGAGAGGGGATTTTTCTGCCTGCCCGTGTAGGCCTCGATGGCGTGGGTCAGCGCGTCCATCCCGCTGGCGGCGGTCAGGCGCGGCGGAAGGCTTTTGGTGCTGCGCGGGTCCAACACCGCCACGTCGGGCAGAAACTGGTCGGAGACGATCTCCTGCTTGAGGCGGCTGCGGTCGTCCTGCACCACCGCTACCCCGGTGCACTCCGAGCCGGTGCCGGAGGTGGTGGGCACCATCACAAACGGCACCGGCTGCCCGCGGGTGAGCCACTCGCTGCCCAGCATGGCGCGCAGCGTCCTCTCCCCCTGCGAGAGCAGCGCGCGCACCGCCTTGGCCGTATCCAGCAACGAGCCGCCGCCGATGGCGAGGACGCCGTCACAGCCCTCCTCCCGGGCGCGCTGTGCGATGCTGTCCACCAGCGAGAAGGAGGAATCCTTGGGGATGTCGCTCTGGATCACCGCGTCCAGCTTTCCGCCGATCCTCTCGATGATGCCCTCCTCCAGCAGGGTGCGGCTGACCAGCGCCAGCGGCTTTTTGACCCCCAGGCGGTCGAGCTCATAGGGGATATTTTCCAGCGCCCCGCTTCCGCACAGCATCTTGACGGGGTTTAAAAACTCAAAATATTCCGGCAGCATCCTTTTAGTCCTCCTGTTCTCCGGGTTTTCTCTTTTTGACGTGCAGCATCCGCAGCCAGACCCTCCACCGCTTCACCGGCAGCGGCTCCTGCAGGGGCAGCACTTTATTGGCCATGCCGGCGGGAATCAGGTAGGCCTGCGCCCGCTGGATGCAGCGCAGAAAGCGCATCGCCTGGGTGATCTCCCCGTTTATCAGCAGGTCGTGCCGCGCCCAGGCCCCCTCGGCGCTGATCTGGCCGGTCACCATCCGCCAGCCCGCCTCCACGCTTTTAAAGCGGACCTCCAGCACCCGCTGCGGGTCGCTGCGGTCGGCGCTCAGCCGCTTTGCCACCGAGGAGGGGGTGATGGCAATCTTCTGGCAAACCGCCTCCACCGACTCATAGATGCGGCTGAGCCCGCGGCTGCGGTTCTGCAAAATCACCGGGTGGCGGCTGCCATAGATGCCCAGGATAAAGACAAAATCTTCCGGGAAGGTGTCGATCTCCCCGCTCACCATCGGGTCGAGGCTGCGGCAAACCTTTAAGGCGCGCGCCAACACCGACAGCACCATCCCCACTACCTTTTTCTGGAAGGCTCTGCCCTCCAGAATCCTTTTTCCAAGTTCCTCCAAAAGCCCTTCCTCTCCCTTCTCCGGCGGCTTGAAGCCGCACACATTTCGCGAACGCACTTCCTACTAATCGAAGCTCAACGTTCTCGCGCAGATCGCTTGCCTCCGGCTGCACTCGTTGGCGGCATGATGCCGCGTCCTATTCGCGAACGCACCTTCTGCTAACCGGGGCCTAACGCTCTCGCGCTGTTAGTTTGCGGGTGACTTCACGCCACGCGCTGTCCGTTTGACCCCGGCTCCTTCTAAATGGGCCGCTCTCCCGCATACAATGAAAACACCGAACTTTGATTCTATGCGGGAGGTGCCTTATGAACCGTCTGTTCCTTTCTGTGCAAAACAAAATGTGCAGCGGCGTTTTTCGCCTGCACAAAGGCGTGCTGGGACTGGTTGTCCTTGCCGCCCTGCTCATCCTGGGCGCTTTTATGCTGCTTGCTGACCGCGCACAGCCCCAGACCCTCTCCGGGACATGGTACAGCCAGGAGGGGGATTTCACCCTGCAGGCAGAGGAGGGACAGCTGTGCATCAACGACTTCTGCTTCCCCTTTGAGCGGTCGCTGCCCCTTGTCGACGCCCCCACCCGGGACAATCCCCAGGGCTTTGTGCTGGAGGCCGGCTCGATGGGCGCCCTGCCCGGCCGCTACTTCTTTGAGGGGGAGCTACTCTATCTGGAGGTCGATTCCCAGCAGAAAATCTTCTCCCGCACCCCTCCTGCGGGCACGGCCGCTTAAGAGGCCGCCTGCCCGGCGTCCTGCTGCGTTTCCTCTGCCGGCTGCTCGGTTTGAACGGTCTGCAGCAGCGCGACCTTTTCCGGGATATCCTCATGGATAAAGGTATCCACCGAGTAGGCGATCAGCAGCCGCTGATACTGCGAGCAATCGATCTGGGCAATCTGCTCCTCGCTTAGATCCGCCAGGTCCACAAAGCGGATCTGCGAATAGTGCGAGGCCAGAAACGGGATGACCGGCAGCACGCTGTCGTCCCCCACAATCAGCAGGGTGCTGCGGCTGCGCAGATTGCTGCGGATGGTGATGTCACCGGTGTTGCCGCCGAGGATGACGTCCAGCACCTCCTCCGGCTGTTCGCTCAGCTCCATCAGCTGCTGCGGGTAGAGCGAGTCGTAGGTGTACGCATACCCGTCGCTGTGGGTCACCGAGTAGGTGCGGTTGTTTTTCTGGTAGCGGTACAGGGCGATCACATCCGGCGAGATGTCCTGGTAGGCCGACCGCTGGTAGGTCTCCCCGTAATAGCTGTGGGTGACATACTGGATGTCAAAGTCCTCCTGCGGCCGCGGGGTGATGTCCAGCCGCTGGGCCAGCACCTCATAGACGCAGTAGGCGCCCAGCGCCGTCAGGTCGGGCGCGGTCTTGTAGTACAGATCCTCCTCAAACCGGGCAAACAGCGCCGGGTAGACGTCCACCACCGTCGCCTTTCCAAGCAGCTGGTTGTAGGTCTGCTCGATAAACTGCCGCTGGTTAAAGAGGGGGGCCGCCTGCGGAATCTCGCTCTGCTTGATGGCGCATTTGGTGGGCAGCAGCATGAAATAGGTAGGGATGCGGCTCTGGTCGGAAAAGGCCACCAGCGACTCGATGTTGCGCTGGGTCTGCTCCTCGTCCGGCTGGCCGATGTCCTCCACCAGGATGTCGTCCCCCACATAGATGCCGTCAAACTCCTTCGCGCCGCCGATCATCTGCAATTTGACCGCCAGCGACGAGAGCTCGTCCGCAAAGGGGAGGTTCTGCGCCAGCGCCTGCTCAAACTCCTGCAGATAGTCGTCCAGCTGGTAGTAGCGGTTGAAGGCCGGAAAGCTGCCGCGCCCAAACAGCAGCGCCCAGACCCCCGCCGCGCCCAGCAGCAGCGCCAGAATCAACCCCGGCAAAATCTTTCTTTTGGACACGCGGTGCCCCCCTTTCTATACACAAAATGAAACCGCCGCCACAAAGATGCCAAGGTACACCGCCAGCCCCAGCGCGTCCAGCAGCTTTGGCCAGCGGGAACGCACCGTCTTTCCCAGCAGCCCTGTCAGGCTGGTGGCAAAGAAAAAGCTGAGCAGGATGACCAGGTAGTTTGTGGTCAGGATGTAATAGATGTCGCTGTTCCAAAACGGCAGGCCGTTTAAGCCGAACATGCTGCGGATATAGGTCCCGGTCATCCGCAGCGTCCCGCCGGAAAAGATGGTGAAGGAAAACATGACCACCACAAAGGTGTATATCCTGTCCACAATCGGCGGCATGCGCACCAGAAAGCGCATCAGAAAATACCGCTCCAGCAAAATGAAGGCCGCAAAGTAGACGCCCCACACCAGATAGTTTAACCGCAGCCCAAACCAGACGCCCATCAGCATGGTGGTCAGCAGGGTGTTGACGATGGTGGAGAGCACGCCGTTTGTGTCCGCGCCCAGAAAGATGTAGACATAGCGGTTGATGAACTTGGTGACGGTGATGTTGAAGCGGTTAAAAAAGTCGGAGACGGTGCGCGACTGGAACGGATAATGGAAGTTTTCCGGAAAGTCCATCCCCAGCAGGTTTGCCAGCCCCCGCGCCATGTCGCAGTAGCCGGTCAGGGTGTAGTAGAGCGAAAAGGTGGAGACGATGATGAACACCCAGGTGGACAGCACCGTCTGGGAGGCGTCGGGAAGCTGCTCGATGGCCTGCTGCACCGCCGCGTTGCCCTGCGCCAGAATGACCAGCTTGGCTAAACCCCCGACATAAAACTTCACCCCGGTCTTGACCCGCTGCAGCCCCAGCTCCCGGTGCTGCCACTGCTCTTTGAGCTCGGTGTACTGCACAATCGGGCCGGCCTGCAGCTTGCCAAAGAAGGTGGTGAAGAGCAGAAAGTCGATGAGGCTGCCGTCAAAATATTCGTCGCCGTTGTAGACGTCGATGACATAGCCCATCGAGGTGACGGTGTAGACCATCAGCCCCAGCGGCATCGGGAACCACCCCAGCTGGGAGCCCGCCATCGACACCACCATCAGCAGGATGTTCTTGATGATGCTGCCCCAGAAAAAAAGCCTGCGCCCCTTCATCTGCACGGTGGAGCGGACAAGCTTTGCGCACACGCCATAGTCCAGCAGCAGCGAGCAGAGCATCAGCGGCAGAAAGCGCAGGTCCCCCAGCGCGTAAAACATGAGCGACGCCGCCACCAGCACGCCGTTTTTGCACCGCTGCGGCGCAAGGGTAAAGCAGAGCAGCACCGCCGGCAAAAACAAAAACGAAAAGCTCAATGTGTCCAGATCGAAGGTCATTGTTCACCCTCCCCGAAAAGCGAAGCGCAGAGCCGGTACAACTCCTCGCGACTGTACAGCGACGCCAGCACCGTCACCAGGGCGTTGGCGCTCAGGTGCTCGGGCAGCTCCAGGCGCTTCATCAGCTTTGCGCGGCGCACAGCACTCTGCGCCCCTCCGCTGAGCCCCAGCTCAAACAGGTCGAGCTTGGTGATGGGGTCGGCTCTTTCCTGCACTTCCCTCACTCCGATGCCTGCCTTCTCCAGGGCCTTGAGCAGCACCGCTTCCGGGATGCCCTCCACCCCCAGCTTGCCCTCCCTGGAGGGGTGCTGCTTGCGCCTCTCCTTGCCGTAGAGGTCGGGGATGTAGACATCGACGATGTTCTCCTTGCCGCAGATGCTGCGCAGAAAGGAGCGGATCTGAAAGCCGGCGGCGTCCGAATCGGTCAGCACCGCCAGGCCCTGCTTTTTGGCCAGGGCGCGCAGCATCTGCTGCATCTCCTTGTCCTTGTAGATGCGAAAGCCGCCGGTGCAGAGAATCACCCCGTCGATGAGGCCGCCCAGTTTGATCTTGTCGTATTTTCCCTCCACCACAATGGCGCGGTCGGTGTGTATCATCGGTTTTCTCCTTTGCGTTGTCTTAACGATTTGCCGCGGCTCCTTCCCGCCCTGAGGCGATGACAAACAGCTCGGTCACCGCCTGCTCAAGCAGGATGCGGCTGTCGGCGCGGCTGGTCTTTAACCGGTAGTCGGTCTGCGCCAGGTACTGGATGGAGTCGCGCAGCACCGGCAGCGGGTACTTCTGGCAGTCGCGCAGGCTGTTGCGCACCACAAAGTCCCGGCCCCGGTAGGAAAAGTTCTGCTTGATCTCGCTCTCCCCCGCCCCCATGCTGCGGGCGGTTTTGGCGACGTACAGGTCGATATAGGCCCCGGAGAGCGCCGCGAGGATGGCCGTCGGCTGATAGCGCAGATAGAGCAGGTCCTCCACAATCCGCATCGCCTTCTCAAAGCGGTCGGCCAGAATCGCCTTGGCCAGGTCGTACACCGAGCCGCTGACCGTCTTGCAGGTGACCTCCTCGATGATCTGCGCGGTCACTTTAACCGGGTGGGCGCTGTCTGCGCCGTGCTTGGCCTGCATATAAGCCGCGAGCTTTTCCAGCTCCCCCGAGAGGGTGAGCATGTTGCGCTCGCAGCGCTCGGCCAGCATCTCGCAGTCCTCGCGGGCGATGGTGCAGCCCCGCGGCTCCAGCCGGGAGCGGATAAAGCGCACCAGGTCGGACATCGACCGCCGCTTTAATTCCAGCACCGCCCCGGCCCTGTCGCACAGGGCGATCAGCTTTTTGGCGCCCGCGCTTTTCTTGGCGGAAAAGTCCTCCTTGTCCACCACCAGAATCAGCACGGTGGTCTCCGGCGGGTCCTCCAGCAGGCGGGTGAGCTTTTCCTTATCTGCGGCGAGCATCCCCTCAAAGTCAAACTTCTCCACCACCACGCAGCGCTGCCCGGCCAGAAAGGGCAGCGACTCGCAGGCTTCGATGAGCCGGTCTACCTCCAGCTCGCCGCCGTCGAAGCGGTGGAAGTTAAATTCCTCAAACTGTTCCGGCGAGGCCAGGCGGACCAGCCGCTTGAGATACAGCTCCTTGAGGTACTTCTCCTCCCCGTACAGCAGATAGACCCGGTAGAGATGCCCGAGCTTGATGTGCTGCAGCAGCTGGTTTTCCTCCTGAAAGATCATCCTGTTCCCGCCTTTCCTGTGTCTCAGACACTTGTCGCCTGCCATTCGATTTTGAGGACCGGGTTTTGCTGCAGGGTGTCGAACACCCCCATCCCCGGCCCCTCGCGCAGCCAGATGCCATTCGGGCTCAGCACCGCGTCGCAGGCTTCCTGTTTTATTATAGCATAATTCTGCCCGGTTTTTAACAGTTTTTTCTCCCCGGCCAAAATCTCCACCCCGTCCGCTGTCTGCCGCAGCGTGACGCCGCCCAAAAGCTCCAGCTGGATGCCCGCCGGGTCAAGGACCTCCTGCTCCCCCACCGCCCGCCGGATGTGGGCGGAAAAGCTGCCCTGCTGCGGCGCGGCCACCACCTTTGCGGGGAAGGCCTGCAGCAGCAGGTCGATGCCCTGGCTGTCGCCGGTGTCCTCCGCGGTGCAGCAGAGGGCCTCCAGGCTGCGCACCCGCTGGCAGCGCAGGATGGTCTCGATCTGCCCGGCCTCATAGTCGCTGGCGATGTTCCCGATCACCGCGCCCTGCCCGTCCCGGGTGAGCACCAGGGCGTTGCCGGTCGCAAAGATGTGCAGCACCCCCTGCGCGGCAAGCAAACTGCCCAGCTGCACCACACTCAGGCACAGCGCCGAGCAGGCCAGCAAACAGGCCCCGCGCCGCCTGCGCTGCAGGACGGTGAGCTTGCCAAAGCCGCGCACCGCCAGCACCAGCAGCGCCACCAGCACAAAGCCGCAGAGCACCGCCGGCAGCCCGTCCGCAAAAAAGAGCGCACCCGGCAGCAAGGCGACCGCCCGGCTGCACAGCAGAATCCACCGGGCAAACAGCCCCGCCACCCCTGCCAGCACCCTTGCCGCCAGCAGAAGGATGGTCAGCCCGACTGCGTCGAACAGGTACTTTAGCAGGATGGAGAGCATCGACAGAATCATCAGCGGGGACACCGCCCACAGCGCCAGCACCGACGACAGCACGCTCCACACCGCCGCCGACTGAAAATAAAAGAGCATCAGCGGCAGCGAAAAGACGGTCGCGGCAATCGAGGCGGCGACGGTGGCGCAGACGCCCCGCAGCTGCCACGAGCGTTTCCCCGCCCTGCCCAGCAGGAAGGCCACCGGTCTGAGCTGCTCGAGCATCCGGGTCAGCGGCGAGGTGCACAGCAGAATCCCCAGCGTGACCCAGAAGGAGAGCTGAAAGGACACCGAATAGAGCGAAAAGGGCGAGAACGCCACAATCGCCACCGCCGAAACAGCCAGCGCCGAAAGCGCGTCCCGCTCCCGGTGCAGCAGCAGGCCCACCGCGGACAGGGTGGCCATCAGCCCGGCACGCACCGCCGAGGGGGCAAACTGCGCCAGGGCGATATAGCCCCAGACCGGCAGCAGCGCCAGAAGCCCGGTGAAGCGCCGGAGGTTGTCCTCCCCGCGGGAGAAAACCCCGGTGCAAAAGGAGGCCAGCAGGCTGATGTGGATGCCCGAGACCGAGAGGATGTGCACCAGCCCCGCCTCCTCCAGCATCTGCGCAAAGTGCCGGTCGATCTCTTCCCGCTCGCCGAACAGCACCCCCTCCACCATCCCCAGCACCGGGGCGTCATAGAGGCTGTCCGCCGCCGCCAGCATCCGCCCGCGGACGGTTTGATGCTTCTGTGTGCGGCGCAGGGTTCCTTCCTCTGTAAAGGCATAGAAGAAGATGTTTCGGCTGCGGTCGTCATTTTCAATCTCGGTCTGCAGCCGGGCGGTCAGCTCCATCCGGTCGCCCTCGTCGGCCGCCGGTTCCTCCAGGCTGTAGACCCTGCCCTTGAGGCCGGACGGCAGCGCGCCCTGCCCCACCGTGCGCACCAGGTATCTGCTGCCGTAGTCCATGACGTCGCACGCCAGCACCTCTACCTGCAGGGCAGTCTCCTGACCATCCGCCGCGCGCACCGCCGGCAGCACCCGCTCCAGCGAGCAGAACACCACCAGCACCGCCGCGCCGGACGAGAGCAGCACCAGCACAATCCGGCAGCGCCAGACCTCCCGTTTGCAGCCAAACTGCGCCGCCAGAGCGGCCGCCAGCGGCGCCAGCAGCAGCATCCCCAGACAGAAGATGCGCTTCCCGGGCGATTGCTGCGGCAGCATCCACCCCTGGTACAGCGGGAGGAAGAGGGCCGTTGTCCCCAAAAAGGAGGCGGCGGCAAGGCAGGCGGGGCGCTTCATTTCCCACCGGGAGGCTCCCGGTTTTGCCGCAGTGAACCCTTCCATCTTGCCATTCCCCCTTAATACGGTTTAAGAATCCTCTGCCTCTGCATCTTCGGTCTGTGCCAGACCGCTTTGCTCCAGCAGGTCGGGCGGGAGGCTGCTGACCGCCCGCTGCTGCTCCTCTGGCAGCGCGTTGTACCAGTCCAGCCAGTCCAGTGTCTCCTCGGACAGGCCGTCTGCATCGACCCAACGGTCGCCAAAGCGGACCTGCCGCCCGCATCCGCTCAAGAAAAGCAGAAGCGCCAGCGTCATCCAAACAAGATTGCGCATTTTCATCGGGTGCGCCTCCTTCCCTTCTTCTTTTTTACTTCTATCAAAAAGAATACCATACTGCCCGGCGCAACGCAAGAGGGGGCAGGGGGGTGGGGGCCCTGCACTCCCCTTTTTTTCTCTCCCTGCCTTCCCCGGGAGGGGTTTTGCGGGGGCGGGGGCCCCAGCGGCCAACGATATGCGGGCGCTCCGCCCCGCGCCCCGGGTGACTTTCGTTTCACGACGAAAGTCACCAAAGGCGTGCCGGGGCTGTGCCCCTGGACCCCGGTGCGTGGTTACCGCACTTTCCGCGCTCGCTCCGCTTTGCTCCGGCTCGCGCCGTGCTGCCTTCTACGTTTTTACCGGCAGCCTTGCAAGCGCGGCAGCATGGGGGACACATTCCCCCGCGGCTCTCGCCGCCCCCCTTTGGGACACTGATAGCTTGCGGTTTCCCTTTCCCTTATTCAGGAAAAAAACTGCTGCGAGCCCGGTGGGGAGCACAGGCCGTACATAACAGAAGGGGACCGATTAGGGCGCGGAAACGAACTCTGGAAACGAAGGGTAAAACACTTTTCTATATACCATATTCTATAAATCTTTTTTTAATAGAAATAGTAGTTTTTCGTTTCCAGAAGGCTGATAAATGGCGCAGTTAAGCCATTTGTTGCGGAAACGAAGTCGGAAACGAACTGGAAACCAACCGGAAGCGAACTCCAAACTGGCTGTAAACTTTATGAACAAATTGTTTCTGGTTCGTGACATTATTGGATTGAGTCTCCTTCCGTCCCCTCCGTTTCCGCCACTTCGTTTCCAAAAACCCCCTTCACCTATACCCCGAATCGCCCCCAAAGTTGCATCCAAACGTGCAACTAAATGCTCCCGCGCCACGGATTGAAAGCAGAATATTTCTCTTGCTTAAAGCCTAGGGCGACGGCGCAGCCAATTGCCCGCACCACCTCAAAGTGGCAAATCCATCTGCATCAGTGGCAGAACCCCCATCGAGGGGGTTGCGGCTTGCCGCAGGGGGAGCGAAGCGTCCCCCTTAGGGGGAGTACCCAGAGGGGTCTCCCCTCTGGGAGATTCTTTGGTGACTTTCTCATC
>URGV01000029.1 GCA_900547455.1 uncultured Oscillospiraceae bacterium
TTCGTCGTGAAACGAAAGGAACCCCGGGTGTGGGCCGGGTAGGCCCACTGGTGGGAGCAGGAGCCGAGTCTGTCGACTTGCTCCCGAGGGGGCACTGCCCCTCGCAAAGAAGCAAAAGGAGGCGGGAAAGGAATCCCTTTCCCGCCTCCCCGTCACGAGGATTTTTCCTTATTTGATGGAATTCTCGTAAGCCTCGATCATCTTCTTGACCATCTGGCCGCCGACGGAACCGGCCTCGCGGGAGGTCAGGTCGCCGTTGTAGCCCTGCTTGAGGTTGACGCCAACCTCGTTGGCAGCTTCCATCTTAAACTTGTTCATCGCTTCCTGCGCCTCTGGAACAACCAATCTATTGTTGCTGGTGTTGTACTTGTTGCTAGCCATAAAATCATACACTCCTTAAACTTTTCGTTTTTCTTGATTTGACGGCGGCTTTGCCTGTTTGTTCTAAACCGCTCTTTGCGTTTGCAGTAATAGTATGGCGCAGGCACTTCTCTTTTATAATAGGTATTTTTTGTCATCAAAAATCGCTATCCCTCCGGCAGCTTCTCCCCCAGCATCAGCAGCACTGCCGCGCAGCACAGCTGCTCGCAGGGGCTCAACTGTTCGGGCAGGGCGGTGACAAAGTCCCCTGCCGCCACCTCGGTGCCGTCCAGCCGCCGAAGCTGCCTCTGCAGGGTGAGCACCGTCTGCTCCTGTGCGCTGGAAAGGGTCAGGTCGCCCCCGCTGCCGCCGCAATAGACGCTGGGCAAACCGCAGGCCCGCACAAACTCCTCCGCAGCCGGATGCCCAAACGGGACGATGCAGCTGGCGTGCAGCAGGTGTGCAGGCGCGTCGGCGCTCTCAAAGCTCTCTTTCAGCACCACCAGTCCGCCGCCGGCATCCAGATGCGCGGGGGATGGCAGGTCGAGCAGCAGCACATCCGCGTCCGCGTGCCAGAAAAATTCTCCACCAACGTGCCAGCCGCAGCGCTGCCGCAGCAGCCCCTGCAGCGCCGCACACAGCTGGTTGTCCCCGCTGTCTCCCAACAAAATCACCGGTATCACCCCGGCCCCACCTCCGTTTTTCAAGGCTTTTTTATTAGAAAGTTTGCCCAGCCGCGGCGGAAAAATCCACATTTTTTTCGTTTTCCCATTTGCAGCCGCAGGCCGCTATTGTATAATGAAATCAGCAAGGCGCAAAAAATAAAAATGGAGGCAAGGCGATGAACGAGGTCAACAAAACGCTGTTTATCCCGCTTTACGGCAAGGCGCAGGTGAACCAAAAAGGGCTCATCCTCCGCGACCAGAAGGCGGAAGAAATCTGGGGGAAGGAAAGCTTTGCGATTGCCGGAAAGGCAAAATCTCGGTGGCTGGCCTATTTTATGGCGATGCGGGCCAGAGTCTTCGACGATTGGGCCGACCGGATGCTTGCACTCCACCCGGATGCCCTCGTTCTGCACATCGGCTGTGGGCTGGACAGCCGGTGCCTGCGGGTCAAGGAGCCGTACCGCGAATGGATCGATGCGGACTTCCCGAAGGTCATCCGGCAGCGGAGCCGCTACTTTGCGCCAACCGAACGCTATCGGATGATGGGGCTGGACGCCTCCAAGGTCGATGAGCTGCAAAAACTGCCGCAGTCGCCCTGCGCCATCGTCCTGCTCGAGGGGATCAGCATGTACCTGACCGCCGGGCAGCTCCACGCCCTTCTGGGCTTTTTGCATCAGCGTTACCCCGCCGTTTATCTGCTGATAGACTGCTACACCGAATGGGCGGCCAGAGCTTCAAAATATAAAAATCCCGTCAACGAGATCGGCGTCACCACCCTGTACGGCATCGACGACCTTCCGTCGCTCGCCGCCGGAACCGGCATCCGGGTCGAGGCGGAGCATTCCCTCGTCCCCGCCCACTTGGTAGACGAGCTGTCGGGATGGGAGCGGGCCTTCTTCCGGGCTGTGTTCCGGGAAAAATGGGTCCGCAGGCTGTACCGGCTCTATGAGCTGGAGGGGTAAGGCAAAAAAGCGCATCAAAAAGGGACGCGGGCACAAGGCCCGCGTCCCTTTTTGACGCTCTTTCAAATGGAACAGAAAAAACTAGTCCTCGAATTTGCGGTTTGGCAGGGCGATCAGCTTGTCCACTGCGCTCTCCAGATACTCGACCGACATTTCCTCGATTCTGCCCTCGTCGCACAGCTCGGCCAGCTTCGGGTCGATCGGCATGCGGCCCAAAATGTCCAGGCCGGTCTCTTTGGCGACCTCCTCGAGCTTGCTGTGGCCGAAGATGTCGATCTTCTTGCCGCAGTCCGGGCAGATCAGGTAGCTCATGTTCTCCACAATGCCCACAACCGGGATGTTCATCAGTTTAGCCATCTTGCAGGCTTTTTTGACAATCATCGAAACCAGATCCTGCGGGGAGGTGACAATGATGATTCCGTCTACCGGCAGCGACTGAAAGACGGTCAGCGGAACGTCGCCGGTTCCTGGCGGCATGTCGACGAACATATAGTCCACAGCGCCCCAGACAACGTCGCTCCAGAACTGTTTGACGGTGCCGGCGATGACCGGGCCTCTCCAGACGACCGGGTCGTCGGTGTGCTCCAGCAGGAGGTTGACCGACATGATCTCGGTGCCCTTGGAGGTCAGGCGCGGATCAATGCCCAGCTCGGTGCCCTGCGCGCGGCCGGTGACGCCGAAGATCTTCGGGATGGACGGGCCGGTGACGTCCGCGTCCAGGATGGCGGTGGAAAAACCTCTGCGCTGCATCATGACAGCCAGGGATGAAGTGACCATCGATTTGCCGACGCCGCCCTTGCCGCTGACGACGGCGATGACCTTTTTGATATCGCTCAGGCTGTTGGCCGGTTCCAGCAGGCTTTGCGGCTTGCCGCAGTTGCCTTTACTTGGGCAGGATGCGCAGCTGCCGGAGCAGCCGGTTGCTTCACTCATGTGATTCATCTCCTATGATAATAATGGCGCCGCTGTCCGCGGCCCCTGTTTGCCCTCTTATTATAACCTCTTTTGGCTTTATAATCAAGTCTTTGGAGAAGGCCGAACCGCTTCCCTCGCGGCCGCTTCCCTTTTGGCCTTTTGGCAAAATCGCAGGCCGGGTAAAAATTTTGCCGTCAGGGAAAAAAGTTGCACGCTGCTGTGCAACTTTTTTCTTGTTTTGGGGCAATGGTAGAAGGGAACAAATCCGCCCGCATCTGCAAAGCCCCGAAGGGCCCCGCAGAAAATCTGCGGGGCCCTTCGGGGGTGGTGTGGTGAACTTGTTATGTCAATTCAAAATGTCGTTGTGATCGATCTGATTCCAGGCATTGGCCGAAGGTTGGCGGCTGCCTGCCCCTGTTAGTTCTCCAAATCGGTCCAGTAAATAAAGCTGCGCTGGTTAAAGGTTGCCGGGTCGTACACCCCGATGCCGGTCATCTCGCCGAGGCCCCGGCTATCGTCCGGTGCGGTCGGGTCGATTTCGCGGATGCTGTACAGGTCGATGGTGCCTTCTTTGTTGCAGTATTCGTACAGGTAGACACAGCGCTCATTCTTGTACTGGATATCGTCGATGGTGTAGCTGCCATCGTGCGGCTGCTCGGTCGCTCCGTCGATGAAGCAGCGCACCAGCTCGCCCTGATACAGCAGCCTGCCCTGGCTGTCAAAGCTCAGGCCAAAGCTGAGATAATCGTCCACATATAAGTCCTGTGGCTCGGCCCAGTAGCCGACCATAAACTGTTCCACCTCCTGCTCGGACTGGCCGGCAACCGGCTCACTTTCCTCTGTCTCGGCGGCGGTTGCCGGCTCCTGCGAGAGGCCGGGCACCGGCTCCTGTTTTGGCGAAGCGGCAAAGACGGTGAACGCTCCCGCCGCTACCACCAGGGCTGCCAATACGCTCATCATAGTCAATTTCTTTTTCATCGTGATACCTGTCCTTTCTCTGTGAGTAATCGGTTCCTGTTTCCTGTTTTTATGACGGATGGAAGGCGGGCTATTCTGCCAGCGCCTGCTCCATCAATTGCTCGGCCTGTTCATTGGAGATTTCCTTCACGCCGGTGACGCAATGGTTCTGGTCGTAGGTCACCTGCACGCTGACCGTTCCGTCCTCCTGCAGCAGGGTCGGGAACTGCCCGTCCACGCCGTTGACAAAGTAGCGAATCACCTGGTCCTGATAGGTCCATACGCCCTGCTCCTCGTCGTAAAGGATGCGGCCATCGACCTTCCACATCTCCGCGCTGCCCGGCTTGCCCTGTTCGATGTGGACATCCCCGGTGGCGGAAAGGCGGACGCGCAGGGTCACGGAGGCTCTGGTCGGCTCCGGCGGGTTGATTGAAGTAAAGGTATAGCCGGGGCCGGGCTTGGTGTCCGCGTCCCAGTAGGTCATCCGGGTGACGGGGTAGCCGTTGTAATACATCTGCAGCCCGCCGCCGGTATGCTCATAGCTGACGCCGTACGGCTCCAGCGCCTCCAGGCGCATGATAATCGAATCCAGCGGCAGCGGCTACTGCTCGAGATAGCGGATGGCCGCCTCGTCCTTCGGGGAGGCCGCAAAGATAGTCAAGGTGGCTGCCGCCGCCAGCACCGCAGTGGCAAGGGCCGTCAGCAAAGGTCTTTTCATCTTCATCACTGCACCGTTCCTTTCTTGGTGGGGTTATAGGGAAATTTCTTCTCCTCTTGCAAACAGCTGCGCCACATTCAGTTCCTGCCCGTCCTTCTCGGCATACAGTCCAAGGCAGTAGGTTGTCGGGCTGCCCGCGTTGCCGGTGTGTCCGACGGTACCGAGCTGGTCACCCGCCTGCAGCTGATCGCCCGCCTGGGCGCTGATCTCCTTGAGATGCGCGTAGGTCCAGATGATGCCGCTTGCATCCTGCACCTGCACACGGTTGCCATAACCGCTTTCCCAGCCGCTGGCGACCACCTCACCGGCCACCGAACAGGTCACCGGCGTGCCTTCCTGCGCCCAATATCTGCGGCTGTTGGTGTCGCCATAGTGGTTTACATCCTCCACCATCGTTGTCTCCTTCACCGGAGCAATCGGCGCTGCGGCGGTTGTGGTGTCGGCGGCAAGCTGCTGCGTCTGTGCAGGCTGCGTTGTCGGCTCGGTCTGCTCAGTCTGGCCGTCCGCCGCTTCGGCCTGCTCCCAAAGCGCCTGTGCCTGCTCGTCGGGGATGGTTTCCAGGCCGGAGATGTAGTGGTTTGCATTATAGTTTACCTTGAGACTAATCTCTCCATCATCCCGTAGCAGGAGCGGGAACTGCCCGTTTACACCGTCGATAAAGTAGCGAATCACCTGATCGCGATAAACCCAGGCGCCTTTTTCCTCGTCGTAAAGGATACCATACTCTCCATACCGCGCAAGCACTCCGGAAAACGGCATTCCTTCCTTTATCCTAACCTCTCCATCCGGGCGGACATTGACACTCATCGAAATCGACGCCTCATTTGGTTCCGGTGGATTGACCGAGGTGAAAACAAAGGAATCAAGCATCTGCCCATCCGTATAGGTCAAGCGGGTAACGGGATAATCGTTGTAATACATCTGGATGCCTTCCCCGATTGTTTCATAGGTGATGCCCTGCGCTTCGAGCGCGCTGAGCTTTTCCAGCATATCGTCCCAGCTTAGATTTTCCACTTTTCTGTTAAGCTCCTCCCGCTCCTTGATGTCGACCAGCTGGAACTGTTTGCCTTCTAGGACGGACGGTTCAAACTCCTTGATGCCGATCAGATTGCCCAAACCTCTCGGGTTCGAGTCCTCTCGTTCCTGCTCCGCGTAGACGGTGTACAGGTCAACGGTGCCCTCTGGATTATAGTATTCGTATATATACGCGCACAGTTCGGATTGCCTGTCTGCCAGATCACGGTCGAGCATGCAGTCTCCATCGTGGAAATCATAGGTGACGCCATCAATAAAGTAACGAACCAGCTCGCCGTTGTAGACGAGGTTGCTCTCCATGTCCAGCGAGAGACCAAACTCCAGGTAGCCATCGGCACCGGATCGTTTATCGTATTCGCTCCACTGGCCGACAAAGATGGTGTCCGGATTGTCTTTGTACAGATCGATGCGATTGTCATAAAGAATTGGCGAACCAAAGTATTCGATGTACAGTTTGCCCGCCGTCTCCCTGTCAATCCGCTGGATGTTCAGTTTCCCGTTTTCGTCATAGGTTGCCAGGAAGCTGAGACCCGGTTCGTCGTTAATCAAATGGACATCTTTTTCCGGGTCCAGAAAGGCGTGGACATCCAGACCCTGATACTGCCACTTTTCTGTTTCCTCGTTGTACGTAAATCCGTATGCCGTGTAGTCCCACAGTAACCATTTCCGGTTATACTCCCAGCCAATTTGATTTTTCTCTTTTTCTGTAAGCTCGCTTGTCACCGATACGGTTTCGCTTTCGATAATATCCTTTTCCTCTGCTGCCGGCGCGCTCGTCTCCTCCTCCACCGGCGAGGTGGCAAGGCAGGCGGTCAGGGTGAACACCAGCACCACCGCCATGACGACGCTGAGCAGCGAACGTTTCTTCATCTTCATAATGGCACCGATCCTTTCCTCAATTGCGTTTTTGCCAAAGGCGCTGTACAGCGCGCCGAAGCCGCTGCGCTTCTCCTCCATCTCGAGCAGGGCCATCGCGTAGGCCGAGCGGTTCTCGATTCCCAGCAGCCGCAGCACCATCTCGTCGCAGGAAAGCTCGAGGTCGCGGTTTGCCAGGACGTACATCACCCAGACCAGCGGGTTAAACCAGTGCAGGCAGAGCGCCGCACTCAGCAGCAGCTTGCTCACGCAGTCGAACCGCCGGATGTGGACATACTCGTGGGTGAGGATATAGGTCAGGGTTTTGGGCTGCTCCTCCAGCGTCTGGTTTGGCAGCAGAATGGTTGGCCTGCGCACGCCGTAGGTCAGCGGCGTGCCGATGCGGTCAAACTGCCGGATGCGAATCTGCCGGCGCAGCGGCATCTTCTCCTTTTGCCGCTGCAGCCACTCGCCGCAGAACGGATGCTCCACCGGCAGCGACATATCAAATTCCCGGGTGGCCCGCCAGTAGCCGACCACAAAATACAGTCCCAGCGCCGCCGCACCGACTCCCCAGATCAGGGCCGACGGCTCCACCGGCAGGGAGATTGCAGGCTTTGTTTTTTCTTCTGCCTGCGGCGGCTGCTCGGTTGGGGTGCTCTGCTGCACCGTTGGGGAAGAACTTTCCTGACGGGCCGGCGTTGCAGTGATTTCTTCTGCTTCACCGGCGGCCGAATCCACCGCAGGGGCGGCAGGTTCGGTTGTGATGGCCGAAGGCTGTGAAACCACCGGCTCCACCTGGGGCAAAACAGTGCTCTCCTCCTGCACTGTCTGGATGGATTGCTGCTTTGGCTGCAGCAGGGAGTAAACGCTCCACGCCGACGGCACCGACACCGGCACCAGCAGCCGCAGCAGCACCACAGCCCACAAAATCAGGAAGGTTGTTTTGGGCAGGCGGTCAATCAACAGCGCCCGCAGGATCACGATTGCGGCGATCATCACCGCCGCCGAAAGGCTCATCGTGAGAAGGTCCATCCTGGTCACCTCTTTTCATGTTGCGTAATGTTAAATAATCTCAAATCAAAGTTTTCGTCCACCTTTTTCAAAAGGCAGGCTGAGCCTGCACCCGATTCGCGTATTGGTTTTGGGGGAACCCAAAGTCCTACCTCGCGGGACCAAGCTTATTCATATGAAGTTTCGTTTCCTTTTCAAAAGGAAACGAAACTGTATTTGTTACTTTTCTTCGTAATTCTCCACCAATTCCTTCAGCCGCTGAATCTGCTCTCTGCTCAGCTTCTGGCTGCCCAGCAGCGCCGCGAACAGCTGATCCGCCGAACCGTCATAAATCTTATCGATCAGCTCTCTGGTTTCGTCCTGCTGTACCTGCTCCTTGGGGATGAGGGCGCGGCACATAAAGTTGGGTTCGGTGCGCTCGATGGCGCCCTTGCCGATGCAGCGCTTGATGAGGGTATAGGTGGTGTTCATCTTCCATCCGGTCTCCTGGGCCAGCACGTCTGAGATATGCTTGGCGGTGCAGTCGCCCTCGCGCCAGAGGACACCCATCACCTTTAATTCCGAGTCAAACAGTTTGATTGCCATGCTGTCGTCTCCTTTCACACGACTCCAGTCGTTTCTTTACTTATACACTACCACAGTCGTGTCAAAAAGTCAATACACGACTGTGGTCGTGTGAGGAAAAATTTGATTTTCGTCGTTTTTCATAAATTCCGCCTTCTCGTCTTGACATTTCCAAAAGCGATGCTATAATGGGTGAAGATATGTGTCAAGACACCTGACAACAAAAAAGATTGAGGAGGAATCCTTTTATGAAGAGCAAAACCAACACCTTTCAGCTGGCGCTTGCCGGCATGCTGATCGCCATCGGCATTGTGATCCCGATGTTTTCGCCCATCAAGATTGTCATCGAGCCGGCCTCCTTCACCCTGGCCAGCCATGTCCCGGTCTTTATCGCGATGTTCATCTCCCCCATGATGGCCGCGGCGGTGGCGCTGGGCACCACGCTGGGCTTTCTGCTGGGCGGCTTCCCGCTGACAGTGGTGCTGCGCGCGCTGACCCACGTCATCTTTGCCACCATCGGCGCCTGGTACCTGCAGAAGCACAACTGCGAGCCGGTGCGCACCATCCGCTCCTCGCTGGGCTTCTCCTTCCTGATTGGCCTGCTGCATGCGGTGTGCGAGGTGCTGATCGTGCTGCCGTTTTACATCAGCGGCTCGATGCCGCAGGCAAACTACGACAAGGGCTTCTTTGTCTCGATCTTCCTGCTGGTCGGCGTCGGCTCGGTGATTCACAGCATGGTTGACCTGTCCATCTCGATCTGGCTGTACAAGCCTATTTCGGTGGTCTATCATCGTCTCGGCGCCAGCCGGGCATAAAAAAACGGCTCCTTCTTTTCCAGAAGGAGCCTTTTTGATTTTACTGATTAGCCGCGCGAGATGCTGACCCATTCGGCTTGTCCGCTCTGCAGAGTAAGCTGAGAGCGCGCCATCAGGCGGCTGACCACCAGATGCAGCACCAGCGTCAGCGCGATGCCACAGAGGACATCGATGACCGAATGCTGTTTTAAAAAGACGGTGGACAGGCAGATGAGCGCCGCCAGCACCCCACAGCCGCCAACCACCAGCGAACGCCGCTGCCAGATCCGGCTGCGCCGCACTGCCAGAAAGATGGCAACGGTGGTGGAGACGTGGATGGACGGACAGACGTTGGTGGAGGTGTCCACTGCCCAGACCATCTGCATCAGGCTTGCGGCGATGTTGTCCCCGGCAATCGTCTCGGGACGCAGCTGTACACCGTTAGGGAACAGCAGATACAGCAGCAGGCTAATGGCCATGCCGGAAAACATGACGGCGCACAAATAAAAATAACTGCCGCGGTCCCGGATGAGCAGGGTGATCAGAGCCCAGGGGATGAGCGCAAACCAGGCGCCATAGGCAAAGATAAACCACTCGTTAAAGGGGATCAGGCTGTCCAGCCCGCAGTAGATGATGTACTTTGGCTGGCTGATCAGCTGCTCCAGCCCAAAAAATCCCGCAAAATAAAAAAGGAAAAAGATCAGCGCAAGCGCAACCGGATGCGCTGCGATCGTTTGCTTCAAGCGATGAAACATAAGCATCTCCCTTTCGGATATTGTCGCTTTTTTATTGTACATGATTTTGCCTGCATGTACAAATTAGAATTTGTCCCCCTGTTTATCAAACGATGCTGGCGGGCAAAATTCTTCCCCTTTATCGAGAGAAAAGGAAAAAAGGCTGGCATCTGCCAGCCTTTTTTCTGAGTGAGAAGGTCTTTATTTGTGCCCGCCGCCCTGTTGACAAGCGGAGGCTTCTGCGAAAAAGCGGACGTTAAACCAGTGTTTAACGTCCGCCTTTCTGGTCGGAGTAGCGGGACTTGAACCCACGGCCTCTTGGTCCCGAACCAAGCACGCTACCAAACTGCGCTATACCCCGGGATAGTACAAATCCCAATCTGTAGAGATTGGGATTTGATGGCTGCCCGACTAGGATTTGAACCCAGACAAACAGAGTCAGAGTCTGTCGTGCTACCCTTACACAATCGGGCAATGTCTGCTGTCTCTCTGCTGACAACGTATATTATTATACTCGTTTTTTTGGAAATGTCAATAGGTTTTTTCTTCTTTTTTCAAAAATCTTCCTTCCGCTCTTTTCTTCTCTTTTTTCATCCGGCCTGCGGGGAATATTTCATGAAAAAATTGTAAAGATATTGCTGCACCCCCTTGCAATAATACCAAAAAGGTGTATGATTAATACAGAAGAAGATTCTTCTGATCCGATGAAGGAGGAACATTTTATGGCAGTATTACATTTGAATACAGACAACTTTAACCAGACCGTTTCCAGCGGCAAAGTGATGGTCGATTTTTGGGCGCCATGGTGCATGCCGTGCCAGTCGCTGCTCCCGGTCATCGACGAGCTGGGCGAGGAGCTTGCCGGCAAGGCGACCGTCGCCAAGGTCAACGTCGATGACAACAAAGCCATCGCCTCGCAGTTCCGCGTCATGAGCATCCCGACCGTCATCTTCTTTGTGGACGGTGTGGAGAAGGAACGCCTGATCGGCGTACAGCCAAAGCAGAAATATATCGACACGCTGAATAACCTCTAATCCGATACAGATAAAGGGCGGCGGCACGATGTGCCGCCGCCCTTTTTTGCTCTGCACCGGTCAGAGCTTTTCCACAAAGTGCACCGCGGAATTATCCCAATATTTTCGATAAACCCGCTCCTCCCTGCCGTCCAGATTCAGCTGGTACAGCCGGAAGGTGACCAGGATGTCCTTTGGCTGCCACTGCTCCTGATAGGAGTAGCAGTACCGCATGCCGATATTTTTCATCACACCGCCGCTGCGAGGATTGTTTTGGTCGTGCGTCGCCGTGAGGTAGGGCAGGCCGTCCTGTTTCAGCTTTGCCACCACCGCTTTTGCGGCTTCGGTCACAATGCCCCGATGCCAGAACTCCCTGCGCAGGCCGTAGCCCAGGTCGTGGGGCTCCTCCATTCCAACCTGGATGTAGCCGATCGGGAGGTTGTCCTGTTTCAGGCAGATCGCATAGGCACAGGCCCACGGCATGGCATACAGGGCCGCATATTTTTCCTCAAACAGCCGCCTTGCCTGCTCCCTGTTTCTCAGCGGGAACCACGGCAGGAAGCGGTTCACCTCCTCGTCGCTGTAAATCTGATAGATCGCCTCCAGATCATCCAGGGTAAATTTTCTCAGAATCAGCCTTTCGGTTTCAATTGTCGGCGTGTTCATCTTTGTTGCCCTCCCCGTTTATTCCAGGCTGCCTTAACCGATATCGATCCAAATTCCCTCGTCCCTCACCTGCGCCCTTGGCAGGGCGTGGTAAAACCGCTGGGCCTCTTCGTTGGCGGCAATCAGTCCAACCAGGGTATCGACGCCCTCCTTCTTCAGTTCTGCACGCAGGCTCTGCATCAGCTGCTGCGCCACACCGCGGTGGCGGCAGCTTTTGATGACGCAGATCCAATCGAGATACGCCTTGACGGAGCCGTCGAAATGGCTCGCAATCAGGCTGGAATCAATTCTTCCCACAACCCGGCCTCCGTCATAGGCGAGCAGCGAGATGGAATTGGCGAACACGCTTTGCTCGAAGCTCTGTTCCACCTTTTTTCGATAATTTTCATCGATTTCCCAGTTCCAGAACGCTTCTTCTTTCCGCAAGGAACGTTAAAATGGAAAGCGGTTTGTCAAGGGGAGATTACCCCAATTATATCTTTTTTGAGTGTGTGAACTATCCGCTCTCTATATGTTCAGACGGTAGACAGTAAGTGCATACCGAACAATTCTTGACAAAACATCGTAGTTAGTATATACTAACTATCGGATAGATAATTTACCTGTATTAGTGGGAATTAAAATTGCTCCGGCGGACGAAGGACAGGAGGGATACAAGAATGGGGCAATGATATTTTGGAGCCTACTCACCCCATTTTTCGGTACCGCCCTGGGCGCTGCCTGTGTATTCTTCTTGAAAAAGGGTCTGGGGGATCGGGTGCAGCGCGGACTGACCGGTTTTGCCTCCGGCGTTATGGTTGCTGCGTCCATCTGGAGCCTGCTGATCCCCGCCATGGAGCAGTCCGCCGGGGTGGGAGGATGGGCATTCCTGCCGGCGGTCACCGGCTTTTGGGCTGGTATCCTATTTCTTTTGGGACTGGATCATCTGATCCCCCACCTCCACCAGCGAAGCCAGCAGGCGGAGGGCCCCCGCACCCAACTGCAACGCTCCACCATGATGGTGCTGGCGGTCACCCTCCACAACATCCCCGAGGGAATGGCGGTGGGAGTGGTCTATGCGGGCCTTCTGTCCGGGGAGGGACAGATCACCATGATGGCCGCCCTGGCCTTATCCTTGGGCATCGCCATCCAGAACTTCCCCGAGGGAGCCATCATCTCCATGCCCCTGCGCTCGGAGGGGATGGGCAAGGCCAAAGCTTTTGCCGGAGGCGTGCTCTCCGGTGTGGTGGAGCCGGTGGGGGCGCTGCTGACCATCCTGGCCGCTGGGCTGGTGGTCCCGGCCCTGCCCTATCTGCTGAGCTTTGCCGCCGGCGCTATGCTCTATGTAGTGGTGGAGGAGCTGATCCCGGAGATGTCCCAGGGGGAGCACTCCAATGTGGGGACGCTGGCCTTCGCCCTGGGCTTCACTTTGATGATGGCATTGGACGTGGCACTGGGTTGAGCAGGACAGCCAGAATAGTTGCGCTTTTTTATATTCGTGAGTTAGCTTTCTCTAACTTTTTTAGACAGACAGGAGGGACATACAATGTGGAAATACACAGTTCAGGTCAACGGAATGATGTGCGGCATGTGTGAAAGTCATGTGAACGACGCGGTGCGGAAGGCGTTTCCGGTGAAGAAGGTCAGCTCATCCCGGAGCAAAAAGGAGACCACGGTGATCGCGGAGACGGAACTGGACGAGGATGCCCTGCGGGCGGCCATTTCCGCCACCGGCTATGAGGTAGGGGAGATCCGGAAGGAGCCTTGGGAAAAGAAGGGGCTGTTCGGCCGGTAAGCGGCGAGGCATGGAGAGGAGGCGGACGAATGCTGGCGGAATTTCTGGAGGGCCGGGGGGACTGGGCACAGGTGATGCCCGGCGCTCGGGCCTGTTTGTTCTCCCTGCACGATGAGCCGGTTTCCTTGCCCCTCCGGTTGGAGCCCCTCCACTTCGAGGCCCTGTTCTGCCTGGCCGGGTCAATTACCCTGACTCGGAGGGACAACACAATACTGACGGCATCCGTTCGGCAGGTACTCCTCCTCACTGACCTCTCCGATTTGTCTGGAGCCAGCGTGGACGCCCCTCTGGCGGGCATTCTGGTGGCGGTGGATGCCCGGGGCGCCCGGGAGAGCCTGCAAACCATCTGCGATCTGCTGGGCGGCCTGACCTTGGACACAGGGCGGGTGCGGCACTGGATGGCCAGCCGGGGCGGCTGTGCCGTGGAGGGGCCAACCGACTGGAGCCGGGCGGCCTTTGCCAACCTGGGCTGTCTCCCCCAGAGTGAGCGTGCGCGCTGGTGCGTGTGGAAATCGGTGGAGCTGCTCTATCTGCTCTGCAATCCGAAAGAACAGGAGGACGCAACTCTGGCGTTGGAACGTGAGACGGCGCGGAGGTTGGCTGAGATCCGCCGGTATATGGAGGAGCACTTGGACGAGCCCCTGACCATTCCGTTCCTGAGCCGCCGGGCCTGTCTCTCCACCACCACATTCAAGGAGGGCTTCCGCCGCCTGTACGGTCTCCCTGTTCACACTTGGCTGCGCCAGCGGCGGATGGAACGGGCGGCGGAGCTGCTGCGGGACTCCTCCCTCAGCGTGCTGGGGGTAGCCCAATCGGTAGGATATGGCAGCGCCAGCCAGTTCTCCGCCGCCTTTCACCGGCAGTACGGTATGACACCGGCCAAGTATCGAAAAATGTCCGGACCGGCATAACCTTGTCCGATTTGGTGATACAAGGAGTTCTTCCTCTGCTATAATATCTTAATATGCGAAGGAACGAGTTTGTTTCCGGACAGGAGGAAATTGGAATGAAACAACATCGCTTCTGGGCCTGGGGTGCCGTGATCTGCATGGTCATGGTGATGATCACCGGCTACAAACGCAAATAAGTATATCGCAGAAAGGAAGAAACCTCCATGATGAAACACTATGTCAGACTGGCCTGCTTCGTGGGCGGCACCCTGTTTGGCTCCGTCGGCGTGAAGCTGCTCACCAGCAAGGACGCCAAGAAGGCCTATACCCACATCACTGCCGCTGGCCTGCGGATGAAGGACAGCGTAATGGAGACCGTTACATCCGTTCAGGAGAACGTCGCCGACATTCTGGCCGCCGCCAAGGACATCAACGAGGCCCGGGCCGCTAAAGAAGCCGAGGCTCAGGTAGAAGGCCAGGAGGCTTAAAAAATTGCGGAAGGGAGCCGGGAATCGGCTCCCTTTTTCCATAAGGAGAGATTTTTGATGCGAGCGACAATCGTACATGAGAGCCGGGGCCGGATGCGCCTGCGGCTGCGGCAGAAAACTATGACCCTCCGGCAGGCTGACCTGCTGGAGACCTGGCTGAAGACCCAGCCTTGGACGAAAGAAGCTGTGGTTCATGAGCGCACCGGCTGCATTATTGTGACCTACACAGGGGGGCGGGAGACGGTACTGGCCGCCCTCGGCGGTTTCACTTGGGCCGGTGCGGAATCGTCCGTCACCCTG
Source organism: uncultured Oscillospiraceae bacterium (assembly GCA_900547455.1). GTDB lineage: Bacteria > Bacillota > Clostridia > Oscillospirales > Ruminococcaceae > Negativibacillus > Negativibacillus faecipullorum. The sequence continues at coordinate 14,705 of URGV01000029.1, forward strand.
CCCGGTCACAGCACCCGGGAGCTGAACCGGGAATTTCAGGAGAAGCTGGTGGGCAAGGTGCTGATGAAGGGGGCCGCCGCCTTGTTCCTGCCCGCCCCGCTGCGGATCGCCCGGGTAGTCTGGCACATGGTCCCCTTCCTCCACAAAGGGCTCCGATGCTTGGGGCGGCGGAAAATCAAGGTGGAACTGCTGGATGCCCTGTCCATCGGCATCTCCGTGGGCCGCCGGGACTTCGGCACCGCCGGCATGGTGATGTTCCTGCTGGAGATTGGCGAGCTGTTGGAGGACTGGACGCGGAAGAAGTCTGTGGCCGACCTGGCGGAAAGTCTCTCCCTCCATGTGGACCGGGTGTGGCTGAAAACTGAGGCCGGCGAAGTACTCACCCCCATCGGCCAGGTTCAGCCCGGCGACCGGGTGGTGGTCCGGGCGGGGGGCGTCATCCCCCTGGACAGCGTGGTAGCGGAAGGTGAGGTCACTGTCAACCAGGCATCCCTCACCGGCGAATCCGTCCCCGTGGCCAAGCGGCCCGGCGGCGCAGTCTACGCCGGCACCGTGGTGGAGGAGGGCGAGTGCGTCCTGGAGGTGAAACAGGCCTCCGGCCAGGGCCGCTACGACCAGATCGTGGAGATGATCCAGCGGTCAGAGCAGATGAAGTCCGCCGCCGAGGCGAAGGCGTCCAGTCTGGCGGATAAGCTGGTTCCCTACACCTTCGCCGGGAGCCTGCTGAGTCTGGCCCTCACCCGAAACGTGACCCGGGCCCTGTCGGTGCTGATGGTGGACTTCTCCTGCGCCCTGAAGCTGGCCATGCCCCTGGCTGTGCTCTCCGCCATGCGGGAGGCGGGACGGGAGCATATCACCGTCAAAGGCGGCAAGTTCCTGGAAGCCGTGGCCAAAGCGGACACCATCGTCTTTGACAAGACCGGCACCCTCACTCACGCCTGCCCCCGGGTGGCCAAGGTCATCCCCTTCCACGGCAAGGATGAGACGGAGATGCTGCGCCTTGCCGCCTGCCTGGAGGAGCACTTCCCCCACTCTATGGCCAACGCCGTGGTGGAGGAAGCCCGCCGCCGGGGGCTAAACCACGAGGAGCGCCACGCCAAGGTGGAATACCTGGTGGCCCACGGCATCGTCAGCTCGGTGGATGGGGAGCAGGTGCGCATCGGCAGCGCCCACTTCATCTTTGAGGATGAAAAGGTGATCATCCCGGAGGGCGAACAGGCCAAGTTCGATGCACTGCCCCCGGAGTATTCCCAGCTCTATCTTGCCATCGATGGGGTGCTCTCCGCTGTAATCTGCATCTCCGATCCCCTGCGGAAGGAGGCGAAGGATGTGCTCTCCACTCTGCGGGACTTTGGAGTGAAAAACGCTGTTATGCTCACCGGGGACAGCCCCCGCACCGCCGCTGCCATTGCCAAGGAATTGGGGGTAGATGACTTCCGGGCCGGAGTTCTCCCGGCGGATAAGGCAGAGTATGTAGCTGCCATGCGGCGGGAGGGGCACACCGTACTGATGGTGGGGGATGGCATCAACGACTCTCCGGCCCTCTCTGAGGCGGACGCCGGCATCGCCATCAGTGACGGGGCGGCCATCGCCCGGGAGATCGCCGACATCACCATTGCTGCCGACAGCCTGTGGGAGCTGGTGCGGCTGCGGCAGCTGGCCATGGCCCTGATGCACCGCATCCAGAACAACTACCGCTTTGTTATCGGCTTTAACGGGGCGCTCATCGGCCTGGGTGTGGCAGGTATCCTCCCCCCTGCCACTTCCGCTATGCTCCACAACCTGTCCACTCTTGGGGTGAGCCTCCACAGCATGAGCGCCCTGCCCCAGAAAAAGCAAAATAAAGTTTTCTAACAGAGTCCGGCGCATATGCGCCGGGCTTTTTTCGTGTTCCACTTGACAAACTGCCGCTCCAGTTGTATTATAACAGTGTTATATGACGCTGTTATAAGGAGAGGTCCTATGGAAGAAAAGTCTAACCTCACGCTGAAAAAAATCCAAGAGGCGGCCATGGCCGAATTTCTGGACAAGGGTTTTCTGGGGGCCTCCCTGCGGCAGATCGTGAAGAGCGCCGGGGTGACCACCGGGGCCTTCTACGGCTATTTCTCCAGCAAAGAGGCGTTGTTCGCCTCCATCGTTGAGCCCCACGCCAAGGCTTTGATGGGCAAGTTCATGGAGGCCCAGACCTCCTTTGCCGAACTGCCCGAGGAGCAGCAGCCGGACCACATGGGGGTGGAGTCCTCCCACTGCGTTCACTGGATGGTGGACTATATCTGCCAGCACCGGGAGCCGGTAAAGCTGCTCCTCACCCGCGCAGAGGGTACCAGCTACGAGCACTTCGTCCACAACATGGTGGAGGTGGAGGTGGAGTACACCCTCCAGTACATGGAGGTGCTCCGCCACCTAGGGAAGGACATTCCCACGCTGGACAAATCCCTGTGCCACATCATTGCCAGCGGGATGATGGGTGGCATCTTCGAGATCGTGGTCCATGATATGCCCCGGGAGCAGGCGCTGCGGGATGTGGATCAGTTGCGGGACTTCTACACCGCCGGATGGCTGAAATTGATGGGGGCTTGACCCCTGTCTTTTTTGGATAAAGGTTAGCTAAAGCTAACTATTTTGACTGAATAAGGAGGGATCTCTTTGAAGCAAAAGAAACAAAGCAGCCTTACCCGCATCCTGAGCTATGCGGGCGGGCACAAGAACCTGACGATCCTTGGCTGTGTCCTGTCCGCCCTGTCGGCGGTACTAGGGCTGGCGCCCTACCTGTGCGTCTGGCTGGTAGCCAGGAGCATACTGGCCGCTTGGCCCAGCCTGGACGGGGCCGGGAACCTGAGCCTCTGGGGCTGGATGGCGGTGTGGACTGCCGTTGGCAGTATCCTGCTGTACTTTGCCGCCCTCATGTCCACCCATATCGCGGCCTTCCGCACCGCCCGGAACATCCGGCGCGCCGCCATGACCCATGTGCTGAAACTCCCCCTGGGCTTTTTTACCGGGAACCAGTCGGGGCGGCTGCGCAAACTCATCGACGACAACGCCGGGCTCACCGAGGACCTGCTGGCCCACAAACTCCCCGACCTGGCCGCCACGGCGGTGACGCCCATCGCCGCCATCGTGGTGCTGTTCCTCTTTGACTGGCGGATGGGCCTGCTGTGCCTGCTCACCATGGTGCTGGCACTGCTATCCATGTGCCTGATGATGGGTGGCAAGAACGCCGGCTTCTTCCACCGCTATCAAAAGGAGATTGAGCGCATGAGCGGCGAGGCGGTAGAGTATGTCCGGGGCATCCCGGTGGTGAAGATGTTCCAGCAGACGGTCTACTCCTTCAAGGCCTTCTACGCCGCCATCCAGGATTACAGCAATCTGGCCAGCCAGTACGCCATGAGCTGCCGGACGGGTCAGACCTGTTTTCTCACCTTCATCAACGGAGCCTTTGCCCTACTGATCCCGGCGGCGCTGCTCATCGCCTCCGGTGGGGATGTGCGAACCGCGCTGGTGAACCTGATTTTCTACGCCCTGTTCGCCCCCGCCTGCGGCCAGATGATCAACCGCATAATGTATATGAGCGAGGCGGTGATGGAAGCCGACGAGGCCATTGGCCGGCTGGATGAGATCCTGAGCCAACAGCCCATGCCGGAGCCGGAAACGCAAAAGCGGCCGGCAGATGACGCCGTGGCCTTTGCACACGTGACCTTCACCTACCCCAGCGCCAGCCAACCCGCGCTGGAGGATGTGAGCTTTTCGGTCCAGCCCGGTGAAGTGGTGGCTCTGGTGGGACCCTCCGGCGGGGGCAAAACCACCGCCGCCAGCCTGATCCCCCGGTTCTGGGATGTGGACAGCGGCAGCGTCACCGTGGGCGGCGCGGACGTGCGGAAGCTGGACAGCGCTGCCCTCATGGGGCAGGTGGCCTTTGTGTTCCAGGATACCCGGCTGTTCAAGGAGAGCTTGCTGGAAAATATCCGGGCTGCCCGGCCGGATGCCTCCCGGGAGGAGGTGCTTGCCGCCGCCCATGCCGCCCAGTGCGATGACATCCTGGAAAAGCTGCCCCAGGGGCTGGACACGGTGGTGGGTGCCAGGGGTGTCTACCTCTCCGGCGGGGAACAGCAGCGTATCGCCCTGGCCCGGGCCATTTTGAAGGACGCCCCTATCGTGGTGCTGGACGAGGCCACCGCCTTCGCTGACCCGGAGAACGAGCATCAGATCCAAAAGGCCTTTGAGACGCTGACCCGGAACAAAACGGTGCTGATGATCGCCCACCGGCTGTCCACGGTGCAGAACGCGGATAGCATCATCGTCTTAAACGAGGGAAAGATTGCGGAGCAGGGCAGCCACAGCGCATTGCTTAAGAAAAGCGGCGTCTACGCCGCCATGTGGGCGGACTATCAGCGCAGCGCCCAATGGAAGGTCGGAAAGGAGGCAGCAGTATGATAAAGAAATTACAACACGTCTTCGCCCTCAGTGAGAAGGGGGCCAAGGATCTGGTGAAGGCCGTGATTTGGTGCTTTGTGTGCAATCTGGCCCTCATGTTCCCCGTGGGGGCGGTCCTGTTCACGGTCCAGCATCTTCTGAGCTGTCTGGAGGACGGCAGCAACCCCATGGACGGGTTCTGGATCTATGTGGGCTTCGCCTTGGCGGTGCTCCTCCTGCTGTTCGTCCTTCACTGGTTTCAGTACGCCTCCCTCTATATCGCCACCTACCGGGAGAGTGCTAACCGCCGGGTGAGCTTGGCAGAGACGCTGCGCAGGCTTCCCCTGTCCTTTTTCGGGAACCGTGATCTCAGCGACCTGACCTCCACCATGATCGCCGACTGCTCCAGCCTGGACCAGATGTTCTCCCACTATGTCCCCCAGTTGTTCGCCTCCATCGGCTCCACGCTGATAATCGGAGTGTGTATGTTCCTCTGCGACTGGCGCATGGCCCTAGCGGTGCTGTGGGTGGTGCCCGTGGCGGTGGCGCTGACGGCGGGAAGTAAGAAGATCCAGGACGCCTTCGGAACGAAAAACATCCTGAATAAGCGGGCGGTGGCCGACTGCATCCAGGAGGGGCTGGAGACCATCCGGGACATCAAGGCCTGCCACCGGCAGGAGCGCTACTTGAGCGATCTGGAGGCAAAGCTGGCCGCTATGGAGGGCAGTTCCATCCGGTCCGAGCTGGCCACCGGCGTGTTCGTGTGCTCCGCTCAGGCATTCCTGCGTCTGGGGCTTGCCACTACGGTGCTCACCGGTGGGTCGCTGCTGCTGGCTGGGGAGCTGTCCTTCCTCTATTTTCTGGGATTTCTGTTCGCCGCCGCCCGGCTGTACGATCCTCTGGGGGTGGTGCTCCAGAACATCGCCGCCACCTTCAATACCAAGCTGCAAATTGAACGGATGCGCTCCATCCTGGAGCAGCCGGTACAGACGGGAACAGAGGACTTCCACCCCGACCGCTACGACATCACCTTTGACCATGTCTCCTTTGCCTACCGGGAGGGCGCCGGGGTACTGGAGGATGTGAGCTTCACGGCCAAGCAGGGAGAAGTGACCGCTCTCATCGGTCCCTCCGGCGGCGGGAAGTCCACTGCCTGCAAGCTGGCCGCCCGGTTCTGGGACGTCACCGCCGGGAAGGTACTTTTAGGTGGGACGGATGTGTCCACGGTGGACCCGGAGACCCTTTTGCGCTCCTACTCCATGGTGTTCCAGGACGTGGTGCTGTTCCGGGATACGGTGATGGAGAACATCCGCCTGGGCCGCCGGGGCGCCACCGACGAGGAGGTGCTGGAAGCCGCCAAAGCCGCCCAATGCGACGAGTTCATCCGCAAGCTGCCTCAGGGCTATCAGACGGTGATCGGAGAGAACGGCTCCACCCTCTCCGGGGGCGAACGGCAGCGGATCTCCATCGCCCGGGCGCTTCTAAAGGACGCGCCGGTGGTGTTGCTGGACGAGGCCACTGCCAGCCTGGATGTGGAGAACGAAAGCGCCGTCCAGACCGCTCTCTCCCGCCTGCTCCAGGGCAAGACGGTGCTGGTCATCGCCCACCGGATGCGCACCGTGGCGGGGGCCGACCACATCGTGGTGCTGGAGGACGGCCATGTGGCCCAGCAGGGCACCCCGGCGGAGCTGATGGAGCAGGGCGGCCTCTACCGCCGCATGGTGGAGCTCCAGAGCGAGAGCGCCCGGTGGCGGCTGTCGGGTAAGGAATAAAGCAGAACGACTGACAGGCGGCTCCCAACCATGAGCGTCGCCCGCCGGTCGGTTTATTCTTAACAACTTGCCCTATACATAACTTTTCCATGTGACCGGTGACTGCACCGGGGGCATAGTTGTCTTGTCGCCTTTCGCGTTACCGCTCCTGTTCGTGATTCCGTTTGCGGACAGGCTGTGAGATAGATTTATACTTCTGCTTTGCCTGCTGGCGTGCGGCATATTCCTCCAAGGAATCATTGGTCAGCCGTATCTGCGCCTGTTTGGCGTCCATCCACCGCAGCAACGAATATTTACTGCCAAACACCTGCTCCAGCTTTTCATTGGCGGCCGCTTCCTGTCCGAGCCTGATGGCCTGCCGGGCTTCGTACAATTCCACCGGGTCGAGGCCAGCGGCCTGCGATTTTACCTCGGCGTATTCATGCAGTGCGGCATCCAGTGCGGCGGAATATTTCTGCTCCTGCTCGTCCAATTTTTCCAGGTTGGATTCCAGTGCGGCGATGTCTTTGCGGAAGGTTTCAGCCCCGGCGTCCTCGGCGTACTCAAACTGCTGCAACAGCAGCGCCTTCTCGGAGCGCAGTTCCTCCAAATCCTCGGTCAGCTCCGCAATCCTGGCCGCCAGCTCCTTATGCTTGAAAATCTTCCGGGCAGGCAGGGCCTTCTTCTCAGCCAGCAGGGCTTTGCGCTCTCTGCTCTTGTCCTTGATCTGCCGCACCAGCCCGTTGTACCGCGCCATCTGTGGGCGATACACATGGAGGGCATCCTGATACCGCTCCCGACCCGCACGGATGTGGGAGAGCTGATAGCAGAAAATCAACACCCTGCCGCGCAGCTTCTCCAGCCGCTCCGCCACGGCGGACACGGTGTGGACAACCAAATCGGACAGCTTTTTAAGCTCCGCTTTCAGCTCCCGCAGCAGGGCGTTGTCCGCCTTGATTTGCCGGTTCAGCTCGCAGCGGTCGGAGAGGATGCCGCGCCGCTCCAGCGCCTGAGCCGCCACGCCCTCGTGGACGGTGGGCCGTTCCTCCAGCCCCCGCGCCGCATGGCTGCGGTGGTCGATGCGCTCCGCATGACCGGCCAGCTCCAGGCAGCGGTTCGCCGCTGTGGCCCACGCCTCCCGCCAAACAAGTAGATGTTCCTCGCTGTTCCATCGCGCAGAGATGGGATTCTGCCTCCCATACTTTGTACTTTTCGGATACTTGCTGACCCGTTCGTATCCGCACTTCTCGGCCTGGGACGGGGCCATGTAGACTTTCTTTTTGTCCACCTTATACTGGTACTGCTTCTCCCAGCCCTCGGCCTGCGCCGACTTAAACTCAGCGGCGGTGAAGCCCCGTTCCTCGCCGCCCTTCACACAGAGATACTCTTTCTCTGTCTTGTACTGCCACGCGCCCGTCTCCGTCAACGGGCGTACCGTCAGCAGGATGTGGGCATGGGGATTGTGGCCGTCGGTGTCGTGGACGGCAACGTCAGCGCACATCCCCTCCGCCACGAACTGCTCCCGGACAAACTTTTGCAGGAGTGCAATCTGCTGCTGGCGTGACAGCTCGATGGGCAGCGCGGCGACGAACTCCCGCGCCAGGCGGCTGCCCTTCGTTTTCTCTGTCTCCTCCACGGCGTTCCAGAGCTTCTCCCGGTCCTGCCATTCCACCGGGGCCATGTCCGGCAGAAACACCGCCTGCCAGACAAGCCCCTGCTTTCGTGTGTAGTCGTGCTGCACCCCATCATACTCGTTGAGCATCCGGGAACAGCTCAGGTAGGCGGAAGCGGCCACAGCGGAGCGCCCCGCGCCCCGGCTGACCATCTTCGCCTCCAGATGATAGATCGCCATTCGTTCTCCTTTCCGCCTGCGCACAGGCTTGTTTTTGTTTCTTTTTACAAAAAGAAAATGGGCGCGCCCCAGCCCAGGGACGCGCCCATCCCTGCGGCAAAGCGGCCGGTGGCAGGTTTGCGCAGGCAGACGGCGGCTGTGTGAGATGGCATCTTGCCACCCCATCACAGGGCCGGCTGCATGGACGATGACAGCAGCGCCGGCCGGGCTGTGGCATCGTCCAGCGGCTCCCGCAGGAGCCGCAATCCCCCTCGGAGAGCGCACGTGCCCGACCAACGGGAGGGCTACCACCGCCTGCTTTAGCAGGTGGTGAGTAAGTGCGCCCTTCGGGTACAAAAAAGGAAAGCCCCCGGTTTCCCGGAGGCCCTCCAGCGTAAAAATAAAATCGTTACCGCTTCTGCAAGAGATAGCTTTCGAGGTCGGACAACTCCATCGCCCGCACCTCTGGCATCGCTTTTTCCAAAATCGCACCTTCCTGGATCAGCCGCCGCGTCCGGGCCTTGCGCTCCTTCACCCGGTCCCGCGCCTGGGCTTCCTCCAGCCGGTGCTTCGCCTGCAGTAGCTTCTTCTCTGCATCGGTCACAAAGATCCTTCCTTTCTTATAAGCATTTTTATATTTGAGGTATTGGGGTCAAACGCTGCGTACGTACGTACAGCGCACCGGCCCCGTCAGCCCTCCGGCGTATCCCTCGGTACGTACGTACGCAGCGAATCACCAGAAAACACCGATATATTGGGATGGACCAGCGCCTCGATCCCCCAAAATCCTCGCACCCGGCGGCCGGCGGCATTGGTCACGTTGTTGCAGTATTCGAGATGGTACCTTTCCTGGCTGGCAATCACAGCGTCGCTGAAGCTTCGGGGCTTCATAGAGGTCAGACCGTTTTCCGCGCAATAAACCTGATACACCTCATACAGCTCCTTGGAGCTGATGGAGGCATCCGCCTTCAGCCGGATATAGCCCTCGGATTCCAGAAAGTCGAACACATTGTTGTTGTCCCGCTTGACGGCCTCCCGGTTGGCCTTGGTGCGCTGGCTCTCGGTGAACTTGAAGTTGTTCGCTACCAACCGCTGCAATCCCGCAAAAACCCACAGCAGAATGCCCTCCACCTCGGCCTTCATCTTCTCTGCCAGGTCGGGATCATCCACACGGTCGACAGGTTTCTCTTTGGTGGTCAGCACCAACTGCCGCCGATAAAAGCCATCACTGCGGTCAAAGAGAGCCTGCAAGTCGCCATTGCTGAATGCCAGCAGCCGGGCGCACATCCATCCCTGATAGCTCTGCTTGCCTTTACGCTCCAAATCCATTTTACCCTGTGCGGTGACGATGGATTTGACATAGTTGGTCTGCCGCAGTGCCTCCATCCGCATATCATCGTCCACACACAGCAGAATGTGTTCCAGGTCAGCGCGGGCAAAACGATTCTCGGAAATTTTGCCGATGCTGCCGTCCTTCATGTTGCTGCCGAACAGGGCGGACAGCACCGCGCCGATCTGGCTCTTACCCTCGCCGCCATTGCCCTTAATGACCATCATGCGCTGTCCCTTGTTGCTGGGGATCAGGCAGTAGCCGATATATTCCTGCAAAGTGGGAATGTCCT